>PACT01000010.1 GCA_002700285.1 Crocinitomicaceae bacterium | reverse complement strand
GATTGCACTAAAGCGATCAGTGGCATCTGTCATGTCAACATAGAAACGATAAGTCGTTCCTGGCGCAACAGCAGGTGTGCTCGCTTCAACTGTGAGCGTGTATTGCCCAAACCCCACCTTGCAAAAACCCGAACTCGCAATAAATAAGACGCATAGAACCACCAATTGGTATGCAAATGGGAGTGATGTCGAATTTAAAAAGTTGTTCTTGGTCAAATTGAATGATTAAGTGTAATAATCGATTAGGGTATACAATATAGCGCTAAATAAATGAAAATCATCGATTAGTCTCATTTAGTTTTATGGAAGTTGTTCACACGACTGAGAATGGATGGCGTCCCCTATTGCATTGATGATTTTATTTTGTAGCTTGGAAAATTCTTGTTCCATTCGTCACTTGTAACCTATGAATTTTATTGCGCTTGATCTTGAGAATGCAAACCCTTGTCAGTCGTCGATATGCCAAATCGGTATTGTGTTTGTCGTCAACGATGTGGTGTCGGACACCTGGGAGTCCCTCGTTGACCCTGAGGAGGATTTCAATTACAACAACATTGCGGTTCATGGCATCAAGCCCGACGATGTCAAGTTTGCACCTACGTTTCCCGATTTGTATGAGGCGCTTGCGATGAAATTAAATGGGAATACGGTTGTGCATCATACATCTTTCGACAGGATTGCTTTGAACAAGGCCTGCGATAAACACGACCTGCCCCGCTTCGAGGTTGAATGGGTAGATTCTGCAAAACTTGTACGGAAAGCGTTGCCTCAATTTTCGAAAAGTGGATATGGTTTAAAAAATGTGGCAAATTATTTCGGATATACATTTAAGCATCACGATGCGCTGAATGATGCGCTGGCCTGTGCCTTTATTACATTGAGATGTAATGAAGTTATGATTGATGATAAAATGGAAACAGTGAAGTAACGACCTTGATTATTCCGCTTAAATTGCAAATAAAAAAACAATGAACCACCTTCACGTTTTGTTACCCTCAAAAATGAATGTTGTGTCTGCAGCGCTCGTTCTGCTTTTGTCTTCTTCGATGGGATTTGGCCAAGACATTTGTCCAGGCGCAGATGTTGTCGTTTCAGCCGAAGGCATGTCTTATTCTCCGGCAGCATTAATTGTGGATGTGGGGACGACAGTAGGATGGGTGAACTATGGTGGATATCACGATGTCAATGGCATGATTAGTTCGATTACGCAAATACCGTTTTACAACCCCGAATCCTTTTATCTGTCGCATGTTGACGGCACTGAAGCGGGCGTGTGTATCGGGACGCACACATTTACGATTCCTGGAGTCTACTTCTATGACTGTTCGTCCTATGGTCATGCCGGATCTGGAATGGTCGCAAATGTGACAGTTGTTGCCTCGGTGTCAGGGTGTATGAACCCTTTGGCCTGTAATTATGACATTACCGCCACAGAAGATGACGATTCATGTGAATTTGCGGAGTGGGGATACGATTGTGATGGGAATTGCATCATCGATCTGGATGAAGATGGCATTTGCGACACTTGTGAGGAGTATGATATGATTGTGATCGATTGTGCGTGTGACTTCTTTGACCCTGCCACCTACACCGTATTCTTCATCAACATCGATGAGGACAATTGTGATTACATCGAAGATTGTTATTGCGAATGCTACAATGACGCGGACGGAGATGGTATATGTGATGAGAATGAGGAGGGTACGATTGTTGATGAGTTAGAAGAGCTGTCAGTGAGGGTTTTTCCAAATCCTGTGACCTCGACGTTAACACTTGCTTTAAACACTCAATCTTCCATGAAAGTGTTCGATGCTGTCGGAAAATTAATGGCGGAAACAGGTGTAGTGTCAAGCTGGACTTTACACGTAAGCGACTGGGAAAAGGGTCTCTACACAGTGACGACTCAAACGGGTGAGACACATAAATTCATCGTTGAATAGCATTCGGGTGCCCCTCAAATCATTAAAACAATTAAATAAAAAAACAATGAAATACTTTACAATGCCTATCTCCTCAAAAATGAATGTTGTGTCTGCAGCGCTTGTTCTGCTTCTTTCTGCTTCTTCGGTGAGTTTCGGCCAAGACATCTGTCCAGGCGCAGATATTGAAGTAGCCACCCAAAACTTTTCTTACACGCCTTCAGATTTGGTTGTGGACGTTGGAACGACAGTGGGGTGGGTGAACTTTGCAGGAACACACGATGTGAATGGCATCACAAGTTCCCTAACAGGAGAGTCTTTTAACAATCCAGAGGCATTTTCAATTAATCCGATGTCTGGTAATGCGTCAGGCGTGTGTTTGGGCACCTATACATTTACGGTGCCTGGTCTCTATAACTATGATTGCTCCATAGGAAGTCATGCTGCAAGTGGGATGGTGGCCACGGTTTCAGTTACTGCTGTTGTCATTATAGGGTGTACTGATTCTTCTGCCTGCAATTATGACCAAACTGCCACAGAATCTGATGATAGCTGTTTGTTTGTCGGAGACGATTGTGTCGACGGAAATACAATTGGCGTGATTCAAGAAGACTGTTCATGTGGTGAAACATCGGCTGTCTCGAATCAATTCGACGCGTTGTCGGTCTCGATTTTCCCCAACCCAGTGAGTGCTACGTTAACCATCACCTTAAACAAGCAGTCCACACTTCAAGTGTTTGATGCTGTAGGGAAATTGGTGGACGAAACAGGCGCAGTTTCCACATGGGTTTTAAATGTAAGCGACTGGGAGAAGGGACTCTACACAGTTCAAACTCAAGAAGGAAAGACCCACAAGTTTATCGTTGAGTAGACTTTGAAGGGGCATGCGATGCAGTCTCGTTAAGTACATGTGACACAAAATAAATTTGCCATGAGGTTGTTTTCTGCGCTTATTCTAAGTTTTCTATATGTCGGGGTTTCTGCCCAAAAGACCTATGTCCCAGACGATTCTTTTGAGCAATACTTGATCTGGATGGATCTGGATGATGTCTTAGATGATTCTGTCCTTACAACCAATATTGTGGATGTTCAATCCCTTCATTTGGGCTACAGTAGCATTCACGATTTAACGGGGCTCGAAGGGTTTTTGTCTTTAGATTCGTTGACGATTTCGGAACTGCAGAACAGTGACATTTCGTATCTGGACATGTCTTTGGTTCCCTGGTTGAAGTATCTCGATTGTTATAACCAAAACGGCCAAATCGATTCCCTCAACCTGTCTCAAAATACAGCGCTTCAATTCCTTGATGCTTCTGGGAATTCCATCACATCTCTAGATCTGAGCAACAATACCTTGCTGGAAAATTTGACCTGCAATTTCAATCAGATTTCTGACCTCGATTTGAGCAACAATCTCCAGCTCAAAAGCATGTCGGTGACCCACAACAGCCTCACCAGCTTGGACCTTACCCTCAACGATTCACTTTTCGGTGTGAGCTGTTCGTGGAATGCCATTTCAGAATTAGATCTAAGCAACAAGCCCAATCTCGAATTTGTATTCTGTGAGCACAACACCCTTGCTGTTTTGGAACTCAGCAACGTGCCTGAACTGGTTCGTGTCTGGTGTGCTGACAATCAGATTTCTGAATTGGATGTGCTTAACAAACCCCACTTGGAACAGCTTTTTGCAGGAAACAATCTTCTAACATCCCTTGACCTGAGTTCTTGTGGTTCTCTCATTTGGATTTGGTTGGATTCGAATCAATTGTTTGAACTTAATGTTGCAAATGGACTCAATGCATACATGGCTGGTTTTCCTGGGGGAGGCATTGAATATATCCCCAATTTCACGGACAACCCTGATTTAACCTGTATTACGGTGGACGATGTGGTGCATGCGTCGGAGTGGTGGAATACCGAGGGGTACCCGATTTTCAATAACCCCAATGGATATGTTGCTATTGATTCCACGATGTACTTCTCTGCGAATTGTTCAAGTGTATTTGTAGACGAACGAAACTCGTTATCGGCCCTTATTTACCCTAACCCAGCGTCTCACCTCATCACGGTAGAGTTGGGTGACCTAAATGGTTTAAATACCACCATCACGATGTATGATGTTTCTGGCAAGCGTGTCTTTGAGACCCGATTCAGTTGCTCAACGACGATCGATGTGTCTGACATGACTTCTGGAATGTATACCTTGGAGTTGTCGACTTCTGACACGGTATTGCGAAACCAAATCGTTGTTGACTAGCCTCGTTCATAATGACATACCCAGGTCAAACGATCTCTCCTCAAAATTAATTCCTCACACGATTGCTTCAATTCGAACCCTATAACGTCAAATGGAAGTCAGCGTTCTATACGCTGAATATGGCTTGGTTGGAGGAGATGTCCTTGTTAGAGCCTTATGACGAATACGTCCTTAAGAATCCCGAGGATTCCATTATTGCGAAGGGCGGAGAGATCTTTTTCGGAATACTCAATGGTGAGGTTGTCGCTACCGTTGCGCTCATGCCTACACCGTACGGTGCGCTGGAACTTAATAAAATGGCTGTCAAAAAGGAATGCCAGGGCAGAGGGATAGGAAATGAAATCCTCACCTTTATTTTAGAGCACTGCCGATCGAAGGGCGTGAAAGAAGTAGAGTTGTATTCTAATTTAAAGCTTAAAAATGCGATCCACCTGTATCACAAATTTGGCTTTGTAGAAATCCCACTTTCAAAAGATTCTCCCTACGACCGGGCAGATATCAGGATGTTGGTGCATCTTTGATAATTGGCAACCACATGCACTGAGCACTAGAAATTACACACACACAATCATGGGACGTAGAAAAAAACATGGATTCTCATTTAGTCTGTCTAGACTACTTGGTGTCCAAACATTTAAACAAAAAATCGCAAGATCTACAGGCGTTCCGACCACAAAATTAGGTCTCCAAAGAAAGGTGGGTGCCACGCTCTTGAAATTGCTTTTCGGAAAGAAATAAGCCCGCTACGGAAGACATGTCTCGTTCTGGTAGCGCTTACATCTTATGTGTGTATAAGAATAAGGGTGTGGTCACGCCTCCGTACCGCCATGTATCACAAAGAAAAAACCGCCACTGACTTGCGTCAGGGCGGTAGTTCTTTCGTCGGGGCGGCAGGATTCGAACCTGCGATCTCCTGGTCCCAAACCAGGCGCCTTAACCGGGCTGGGCCACGCCCCGAGCGTTAAAAGCGGATGCGAAGATACTTAAGTTTTTCCTTTTTCTAACTGAAATAAGGATTATTTTTTGAGAGACGACATTCATCTCGATAAGTCCAGAGGTGGGTTATGTGACACCCTAATTGTCTATGTGTTAAAATTAAAAACAAACCATGGGGAAATAAAAACGCCCGCTTAGCGGGCGTTAATACATGTTTCAGCGGAGAGACTGAGACTCGAACTCAGGAGCCGAAACCGGCTACAAATTAGCAATCTGCTGCATTACCACTCTGCCACCTCTCCTTTAAAAATACCGACATGTAAAATTTATTACAAAATCGGAGTGCAAATCTACGCAATTCTCATAGATTTAGAATAAATATTTAGAATAAAAGCGTTCTTGATTTTGTTAAATCAACTAAAAAAGGCACTTCAAATTGACCATTTGCAGCTAAAATGTAAATGAAGTTGTATATTTAAGGTCTAAATGAACAAATTATATCAACAATGAAAAATATATTATTACTCGGAGCACTCGTCATGTTTGCCTTCACTACATCTGCTCAATCAGATGCCCCTGCAACAGAAACCAAAGCGAAAACAGAGAAATCAAGCTGCACTGCGAAAGCTGATGGTGAGAAAAAAGCATGTTGTGCAAAGTCAGCTACTGGCGACAAGAAATCATGTTCTTCTGAAGACAAAGCTGCTTCTACTGGCGCTAAAGATGGAAAAGCGTGTTGCTCTTCTGCATCTTCTGCTGAGAAGAAATCATGTTCTTCTGAAGAGAAAGCTGCTTGCAGTGGTAAGAAGGATGGAAAAGCATGTTGTGCAAAAACAGCCGATGCTAAGTCGTCTGAAAAGCCAAAGGTGAAAACGAAAACAGTAAAGGCAACAGATGCAAAAATCTCTAACTAAGATTTCTATCTAAAATATTCGATTTTAAAGCCCTCATGTTGAGGGCTTTTTTATGCGTCATATTTTGAATGATTTTAGTAAATCTTGATGCATATTTGCACCCTTCTAATCGAGACGTACCTATTAAGTGCGATATGGTCTCATAGCTCAACTGGATAGAGCACCTCCCTTCTAAGGAGGCGGTTCGGGGTTCGAGTCCCTGTGGGATCACCAAAAGCCTTGGAGAAATCCAGGGCTTTTTTGTGTCTAAGGCTTTTATTTATTGACGATATAGAGCTTTTGAAAACTCATATTTTAGAGGCTCAAAATACAAGTGAGACCAAAAATGAGACCAATTTTCATACATCTGTAACATTCCTTATGCACGATTGTAAATTCAATGTTTACAGTAGTATTTGGGGGTTTCAATTGTATCAAGCAATCAATATTGGAATTACAGATCTTACTCCAGTGTTGACGCTCTTGGATGATGGAATTGAAATAATACTTCAGGGTTATAGTTCGAGTAATCTCAGTGAATTGTGCATTTAAAATTTAGTGAATGACGTGTGAGTAACCTTTATCTATTTTCAATAGACTACCCAATATTTAAGTCTAAATTCGTCTTAACTGACACAAAATAAATAATTTAAGAGTGCGTAAGTCCTAACTCGGGTTACTTTAATTATGGAGTGAATTGGTGTTTTTATTTATTAATATTTAAGTCTATGAGATTTGTTACGAGGAGAGAAATAGCTGATGAATTGAGGGTATGTACTGCAACGTTTGATAATTGGCGTAGAGAGTACGAATTAGAGAAAGGAAAGAGGTTTCAATTCAATCGTCTCATATTGATTCTATTTTAAGTCATTATAACTCTGAGACCACTTATAACACATATAGATTAAGATTATGCGCACTAATAAACGAAGCTCGGAAAATGGGAATGACTTCAGATCCAATGCTAGGTATAAAATCAAAAAAAACAAAAGAAAAAATGCATAAGCCTTTTGGCAACTTTCTGGAAGTGTTAGATGACATTAAAAGGTTCGACTCCAATTTATACTTATGTAGTTTAATGACATACGGGTGTCTTTTACGACCACATAGAGAAATAAGAGAGCTTACTTGGGGAGACTTCTCGGAAGATCTTAGTCATGTTAATTTATCTGGCAACAGAAATAAATCTGGCAGAAATCGACTAGTCCCTGTCCCCTCTTTTATTCAAGATCTTCTTGTAAAAGGAAACTCTAAGGACAACATCTTTACAAGCTCAGAGAAACCTTTTAATAAGGATTACTTCAAGACGCTATGGAGTCGGTATAAAGCTCAATCTAACGTCTTAGAGGACCTGCAAACGCTGTATTCATTCCGTCACTCAGGTGCCATCGAAATCTATAAACGGACTGGTAGTCTCACGATCTTACAACAAGCAATGGGGCATGCAAGTCTAGCTGTTACGTTAGGTTATTTACGTGGTTTAGAGATACCGAGTCTTAAGCTTGAGGATATGCCGAGGCTTTGAAGTACCTTTCAAGTTATAAACCGAATAAAATGAGACTATTTATTACAGCTTTAGCATATTTACTTTGTTTTAGTGTGTTTGGGCAGGAAAATAAACAAGACACACTTATTCATCTTAACAACTATTCGGTTGTTTACAGTCAAAATCATTTACAACCAATTGAAGTCTGGTATAAAGTTTCTTGTCCTGATGCAAAAAGTCTTCCCGATTCTTGTAGAGGATTTACACAAACATTAAGTAAAAGACATAACATAATAACTTCAAAATCAAAGCATTATAAAGATAATATCTATGATCGAGGTCATATGGCGCCTTCAGCATCTCTAGATTGTAATTGTGACGACAAAAAAGAAACTTTCACTTACTTAAATTGTGCTCTTCAAAATGATAGTTTAAACCAGAAAGTATGGAAATATTTGGAGGAGAAGGAGCGTGACTTAGCAAAGGATAATAATGTCTTTGTGTACATTAAAGTTGAATTTGAAAATTCTGACAATATTGATGGTGTTAGGATTCCATCTGGATTTTACAAAACACTTATTGTAGATGGAGAATCTTCGAGCTACTACTTTGGCAATACTACTCCCGAGAGTAATGATATAAAATATTATAAAATTGACTGAACTAAAGTCATACTATGAAATTATAACTGTTGTTAATGACATTTCATTGATTCAGGAGAGACATAGATCGTGGAATCGTGACTTATCCAGCTATATAGAGACTTCAGGAAATGAAATCCTAGTGCCCAGATCAAAATCTAACATAAACTCTGGTAATAGTAGATGGCAGGTTCTAAGCTCCATTGTTTCTATAGTTACGGATGAAGAATTTCTTAATCCAAAAGAAAATCAAATACCACTTATTTTTGGTTCTCAAATGGGAGTTTCATCTGGGGGGTTAAAAGCTATATCTAAAGATAAGTTTATCCAAGTTGCTATTTTAGGAATGTCATTACTCTCAGGTAGTGTTGGAGGTATTAAGTTTGGATATATAAATGAAAAGGGTAACTATAAAAAAGCAATCTGAAGTGGAAGTAGACATTGCCATTAAATCTCTAGGAGAAAGAACTCCAAAGTATATTAAACTTATATCCTGGATGGTTAAAACTGGAGACCAAGTAAAAAAAGATCAAAAAATAGCTATTCTTGAAACTGATAAGGCTACTATCGAATTAGTTTCTGAATATGACGGTATTATTCACCTTGCAAGAGAAGAAGGAGATATTTTGAGTATTGGAGAAGTTTGCGGGACTTTAGAGACAACTGAGACTAAAATCATCAGTGATGATGAGACTTCTGATAATATTGTCATTGATGATGCTTCATCGAATATTTCAATATTTGATCCATCTATTAATGGAAAGAGTGAAATAGAATTCCCCTTTGACCATGACCAATATCCAGGATTAATTTTTAGTGGTGAATTTAAGTGTGGAAAGCTCCATGGATATGGAAGCATCACTATGTCAGAAGAATTTGCTGAAAGCACCGTTATATCAGGAAATTATGAGAAAGAAGGTGATTTTATTGATAATGAACTAAATGGTTTAGGCAAGACACTTGATTACGAAGACCAAATTGAATTTGGAAATTTTAAAAATGGAAATTTGGATGGAATTGGTTGGATTAATGATGGTGATTATAACTTCACTAAAGCCATTTTCAAAAATGGCAACTTAATTGAAATCATTAAAGAATGTGACATCTTGAATCAGGAAAGCAGGTATAGTATTTTGTCAATTTTTCACAGCATTGATTTGGATGCGCTTAGAAGTAAGATGAAATAAAAGCCTTTCTAGTCTAGCTGTTACTTAGTGCGTAGCACTTCCGAGGCTACACATAAATTAATAGTTGTATCTTGTTAGTCTTAAAACCAAGACTATGAGAACTTTACTTTCCCTTGCCTTAATAAGCCTTTGCTTTTCTTTAACTGCTCAAGAGACTATAAACTACCCGTATAACCCTGATGGGAATGCTGATGGGAATATTACAGTGCCAGATCTTGCGGACTTTTTAGTAAATTATGGTAATACGTTTACGCCTACTGAGATTCAAATTGATGGGGTAGGTTTAGCAGAAGTCATAGGTCAGCTTGTTGACAATCAGAATCTACTTCAAGCTACTGTAGAAGCCCAGCAGGCATACATCACTCAGCTTCAGCAGTACATTTCCATTAGTGAAGAAACAGTTTTAATCTCAGGAGCAAACCTCCAAGTTGTAAACGGACAGGGTTCAACACTTGAAAATGTGAACGGAACAGGAAACATCATCATTGGGTATGATGAAGAAGACCTCTCTGGCAACGCTGACAAATCTGGTTCTCACAACCTCGTTGTAGGTTACGGTCATACTTATTCCTCCTTTGGAGGTATTGTAGTTGGTTTTAACAATAGCATTACAGGACATTTTTCTTCCGTCTCGGGGGGACAGAATAACACGGCTTCGGGAACTACTTCTTCCGTCTCGGGGGGGACTTATAACAATGCTTCGGGAGAAGTGTCTTCCGTCTCGGGAGGGTATAGCAACACCGCTGAGGGAGCTAATTCTTCCGTTTCGGGGGGGGAGTCTAACACCGCTGAGGGAGATCGTTCTTCCGTCTCGGGAGGGTATAGCAACACCGCTTCGGGATATTATTCTTCCGTCTCGGGTGGACAGTCTAACACCGCTTCTGGAAATTGGTCTTCTGTCTCGGGGGGGAATGGCAACACCGCTTCTGGAGAGTATTCTTCCGTCTCGGGGGGGTTCTTCAACAACGCTTCTGAATATTTTTCTTCCGTCTCGGGGGGGGCAGGTAACACCGCTTCGGGAGAATCTTCTTCTGTCTCGGGGGGGGCGTCTAACACCGCTTCGGGAGATTATTCTTCCGCTTCAGGTCAATACGACGTTAACGACTAAAATCATGAAACACATCTTCACTATATCACTATGTTTCTTAGCGCTTTCTTTAAGCGCTCAAGAGACTATCACATACCCGTATAATC
>PACT01000009.1 GCA_002700285.1 Crocinitomicaceae bacterium | reverse complement strand
CTGCAAGGACATCCCAATACGCATCCGCCACAATTCCTTTTCTCGCTTTCCCAGATGTGATGATTGACCATTGCATGGAAGATCCGTTTTACTTCAATTCAATGGTCCATTTCCATTTTATTAATTTGCGTAATCATGTTCGGTACACGTTGAATTTTCGGAACCGTGCCATTGATATTCATGAAAGATTGGCTGAAGAAATGAACTTGGCGTTGGATTCGACATTGGTATTAAAGTCGGTTGAATGTCAGCACCTCTTGGGTCATTATAGTGCGCCCGATTTTAATCTCAACATTGTCATGGAACAGGATAAGTTGATGGGGTATCAAATTGATGAAAATACGGGGGTTGAATTGGAGGCTTCACGTGTGTATTCTGAAACGCCAGATGAATTCATATTTGGTGACATGTTTGGCCGTGTCGTTAGGGACAAGGCTGGTGCAGTTTCCGGTCTTCGTCTTTCCTTGGGAAGAATCAGCACAGAGCTCGTTAAAGATTCTTGATGAGGAGATAAACGCGTCCCGCTTTTCCAATCGTTGTTCTTGGAAATCGCTTTTATTTATTTCTTTTAATGATTTGTTCTGCGACGAGTTGTCCTGAAATTATTGAAGGTGGAACGCCAGGTCCTGGCACTGTTAATTGGCCACAATAATAGAGATTGCTGACCTTTTTGTTTTTAATTCGAGGTTTCAGGTTGGCTGTTTGCATCAATGTATTTGCGAGGCCATATGCATTTCCTTTGTAAGCGAAATAATCTTCTTCAAAGTTCTTGATGCAATAGCTTTTCTTATATTCAATGTCCGATAGTATCTCCTGATTGCAGTATCGCTCAAGTCTTTTGAGAATAATTTGGAAATACTTTTCGCGAAGCGCTTCGGTATCCTCAAGCCCAGCAGAAATAGGCATTAAGATGAAAAGGTTTTCTTTCCCCTCGGGGGCCAAACCTTCTTCTGATTTTGCAGGGCAACATGTATAGAAAAGAGGCTTTTCAGGCCAAACCTTGGTGTCATAAATTTCTTGAGAAAGCTTTTCCATGTCTTCATCAAAAAACAATGTATGGTGTTCAAGATTGTTTAATTTTTTATTGACGCCGAGATAAAATAAAAGTGCTGAGGGTGAAAATTCTCTGCTCTCCCAGTATGAAGCATCATAGTTTTGGTATTTTGTGTCAAGTAATTTTGATTCAATATGCGCGTAGTCTGCTGCCCCGACAACAAAGTCAGCTGGTAATTCTTGCGTTTTTGTGGTGACAGATTCTGCTTTTTTGTTAGAGATGTTGATTTTAGTTACTTGTTCATCTAACAAAAATTTGACGCCATTGGTTTTACATACTTCGGCCATACTGTCAATGACTTTCGCAAAGCCTCCCATGGGATAAAACGTGCCTTGTTTAATGCCAGAATAGGCCATCAGACTGTATAGGGCAGGTGCACTCTCTGCGGATGTTCCTAAAAAAAGGACAGGAAACTCTAACAAGCTGATTAATCTAGGGTCCGTAAAATGTCTTTTAATATGTTTTCTGTACGAGGTCAGTAATTGTAATTTATTTGCGTTAAATAACACATCTTTTTTCAGCAGTTCAGTGACAGAAAGTCCAGGGGAATTATATAAAAACCGGAGGCCTATACTGTACTTTTTTTCTGCATCTTCCATGAACTTATTTAACTTCTTTGCGCCGTTGTCTTCGTGGCGATCAAATAAATCACATATTTCATTCCAATTCGCAGGAAGGATCATATCGGCATTGTCAAATACAATTTTAAAGCCAGGATCTAATTTTTTCAGTTCATAAAAATCCTTTGTGGTGTGATTAAAACTGTGAAAGAAATTGTCAAAAATTTCAGGCATCCAGTACCAGCTCGGCCCCATATCAAATGTGTAACCGTTCGCCTTGTAATTTCTAGCGCGACCACCAATTTGCTTATTTTTCTCCACAACAGTGACATCAAAGCCTTCTTTTGAGAGATATGCTGCAGCGCTTAAACCAGCAAAACCACTACCTATTACGATCACTTTTTTCATAGACTGTTGAGGAAATAATATTCCGCTAATTTATACGATATTGTTGTTCAGTTCTACTTAAATGCGTGAGGATATTTCATTGTTGTTCTATGCTTTTTTTGATCTATCTACCTTTTGTTTTTTAGTGTAATTAAACGATTGAATTTTTGGGATTTAAGCTGACGTTTTCATTGTAATCTTACAGGTATGAAATTGACCTCTTTATTTTTCTGTATTATTTTGATTCTGAGCAGCTGTTCAGACACACCTGAAGCTGTTCGCACTGACATATCAAGCATTTCTGACGTGCAATTTTATGAAAAAACGGAATTGATATATTCTGTTCGTATTGAAAATACGCGCTATCAACTTTATGAAAACCAGGTCTGTATGGCTCCTGATACGACAAACAATCCAACACACACCGAGAGTTGCACCACAGAAAGTTTGTCTCTCTATAAGAATGGCGTTTTGCAAACAGATCTATTCAATGATGAATTGTCTATAGATCGGAACTTTCTTATAGAAGCCAGTAATTCAGTCTATGTATCTGAGATTCGTTCTGATGAGAAAATGACCCTACTTCAATTCGATTTAGAGTTCTCTCCTTCTGCGCCAGGGTTTCAAGTGGTTTCATTCTTGCAACTCCAAGAACACACCATCAAGCAATCTGACATCTGTCAGATCGCGGGCAGTTTCATCTCGGAGAATGGTGAAATCAAAGGGGAAGGGTGGGCTGGATATTTTGGGTATGAATTGCCATTTAATTTTACAGAAAGGTCTGACATGTTGCATCTGGAACTCGATACACTCAAGATCCCGCGTATCAATGACTTTTACATTTTAAAGGTAAAAGAGGGTGCCAAATTCCCGCCGAATGCTTGTGAATTAGACATCATCATTGATCCATTTGGTGACACCCCTCTAGCGACGAAGACGGTGACTTTAGATCCAAACACAGAAGTCACATTGCTCGTCATGGCTGTTGAGAATCCCATACAATCTGATTTTTATTTTAAAAATTGGGTTAAAATTCGCGTTTCTGGTCAGGAAGGATGGATAGAAAGCGGCGCAGATTTAATTAAAATTGGTTGTTACCCCGCAGGCTGAGAACGAGTAAGCCCATTGTCTCCTTTGTTTTCTCGGGTCGCTTTATTCTCCGGCTTCTTGAATCCTCTTCACGCCGATGTTTAGATTGTCCAAGGCGTAAGGTTTCTTGGGTTTACTTTGACATCAATTTGATGCCCAAGTAAATGGTTCTGGGAAGTGAAGGTCCAAAGACAAAATTGCTATCTCGGTTTTTTCCAACATCAAAGTTGGATTGATAGGCATTGAACATATTCTTCACACCCCCATAGATCTCTATTTGTGATTTGAACTTTTCAATTCCAATCGTGTAACCGATCTTTGTGCTTAACTCAGAAAATGCATTTGACGTATACATTTCATCGACCAATTGATTGGGTGCACCCGCAAAATGAGGCATCACCATTTCACCCGTATACACGTAATTGAGGCTGGCATTCACATTCTTGTTTGGGGCAAAGGTTAACGTAGAATATCCATAATGGCGAGGTGTTCTTGTAAATTCTCTTATCCCTTCAACGCCCTCGATATATTCAACCTTCTCATCGAATTCACTGGATTGTATTGTGAATCCTGATTCTATTTGTGCTTTCTTGTCGAAGTTGGCCCTTAATTCTAAAGTGACACCCTGCACCGTGGCGCCTTGTCCGTTTTGCTTTTCAAAGACCTCACCAAACGCATCTTGTCCGATGGGTTGAAGAAAAAACGCGTCCTCCAATCTGGTGTAAAAGCCTTCTAATGTAAAACCCACGATAGATTGTTCAGATGGTTTGTCATAATTCACAGACGCACTGTAGCTTTTTGATTTTTCAGGAATCAAATCAGGAGACAATGAAACGCGGGAAATTCCACCCCCTGCAAAAGCAATATGTAAGTCTGTGTCGAACGCCTGAGGCGCTCTAAAGCCTGTTCCATAACTCAGCCTAAACTGCGTGTTGCTTTTAACTTTGTACAGCAGTGATGCCCTTGGGTTAAAAACCAAATCATCAATCAAGTTGTGTTTGTCGGTTCTTACGCCTGAAAGAAGATTGAAAGAAGGAGATATTTCCCAATCGCTTTGTAAAAACGCGCCAAAATCTTTAGTGGTTTGGTCGATGAGATAATTGTAGGAGGAAATTTCATCAAACACATCGTCATAGACGTATTCTGTGCCCAAAGTCAACGTATTTGTTCCAGCGATCAATCCGTTTGCTTTGTGATTCAGTTGAAGCCCTCCCTGGTATGTCACTACGTCTGAGGTGCCATAAGGCGGGGCATCTAGATGCGCTTGGATTTGTGGCTCTTCATCTGGGAATATCCCTGTATAGTGTGTCCGCTTCGTGTTTTGTCCAGCCACGTAAGCGATCATTGAAGAATGGTCATCATTGAAATTTATGTGATGGTCGGCACTTCCCATCCACACTTGTGTGGATCGCTCTTCTGATTGTTGTGTGAGCTCAGCAGGCATTTCGACCATTTCTCCACCATATCTATATTCATTTAAATGGCTGAGGCTCATTTCTAATTTCTGATTGTTATTCGGGGTATAGAATAGGTTTGTGCCAAATGAGGTGTTTTCCAGTTTGGGCAATTCAGAGTAATGATCCCCATTGTCATCATACCATTCTCTTTCACTGAGGTTAAAAAAGAAGGCCGCGCCTAAGTTCCGGTTTTTAGACACCAAAGACGTATTTCCGCTCAGCACCAAGTTGTCTGCTTTTCCGTTTATATTTTGATAAAAGGAATTGAATTCATACGCATTTTTCTTGGGGACTTTCGTAATCACATTAACAGTTCCACCGATGGCACTCGAGCCGTATAATGAAGAACCACCACCTCTCACAACCTCTATTCTTTCTATCATATTTGTGGGCAATTGTTCTAATCCATACAGACCTGTTAAGGGACTGAAAATAGGACGGCCATTAATGAGGATTTGAGAATATCCACCTGCCAATCCATTCATCCGCAATTGGTTGTAGTTGCACGTTTGGCAATTTGTTTCAACCCTTAAGCCTGGTTGAAACTTCAACCCTTCAGACAAATTACATGCCTGTACATTATTGAGTGTTTTGCTGTTAATAATGCCTACAATGACAGGGGAATTTGTTTGCCTTTTGGTTGTTTTTGTGCCGGTGATGACAATTTGGTCTAGTACATTTAAATTGTCATCCAAATTAAAGTTTAACTCAAATTGAGGATTGGTATCATTGAGTGTCACCGTTTTTGTCACCGTTGTATATCCGACAAATGAAGCTGTTACGGTGTATGTTCCATAGGATATATTTCCAATCTCGAAATTTCCATTTGAATCAGTAAATGTGCCTTTTGTTGGATTTGTAGAGATGGAAATGGTTGTAAAGGCTTGTGTGTTGTTGTCCACTCTAGCAGTGCCATAAACCGTTCCCACTTGACCGAATGAAAGAGTGAATATGCTTGTTGCAAATAGTATTGTCAACGTTAATTTTAAATCCATTTGCTTTTTTTTGACGCCCACTTGTTCCAGCGTGCAAACATAATAAGGAAGTCAGCAATTTTGTAAATGAAACACAGCGGGTTTTAACAGATGATATTTATTTTTGCTGTTCTAACAAAACCACTACAATGAGAATTTTGATTGGGATTTTGAGCGGACTGCTCTGCTTTTCGAGCTTCTATGCTCAAGACAAACTCACATACTTGGAGACCAACGTTGGCCTCAGCTACACAGACTCTGAATTGGAAATTTCACCGGGCCTTTCCGTCTTATACGGACATCAAACTTTTGTCTCTGAGACGTCTTTTTGGGATTTTCAATATGGCCTAGCTGTGCCTAGCCTTGTGACGATGAAAATTGGAAGAGGATTCAAGGACCTCCGTACAGGACGAAGTGTGACCGGGGGGATAAGGATTTTTCCGGCTCATCTTTATCTACAAGTGGGGATTCCCAACAACCGTTGTTCTCAGGAGGTTTCTAAGCGAATGAAAAAGCGGTTAGAGCGGCGGGGCAGTGAGCGTACACATTTGCTTTGCGGCGAATGGAATTTCTCTGTTGAGGCTGGCTTGGCCGGAACCGATTTATATGGGTTAAGCCTTGACTCCTTTGCCATAATGACATTCAGCCATCGCTGGTATTTCGAGTAAAAAAATCTACTTGACCAAATCGGGGTTGAGGGTTTTCGGCGTCTGTCATTCTAGGTCCAGCCATTTAAATAAGCGGTTAAGGTTGTCAATCATCAGTTTACAGATAAAACTTGGTTAAATTTGTTTTATGTGGCTCAGATTCAATTTTATCCTATTTCTCTGGATGTTTGCCTTCTCTGTAAAAGGACAAAATCATGCAGAATTCCTTCCTTCCGATGAGATTTTCTGTAATCCTGAGCGCGGTTTTTATACCCAAATGAGCACATTGGCTTCTGATTGGGATATGCTTAGCGCGTACTCTTTGAGCGTGTATTCTGATTTGCACACACCGTATTCATCGGGTTTCCAAACATGCAATTCTTTGATATTGCGAATGGTCATTCTGGACGGTTTCCAGGAATCTCCTCTTCCAGAAAGCGTCATGGAGTCGCTGGAATCGGATTTTAACCTGGCGAGAGAATATGGTGTCAAGTTGATCCTGAGGTTTGCTTACATTGATGAGGTATTGGGTCCCACAGTGGAAGATCCGAATGCCTTATATGGAGATAGCAACCTAGACAATGTCCTCTTGCACATGGGGCAACTGGCAGATGTGATTGAAGAAAATGTAGATGTCATTGCCCTCATGCAGTTGGGTTTCATCGGGGCTTATGGAGAGGGGTACTACACGGACTATTTTGGATCTCCTGGAGATGATGGGTTTTTAAGTGACGAGGATTGGGCCTTACGCTCACTTGTTTTGGACTCCCTGCTGTCTGTTTTGCCAGAAGACAGAATGGTGCAAGTTCGTACCCCCCAAATGAAGCAGAAATTTATCCATGGCCCAAGTGCGCCTACAACATCAAGCACCATGGATTCAGCATATGCCTATTCCGGAGTTAATGAAGCCAGGATTGGTTTTCACATCGATTGTATGCTTTCCAGTTGGGACGACTACGGAACCTACAACGATCTCGGGCATTCAGGACAGCCCTATGCATCTGCGGACACAACCCATTTGAGACCTTACCTGCGAGACGAGAGCAAGTTCGTGGTCGTGGGAGGGGAGACGTGCTATGATGGCTATAACCCCCAGAACAACTGTAGTGAAACGGATGGAGGTCAGGTTCAATTGGAACTGGAGCAGATGCATGTTTCCTTCTTAAACAGTACTTACAACAATGACGTGAACAACGATTGGGTAGAGGGCGGATGTAT
Organism: Crocinitomicaceae bacterium; assembly: GCA_002700285.1. GTDB lineage: Bacteria > Bacteroidota > Bacteroidia > Flavobacteriales_D > Sanyastnellaceae > UBA974. The sequence continues at coordinate 80,454 of PACT01000009.1, read as the reverse complement.
CGATGAGATCAACCGTAGGCTGGGATATCGATTTGAGCTTCTCAACGCATCCATGGTATATAATCCTGATGCATCATCCATGGCTGAGATTTCGTTTTCTATTCAAAACGTTGGATTCGCGGCACCTTTTAATCCTCGTGAGGTCGAGGTTGTGTTGCGCGCCACAGACGGCTCCGAAATTGTTCACTTCGACGTGAACTCGGATCCAAGAACCTGGAACCCTGGAGAGGTGGTTCAAGTCACTCAGCACCTTGACGTGGAGGCATTGCCCTCGGGTGTATATGAGTGTCTTTTATTCCTTAAAGACCCACATATGTCTGTGTCAAGCCATCCGAAATATGCCATTCGCATTGCAAGTTATCTTGGCAGCGGCGAGGATGTTTGGGATGACACCCTTGGGATGAATCGATTGGGAATTGTTCTCACCAAAGGACTTGGAAGTTGTCATGCAGATATAAATCAGGATGGAATTGTGGGTGTAGACGATTTGTTGTTGCTCCTCAGTGATTTTGGATGCCAAGAATCATGCGTGAACGACATCGATGACGACCTTGTCGTGACTGTCACAGACCTTTTGATGATTCTTGGAGCGTTCGGTGCAGATTGTCCCATGGTCGACTAACACCGTGATACGTCTCACTTGACCCTCCCAGGGTTCTCTTCATACAGAAATTTTTACTCTTTCATCAACCTCGTCACAGATTTGGTCTTCCCAGATTCGAGACTGAGCAGATATATTCCTGCGGGTCCTTCGAGGTTGACATCGATCAAATCGCCTTTCGGACAATGCATGGTGTAGATGGATTTGCCATGTATATCCGTGATGTTAAGTTCAGTAGGATGGAGGCATTTTGTCAGGTCGATGGATACCTGCCCGAGTGTGGGGTTGGGGAAGATCTCGATGTGGGAGAGTGATCCTTCCACTGAAGGCACTGCAGCGGGAGACACTTGGATTTTCATCCCCACGGGTCTGTGGTCGGAAATGTAATAGTCATAGCTTGAAAATCCCCCCGACATGAACTCATCAACTTTAATTGTAGCGACTTCAGCGCCAGGATTTGAAAGATCCGCGAAGAGCGCGTCTGTGATGAGGATGTGGTCGAGGTGTGAAGGCCAACCTGGATAGGACCATCCTGACTGTGCGCCGGAAGCAATCGCCTCATCTGCAAACTGGTAGTGTGTGGGGTCCTCTAAAAACACCTTAAACACGTTGTTTGCATAGTTGTCGGTGAGGATGTCGTTGAGGTCTCCCAAAACGATCACCCGTGATGAAGCAAAATTTGTATCGATGTATTCTTTAAGCAGGGAGCTGGCTTCATAGCGTCTGTATTCCTCATCCGAGGAGTTGCCCATGTCGAGCAGGCCATTGCCACAGCATTTGAAGTGGTTGTTGATCACTACAATGTCTTCCCCCATAAATGTGAGTTCCATCACTAGTGGGGATCTGGGAAACGGGTTCCAGAACAGAGAGCTCTCATAGATCTTATAGATGGACTGGATATTTACCGTACTCGTCTTATAGACGTACGCAAGTCCTCCAAACCAACCTTCTGCGATAAACAGTTCATAGCCTGGCACGTTATTGACCACTTGTCGGAACAGGGTCGTGTCATCTATTTCTTGGAGCCCCAGCACATCCACGTCAAGGGATTCAATAATCCTGCCTACTGAATCCGCCGTGGCAGTGCCGTTTTTTGGGAACCACTCGATATTCCACGTCACCACTTCAAACGTCTCATCCGTCCCGAAGGAAATGTCGCTCAGGCTTTGGGCGTATAGCTGCCCACCCATCACCAGCATCAATGTGGTGGACAATGTACTTAGAAGCTGATGGGTGATTTTCATTTTATTCATGTTGCGGTGTAAAGTTACATGAACGAAGTGCTCAAGACGTTGATGTCAGTCCTTCAAATTATTCTCGAAATGTTTCGATTTCCCGCTCCGCTTCTCCAACGAGCAATTATTTGAAATCATACATCCTTCGTCTAACGTTTGAGATTATTGACTTTTAAAATTTCTCATAACGAATAAATGGACGGTTTAACTTTCTCAATCTTAGGGGTGTTTTAAATGACGAATCGTACGTCAGTGCGGCAGGAACTCACTCTTTTTTTCTTTTTCGGGCTTCACTCACCTCAACATCCAGGCCTCCAAACCCGTGGGGAGTGTAATACACATCATCTTTGCTTTCAAACGTATCGTGGCGGTGATCACCATCCTCCCAAATCGTTGTAATATCTCTAAACCTTCTCTTTTCATCTAACAAATGCAAACAAAGTACCTCTGTGTCTTCAACATGAATCGTGATGGGAAGAAAGGCATTTTGGGGCTGACGATTTATAACTTCACTGGTTTGATAATCAAACGTAATTAATTCATCGGGTGTCACCATCACACAAATCGTGTCTTGTGCATTTACATTTACATTGAAAGCAATGATGCCAAATAACAGAGCAAGGCGCTTATTCATACTTTTTGGGGGTTTTAGGTTTCTTATACTAAGACGCAGAAAACAGACTTGATATTGTCTTGACTTTAAATGTCAGAGGTTAGTCCCTTACGAAGTCCCATCAAATTTCAATTGAACTTTATGACTTACTTCTTTACATTTAGGTAATCTAACCCCAGCACTTCTCCATGAAAAAAGTCATCCCCACCTTTATTGCCGTCATCCTCTTGCTGGGCGTGTCTTTCACATGGAGCACCTGTACGATGAATACGTTCAACAAAACAAAAGCCTCAGTCCTCCAAGAGGACAGGGGAGATGCTGAGAAGTATTACAGTAACTACTGTGCCTCTTGTCATGGGAAGCAAGTGAAGGCGTTTGTGGACAGGGAGAAATGGGTGTATGGAAGTACGCGGAGTGAGATGTTCGATGTTGTGAAGCATGGCGTAGAAGCGGATGGCATGCCAGCGTATGGTGAGGTCCTTTCTGACATGCAAGTGTATGAATTGGTCGATTATATTTTGGCAGCGATAGAGGATAAGAAATCGGCGGATTTCAATTCTGGCGCAAATGAAGATGTGGTGTTTGTATCAGAAGGGATGCGGTTGAGACTGGAGCTTGTGGCAGACAACATAACTTCTCCTTGGGCCATCACGCAGAGCCAGGAGGGACGGTTGTTTTACACCGAGACATCGGGGAAGTTGTTCTCTAAAAAAGACAGTGTGATTCAAGAAATCACGGGATTGCCTTCCGTGAAATATAAAGGTCAAGGGGGATTGATGGATGTCATTTTGCATCCTGATTTTGAGAATAACCACCTTATTTACCTTTCCTATTCTAAGCCCAAACCCGACGACGATGGTCTCGCAACAACCGCAATTTTTTCAGGCAGGCTAGAAAACAATGCCATCACCGATGGCAAAGATATCTTCATCGCAGAACCTTATCTGAGTACAAACCTTCACTATGGCAGTCGCATGATTTTTGACAATGACGGCTATTTATTTGTGTCCATCGGAGAGCGGGGGAGACGGGACGACAATCCGCAGTACCTGGGCAATGATTTGGGCAAAATCCACCGCTTAAACGATGATGGATCTGTGCCCGTAGACAATCCCTTTTACAACACGCCTGACGCAAGAAAATCCATTTATTCGTATGGACATCGCAATCCACAAGGCCTTTGCTACAATCCCGCCAGGAATAAGATTTACGACAACGAGCACGGTCCCAAAGGGGGGGATGAAGTGAACCTTATTGAACCGGGGAACAATTATGGCTGGCCCGTCATCACATATGGGATCAATTATATCGGCACGTCGATTACGGACTTAACCCACCAAGAAGGCATGGCGCAGCCGATTCGATATTGGGTACCTTCGATTGCAACCTGTGGAATGGACATCGTCACCAGTGACAAATACCCCGCTTGGAAAGGGAATATTTTGTCTGGCTCTTTGAAGTTTAACTATCTCCACAGAGATGTCTTTGATGAAAATGACGTGTGGCTCAAAGAAGAAAAACTGTTTCCAGAAATCGGAAGGATGAGAAGCATCGAACAGTGTGCCGATGGCTATATTTATTTCGGGGTGGAAGCGCCTGGGAAGATCTTCCGGATTGTGCCTGTTTAGGTATATTCTGGCTTATCTTGTACGTGTGTAAGGGGGTTGTTTAACGGTCACATTCTGACTTTAGATTGCCTTTCTCACCTTGTTTTAAATAGAAAATCTAACACGTCTTTTTCAATGGCTGATCTTCAGGTGCTTACAGAGCGAGAACATGATCGAATTATAGAAATGGCTTGGGAAGATCGCACGCCCTTTGAGGCTATTTTTTTTCAATTTGGATATCCCGAAAATGAAGTCATTAAATTAATGCGAAAGTCCCTGAAAGCGTCGAGTTTCAAGCTTTGGCGTAAGCGCGTGAACAGTGGGGTCAGCCAGAAACATCTCTACAAGCGCAACGCGGACATGACACGGTTTAAATGTTCGCGTCAAAGCGCCATTTCTGGAAATAAAATCAGCAAACGCTAATTTCAGGAATATGCTTTCAAATGCGAGGGGATGAAAAAAGAGAACCTGCCTCAAAAAATATGTCTCGTGTGCGGCCTTCCTTTTACATGGCGTAAAAAATGGGCGAAGAATTGGGACGAAGTGAAATATTGTAGCGAACGTTGTAGAAGAACCAAATGAAAGAAGCCAACATTTTATTTCCGAATCAGTTGTTTCAAGAATCTCCCCTTTTTGACAACAAAGCACCATTTTACCTTGTGGAAGAATTCCTGTTCTTCAAACAGTATCCTTTTCACAAGCAGAAAATCGCATTTCACAGGGCCACGATGAAGCGTTATGCTGATTTTCTTAAAAACGAGAAAAACCTGGAGGTACACTATGTGGAATCTGCCGATAAGATGTCAGACATCAGAGACCTTGTGCCTGCCTTGAAACGTTTAGGCGTCGATCACATCCATTACATCGATCCTGTCGACAACTGGCTTCAAAAAAGACTCAGTCAAGGTTTACGCGAATCAGGCATTCAAGGGACTCAGTATCCTTCTCCGATGTTTTTAAATTCAAAAGACGATCTCGCCGTCTTTTTTAGACGTGATAAAAAGAAATACCACCAAACCACTTTCTACACCGAACAGCGTAAAAAGCGAAACATCTTAATGGATTCCGACGGAAAGCCCATGGGAGGGAAGTGGACCTTCGATACAGAGAACAGAAAGAAATATCCTGCAAAAAAAATCCCACCCGCCATTCATTTTCCCGAGAACGATTTGTATTTCGACGAAGCGACTTCTTATGTCGAGACACATTTCTCACATCATCTCGGAGACCTCACTTCGTATGCATTGTATCCCACAAGTTTTTCAGAGACGAGCGCGTGGCTCGACCAATTTTTTGAGCATCGGTTTTCTGAGTTTGGTGTCTATGAAGATGCCATCGTGGCAGAAAACTCTATTTTAAACCACAGCGTTTTGACGCCCATGCTTAATGTGGGGTTAATTACTCCCAAAGAAGTGATAGACCGATGCCTGCGCCATGCAGAGGTGAATAATATCCCTCTGAACTCTACTGAAGGTTTTGTAAGACAAATTATAGGTTGGAGAGAATTTATCAGAGGTATTTATGAAAGCAGAGGCAGTGATGAACGCACCACCAATTTTTGGAATTTTAAAAAGAAAATCCCAGCTTCATTCTATGATGGTACGACGGGCATTCTACCCATTGATCAAACGATTAAAAAAGTATTGAAAACAGGCTATTGCAATCACATAGAACGCTTAATGGTTTTAGGGAACTTCATGATGTTGTGTGAATTCGATCCAGATGAAGTGTACAGGTGGTTCATGGAGCTTTTCGTGGATTCCTATGATTGGGTCATGGTGACAAATATCTATGGCATGAGTCAATTTTCTGATGGCGGTTTAATGGCGACCAAGCCTTACATCAGTGGGAGCAACTATATCATGAAAATGAGCAACTATAAAAAAGGGGATTGGCAAGCGACTTGGGATGGTCTCTTTTGGCGCTTTATGGATACGCATCGCGATTTCTTTTTATCCAATCCAAGGTTGGGGATGCTCGTGCGTATGTTTGATAAAATGCCTGAAGAGAAGCGGAAACAGCATCTTGAGAATGGCGCGCTTTATTTAAAAACACTTCACCTGTCGTGATGAGGATAATCAGAATGCGATGAATCAGTCAGAGGGTCACATACATGTTGTGGGCGCTGGAGTCAGTGGCCTGGTCGCTGCCAGTGTGTTAGAAGCCCATGGCTATCATCCGGTTGTGATTGAACGCACTGATGACGTGGGTGGAAGGGTGAAAACCGATGTTGTGAATGGCTTTCAATTGGATCATGGCTTTCAAGTCCTTCTAACATCTTATCCAGAAGCTCAGAAACACCTTGATTTTGAGGCTTTAGAATTGCAGAAGATTTTGCCTGGGGCGTCGATTTTCTTAAACAAGAAGCAAAACATCATCGGCGATCCCTTGAAGGCGATGTCTTTTTTGTGGCCGACCCTGTTTTCGGGAATAGGTTCTTTCTCAGATAAACTGAGAATCCTAAAACTCAATCGGACGTTAAAGAGAAAAACCCTGTCAGAGATTTTCTCAGATCCTGAAAAATCCACATATTCTTATTTACAGGATTACGGGTTTTCAAATGAGATTATTCGAGATTTTTTCATGCCGTTTTTTGGTGGGATTTTTCTAGAAACGACATTGGATACTTCCAGCAGGATGTTTGAGTTTGTCTATAAAATGTTTGGGGATGGATCTGCTGCTCTGCCTAAGGCAGGGATGGTGGCGATTCCAAAGCAATTGCATGCAAAGCTTCAGAACACAGATTTCATGTTTAACACACATGTCGCGTCGGTCCAGGAAGGTGAAGTCACGCTTAAAGACCACACAACATTAACGTCGCTTGCAACGATTGTGGCCACAGATGCACGTGAGTTGGTGGAAAGTGAAAAACATAAATCAATGGCTTGGAAATCTTGCCAGACTTTGTATTTTGAAACCGACCACAGGGTGATTCGTAAAGAATTAATTGGGCTCATTCCACAGGAGGGAACGCTCATTAACAACATCTTTTACCACACGAGCTTAAAAAAGGTGTCAAACCCCAGCAAACAATTGCTTTCTGTCACAGTGATCGATCGTCATCAGTTATCTGATGAGATGTTAATTTCAAGGGTGAAAGATGAATTAGAAGAGCACTGCGGCATTGTGTCTCCCCAGTTTATTAAATTGTATTCGATACCCCAGGCCTTGCCAAATCTACAGGATTTAAAAACCGCCATGCCTCCCTCTGAATCACGTGCCACACCTGGTGTGTTTCTCGCTGGAGATACACTGTTAAATGGCTCTTTAAATGCAGCCATGATCTCGGGAGAATCCGCAGCGCTTGCTGCGATTGAATTTTTAAGCAAAAAAAAATAGGACAGGGGTGAACCTGTCCTATTTCCGTTTCAATTTTCTTGTGTGTTACACTATGCCAATTCTTTCTTTGTTTCAGCGATAGCAATAGAATACACAACCAGTCCAAATCCGATTTTGTTGATCGCATCTGCAATGTTGTACCATACATCTACACTTTCTGGAGTCATGAGGCTACTGAGCCATCCGCCGTCCATACACATGTATCCGATTGGATAAATGGCCCATCCTACGAGGACAAACCAACCCAAATAGCGCACACCTTGCTTGATCGTGTCTGAGTTGCTTTTTGCAGCCAATTGCGCAACTTCGCCGAACCAAACATTGTACAGAATATATAAGTATCCCAATGTTGATAGGATGCCCCAAGTCACAGAATGTGCTGCAGCTCCTTCACCACCTGGGTTAAATGCTTCTCCGATGTATCCACATACGAGCATCCATGTTGATGCCAAAATGAGTTTCCATAGGAGACTCTTTTTTGCGCCAGCAAGTTTTGTCAACAGATAAAACTCAACACACATCAATGGAACTGTAAGGATCCAATCAACATATCTGAAGAAAGTCGGAGAATCGCCTGTTGCCAGATTGTAGTCTCTCATGTAATAGTAGTGAACAGCTGCGATACCTGTAATGAGTGCTGATACAAGTAAAGACATCTTCCACTTAGGGCTGACACTTCCTCTTTCGACAAAGAAGAATACTGAGGCTGCTAACATGGCGATATACCCTGTAAAGAAGGTAAATGCGACATAATTGTCAGGAGCAATTGGTTCCATAATATTTAATAACATATTTAATTGATTTAAGATTAGTTCCGACAAATATACACAATAACATTTAATTTGTATAGTTTTTGCCAATAAATGTTATACACAATATAAAATTCCATTGTGAAAATCACATACATTGCCTACAAAGTGGGGTATTAGGGTATTTCTTACACCTCATCCAACTGTAATTCTTACTATCTATTTTGATGTGACTTGTTTTTTTTTGACAAGATTTTAATTGCCGTTAAGTTTTAAACGCTGAAGGTGTCAATAGCATCAAAGATGATCTCGTCACTGTTTCAAAGTCTTGGGCTTAAGGCCTTACTTTTACACCATGATGAATAAGAGAATTTACTTCGGACTGGTCCGGTTTCCCATTGTTGCGATTTCAATCTTTTTTATTTGCTTCCTGGTTGCCGCATTGTTGTTCCCTGGTTCTGAAATTGAACATCTTCACTTCAAATCAGACATGTATTCTCTGACCCACAATTTCTTAAGTGGTCTGGGTAGTTTTGAGACATCCTCTGGTGAGTCAAACACCGCTTCTTCCATCCTTTTTAATGGAAGTTTGGTTTTGGTTGGCACGACCCTCGTTCTCTTTTACATCAGGTTTAAAGACTTCTTTATTGCCCTCGGAGATTCTGAAAAGTCAATCAAGCTTGCCCGTATCTCTCAACCTGTGGGGCTTGTTGCAGGTGTTTTGTTTGCAGGTGTGGGATTCGTTCCTCACGATTTGCATTTCGCTGCTCATGTTTTCTTCGCAAATTATGCATTCCTGGTCCTCTTTATTTTGTGTATCCTTCACAGCCTCACAGTCTATCACTCAAAGTTCATGAGCAACAGATACGCCCTTGGGTACATGTTGTTTTGTATCGTTCTGCTCGTCTACTTGTACATTATATTTTTGGGCCCGAGAATCGGTCCAAACACACTGTATTCAGAGATAGATTTAATGATTCAAGTGATCTCTCAAAAATCGATTGTCCTCTCTTTAATTCTCTCCATCCTCATTCAGGTGTATGGATTCCATGGCCTGTTTAAAAAGATGAATTAAACCGAGAAGCACGTCTTAAAGAACGTCTTAAAGGACGTCGAACAACATCAGTGCTGCCATTGCAATCATAATGGTGTTTTCTATAAATGTCGCTTCTGTCATAGGTAATTTCAAGGCTGTTCCAAGGCAAGCACAGCGTATGGACTTTTTATCCATCAATGTTTTTGTAACCCCGATTGTAGTGATTCCTAAAACCACAAGTGTCACAACCAAAGCGAGACCCACTTCATAACGCATCAAGAACATGAGTCCCAATGCCGTTTCTATAAATGGATATACCCATCCATAGAAGGGAAGACGTTTTGCCAAGGGGTCGTACATTTTAAAAGATTCCGGGAATCCCTTTAAATCCAACATTTTAAAGAAGGAAAACACGATGTAAAACAGCCCCATGAAATCCAGCATGAATTCGCGCCAAGACCACTCTTTGTAGTGGAGTAAGACTCCGGCTAAAGTGATGTAAAAGAGAATCAGCAACAGCGGTTTTAATTGCTGAAGTCTCGATTTTTCCAGAGACATCGCATGGGCGTTCGTGGAGGCCACATTATTCCCCTCGCCCTGTTCAGAGACCTTAAATTTTTCGGGAAGCGCGTTTTGCAAAACACCAGCAGAAAGATGTTTTTCCGTTGTGATATCTGCGAACCCTTTTGCCAGGTCAATGGACACATGAGTGATCTGTGGAAGGTCGTTTAAATATTTCTCTACGGAAGCTTTGCAATTGTTGCAAGTCATCCCATCTATCTTAAATATCTGATTCATGGCTTTTTATTGATTCACATACTTGGCGAGCAAGCCATGGAAATGGTGAACCCCTTGTTCTTTCGTGGGGGAGAAGCGGCCCGCAGTATAGAACCGAGACTGAAGCCCCTGATGGACACTCTCCACGACGACTTCATCTTCCTTTTCAACCTTGTCTAGTAGCGCTCCTGCGCCCGAATCCAGCTTCGTTTCGTCGTGCACGTAGGTGATAAAACTGACCTTTGTTTTATTCAAACCGAGAGGCTTCACGATGTTGATAGAGAGTCCCCAAGGATAGAAATTGAACATCATGTTTGGGAAAATCCAGTAGTAATACGCCGCGACTTCCTTGCCGTGATCTGGATGTCCGTCTGGGAGATCGAAGATTTCTGTGCCACCATCTGTATATCCGATCTGTAGATTCATATGTGGATAGAGCTCCGTTTTATAGTTTCCGTAATCGAGTTCGCTGTTCAGGTCGTCGTGAACAAATGGGATGTGGAACCCTTCGAGATAATTGTCACAGTAGAGCGCCCAATGGCAGTTGATGATGTATTCCTTTCCGCGTGTTTCGTTGTGTTTGAAGGACTCAAGTGGAAGGAAACCGATGCGTTCGTTCATCTTGTCGAGCACTTCAGAAAACGCGAAGGAGGGATCCAGGGAGACAAACAAATGTCCGCACAGATCTTGTAGTGAAAACTGCCGTAATCCTTCACAAGAACGGGGGAAATTTTTGGCCTGAGAGAACTCAGGCATATACTTAAAGTTTCCTGCCAAATCGAATCGACGCCCGTGGTACATGCACGTGAGCCCTTTTGCTTTTCCTGGATTTGTCGCCACGAGGTTTCCTCGGTGTGTACACACGTTGCTCAGGCACTTGATGTCATCGTTCTTATCTCGCACGAGAAGGAGGGGCTCGTGTAAAAAATCTGGCAAAAGCACGAAAGGGTATACCGTTTCATAGCGTGGGAGTATTCTTGGGGTGTCTCCAATCCATTGCCATGTTTTCAAGAATACAGTTTCTTTAAGCTTCTCAAAGACCTCCTGACTTTGATAAAATCGTGGAGGCAGGGTCTCTGCAAGGGTAATATCTGGATTGATGAAAAACGTCTCCATTGTATTAAGCTTTTTCTCTTGAAATTAAGAAGTAGAATGGTATACCCAGTAAAAATAATACAAGCCCCGAAAGTAGTACTTCAGATCCACATCCCACCATAATCCATACTGTAAATACAAAGGCACACAATGCAACAATGTACTTCTTATAAAACCCTGCGCTGGATCTCTTGAGTAGGCGCACCAAACTGATGATTGAAAAGAGGTACGGCATGGTGACTGCCAGGGTCGTCAATTGCATCATGTATGAAAATGTATCCACGAGGCTGTTTGAGTAGTTAAAAAGCATGAAAATGGACACGATACAACTTGAGAGGGCAATTCCATAAATGGGCGAATGAGCAGTATTGACCTTTCCGAAGATTTCCGGAAACAATCCCGCATGAGCTGCCGCCATAGGAATGGCACCCTGCATTAGGATCCAGCCGTTGAGTGCTCCCATGGTGGCGATGACAGCGCCGGCGGCAACAACGTATTTTGCGGCGCCTCCCCAAAAAATCTCTGCAACATCCGCAAAAGGCGCACTCGATTCCGCCAGTATCTCAGGAGGGATGACGCCCATGATAGATACTGAGCTGATGATGTAAATGACAACCGTGGCGATTGTTCCGAATACCGTTGCTTTTCTGACAGTTCGCGCGGAATCTTGAACACTGCCGCTAGGGATGGTGGCACTCTCCATGCCTAAGAACGCGAAAAACGTTAGCATTGTCGTTGTTGTAATCACAGAAAAATCACTTTCTCCAGTCAAATTAAACGGGGTGAAGTTTTCGGCCTGCACATAGAACACTCCCCAAATCCCAATGAGTATGAGTGGCGTAATTTTAAGCGTGGTCGCAATGATTTGGACGAGAGCAACTGTTTTAATTTCTTTAGAATTTATCCACGTGAAGAACCAAACGATGGCGAGCCCAGTCGAAATAGCGGCCATGGCCGACACTTTCAAGATCGGAAAAAACACAGCCAGATATCCGACAATCGCCACTGTGATCGCAGCATTCGCACACCAAATCGACACCCAATATCCCCATGCCACCAAATATGCAGCGAAGTTCCCCATGCCTAACCTCGTGTATGCAAAGGGGCCACCATTGGCGTCCGGTACGAGCTTCCCAAGATACCCGAAAACAACGGCCAGAAGCACAGCTCCCAAAGAAGCACATATCCACCCCACGATACTGATGCCTCCGAAAGCGGCGAGTGTGGCAGGCAGCATAAAGATGCCGGAGCCGATCATGTTCCCAACGACGAGTGCTGTACACCCCCAGAATCCTATTTTTTTGATGTTGTCGATGTTTATGACCTAGTTTTAGAATGTGTTAAGATAAAATATATTTCAGTATGCGTGGTCGATAGATTTAAGGCAAGGTGGTTTTGCAGGTTCTCGCTCATGTGTCGCTCATAAAAAACAGCGCTGTAGATATCCGTGCCTTTAACATTTTTCTTGTAATACTAGGTCTTTGGGGTGGTTGCTAAGGGGTAATTTTGCGTTGAAGCTCATTGTTGTGAAAAGACGGAAATGAAACGCATACATCAGACGGATACAGAAGAGTGGTTCAATTCCATCTCCCATGGAGTGACTGCTTTGGCGGCAATTCTGGGGTTGGTGTTTTTGATCATTCTTGGTGTTTCTTCTCTAAAAGATTTCACCCTCTTTAGTTCCATCGTCTATGGTTTGAGTCTGGTTTCACTGTATACTTTTTCGACATTCTATCATGGATTGAGACACGGAAAGGCGAAGAATGTGTTTCATATCCTTGACCATTGTGGAATTTATCTTCTTATTGCTGGCAGTTATACCCCTGTTCTCTTAATCTCCATAGGTGGAACGACGGGTTGGGTTCTTTTCGCCATACAGTGGGCGTTTGCAGGCGTCGGCATTGTCATTAAAGTGTTCTATACGGGAAAGTATGACTTGATTTCAACGTTGATGTATGCGGTAATGGGATGGATGATTGTGATCAGATGGCAGGATCTAGTAGATGCGATTCCCAGTCCTGCTTTGATGCTTTTACTTGCAGGAGGAATCTCATACACTGCAGGCATCGTTTTTTACTTGTTGGATACGCGGATGAAGTATTTGCATTTTGTATGGCATTTGTTCGTGATGACCGGCAGCGTGCTCCATTTCATCTTGATCGTGAAATATGTTATCGTCTGATTCGCGAATGTTTAAATCTGCTTGATTAGACCATTGTATTCATTTGTGCGCGAGAGTGACGATGCATCTCACATCCAAGCGCGCGCACATACCGCATATGATAAAAACAAAAGTGTCTTTTTTATTTTCATTGTCCTATGATATGATATATTTGGAATCAATGAAAAACCTTCCAAACCGCCTAGTTGCCTTTACCCTCTTGCTCACGGCACTCTCAACCCAAGCCCAAACCTTCGTTGTTCAACCTTACCTTCAAGATGCCTCGCCGAATTCCATCAGGATGATGTGGGAAACGTCTGCAGGGGAGGAGTCCATCGTTTTGTGGGGGGCAGATGAAACCCTCGGGAATACCACAACTGGAAATGCGTTCAGTTCAGTCGGGGCGGCCATGATGCATGATGTTCAGCTTACGGGTCTGGAGCGATTCACCACATATTACTATCAAGTCGTCACGGGGCAAGCCGTTTCTGAGATTCAGTCTTTTAAGACACCACCATTTGCGTCTGATGAGCAGGATTTCAAATTCGTGGCCATGAGTGACATGCAAAAAAGCAGTTCAGATCCACTCGTTTTTGATGAGGTCATCCACGATGGGGTATTGGATTATTTGGAACAAAACCTCACAGGGGTTGTCTCAGAAGATTTGGCGCTGGTGCTCATTCCGGGTGACCTTGTTGTTACGGGGAATTCTTATGGGCAGTGGGAGAATGATTTCTTTCAGTATTCTACAGACCTGATAGGCCAGGTACCGCTGTATCCTGTTTTGGGCAACCACGAGTCGAATACACAGTATTACTTTCAGTACTTTCATCTCCCTGAGAATGGGACGGAGGGGTACGAAGAGCATTGGTGGTGGAAGGATTATGGAAATGTGCGTTTTATAGGTCTCAATTCGAATGGGCCTTACGACGGTGAAGTTCAATTGGCGTGGTTGGATGGTGTTTTGGCAAACACATGCCAAGCCGATTCCATAGACTTTGTCTTTGCAGAAGTTCACCATCCCTATAAATCTGAGCTTTGGACACCTGGGGAGAGCGACTTTACAGGCAGTGTCGTGGCGAGAATGGAAGCGTTTTCGAATGAGTGTGGCAAGCCAAGTATTCACTTTTTCGGTCACACACATGGATATTCAAGGGGTCAATCCAGAGATCACAAGCATGTTTGGATGAATGTGGCGACTGCAGGTGGGGCGATTGATTATTGGGGCGAATGGCCTCAAAACGATTACGAAGAATTCTCAGTGTCTGAAGACGACTGGGGCTTTGTGATGGTCGAAGTAGAGGCAGGGGATTCACCTAAATTTTCTTGCAAAAGATTGAGCCGTGGTGATGGGAATGTGGAGTTAGATAACGCAGAGATTGATTATTTTTCAGTGAGCAAAATAGATTATGCCATCACGACACCTTCGCCGATGTATCCTTTAGATATAGAGATCGCACCCGAGTGTGTCATCCTTCGTGGATCCGCTTTCGAGATTGAAGGGATGCACGGTGCCTCGCATTGGCAGATTACAGATACGCAAGGAGATTACAGCAATCCACTTGGAGATGTTTGGGAACAATTTCAAAACCTTTACTTCAATGTCGATACACAAGAAGGTGAACTTATTACAGAAGAGTCCATGCCTGGCATGCCAGAGAACACACAATTGTGGTGGCGTGTTCGGTATAGAGATAAAGAGCTGAACTGGAGTGATTGGAGCGATGAAGCGGCTTTTTCAACCGGCACGTCGTCGATGAGCGCCAACTTGCTGGCAAACCCTGGTGCAGAGCAGGGGTTGAGTTCCTGGGTGGTCGATCAAGGGGTATGTGAATCGATGCTGGCTGAAGATTGTTCTGGAACAACGCCATTTTCTGATGACTATTATTTCTGTGTCGGAGGTCTCTGTACAGAAAGTGCCGTTGCAATTATGCACCAAGACATTGATGTCACTTCCTATTCAGACTCGATTGATTTGGGCGTGTTCAATGTCAGCTTCGGAGCGATGATGTCCGACTGGAGTGGTGCCGACGTTCCAGAGATGCGCGTGTTGTTTTTATCACAGGATGGAACACAAATAGGTGCAACGGATTACTATGCCGGGCCTTTCGTCAACTGGACGCTTGTAGAAGACAATCTGACAATCCCCACTTTAACGCGTGTGATCAGATGCGAACTTAAGGGGACGCGCAATGAAGGAACAGACAATGATTCATACTTCGACGATGTGTTTGTCAAAGTGGGAAGCCCCACTTTGTGCGAACCATTACCCTCTAATCTGCCCACTGTCACGCCAAATATGACGTCACTCAGGGCGTTTCCAAACCCAGCGATATCGGATATTGAGATTGAGTTTGGTCCACTTTCAGGGGAGAACAACCTCATAAGAATATTTGATGCTGCAGGTAGAAAAGTCCAAGCTGAAGTTCGTATGATGCGAGATCGTGCTACCATCTCGCGCGGGAATTTGTCCGAGGGGAATTACCAGGTTCTCGTCATCAATCAAGACGGAAGGTCAGCGTTGGTGTCATTTGTATTTGAATAAAAATGATTTGCTCATTATTTAAGACCTATGAAATTAATCTTGCTTAAATTTGAGTCTTCTCAATGAATGAGGATGCTTAGCAAAGCGTTCTCTTGGCCCTTAAGAAAATTACATGAAAAATATTTTACTCGGAGTTGTCCTTTTTTTAGTCACATTTTTAGCGTTTGGTCAATCTTTTGAAGGGTTTGCCCTCTACAATGCTCAGGGATCGAATACGACGTATTTAATCGATGAAAACCTGAATATCGCCCATACTTGGAATCTGTCCACCGAGTGTAATTATACGGTTCAATTAAAGGACAATGGAAACCTTGTCCGTGGAACGAAAAACAATGGAAATCAACTTGGAGGAGCCGCTGATGCTGGTAGGGTACAAGAAATTGATCCATCAGGGAACATCGTTTGGGATTATATCTATTCTACCTCGGAGTACTTAAGTCACCACGATTTGACCTTGGTGGGAGACAATGTTTTACTCACAGCTTGGGAAGTAAAAACAGCTGCAGAAGTGAACGCAGCAGGATATGATAACGCAGATTCCGACAAATGGCCAACACACTTTGTGGAGTTGGCGCCCAATGGAAATGGCGGTGCTGATATTGTTTGGGAATGGCATATTTGGGATCACTTGTGTCAGGATACGGATGCAAGCAAGCCAAACTATACTGCAGACATATCCGATCACCCTGAGCTAATCGATATCAATATGATTCAGCAAATGGGTGGACCTGGTGGAGGTGGAGGTGGAGGTGGACCTGGTGGACCTGGTGGAGGAGATTGGTTTCACGTGAATGGCGTTGATTATAACGCAGATTTAGATCAAATCTCTTTTTCGTCACGCTTTGCATCTGAGATTTACATCATTGACCACAGTACAACGACAGAAGAAGCGGCCTCACACATGGGGGGCAATTCTGGAATGGGCGGGGATCTCTTGTACCGATGGGGGAACCCCTCGAACTATGGCATGTCAGGAACTCGGACCATTCCAAATGCCGTTCATGACGTAAGATGGATTACAGACGACGGCAGACCCAACGGCGGTTACTTACAGATCTTCAATAACAGCGGTGTCAGCAACAATCAATCTGCAATTGACGGCATTGAAACACCTTTCGACGAAGCGACAGGGACCTACATATTGAACCCTGGAGAAGCTTACGGTCCATCGACCTACACCACGAGGTATGCGTGTGCATTCTCAGCCAGCGGTCAATCTTCTTCTGACAGAATGTCGAATGGGAACATCTATGTGAATGCTTCAGGAGGTCAAGGTGGAGCTGGGGTCATGTATGAAGTGAATTCAAATGGAGAAATCATTTGGGGCCCATACAATGCGCAAACACAAAAAGGATTTAGATATGAGTGTGACCATCCCGGAATCATTGCGCTTGAGTCATTTATGAATTCCTCAACAAGTTCTTGCTTCACATCCTCTGTCAGTGAATTAGATGCTTCTTTTCTCATCTACCCAAATCCCACAAATGGGATGGTGTCGATTGACTTGGGTACGCTCAATCAAAATGATGCCGCGTTCACGGTTACAAATGTTTCAGGCCAAACCATTTACAGTGAATTGATGAACAACAAAAGTCGATTTCAATTTGATTTAGAGGGGTATCCTGAAGGTATGTATTTTGTGAATGTCACGAATGGAAAAGGGGAGATGGTCTCGCAACGCATTTCTTATATAAGATAGATGCGCTTTCGATTTATTTCTATCCTCTTTATCGGTCTTTCATCAGCGACACTCTTTTCGCAAAGTGCGTTCTATACGACCGATGCGATTAGAGAAATACAAATCGATTTTTATGATGAAAATTGGGACCATCTTTTAGACAGTTTGTATGTTGAGGGTGAAAACGGCCGCATTTTGGCCAATGTTGTCATCGATGGCAGTACGTATTACAGTGTAGGTGTTCGCTACAAAGGATTCAGTTCAGTAAGTGTCAATAACATTAAGAATCCTTTTAACATTAAGTTAGATTATGTCATTGAGGATCAAAACCATGAGGGGATTGATAAGCTAAAGCTTTCTAACGTCATTCACGACCCCTCATTTCTAAGAGAAGTGCTCTCCTACGAAGTATGTCGAAAGTACATGCCCGCCTCGCATGCGAATTATGCGAATCTGTATGTCAATGGCGTCTTATGGGGATTGTACACGAATGTAGAGGCGGTCAATAAGGAATTCCTCATCGAAAATTTCGGCAGCAAGTACGCCCCATTTTTCAAATGCAACCCCGAAGATCTAAACATCCAAATCGGTGGGCTCAATTCTGATTTAAGCAACTCACATGGGGCTGACAGTGCTGCTTATATGCCCTATTATGACATTGAGTCTGACTATGGCTGGAGCCATCTTTATCACCTCATTGACACGCTCAATACAGTTCCTGAGGAGATTGAGAAGGTGTTAAATGTTGACCGCACGTTATGGATGCATGCGTTGAATTACAGCATGGTTAATTTTGATTCTTACATCGGATACGGACAGAATTATTATCTGTATTTGGACCAAGCGAATCAGTTTAATCCAATCATTTGGGATTTAAACATGTCCTTCGGAAGTTTTCGACTGACAGATGCTTCTCAGCTTTTCTATGGCGGTTTTGACATTTCTCAAGCACAAAACATGGATCCGCTTGTTCATCATAACTTCATCTCTGTAGCACCTAGGCCACTCATGACAACCCTCTTTGAATCAGAGAGAAACCGCAAAATGTACCTGGCGCATATTCGCACGGTTATGGATGAAAATTTTGTCAATCAAGACTATTCGACCCGAGCAGATTCTCTCAAGGAGATGATCTCGCAAGATGTTCTAAACGATCCAAATAAGTTCTATTCGAATGACGATTTTAATGCAAACATCAATGACCAAGTCCCTTTGGTGTCCTCCATTTGTCCAGGTATTACACAACTTATGGATGCCCGTGCTGAATACTTGTCTGCCTATCCTGGTTATTCTGGAGCCCCTGAGATTTCAAACATCTCGAATACCTCAGAGGGCATGATGTTGGGTACGGATGTATGGATTAATGCGGAAATTGCGGATGCCACTTATGCGCAGTTATCCTATAGGTTTGGCAACAACCAGCGGTTTGTTTCAACCCAAATGTTTGACGATGGAAATCACAATGATGGCAATGCGGGTGACGGGTTTTACGGTTGCAAAATCGAAGATTGTAGCAATTCAGTAGATTATTATTTGTATGCGGACAATGCATCTTCCGGTGTCTTTTCTCCTGTGAGAGCGGCATATGAATTCTATCACATTCAGTCAAATATCTCAAGTGGCGACCTGGTCATTAACGAGGTCATGTCAAACAATCTATCCATTGCCGCAGATCCGAGTGATACATTTGAAGACTGGATTGAACTTTATAACACGACGGAATTCCCGATTTCTACAAACAACCTGTACCTGTCTGATGACCTTTTAAACACGTTGAAATGGCAATTGCCAAACCATGTGATCCCACCAAACGATTACTATGTTATTTGGGCCGATGAGGATGGCAACCAAGGGGAGGAGCATTCAAATTTTCAGTTGTCAAATGCAGGAGAAACCATCACATTGCGTCATGCGGACAGTACGTTGATAGATAATGTGACCTATCCGATGCAAAACATAGACATCGCCTACGGAAGAAGTCCAAATGGCGTCGGAGACTTTGCAATGCTCCCGCCTACATTTAATGCGTCAAACGATAGGGTCTCTGTCGTTTCTGATCAACACGCAAACCTGTTGTTCATTTCTCCGAATCCTTTCAAAGACCTTCTCGCCATTCATTTGAAGGGTGGCTATTCTATTTATGATGTGTATGGTCGTGTTGTTTTGAAAGGCTCGGAACAAGTCATTCACACCTCAGATTGGTCCCCGGGCGTATATTATGTGCACATGGATCACGCTCCCTTTCATGCGATTAAAATATTAAAAATAAGATCATGATGAAGAAATTCGCACTGGTTGTCCTCGGTTGTGCAACCCTATTTCAGTTTCACGCCCAAGTCATTACAAATTACACGACATCAGAAGGTCTGTTGGATAATTTCGTTGAATGTTTGGATATTGACGCTGAGAATCATCTTTGGTTTGGTACCTCAGTGGGATTGCAAATGTTCGATGGTGAAAATTGGGTCACCTACAACACCACAGATGATCCGGATATGGTGAGCGACAACATCAAGGTGATTCGCGCGATGAACAATGGAGATATTTGGATAGGGACAGACTTCGGTGCCTGCCGATTTGATGGGGCAGTTTGGACCACGTTTGACACTTCAAATGGCCTTAATCACAACAAAGTTCTAAGTATTGATGAAGCAGAAAACGGGGTGATATGGATCGGTACACAGACAGGTATTTCTTATTTTGATGGCACTGAATGTAGTTCTATCGCTTCTCCACACTGGAGTGGTGTTAACGTGACAGTCGCTTCAGCCCCAGATCACATATGGTTTGGATCGCCCATAGGTGGAATTACATTTTATGATGGGGTCGAGTACACGTCATATGACAGTTCAGACGGGTTAATCAGCAACAATACAACGGATTTGCTGTTTGACGACAACGGCAACAAATGGGTGGGCACAGGTGTAGGGATTTCTGTTTTAGATGAAAACAACCTTGTCGCTTCTCAGTTTACACAGATGTATATTTTACCTCCCCCAGACACCTTAAACCAAATCGTAGATTTGGACATGGATTCTGAAGGTAGAATCTGGGCGGGCATCTATGTCGGATATCTGGGTGTCGGTGGTGTGGCAATGTGGGATGGAAATGAATGGATTGATTATGATGTGAGCGATGGTTTGGTGGGGCCAAATATCCGAGGTATTGCAATTGACACTTATGACAATGTCTGGGTCGCAACAAGCAGTGGCGTGTCAAAAATCGGCGATCAAACGGCTGCAATTCATGACATCCAGGAAACGCAAGTTTCTGTGTTTCCGAATCCCTCAAACGGATCATTCACAATCGCTCTGGGAGGTTATTGTGAATCTTGTACCCTTTCAATCTTTGACCCACAAGGTCGTTTGATTCAAAACAACAGTGTGAGCAATACAAGTGAATTAAATTTGGAGATACAAGGAGAACCGGGCCCATATATCATTCAAATTTTGAATGGTAACCGCCCAGGACATCTAGAGGTTATTTCTGTGATGAAGATTTAACCGCCTTTGATGTTATTTTTTCTTCTGGAAGGTTTTGGCCATGTAAACGATGTCACCGTTGGAAAAGGAATTGTATATTTTTGATCCCTTGACCCCTGAAAACTCTCGAAACGAAGCCTTGAGTAAGCCGGGAACATGTTCTGCAATCAGTTTTAATTTCCTGTCGTGTATACGGTCGAGGGCTCGTACAACATCTTCCGAGATGACTCTATCCGTTTTACATGCCCAACCTGGACGATTAAACATTTTTTCCAGATCAGAGATCTTCTCTTTCGGTCGGAAATCCACCCAGCTAAACCAGCCTCCCGGCTTAAGTACGCGAATGACTTCCTCGAAAAACAACTGTTGATTGCCATAGCAATGAGATGACTCCACATTAATGACCGCATCGAATGAGTCATTTGGGAATTCTAATTTCTCAGCATCTCCTTGGACAAAAGTAAGCGTCTTTAAATCTTTATGCATTTGGGTTGCCAGATCAACAGCATTCTGAGAGTAGTCTAATCCGACCATGGAATCAGGTTTGTGATATTCAGTCACAAAGGCAGCGCCGCCACCTCGTCCAGACCCTATTTCTAAGGCTTTAAGGCCGTGAATTGGAATGGATGCAGCTGCGGTGTCATACAGTTGAATAAACAATCTGTTGTCTTCATCTTTTTTTTCTAGTACAGTATGTTTTGCTGGGTCTGCATCTTCAAATCCATAGTTCATAAATGACCAGAGGTCTTCATGGCCACTTTTCGCTAACCTTTGATACCACCACTTCCAGAAAGCCTTTTGTGTTCTGGGAAACATTTTCATAATTGAAAGAAAGAAATGTGTCATTGTAATTAAGTTGTTGCTATTTATCTAAGAAATAGAAAGGGTGTTTCCCTCGCTTAAGTTTCATGAAAGCATTTCGGCTATTGTTGCCAAATCACTTTCCGGCTACCATCCTTGAGCCATGCGATGCTAAACTGTCCGGGGGTTGGTCCATGATGTAACTCTCGTCCCATGAGGTCATACCAGCATTGAACTTCTGAACGAGATTGAAGATCGTCACCGGACAGGTCGATCATTGAGGTGGAGGAATCTGACCATGATATAGGATAGCTGCATGCCACTTCAGGCGTTCCCGCAAATAAGCCAGACACAAGATTGAGTTGGCCTGAAAAGGGATTTGTCAGAGAAGAAGGCAGTATGAGGTAACGTGTTTCATTCATATTGGACCCTATCCCGTAAACATTTGGCGCAGAACTTAACTCTTCTGAGGCGACAATCAGTCCCTCTGTGTCCATCAATTGAAACCCTGCATATGGAAACGTGTAGCCCGTTGCGTATATCGAAGACATAGAAATAGTGACAACTCCTGGCGTATCTAATTCAGGTTGTACGACTGAGTTTAAAGTGACAATGATGGAATCACAAAGTTCATTTTGATTGAATCCACCTGGTTCACAAGCCGATTGACATTCTGCCAACGTCTCAAACGGCACCACTCCAGCACATCCCCCCCATGTAAAAGAATCGCAAGATTGTGAGTCTTGATTGAAGTAATATGCCACTATCGCAGCTTCACATGGTCCCGGGTCGGGTTCCAAATCACAAGCTGATTGAGCGTATCCGGCCTCTCCAAGGATTGCGAGGGTCATGAAAATAGAGGGCCGAAGAAAGATTTTAAGGTATTTCAAGCTATCAATATAGGTTAATAAATGTAGAGTCAATCTTTTTTACCTTGTAGTTATGAATAGAATTAAATTTATCAAAGGCACGATAGCATCTGGTTTGGCTTTTTTTGCTGCCCCTTTTATTCGTTCAGCATCATCACAGCATACTGAGTCTACCTTTGACAAGCTAAGAGGAACCATAGGATTCAATCATGTACCAAATAATGAAATCAAGACGATGAATACGGTCTTACACAAAGCAAATTCAAGAGGTTCAGCTGATCATGGTTGGTTGAAAGTAAACCACACGTTCAGTTTCGCCAATTATCACAACCCAGAGCGGATGCATTTCGGCGTTCTACGCGTGCTCAATGATGACTCGATTGCGGGGGGTAAAGGCTTCAATACGCATCCTCATGATAATATGGAAATTATCACAATTCCTTTGGAGGGAGATCTTGAACACAAAGACAACATGGGCAATGGCACGGTGATTAAAAGTGGAGATGTGCAAGTCATGAGTGCAGGCACGGGGATCACACACAGTGAGTTTAATGCGAGTCAGGAATTTGACGTCAAGGTTTTGCAGATTTGGCTTTTCCCAAACAAAAAGAACGTCACACCGAGGTATGATCAACAAGCCATCAGAGACCTTGAAGTTCAAAATGAGTTCTCTCAGATTTTATCACCAAATGAAACTGATCAAGGTGTGTGGATTCATCAGAATGCGTGGTTTAGTGTCGGAGCGTTCAGTGAGGAGAAATCTACGGAGTATCGTTTAAATGATGCAAACAACGGTGTGTATGCATTTATCATAGAGGGTGAAGCCACGATTGAGGGGCAGAAGTTAGAAAAGCGCGATGGGTTTGGCATTTGGGACACCGCTTCAATTTCTATCACAATTGAAAAAGATTCCAGGATTTTATTGATGGAAGTTCCGATGTCAATTTAAGTTCTCGATTTTCACACGTTAACTGTATGTGATTGTCTAGTTTTGCCACATGAAAAAAGCCGTGGTATTGTTTTATGTGATTGTCGGTATTTTTCTGCTTCTGGGTGTGTCACTTTATCTATTTATTCAGTCCTCATCCACAGATTATAATTTTGAGATTGTGTCGTCTGAAATAGGTCATGATGTCAAAATTGTGTTTGATGACATGGCCGTTCCTCACATCTATGCTGAATCAGAGACAGACGCCATGTTCGCGCTTGGGTATGTACATGCTTCTGAGCGGTTATGGCAGATGGATTTGCTTCGTCGTGCCGGTGGGGGAGAATTGTCCGAACTTCTCGGAGCTGACATGGTCGAAAACGACCGGTATTTGAGAACACTTGGGATTAGAGACGCCGCGGTCAAGGACGCCGCATTGTTTGAACACACTTCGTCAGAAAAAACCAAGTCTGCTGCTCGTGCATATTTACAAGGTGTCAACACATTTATTGGTGAAGAAAATTATCCTGTTGAGTATTTGCTTTTAGGGGAGACTCCTCAGCAGTTTCAAATTATGGATATGTACAAAGTTGCAGGATTTATGGCCTATAGTTTTGCAATTCACATTAAAACGGAGCCCATTGTTGATTGGATCAAATCCAATTTTGATTCTACCTATTTGTCAGATGTTTCTACAGGGGTGAAGGGGTTCACAAAAATCCCAACCCAAAACGCTTCTGTCGATGTTACAGCATTTTCTGATTTGGCAAATCGCTTAGATGATAAATTGCCAGTTCCTCAATTTATTGGGTCGAATGCGTGGGTCATTTCCGGCTCGAAAACCAAATCAGGAGCGGTGTTGTTTTCCAACGACACGCATATGAAGTACGCCTCGCCTTCTGTTTGGTATGAAGCACATGTGATCACCCCTGAGTTGGAGTATTATGGAAATCACATTGCGGGAGTCCCATTTCCGCCCTTGGGTCACACAAAAGACAGAGCTTGGGGTATTACGATGTTTGTGAATGACGATATCGATTTGTACCAGGAAACAATCACCGGAGATCAGTATTTGTACGATGGTAAAATGGTTGACTTGGATGTTTCGCATGAGATCATTCATGTTGCGGGCGAGGCGGATGTGGAATTTGAGGTAAGAAGCACCAAACATGGGCCTTTGATTTCGGACAGCGTGTCTATGTGGTGGACTTATATGAAGTATCCTGAAAACCTTATCCAGGAGGCCTTCTATGGGCTCTCAAGAGCAAAAAACATGGCGGAGGTTGAACATGCTGTGTCGTTGTTTCATGCACCGGGATTAAATGTCATGCATGGAGACATAGAGGGGAATATCGCTTGGTGGGCTGCCGCGAAACTCCCCATCCGATCCCCGTCATCCGATTCGAAATCCATACAAGACGGTTCTCTTGCTGAGAATGACATTCTCGGATGGTATGATTTCTCCAAAAACCCCCAGACGATCAATCCTGAACGGGGTTTCATTTTCTCGACGAACAACGCACCTGAGGATGTCGATGGCGTTCATTATCCGGGGTATTACTATGCCGGGAATACACGTGCAGTATCAATCATTAATGCCCTTTCAAAGGACAAAACGGACTGGACCATGGAAGACTCTCAGGCATTGCAGTTGAGTAGTCATTCTCCGGTGTATGAGGACAACTGTAAGATGATGTGTGACTACGCTTCGGATAATAATTTCGAAGGCGTTTATGCCAAATATTTCGAAAAGATGAAAGATTGGAGAGGCACGCACACCATGGATGAGGTCGAGCCTACGATTTACTATAGATGGATGCACGCTGTGATTAAAGATGTTTTTAAAGATGAATTGGGGGTGGAGAACTACCTCACATTCAGAGGGACAATTGTATGTGAAAACACATTCCCGCTTGTGCTTCAGAACAATGAGTCTCCCTGGTGGGACAATCAAAATACTGATGAAATTGAGTCAGCACAACAGATTGTCAAAAGCGCTTTTCTGGCAGCAATCGATGAAATTATTGAAGATAGAGGCGCCGATTCTTCGACATGGCAATATGGAAAACTTCACCATCTCACACACAAACATGCGATGGGAGAAGTGGCGCTTTTAGATGATCTATTAAATGTGGGCAGGTATGAAGTCCCATCGGCAAAAGACGCGCTGTGTAAATATGAATTTAAGCTAACAGACACTGTTGATTTCGACGTGTTCTCAGGTCCAGCAATGCGGGTTTCTGTGGACTTCGGTGATGTCAATGCCTCTGAAAGCATTCTTCCTACAGGTCAGTCTGGCAATGTATTCAGTCCGTATTACGACAACCAAGCCGACATGTATCATTCAGGGAAGTTTCGCAAGCAGAGAATGGATCAAGCAGAGATTGACGGTGTGAAAATAGGGGAGTCATTTATTCGCGTTCAATAAATTAATAGCTATCACTTTATAATTTTATAACCATGAAAGTAATTGTATTAGGAGCAGGCCTTGTAGGTGCCCCCATGGCTTTTGACCTTGCCAAGGGCTCGGAGTTTGAAGTCACGGTGGCTGATATCAGTCAAAAGAACTTAGAGAAATTTAACGGTCACGATGTTGCAACTGTGGCGGTCGATTTGGATGATGAGCGTTCACTTTTGGAGGTACTGAAAAACCAAGATTTGGTCTTGAATGCTGTTCCCGGATTTATGGGGTATCGGACCACAGAACGTATTTTAAAGGCAGGTAAAAATGTGGTAGATATTTCCTTTTTTCCTGAAGATGCATTGACATTAGATGATTTGGCAAAAGCAAATGGCGTCACAGCGATTGTGGATTGCGGAGTGGCTCCAGGGATGAGTAACATCCTTCCCGGATATGTGGATTCTATTTTAGACCAAACCGATTCCATTTTAATCTATGTCGGTGGTTTACCTAAGGTGCGTGAGCTTCCTTATGAGTATAAAGCTGTTTTTTCTCCCATCGATGTCATAGAAGAGTATACACGTCCCGCGCGTTATATTGAGAATGGTAAGCTTGTGACCATGCCCGCTTTGTCAGAGCCGGAATTGCTTCATTTCGATAAGGTTGGAACGCTTGAAACGTTTAACAGCGATGGCATCAGATCGCTCTCAAAGACAATGCCTCACATCCCCAATATCAAAGAAAAAACACTTCGTTACCCTGGTCACATCAGGTTAATGGAGATTATGCGAGAAGCTGGGTTTTTCAGCGCTGAACCCACAGAAGTAAACGGGGTAGATATTCGCCCCATTGACCTTACTGCAAAGCTTCTTTTTCCGCAATGGGAACTTAAGCCTGGAGAAGTTGACTACACGGTCATGCGCATAGAGGTCGCAGGGGTTAAAAACGGCAAGCCAGAACGACATACCTATACGCTGTTTGACGAATATTGTTCAGAAACAAAGGTTCACAGTATGGCGCGGACGACTGGCTACACGGCCACGATGGCCATCAGGATGCTCGCTGAAGGTCTTTATGATGAGAAAGGAATCATTGTTCCTGAGTTTATCGGTAAGAATCACGCGTGTGTGCAGTTTATGCTTGATGGACTTGCAGACCGAGGGGTGAACTATGAATTAAAGATAGATTAAGAGACATTCGATCCAGAAGGAGTTGCGCAGAATGAAAAATGTAGGGAGGTTCTGTTAAATAAACCTCTCGTGAGGCATTGATTAGGTCGATGTTGTTAAAGAAGGTTGAATGCAATGTGCTTTATGTTATTTTTACTTACAAAGTGGCGTACTGTTTCATAGATTTACAGTCAAAATAATACAGCGTTTTTGAAAATGAGAAATTCAATTCTTACATGTTTTAAAATACTGGTTATCAGCGCTATATTTCTTTACGGATGCGGTGATGAAGGGAAAGTCATCGAAGCGATTGGAAGTGATGCTTCAAGGACGGGCATTTTTACAGGCAACAAATCACCTGAATCTTCAAAAATTACTTCTTATCAGGTAAAAGCCATAGAAGTTCTCCAAACATCGAAGTACTCATATTTGAAGGTTGAAGGAGAAGGTGACGGGTTAAGTGTGGGCGAACCCTATTGGATTGCGACGCTGAAGAACGACTTCATCGCGGGCGAAGAATATGTTTATTCGGGGCGTTTGTTTATGGAAGAGTTTGAAAGCAAGGAGTTTGGTAGAGTATTTGATCAAATATATTTGGTCTCTTTCATTGAAAAGGCAAACAAGACAGAGCCGATGACTTCGTCAGTTGAAGGCTTCATTTCTATCGCAGACATTGTGTCTAACGCCGAGAGTTTAGCTGGTAAAATCGTGAAGGTTCAAGGGGACGTTATGAAAGTAAACGATGCCATCATGGACAGGAACTGGATTCATTTGGCAGATGGGTCAGCGGATGACTATGATTTTGTAATCACTTCTAATGAGAGTGTCTCTGTGGGACAGACTGTTGCTTTTGAAGGTTTGATTTCGACAAACAGAGATTTCGGTGCTGGATACAAGTATGCGCTACTTATGGAGGATGCGGTTATAATTAAATAAACGATAGTGAAACGATTTTTTTCTACTTCTTTTGCCGGAATCTACATTCTTGTATTTGCAGTCGCAATTGGAGTTGCAACGTTTATAGAGAACGATTTCGGAACCAGTTCGGCCATGAAACTCGTGTTTCAAGCTGGGTGGTTTGAAGTGTTGTTGGTTCTGTTCTCCATCACGCTCGTTGTCAATGTGGTGAAATATAAAATGATTTCACAAAAGAGATGGGCACTGGTCATCTTTCATTTGTCCATGGTGATGATCCTAGTAGGTGCTGGAGTCACCAGGTATTTCGGATATGAAGGGACAATGCATATCCGAGAGGGGGAGGCGTCAAATACCATCCTTTCTCGTGACTCATATTTAAATTTCCAGGCTTCTTCCAATGGGAATAACTATGAATTTAGTGAGCCGGTTCTCTTTTCTTCAATTGGAAGCAACGCCTTCAATGAGAAGTACAATGTGGCTGGTCGTGAAGTAAAAGTTGAAGTATTGGACATTTTGCCAAACCCCGCAAACCTCCTTGCGCAGTCTTCTTCTGGTCAGCCTATTTTAAAGATTGTCTACGGAGGAAGTGGTTCTAGGCAAGAATTTTATATCGGAGAGGGAGAGAGAAGGACGCTTTTTGGCTTGAATTTTGACTTCAGTCAAACGCTAGAGGATTCATCCGCTGTAGATTTTTCTGAGACACCGACTGATTTCAATATTTATTTTTCAGAGGGAAATTTGTTTTTCAAATCCCGAACGGACTTGTCTGAGATTGTTATGATTAGCCAAACTCAGTCAGCGCTCTCTGCAAATCAAGTTCATCCGCTCAAGCTAAGATCTCTATATGATACAGGCGACAAAGGGTTTGTTTTCGGCGATTTTATGCCATCAGGTGAACTCAGGTTGACCAGCACGGGACGGAAGCTTGATTACAGTTCAACAATCGGGATTTCTTTGAAAGTCACAATTGATGATGTTCCGTTCGAACGCTATATCTTCGGTCGCAATGGTGGTGAAGGTCGTGCAGAAGTCTTTCAAGTTGATGGTTTGGAGCTCTCTGCGAGCTATGGCTCAAAAAGAATTCAACTGCCTTTCAGTTTATATCTGAATGATTTCATTATGGACAGATATCCGGGGACAAACAGCCCAGCGTCTTATGCCAGTGAAGTCACTTTAATTGACGATAGAAATCAAATACGAGAAGATCACAGGATTTTTATGAATCATGTGTTAGATCACGATGGTTTCCGTTTTTTTCAATCTTCTTTCGATCAAGATGAACTTGGAACATATCTCAGTGTAAATAACGATTACTGGGGAACCATGATTACCTATTTCAGTTATGCGTTTTTTACTTTGGGACTTGTTATGGTTTTCTTCAGCAAAAAGACGAGATTTTATATCCTGTCCCAAAAATTAAAAAAACTTCAGGACAAGAGATTTATATTCTTGACTTTGGTATGTGTTTCTAGTATCCTATCACAACCGGCGATCGCTCAGGAGACAATCAAGCCAGTCCTTCCTGAATTGTATTATGTCGACGATGACCATGCAGAGTTGTTTAATACGGTAATCGTTCAGGATTTTAAGGGGCGGATGAAGCCCATGCAGACGCTTTCTAACGAACTCATGCGCAAGGTTACTGGGAAGACCAAATACAATGGTTTTACTGCGAGTACGACTGTGTTGTCGATGTATGCTGATGCTCAGAATTGGTATTCCGCACCCATGATTGGTTATGGTAAAAACAAAGGTATTGCGGATATTATCGGTGTGTCTTTAGGAGATTTGGCCAGCTATAAAGATTTCTTCTTCGAAGATGGCTCTTACAAGCTTGGTGCTGAAATCCGAAAAGCAACAGGTAAAAACCCTGCTGAAAGAGGGATGTATGAGAAGCAACTTGTTAAAGTAGATGAGCGGGTAAATATCGTGGGAATGATTTTTGCGGGATCCTTTTTTAAGGTGATTCCAATAGAGGGTGATGAGAACAATACCTGGGTGGGTGAGAGGTCAAGCGGACAAACTTCTGAAGCGACCACTTCGCCTATCGCTCAGGCATTCTTCAGTACCTATCGCCGAGCGCTTTACGATGCGATGCAATCTGTTGAGAGTGGCGAACTTGAAACAGGGGCAGACATTTATCAGCTTTGTAATCAAATTGTTTTAGAACTTAAACAGTACCAAACTGTTAATGGGGCCGAAGTCATGCCTTCGAAATCCAGAATCGCTACAGAGATAGCACTCAATAACTCGAACGTTTTCAATCGACTTGCACTTTATTATTTTATGCTGGGCATGTTGTTTCTAGGCCTCCTTTTCTACTCCGTATTCTTTCCTGAAGGCAAGGCGAAGAAATTCAGGATAGCTTTGGTCGTTCTCGTCATTATAGGGTTTGTTTTTCATACCTCTGGTCTTGGCGCAAGATGGTATATTACGGGTCGAGCACCGTGGAGCAATGGTTATGAATCAATGATTTATATTGCTTGGACCTCTGTCCTTGCGGGTTTGATTTTCACCCGAAAATCGCTTGGCGCGATGGCGGCGACGATGGTTCTTGGAGGTGCCATCCTTCTTATTGCGATGTTGAGTTATTTGGATCCAGAGATCACTCCCCTCGTGCCCGTTCTTAAATCTTATTGGCTTACAATTCATGTGTCGCTTATTGCTGGATCGTACGGTTTTCTTATGCTTGGCGCCATTATTGGATTTATAAACTTGTTATTGTATGTGCTTCTGTCGAAGAAAAACAAATCCGTGATTGTTAAGATCATTAAGGAAATGACGTACATCAGTGAGATGACCTTGACAGGTGGCATTGTGCTGCTGAGTGTGGGAACGTATTTGGGGGGTGTTTGGGCGAATGAATCTTGGGGGAGGTATTGGGGATGGGATGCAAAGGAAACCTGGGCATTGGTTTCGATACTGGTGTATGCTTTCATATTGCACATGAGACTTATTCCTGGACTCAAGTCTGTTTTTGCCTACAATTTCGCAACACTTTTCGGCCTTTCATCCGTGATCATGACCTATTTCGGCGTGAATTACTACCTAAGTGGCTTGCACTCATACGCAGCTGGAGACCCTGTCCCCATTCCGAACTGGGTGTATTATGCTGTGGCCTCCGCTGCAATTGTAAGTTTCATTGCGTATCTGCAAAAAAACAAACATCAAATTTCTTAAATTGCTTCATGAAATATTTATTAGCCTTTTCAACAGTTGTCTTTTCTTTGATATCAATGGCACAAGCTGAAACAGATGCCACAGTCCGTCGTTGTGCTGTGATGCCTGCTTTTGGAGAGTGTGTGCATTCAGAAACAGCAGATATTTATCGTTGCTCTTCTGTTGCGATTATGGAACATCTTGCGGGCGCATTGAATTACCCTTCTGATGCCCTTGAGGCAAAAGTTTCCGGAACAGTATACGTCATGTTTATCATTGAAAAAGATGGCTCGATCACTGGCGTAGATGTCATGCGTTCTATTCCTGTAGAAGACTCACTTGCTGATGTTGTGGCTTCCCTTGAACTTGAAGCTGTAAATGCTGTGAAATCTCTGCCAGACTTTCGTCCTGGAACGGACGGCGTCAATCCGGTGAGGGTTGAATATGTCGTCCCTGTCAAGTTTGAATTAAAATAAGCAGTCAATCGCTGGCCCTATGCGATAGGTTATTCAAACGTGTGGTCAAGATCAGACTCGGCGGTTTTGTAAAAGAAATTGTATCAGTGGTGCCTCTTCCAACGTTTACTCACCTGACGAATCGGGCACGTTTTAGATGCTCTCCATTAATGCTCTCAAGGATGTATGAACCTGATTCGAAGTGGGAGATGTCAATGCGCATTGAAGGTGAATTGCAATGCCCCTTTGCGATCATTTGACCCGATGTGTTAAAGATGGTCCAATCGGCGAGATTTCTTTCGTCATATGAATTGATAGAAATGAAATCATCAGAGGGGTTTGGGCTGATCGAAAGTGACAAAGTTTCTTGAGTTTGAGGGGCACCGATATTAAGCGCAGCGTCACGAATTCGCACGAAGTTTGAGTGAACGAAAGTTTGGTTCACCATGTCCCATGATTGTACTTCGATCGTTCCATCATATTCAGCATCAGGTGAAATCAGGACAGTAAATCGCTCGCCTGGGTAAATGTCGAGTTCCTCAACCTCGAATGGTGTGGGGACAGGGCGACCATCTGACATGTAGCACATCGCACCTAGTTCAGAGGGGATGATTAATTTTGTGAGTGTGTAAGCCATAGATCCCAAACGAAGCGCGAGGGACTCACCATTCGGACAAGAGAGAATCGTCCCTGGCTCACCAGGTGTCCCCGTGCTTCCTGTTTCTAGCTGACTTCCTGAACGTCCGTTGACCATAAAGTAGTCAGGTCGTATGTCATGAAACGGAAAGGATTGAACAGGGGCAAGATTGGTCGCTATTTCTAGGTCACTAAAGAGAAGGGGCGCATCAGAATAGTACGTAGGTCCTCCCTCAAAGAGCACGCCCCCCGGATGGCGCACCAGAATCATCCCATACATCCCCATCGTGAGATGCAGTGTCGTGGTCACGTGGCAATGATATAAAAAAGTGCCGGGTTCGGATGCCGTAAATGCGTAGGAACCTACATCATCTTGAACGACAATAAAGGATGTTGTGGGAACGCCATCATTTGCCTGGTCGACATCAAGGCCATGTAGATGAATGGTATGAGACTCTGGACTGTTGTTGACGAACGCCAAGTTAACATCGTCACCTGTCTCATATTCTAACAAAGGGCCGGGAACAGTGATGTACCCATCTGCCGTAAGACCATATCCCCAAACAGGAATTTCCATGCCGCCATCAGAAATTAAAATCCCGTCCATGCCTGTAAATAAAAGTGGAGGAGGAGAGAAGGTTTGGCCTAAGGATGGCGCACCATGAATACAAATTAATGATGCAGCAATCAGGAATGTGATAGATGATCTCATGGCATTATATTTATTAGTGTAATCATTCCGCCAGGGTAAAACCCAGAGTTTGTCACCGCGATTAAGTTGTGGTTGTGAACGGGGTACATGCCTTCTTGATTTGCAATAAGTAAGAGCGTCACACCTTCACCTTGTAGGAGAGGGGTCGTGTCTTTACTCCAGCCTATTCTAGACGGCTGGAGTGTGCTAGAAAGATACTCAACATGAAATCCATGGAAATGAAGAACGTGGTCCATCATGCCACTGTTGACAATTGAAATGGTGCACGTATCCCCCAAAGCAAGTGCCACGTATCCATTTGCATCTGATGCAGTATGTGGGTATGTGTAAGAGTTGATCGAGAAATATCTCGGCACATAAGGCGCTTCATCAAGCAGTTCGCCACCAGAAAAAACAGAATCCATCCGTTCTGGCATGCAGTCCGCCAAGTTCCAGTGAAATTGATGTGGCATATTTAGTCCCACTTTCAACACGCCAGACAATCCCAAATACACACCTCTCTGATCACTGGAAAAGTAGCGGTATGTTCCCATGTCCATAGGAGGTATTTCAAAAGTTGTGGTATC
This sequence comes from Crocinitomicaceae bacterium, assembly GCA_002700285.1. Classification (GTDB taxonomy): domain Bacteria; phylum Bacteroidota; class Bacteroidia; order Flavobacteriales_D; family Sanyastnellaceae; genus UBA974. The sequence continues at coordinate 46,922 of PACT01000009.1, read as the reverse complement.
GTTTGGTAGAATGTCTTCACCATAACTCCAAACCCCATCTACACCGAAATCATGTGCCTCTGTGTCAGTATTTATGACTGTTAGAAACAACGCAGCATCAGCAGAAGTATTGAGTGCAACATTTGAGGTGTCAAAAACAGGCGTTTCATTAAACCTTAAGACCGTCATCGTATCCTGGGACTGATGCCAATCCCCGGTATTGATCCAGAGGGTGTCCTGTGCGCAAACATTTATATTTAGGTTGAAACCTAGAATGATTAGGCCCAAACGGATGTGATTTTCCATATTGTAGATCTTCATCAGTAATAAATATTGCGTCTCACCTTCGCAATATATTTTGCCAAACGAATGACTTGTTTTGTGTATCCAAACTCATTGTCATACCAGGTATATAAGACAACACTTTTTCCATCCTTACTGACGATGGTTGCAGGACTGTCAAATACAGCACAACAGTCGTTGCCTATGATGTCGTTGCTTACCAATTCTTCATTGACTGAAAAATGTATTTGGTTCACTAAGTTTTCAGTCAGGGCTGCTGTTTTAAGATGTTGATTGACATCCTTCAGTGATGTTGTTTTCTCTAACTCTAGATTCATAATCGCGAGAGAACCGTTAGGTGTAGGAACCCTGACAGCATTTGCAGTCAGTTTGTTATTTAAACTGGGGATCACTTTTGTGACGGCTTTTCCTGCGCCCGTTTCTGTGATAACCATGTTGACTGCAGCAGATCTTCCACGACGTTCTTTTTTGTGGAGGTTGTCTAGCAAGTTTTGGTCATTTGTATATGCGTGAACGGTTTCAATATGTCCCCTTACGATTCCGAAATTGTCCTCAATGACTCTCAGAATAGGAGAGATTGCGTTTGTGGTACAACTTGCTGCAGAAAAAATATGGTCTTTGTCAATGTCTAAATTGCTGTGGTTTATACCATACACGATGTTGGGTATGCCTTTTCCTGGAGCGGTAAGTAAAACCTTGCTGATGCCATTTGACTGAAGGTGTAAGCTGAGTGCCTCCTTGTCTCTATATGCCCCCGTATTGTCGATTAACAATGCATTGTTTATGCCTCTTCCCGCGTAATCAATGACAGATGGATCTGAACTTGCAATAATTTGAATCCGTTGACCATTGATGATTAAATGTTTGTTTTCGCAATCGATTTCAATTGTTCCGGGAAAACGACCATGCACAGAATCATTTTCAAGCAATGCGGCTCTTTTTTTCAGCGTAACGTCATCTATTGAACGGAGCACAATCGCCCTAAGTCTAAGTTGTTGTCCCTTTCCAGCTTGTTTAATAAGTTCTCTGGCTGCGAGTCGTCCTATTCGTCCAAATCCAAATAAAACGACATCCCTGGGTTCTATTGCTGAGCTGTCAAATTGATCGAAATGACTGAGCTTATCCTCAATAAAGTCTGTCATAGAGTTGAATGCTTTGCCTTCGTTCCTCCATTCATTCGCCAGTTTTCCGATATCAATCTTAGCTGGCGCAATGTCCATCTTGTATATCTCAGAAGCCAGACGTGCAGAATCCGTCACTTGAATAGGCTTTCCGACGACTTGAGATGCGTATTGATGTAAATTCAAGATCTCGCCAATACTCTTGTCAATTAAATGGTTTCGAAATAAGACCAATTCAATATTCTTCTCAAAAAGTAATTTTCCGATAGAATGCATCAGTTCTAAAGCTGTCTTCTCATGATCAATGTAGTCGTTAAGTTCAGCACTGTAAGTCTCTTTCAAACTTTTAGATTGTATCATATTCTACTTTGGGGTTTGTGAAGCAAACGAACGTCAAAGTTACTATGAGAATAGGAAGAGTGTATTGCAAAAGGAGATTGTTTTCCCCATAATTATATCATTTGTCAAACTATTTCTTATCTTACAGGGAAATCATACAAAATGCGATTTCCTATCTGTTTCTGTTTTTTATTTGTGTTGCTTGTTTTGACCTCCACTCTCAACTTGGCTCAAACCACGAATAATCCAACTTTTCACTTAGATATTGCCCCTATTATTTACAACAATTGTACGGAATGTCACAGAGTAGGTGAGCTTGGTCCAATGCCTCTTACGACCTATGATGAGGTTGCTGCGAATGGTTATTTTATTGAGTATGTCACGCAATCAGGATATATGCCGCCTTGGACCCCAGATCACAATTACACAACGTTTAATGGGGAACGTTTCCTTACAGACGTTGAGAAGCAAACCATCGTGGATTGGGTGGATGCGGATATGCCAGAGGGTGATCCGTCAGATAATCCCGGCATGCCAGATTTTGAAATAGGCCTGCAATTGGGAAGTCCCGACCTTGTTCTGACCATGTCTGAGGCTTATCTCCACGGAGGCGACGGTCTTGAACAATATCAAGTATTTATGATTCCCACGGGTCTCACTGAAACAGTAGAAGTTTTGGCCGTGGAAATTGTTCCATCAAACAACGCAATCGCCCACCACGGGCTCATCGGTTACACTTCAAATCCAGCATCAATAAATGCGGCCATGGCCCTAGATGATGCTGATCCTGCTGCTGGCTACGAGAGCTTCGGTGACTACGGCGTGCCAGTCGAAGATCGACTGTTTGGCGGTTGGGTTCCCGGCTCGCTTCCATTGATGTTTCCGCAAACAATTGGTAAAATTATGGAGCCGGGGTCTCAGTTGCTCCTTCAGATGCATTATGGCCCATCTTATCAAGATGAGTTAGACCAAACAACGGTTAACATCTACTTTGCCGATCTCCCCGTTGAACGAGAGGTTGAAACATATACGATGACTCCGTCAGACCTTTCTGTTCCCTTCTATATTCCCGCAAACGAAGTCGTGTCATTTCACGGCACCTTAGAAGTAGAAACCGACATGAGTGTGATCTCAACGATTCCGCATTCGCATCTGGTGGGCAAATCATGGCTTGTTTATGCCACTTCACCAGATAACCAAGACACCATTCCTATGATTTCTATTCCCGATTGGGATTTTCATTGGCAAGGCATTTTTACCTATCCCAGTTTACTTAAGATACCAGGTGGGTATACCATTCATGCGATTGCAGAGTATGACAATACATCCTCAAATACGTTCAACCCCAACAATCCGCCTCAGCCTATGTGGTTCGGGGATTTTACAACAGATGAGATGTACGTCTTGTTTTTTCAATTTATTGATTACCAGCCCGGTGATGAGGACATCTCAATCATATCAGAACCTAATGTTGGTTGTTTGGGAGATGTTGTGCCCAATGGAAGCATTGACATAAGCGATATTTTGATGATGCTGAGTCAATATGGCTGCCTCTCTAACTGTGACACAGATGTGACTGGCGACGGCGCTGTCACGATCTCAGACGTATTGGTCGTCCTTTCTGAGTTCGGCGAGATTTGTCCTTAACTTCTATATATGAATTTCAAGGACTTGCCTTTTTTATTGTCGGTTTGCTGAGTTGCCATGGTCAAGTTTTTGGCCAATCACCAACTCTCCATTTCGATATTGCTCCCATCATCTTAACAACTGTCCACAATGTCATAGAAAGAGATAAATCTCATTCGTCGCACATTGCCAGCGGATTCGACGCCAGGCTCGTATATCTATAAATTGACGACCTCTGATGGATATTCCAGCAGCAAAGTGTTGGAGGTCTCACATTAGATATTCCTTCTTTTAGATTTTTTTAAAATGTGTGCTGAAAAAACGGAAATGTTCGTCCACAGAGTCGCGCCAGTATTTCCAATTGTGTGTGCCTGGTCTCTCGCTATATTCGTGTGAGATGCCTTTGTCATCCATCACGCTTTTGAGCGATCTGTTGACATCTAGAAAGAAGTCATCCAAACCACAGTCGATGATGAATTCCTGGTCAGTTTGAATGTGCTCTGTTAAAACCACCACACTGTGTGCTTCCCAATGGTGAGGAAACGCGGAGGCTTCCCCCAATATGTCAGGCAAGCCCCAATTGTTGTCAAAGGGCCTTAGATCGACGCCTCCACTCATGCTTCCTGCGTAGCTAAACAGCTCAGGATGTCGAAGAGCGAGGTAGAGTGCGCCATGTCCTCCCATGCTAAGTCCTGTGATGGCTCTTGTATTTGGTGAATTTAGGGTGGGGTAGATGCGGTCGACCTCAGGGATGAGAAGGTGTGTGATGTAGCTCTCATATCTCATTTCAGGGTCTATGGGACTGTCAAGGTACCAGCTTGTCTTGCCCCCATCTGGGCAGACCACAATGCAATTGAATGTGTTGGCAAGGTTTTGGAGTTTCGGAACTCTTCGATACCAGTTGTCAAAATCCCCACCTGCGCCATGGAGAAGATAGATCATGGGCAGTTTCTCCGACAGGTTTTCAATTCCTTGAGGAAGAATAATCAAACTGGGGATGTTCTTATTCATATCATTGCTGAAGACAAACAGGGTGTCGATTCTTGCAGACATTGGTATGCTTGTGAAAGCGAAGGACAAGAAAAGGAATCGATAAAACATGATACAATATACCAATCGTTGTATTATCGCGCAATGGTTTTTTCGAGTATCACTTTCCTTCTCTACTTTTTGCCCCCTTTTCTGGTGGCGTATAGACTTGGGGGGTCGAAATTTCAGAATGCCATTTTGCTCATAGCTTCTGTCATCTTTTATGCGTGGGGGGCGATGTCGTTTTTGCCAATTTTACTCATCAGCTGTGTCGTCAATTTTTATTTGGTGCGAGAGCTGGATAAGTTGAGTGGGAGCAAGAGGGTTAGGGCAGTGAGCGCTTCTGTCATCTTAAATGTGGGACTGCTGGTGTATTTTAAGTACGCAAATTTCATCGTTGAAAACATCGCTCCGAATCATTTTGAGTGGTCTGAAGTCGCCCTCCCCATTGGAATCTCCTTTTTCTCGTTTCAATCTTTGAGCTATTCATTAGATGTTCATAGACAAACGGTAAAACCCCTGAAAAAGTTGAATGAATACCTCGTGTATATCTTGAGCTTCCCTCAAATGATTGCTGGCCCGATCGTAAGGTTTACAGAAGTGGAGAAGGCGTTGCGGAAGCGAACTGTAGCGAACGCTGATTGGTTAAATGGATTTTATAGATTTGCGTTGGGCCTTTCGAAAAAAGTGTTGATTGCAAACACTTTGGCCTCGGTTTTTCCGCTGGATATTGCAGTGGTAGCAGGAGGGTTTGAGGGGTGGAGTGCCCCCCATGCATGCATTGCCATTTTCGCGTTTACATTCCAAATATATTTTGATTTCTCAGGGTATTCGGATATGGCGATAGGTCTTGGGAGGATGCTTGGATTTAAGTTTCCGGAGAATTTCAGACAACCCTATCGCGCAACTAGCATCACTGATTTCTGGAGAAGATGGCACATCACACTTAGTTCGTGGATGAAAGATTATTTGTACATCCCTTTGGGCGGGAATAGGGTAAGCAGCAATGCGCGACTTTACATGAACTTGGTTCTCGTTTTTGCGGTCAGTGGATTGTGGCATGGCGCTTCTTGGAATTTTTTAATATGGGGTTTGTATCATGGTGTATTTTTAATTTTAGATAGGATTTTCCTACGTGATTTATTAAAGCAACTTCCAAACGTTTTATCCAGAACCATCACTTTCGGCTTTGTCGTTGTAGGGTGGGTGTTTTTTGCCATTGAAGACTTCGATCTTGCGCTCAGCTTCTTCAGTCAAATGTTCAACGGAGAAATCATGTCTCTTGAGATTTGGGCTCAGGAGTTGTCATTCCTTAAGGCCAGAGAAATATTCGTTTTGTTTGCGTCATTTATATTCTCCTCAACAGCCCTCTATGACACATTTAAATTGGATGATTCTCGCCCTTTACGTATGGCAGGTGTGGGCGTAGCGATGTTTCTTTTGAGTGTCAGTTATCTCGCTGGATCAGACTTCAATCCTTTTATTTACTTTAGATTCTAATGAGTAGGTCAGCCCAAATAATGATTCTGGTCATTCTTCTAATGTTGAATGTGTCTTGGCTTTCAGATGTTTTTGGGCTGAAAGAGCCGCATCCCTTACATGGTGAATCGACGAAATTGCCCATGCCTGAAGTGTCTGTTCAATCTATTTGGAATGGCGATTTTCAACATGGTGTTGATGAATATTTAAGAACGAATTTCCTTCTGAAAGGAGTGGCGATAAGAACTCGCAATGAAATCGATTATTCTATTTTCTCCGAGCAGCATGCACGCTCCGTGATAGCTGGGCAAGAAGGGTATTTATTTGAAGAAAATTATATTTTAGCGGCCTTGGGTTTGGACTCAATTCCTACAGATTCGGTTGTGGACAGGGTCGACAGGATATCAGCGCTTTCTAACGCTTCGGGTGTGCCCTTCTTAGTCGTTCTCGCTCCTGGAAAGGGAAGTTATTTCCGGGAGTTTCTGCCACTTCGTTTCCTAGAAAATGAGGGGATTGTAGAAGACAGGATGTTTGACGTTTGGGCGCGTGTTGCAAATGAAAAGCTCAATGTTTTAGATCTTCAGAGTCATTTTGCTGAGGTCCCAAATGTGTTTCCGAAAAACGGAATTCACTGGTGTGAGTGGGTGCAAGTCGAGGCCATCAATTTAATGTCTGATGCATTGGTAACAATCCTTCCCGACAGTCTCAAGCCAGCGCGCTTGGTGATTGATGAGACGTATACATCCTTTGTCATGGAGGGAACGGATGAGGATATCGAAAACGGACTCAATCTTTGGCGTGATTTGGAGGATCTCGAAACAAAGTATTATGATACCCATTGGGAGGAAGTTCTCGCAGCGTCTCGACCTAGAGTATTAATTATGGGAGACAGCTACGCATGGGGCCCTGTCAATAGAGGCTTGTTGAGTCATGGATATAGATCAAGTGAGTTTTGGTTCTACAATGCCGGAGTCCATGGTCCTAAGATTGAAGAAAAAGGGGCCACTCCTCAATCGGTTCACGGATTTTCGGACCGTGACGAATTTGAAGCGGTTATATCATCTTTTGACGCTGTAGTTCTCTTGTCAACAGATGCCAATCTGCCTCGCTTCCCATTTCATTTTACAGTTCCTATCAACGAATGACCATAGGCTTTGTAGGTTGTCCTGGGATGCTCAAGAGATAAAGGCCAGAGGGCATGTCTGCCAAATCTATTTGAAATGATTTTTCACAATTGCCAGTTTGTACGACAGCACCCACTGAATTAAAAACGGAATACCTTACATCTTCCACTTTGTTTTTATGAATCACATTGAACATGCCTTGTGAAGGGTTGGGATATATGATCAGGTCGTCAGAAGGTTGATTGGGAGTTTCAACACCCACAACTTCACCCACGTTGACGTTGTCTATCCATATGTGATTTCCATACCCCCCGACATTGACAAACGCAATCTCACCACAAGTCGCACTGCTTGTGCTCCAGTGGTCAGGGGCCTCTAGGGTCACAGTCTCCCAGACGGTTTCCCCTTCGGTGTCATACCAAAACCAGGTGTAGCAACCTTCCACACTTAAGTCAGCGCCATATCTCTCCCAAACAAGACTCCATTCGTCTTCTCCCGATAACTTGACCCAAACCTCTAACCCATCCACATTATTCGCGTACTGCATGTGGGCGTAATCAAAACTGATTTGCGCGATTTGTGTGGGATTGAATCCAGGTGTGATAAGCATGTCGTAGGCCCCTTCAGTCTGAACCCAATAGTTTGGAAATTGCGCCACCCCGTTTGTTTCGTCAAGTAGGTCGTAGCCATGTTCCCAAGGATGTCCCGGAGTTTCCATTCTCCAGTTAAGAGGAGGGAAGGCCGCACCATCAAAGTCTTCATTAAAGCCTTCTGAGGGCACAACGTCATCTGAGACGACATTGATCACATCGTTCATCGTAACACTTCCTGTCCCCCCGTCAGACTGTGTAACCGAGAGTGATACATTGTAGCTTCCAGGTTCGGTGTAGTTCACGTATGCGTTTGGGCCAGTTGCTTCGGAGGGTTCTCCACCTTCAAAAGTCCAAACATATTCCGTACCCTCACATTTTGCCACACTCACATCGGTAAAATGAACGGGAGGTGTTGTGCATGGCGACGCCAAATTTATCTCTGTTCTGTCAGCCATAAACCCGGCTACGACAGACGAGGGGCCGTAGAATGGGCTCTCGTGTACACTTCTGCTGCCAGCTGTTCTAATCGCTTCGCCACAATAGTCAGGTTGAAGAAATGTAGCAGGTGTGATGATTGGCAGGCCTGTGTTGTAAAGCTCCCAGTCCGACATTGAGTCGTCTCTGTAATAGACAGCTCTTGTCGTCCCGAGATACAGTCCTCCTTCAGTCCCTCGCTGGTGTGCAATAGATATGACGTGTTCTTCATCAAGGATGTCTGTCGTGAGGTTTTGCCAACTTTCTCCAGCGTCTTGACTTTGAAACACACTGTAATCATCTTGTGTGCCTAATAATATGGCATAGAGTCTGTCAGCAGATACGCCGTCGGTGTCCAAATAAATAGCTCTTTCTGTATTGAAATTGGATTCTGCATTGTTGAGCGAAATGTTTTCCCATGTCTCTCCCCAATCGGTCGATCTGTGGATGCGCCAAAGTGATCCGTTCTGTTTGTGACTTACATAAATGGTGCTCGGAGTGCTTGGAGGTATTTGGACAGAGATAATTTTCTCTCCCCCGAAGTCATGAATCAATGTCCAAGATGATCCTCCATTGTCTGTCCTCCAAAGTTCAGATCCAACAGGAGAATAAAATCGATTGTAGCATATGGGATCCCACTCGAAATTTCCATATTCTCCAAACCAGTATGAGGTGTTTGGATTTTTAGAGTTGTCAAACGCAAGGTTGGAGATTCTCTCGAACCGTTCTTCTGAAAATTTAAATGCGCCGCCATCGTGATATCCCACAGAGGGATTGCCAGGGTTTACAAACCCCCTGAAGTTGTCTCCAGCAAGCTCTGCCAACCAGCCTCCGCTCGTGTCACTTGGTGCATTGTCGCCAGCATTTTCAACTGGATTTCCGTGATAATAAAGGCCGTCATTTCGAATCAGCGTTCCGTTGTGGTAAGTGCCCCCAAGCATCACATTGTTTGCACGCCAACCGGCTTGCCAACCCCAAAAATCTGTTCCGTGAAGTCCGTACATCCGAGGTTCAATGTGATCTCCTTCGTCTGAAGAGTAGTAAAGTCCTCCGTCAGAAGCGACCCACATGTCTACGTCTCCATTGTTTTGAGTGAAAAACTTCACATCATGTACATCGGCGTGCGTGTATCGGTCGGACGTGAACTCTCCTGCCCAGGTGACCCAATGCGCATTCAAATCCCATGATTCTCCTGCCGATTCGGTTCTCCAAACACAGATCCCCGCACCAAATTGTTTGTTGACATCAGTGGGAGATGCCCCCAGAGCCAAGTCATAGTAATACTGTCCGCCGTCGCTCGAACCATCCTCGCCCCATCCGAGAATATTCGGGTTCGTTTCAGCAAGCCATGGACCACCAGGTGAATCGCCACAACAGGCCATTTCAAAAGTCTCCCCTGCATCATAGGATACATAGTAACCGTATAGCCCTCCACCTTCAGGGGTCTCCCCAGCGGCTAATGCAAAAACGGCATTTGGATCTGCTTCTGTAACGGCAATTTCTGTCCTTTTTTGTTCACTTCCACTCGGTGTGATTGGCCAGCCTAAACCCACATATTGAAAGTTCATTCCCCCATCTGTCGATTTCATAAATCGCGTTCCTCCTCCTTGAAGTTTGACGGTGTAAATTATATTTGTGTCAGTGGGATGTTGTTCAAGCTCCATAAATTCACCACTGGAAATAAGCGACATCGTATTGCCCAAATCGTCAGAAAACCAGAGTCCATGATCTGTTGCAGCAAAAAGACCCATATCGGTGAACATAAGCGTTCGATACCATCTTGACGTATTCTGAAAAGTTACATCACCGCACGTCGTCCAGCTCACGCCGCCGTTTTCAGATCTGTATAACGCCCCATTTCCAGATCCGAGAAAAACAAGATCGGCATCCGTATTAGAAATTGCAATGCTGTATACGCTCGTTTCGGGGAGGTGTCCAGAGATTAAATTCCAATTCAAGCCTTTGTCTTCAGATCGATACATGCCTGCTGTTGCAGTTCCACAGTAAACGATGTCAGGATTTGAATGGGCTTGTTCAACAGTATATACATGGCAAGCGCCAGGTGATTGTACCTCGAAGTACATTGCCACTTCAGGATCATAATGCCAAGGGCCAAGCTCAGTCCAACTGCCCGATCTCGAGGATCTGTCGTTTTTCGTGCGTTCAGTCTTTTCAATATACGCTGATTCGAGTTGAACAAGAGGCCATTGCATTTGCCTCATCCAACGCTTGTAGAATTGTGTGTGCTGATTTTTTATCGTTGGGTTTTCTGCTTGCCAAATCTCGTACCCTGCTCGTACATCCTGTACGACATCCTCCCCAGAGTACATTTTTTGGGCCCAATCGGGCATGTCTGACCGTACCATGTAGCTTGTCTGCGGTACATGTTGAGCTGCGCATTTGATAGAAAAGACTAGGGCAAATGAATAAATGATTATTCTAAATGTCATGGTGTCGAGCTTGTTTTTATATCTTTTTTGTGAGAGGCATAAATTTACGATTCTTTTGGGGCGCTACATGTAGTTTTGTAATGTGAATGATAAAGAATTAAAAGAATTGTTTTTGGCAGAGCTGTATTCGCTTGTAGGTGAGAAATTAAATTCAGCATCTTCCGCGATCGATGCCACAACAGAGTCTAAGAATACGGCTACGAAAAGTACTGCTGGAGACAAGCATGAAACGGGTAGGGCGATGATGGAGAGAGAACTTGCGCTCAGTACTGCTCAACTTCATAAAGCACAGTTTTTGAAAAATGAACTGTCAAAAATTTCATTGGACATTGATTTTACCTCCGTGCAGCTTGGGGCACTCGTCGTGACAAATCAAGGCAATTATTTTATTTCGATAGGTCTAGGTAAAGTGAATGTTCTGGGTGATGATTGCTATGCAATATCTGGGGGGTCACCATTGGGAATAGCTATGATGGGGAAGCAAAAAGGTCAAATGATCAACTTTCAAGGCAGAAATATTGAAATCATTGATGTTGTGTAAGGTAGATTTGTACAAGTAATGATACTTATACTCTATCTGATCGTTTTGGCATTAATAATCCTTCCAGCTATGGATTATTTCTTGGGACTTTTTATTCTGCCTGATGTTCAGCCCAGTTCACTTGTTGATTCAAGATCCCCACGTGCGCTCGATGGAATCTCAGCGGTGATTGCGTGTCACAATGAGTCCAAGCACATAAGTAGGAAAGTCTATGAAATCATCGCACAATTTCAGGACGCTGAGATCTCTAAGTACGAGATCATTGTCGTGTCCGATGGGTCAGATGATGGGTCTAATAAAATACTTCAAGACTTAGCTGATAAAAGTCTAATAATCTATAATTTAATAACTGACAGACAGGGGAAGCCAAATGCTTTGAATCATGCAATTTCGCTGACTAAGTACCCGCTTCTTCTCTGTTCTGATGTACGGCAAACATTTTCAAAAAATGCGGTGTCCTTCTTGTTATCTCATCTCTCAGACCCCAACGTTGGCGCTGTCACGAGTCAGCTTGAACTTGAGGGTGATGCGTCTCCAACGCGGCGACTTATGAATGGTTTGAAACATCGCGAAAGCAGAAAAGGATCGACCACAGGGATGTGCGGCGCACTTTATGTCATCAGAAAGTCACTCACTTCGGTTCTCCCCACAGATTTGATACTTGACGACCTTGTCAGAGCGCTTGACGTGATGAAGGCAGGCAAGCGTGTCCTCCTTGAACCAAGGGCAATCGTGAATGATGTCAACTGGGACCTGTTCTACAGTGGCAGACGTCAAGGTCGAATCACAGCTGGACTCGTGCAGCTTCTTCGGGAACATAAGTCTCTGATTATCAGCATAGGTTTAAAGCAATTTATTTTTCTTTATGGGCAGAAATACATGAAGTATGTCATGCCTGTTCTCTTCCTTGTTGCTTCGTTTGTTGCTATGTTTGAGGACAACGTTCGCGTGTGGCATTTCGGAACCTCAGCGGCACTGCTTTTTGTGCTTTTACTCTGGCGGCCGAAGTTTGTAGGTGAGACTTTAAGATTGGTTCTGTCTTACTTGGCACAGCTGCTCAAGTTAGATCAGTACAGAAAAATCAAGTGGGAGAGGTAGTCTTGTGTTGCTTTTCTGATTCGGCTTTCATTTCATCTGTTGTGAATGATGAACCGTCGTGACTCCATCCAGGAGGTCCGAATACATACAGGAATTTGTTATATAGTCCAGGCGCGCTCAAAACGTCTTGTATTACCTGCCCCCACTCAATAAATGCAATGCGTGCAGGGTTGTAGGTGTTGATGTTTTTTACCAAACCGTATTTAGGGGTGTCTGTTTCTTTGATAAATGTGCCAAACATTCTATCCCAAATTATCAAGATTCCAGCATAATTCATGTCCAAGTATTTCAAGTCACTTCCGTGGTGCACTCTGTGATGAGAAGGGGTGTTGAAGATGAATTCAAACCATCTCGGGAGTTTGCCTATCATTTCTGTGTGAATCCAGTATTGATAGATCAGACTTGTAGACTGGGCTGTGAGGATCCAAATAGGTTCAAACCCGACCAATGGCATCCAAGCGTAAAACATGAAGGATCCGGACAGTTCACCTGTCCAGGTTTGCCGTAGGGCAGTAGAAAGATTGTATTTCTGAGAGGAGTGATGTACGACATGTGATGCCCAGAAGTAACGCATGCGATGGCTAATTCTGTGGAACCAGTAATACGCAAAATCGTCAGCAAGTAGGAGGAGGATAAACCCCCACCACAGCATGGGAATGTCAACAATTCGATAAGTATACAGAAATGTGAATACAGTGAACTTAATGCCCTTTGATAACAATGAGAAAACGATGCTTCCTATGCCCATCGACAGACTTGCAAACGTGTCGTTTTTGGAGTAAAATTTCCTTTTGCCATAGAGGCTTATCGAAAGTTCAATCAACAGTGTGAACAGGAAAAACGGAATGGCGTAGTTTGTAATGTCTCCCATGGTTTTTCTGTATTATTGATTGACTTTTATTTCAGCAAACCACAGACTTATGTCTGACAACATTTCATTGACAATGTGGTCATTGTGGAGTTCATGTTGTGTGTTTTCGTAGATGCGAAGTGTTGCCAATTCGCCAATTCTCTCAGCCAATTGTTTGCTGCCATTCGGGTGTGTGATGATGTCGTCTGCGCCGTGTATGACGAGTGTGGGCGTTGATATATTTGATGCGTTTTCGATGGCATAAAGTCCACTTGCATGAAAGCTTTTAAATAGCCCAGCGGTGATTTGATTATGGACCAAGGGATCATTGACGTAGTCTTCAGCTACTTTTTCGATGTTAGACAGTGTATTGGGCACGAGTTGATTGTCCTGAGTGTATTTGGGATAGACTTTATTCATGACAGTCGCCAAAGCGACATCGAACTTAGAAGGTTCTTTGAAGAGTTTGAGCCAAGATCCAGTCAATACTGTTGCACGTAAGGATGCACAATCTTTAGTGATGAGAAAATTGGCGAGAACATTGCCTCCAAAACTGTGTCCGTAGATGAATAGGTTTTCGTGCGGAATACTTTCAATAACACGTTCTAAATCCCGAATATTTGAGGAGATGCCAGGTGAATGTCCTCGTCTGCCTTCAGATTTCCCATGTCCCCTTTGATCATAGCTGTATACTTGGTATCCATCTTTGATAAAATGCGCTGCAACATGTTTGTAACGATCTTGGTGTTCCCCCAAGCCGTGAATAATTATTAGAGAGCGAGTTGGGGCCTGAATTTCATTCCATTTCTGAACTTTCAAACTTAATCCATCATCACTTTCTACATCGTATGCTTGCATATCGGGTGGGGCTTCTTATTTTGCAAAAGATAATAAATCTCCCCTCCAATGCCACCCCTCATGTCCGATTTCATTGTTTCAATTGACCAGGGCACCTCGAGCACGCGGGCTGTGCTTTTTAATCGCAAAGGAAAGGTGTTTGGCATCGCCCAAACCGAGTTTGCTCAAATCTATCCCCAACCGGGTTATGTAGAGCACGACCCGATGGAAATACTCGACTCCACCTATCAGGTTTTGGAGCAAATTCTCAAACATGAAAGTTTACAGGGATCAGAGGTCCTCGCGATGGGAATAACAAACCAGAGAGAGACAGTGGTCGTTTGGGACAAGTTATCGGGCAAACCCATCTACAATGCAATTGTATGGCAGGATAAGCGCACCGCTGACATATGTGATGAACTCCGTGCTTCTGGCCTTGCCGAGTATACCAAACAATCCACAGGCCTGATGCTCGACCCGTATTTTTCAGGCACAAAAGTGGCATGGATTCTCGACCACGTGGAGGGCGCCAGATCACGGGCTGAACGCGGAGAGTTGTGTTTCGGAACGATAGACAGTTGGCTGCTCTATCATTTAACAGGTGGAAAGGTGCACGCTACGGACGTGTCGAATGCCTCCCGCACCTTGATGTTTAATATCAAATCTATGGAATGGGATTCGAAGATGTTGCGCTTTTTAAGGGTGCCTCGGGAGATCCTTCCAGAGGTGAGGCCGTCCGCTTCAATTTTCGGACACTATGACTCGGCGTCTTTTGGGTCAATCCCTATTGCCGCAATTCTTGGAGATCAACAGTCCGCACTTTTCGGACAATGTTGTTTTACTCCAGGCACTGCAAAGAACACCTACGGAACGGGGTGTTTTATGCTCATGAACACGGGGTCACAAATCCCTGACACGCCTTCCGGTCTTCTGAACACTGTAGCGTGGCAAATAGAAGGTGAGACGACGTATGCGCTAGAAGGCAGTGTGTTTGTAGCAGGTGCAGCTTTACAATGGCTCCGAGACGGGATAGAAATCCTTGAAGATGTCGCGCTGTCGTCCTCGATCGCCCAAGAAGATTCAGAGAAAAACCCGAATCCATCTCTTGTTGTTGTTCCCGCATTTGCCGGTTTAGGCACGCCTTACTGGGACATGCATGCACGTGGTGCCATTTTTGGTCTCACGCAGGACACAGATTGCAAAGCAATCATAAGAGCCACGCTCGAGTCGCTTGCATTTTCAACACAGGACGTTTTAAATGCCATGCAGGAAGATTCAGGCATTTCTCTCTTCTCTCTCCAAGTAGATGGAGGAGCGGCGGCAAATGACTACCTCATGCAATTCCAAGCAAACCTGCTTGGTGTTTCGGTCGTGCGACCCGATGTGTTAGAATCGACTGCTTCGGGCGTTGCTTTTATGGCGGCAATTTCTATGGGGGTCGTCACGCAGAGTGAACTGTTGGAAACAAAGTCGGTTGACCGTGTATTTGAACCTCAGCAATCTGTGGAGTGGAGAAAGGACAGAAGTGAAGTGTGGTCTAATGCCATTGGTAGAACGGTTTCCAAGCCTTAATACATCATATTTGCATCCGTGTTATTTAACTCCACAGAATTCCTGATATTCCTTCCCATCGTTTTTGCGATGTACTGGATGCTGACCAAAAGTCAGCACCAACTGAGACTTCAGAATACGCTTTTGGTTGTGGCGAGCTACGTGTTTTACGGTTGGTGGGACTGGAGATTCTTAGGGCTGATTGCATTTTCTACTTTCGTTGACTTTTGTGCTGGCAGAGCGATTGAGAAAGCCATTTCTAAGTCCCGTTCAAAATTATTGTTAGCCATCTCTCTGGTGACGAATCTTGGATTGCTTGCATGTTTTAAGTACGCGAATTTTTTCATCGAAAGCTGGATAGAAGCATGGGCTGGAATGGGGGTAGAGATGCACGCATCGTCTCTGAACATCATTCTGCCTGTTGGAATAAGTTTCTATACATTCCAAACCCTGAGCTATTCCATCGACATTTACCGTGGCAAGCTTAAACCCACGCGCGACCCCATTGCATTCGCCGCTTTTGTTAGTTTTTTCCCCCAGCTCGTGGCCGGTCCCATCGAAAGGGCTTCGAAACTTCTCCCTCAAATTGAACGTTCACGAACGTTCGACAAAGACCTCGCGATTTCGGGCCTGCGTCTCATCCTCTGGGGGATGTTTAAAAAGGTCGTCGTCGCAGATACATGTGCGCGCCTCGCAGATAAAATTTTCGATGCGCCAGAATTGTATTCCGGCCCCACACTCATGCTAGGCGTATTCTACTTTGCCTTCCAGATTTATGGGGACTTCAGTGGTTATTCAGATATCGCGATCGGAACGGGGCGTCTCTTCGGAATACGACTGTCTACAAATTTCAAATTCCCGTATTTCTCGAGAGACATTGCAGAGTTTTGGCGCCGGTGGCATATCTCGCTCAGCACATGGTTTCGCGATTATTTATACATCCCACTTGGCGGATCTCGGGGTTCACAGTGGCAAGTCATTAGAAACGTTGCTGTCATCTTTATCGTGAGTGGATTTTGGCACGGCGCAAATTGGACGTTCGTCATCTGGGGCGCCATCCATGCTTTGCTTTTTATCCCTCTCATCCTTTTAAAACGCAACAGAAAACACGCCTCTGATGTCGTTGCTGAGGGGAAGCTTTTGCCAAGCCTTAAAGAGTTTTTTTCGATGGGGTCGACATTCGTGTTGGTCTGCCTTGCTTGGGTGTTCTTCAGGGCAGATACAGTTGCAGGTGCGTTGAATTACATCGTGGGTTTTACAGAACTCCCAACACCCGAAAAACCCATCACACACGTTGTGTACACAGCATTTGTTTGGATTGGTGTGATGGCCTTGGTTGATTGGCATCAGCGCGATGGGAGCATCCCAAGATGGTGGCTCAGTAGAAAGTTACAGCCACTCAGGTGGTTCACATATGGTATGTGTGTTTGGCTTTGTCTGAAGAATTTACATTCCGAGGCGAGTTTCATTTATTTCCAATTTTAGGTCAAATGAATTCGTTCCTCTCCCGCATATTCTTGTTCATTTGCTCACTGCTCATCTCATGGGGAGTGCTGTGGACTGCGGCCATGAATTTCCAATCCTTTGAAACGTATTTTATTGCTGAACGTTCTGAACACGGTGCGGTAAGAATGAAAACCGCCGAATTAATGGAGCTTTCTCAATCAGACAGCTTAGATTTTCTTTTCCTTGGAAGCAGTACGTGTTACAGAGGCATCGACCCCCATTACTTGGATCCTCTGAAGGGGTTTAGCTTGTGTTCATCTAGCCAAAGAATTGGAAATTCATCCTATATTCTTGACGTAGCACTTGAATATACTTCTACCCATTATCTCGTGATAGATGTGTATCCTAAGTGTTGGTCTGACGCTGGTGTGGTAAACAAAGAATCAGCCAGAGATTGGGTTGTGAATTCTTCAACGCCTATAAGGGTTCCCATTCTAGAGATGGTCTTAGCTACGGGTGAGCCTTATTACATGGCTGTGGCCGGGTATTTCTGGTTGGCGAATTTTATGGGTGTCAATTATCCAGCCTTTACTCAGATTACGAAGGATCAATACATGGGTTTGGGATTCGTGTCGAGTAAAGTAAAACCCATAGAGTCAGTGTTGTGTGATGATTTATTTGTCGAAATGAGTCATGAAACGTGTGAGGTCTTGAGAGGGATGATTGCCAAAGCTTCTCTCAATGGCGCTCAAACCATTCTGTTAAACCCTCCCCAACTTTGTGAGGAATCATTTCCGACACCTGATTGTTTCTCAGATGTGATTTATATAGATGGAAACGATTGGCCGGGTGCGAAAACGCCAACCCATTATTATGATGATCACCATCTCATAGATGCTGGCGCAGCCAGTTATTCCAACTGGCTTTCAGAAGAATTAAAAACCATCACCGCCTCTTCTGAGGCGTCTAATGATTAATCTCGACGTTGCCAGTATTGTTATATTACATTTGCAATCGAATAATTAAAACAAAACCACAATCATATGAGATATTTATTACTATTGACACTCATCTGCGGATTTATGCTTCCAGTAACTTTTGATGTTTCTGCGCAAGACACTCAATCTGCCGCTACGAACAACACCAGATATGTGAGGTTGTTATTACAAAATGGAGGTATGTTCGAAGGAGAGGTATTAGAGATTGATGAGTCCACGTTTCTAATTAATACTATGGATCTGGGAAAAATGCGTATTACAAAAACGGATATTTCCAGCATTACCTATATTTCAGCGGATGAAGTAGGGCAAATGACATTTAGCAACCGCAAAGGTGACATTAATCCTCAACCCACCAGATATTACTTTGCTCCCAGTGGCCTTCAGCTAAAGAAAGGTGAGGGATATTATCAAAATGCATGGTTAGTATACAATCAAGTCAGCTATGGGGTCTCGGACCACTTTACAGTGGGGATGTCTATGACACCAATCGGGACAGGAGGTACAGTGAAGTTTGGAACCAAATTGTCCGATAAAGTTAATGTTTCTGCAGGCGCAATTGCGTTGGTTCCTTTTACGGGGGATTCTCCCCTTGGAATTGGTTTTGCGAATATCACGTTTGGGGATGAGCGCAAAAACCTTTCAATATCCTCAGGTTTGGGGTTTAGTGATGATGGCGATAACATTACCCTGTTGAATGTTTCTGCAATGCTGGAAGTGAGTAGCAATATGTGGATTATTTCAGAGAACTACCACATTGTAGAAGATGAATTGACTATTATTAGTATGGGGGTAAGAAGGGCTTCACGAACGAGAGATATTCTTTGGGATTACGCATTGGTTGCGATTCCTTCAGAAGAGGTCTTTGGTATTCCTTGGCTGAGTTGTACAATACCATTTTAAAGCGTGCGTTGAGTGAATCCTTTTCCTAGATTCTGTTAGCGAAGAACTTCCAGACAGGCTTTTGCAAGTTCATCTGCTGCTGAGGGGTTGTTTCGGAACCAAAGTTCAGGCTCGATGAGTTCAAGTTCGCAGAGACTGAGTTGGCCAGCGTTGTCTCGGACAATGTCAACACGTGCGTAGATGGGTATGAAGGGGCTAGCGGCTAGTGCCGAAATCCCGAATTCTATTTCCGAGGGAGATGCATCGTATACCTCTACACGACCTCCGTGATCGTCTTGGACTCTGAAGTCACCTGGTTTTGCAATTTTACGAACAGCGTGCGTGTAGTTCCCGCCCATGAACATGAGTGAGATCTCACCGAATGTTTCTATGTCATTTAAGAATTCCTGGAAAAGCATGTCCTCCTCTGTGATAAGTTCTGAAAAGATGGATTCGTGAGAGGAAGCTGAGTCTATGTTAATGCGATACGTATTCCAGGCACCACCTGAAATGGCAGGCTTAAGTACAGCCTTAGTCCAACCCGTTTTTTCAAAGAGTGCTTTTAGCGTCGTGGAGGTGTGGCGCTTTAGAAATTTGGTTGGTGCAACATTGATGCCTGCCGACATAAGATCATTCAAATAATGCTTGTCAATGTTCCAGTTTATGATCTCCGCAGAGTTGAGAAGTAGACATGTTTTGGACATACTTTCCAGCCATGGCTTGAATTCAGCGTATCGCTCAAAATAATCCCATGTGGTTCGAAACATCAGTGCGCGTGCTGAGGTCCAGTCGAATTCTGGGTCGGACCAATCTTTCTTGATGACATTCATGCCTTGGGCGGCTAATGCTTCTATGACATAGTTGTCTTCATCCAGAACTTGTTGTACATACCAGTCAACCTTCTCAGGGTTGATATACTCAGACTGGGTAAGGACAACGATATCGTACATGTTGCAAGTTAATTAGAGCAGTCCAGTTCTTATGGGATGTGTGTGCCCGGAACCTTACGTGCCCTTAATGCCTTTGGAGTGATCTCGAGATATTCGGTTTCGGCTATCCACTCAAGGTATTCTTCAAGAGACATTTTCTTTGCAGGGGCGATTTTAAGGCTTTTATCTGTGCCAGAGGACCGCACATTCGAGTGTTTCTTTCCTCTGACGAGATTGACTTCCATGTCTGTGTTACGAGAGGATTCACCCACGATTTGTCCTGGATATATTTCCTGGCCTGGATCGATATAAAATGTGCCGCGTTCTTGCAGACGGTCGATTTCATATGCTCTCGCCTGTCCCAATTCAGAACTGACAAGTGACCCAGACAAACGCGTCGAAATTTCGCCAGCGAATGCATCGTATCCATCGAATCGGTGTGTCATGATTGCGCCACCAGAAGTCGCTGTAAGGATTTGGTTTCGGAGTCCAATTAAACCACGTGAGGGGATGCGGAACTCCAAATGCTGAAGGTCACCTTTAGGCTCCATGACCTGGAGCATTCCTTTGCGCATCATAACAAGCTCTGTCGCTTTTCCTGCAGCAGCTTCAGGTACATCGATGACAAGATGTTCGAAAGGTTCATGCTGTACACCGTCAACTTGCTTAAAGATTACTTGTGGTTTGCCGACCTGCATTTCATAGCCTTCTCTGCGCATGGTTTCGATGAGTACTGAAAGGTGAAGTATGCCGCGACCATAAACATTCCATTTGTCCTCACTTTCAGTAGCTTCAACACGCAAAGCAAGGTTTTTTTGAAGCTCAATGTCCAGACGCTCTCGAATGTGACGCGAGGTAAGGTATTCGCCATCTTTGCCTAAGAATGGTGAAGTATTTATCGTGAAAAGCAGACTCATTGTAGGTTCGTCAACGGCGATGCGGTCAATGGCCTCAGGATTTTCTAGGTCAGAGATGGTGTCGCCAATTTCGAATCCTTCTATTCCGTTAATGGCGCAGATGTCACCCGCACGAACTGAGTCAACTTTTTCTTTGCCCAAGCCAGAAAAGATGAACAGTTCCTTAGCGCGAATTTTCTTCACGCCGTCGGATGTGCAAAGTGCGTAATCTTGATTTGTGTGAAGCTCTCCTCTGTAAAGTCTTCCGATGGCGATTCTTCCAGTATATTTAGAATAGTCAAGGGAAGTAATTTGCATTTGAGGATTTCCTTCATGAAAAGGAGCTTCTGGAACTTCAGAAACGATGAGGTCCAGCAGGTAATCAATGTTGTCGGTTGGCTTTTGCCAATCTTCCGCCATCCAATTGTTTTTAGCAGATCCATACACAGTAGGGAAATCTATTTGTTCTTCCGTTGCATCAAGGTTGAACATTAAGTCAAAAACCTGCTCGTGAACGATGTCAGGTGTACAGTTTTCTTTGTCAACTTTGTTGACGACTACAATTGGCTTGAGCCCCAGCTCCAAAGCTTTTCCGAGAACGAATCTTGTTTGGGGCATGGCACCTTCAAATGCGTCGACCAGAAGAATGACTGCATCGGCCATCTTAAGAACCCTTTCAACTTCTCCACCGAAATCAGCGTGACCAGGGGTGTCAATGATGTTGATTTTCGTTCCTTTCCAATTCGCACTCACATTCTTGGAAAGAATCGTAATTCCCCTTTCTCGCTCGAGATCGTTGCTATCTAGGATAAGATCTCCAGTAACCTTGTGCGCGTCTAGTACTTGACAACGGTGTATGATTTTGTCAACGAGGGTGGTTTTTCCGTGGTCAACGTGTGCAATAATAGCAATATTTCTGATTCCGCTCATTGTGGATGGAGTTAATTAGAGGGCTTTTTATGCCCATCTAAGGACGCGCGAAAGTACGACTTTTTTCGTGGTTCACAGAGAATTTAACGTGTTGAGAGAATTTAACTTTTCAGAGCGCGTGTGGATTGGTATCTTCGCGGGGTGATAAAATTAAATAACATAGGCAAATCATACGTTACTGGGTCTCAGAAATTAGAGGTGTTAAAAGGCCTTACTTGTCACATTGAAAAAGGGGAAATGGTCGCGATAATGGGCTCTTCAGGTTCTGGAAAGTCGACGCTTTTAAATATCTTGGGGCTGCTTGATGGCTTTGACAGTGGAGAATATTTACTCTCAGGTGAATCTATGGCGGGCCTAAACGAGCGAGCTGCTGCAAAATACAGGAGTAAGTTGTTGGGTTTTGTTTTTCAAAGTTTTAATTTAATTGGTTTTAAGACGGCACTTGAAAATGTTGCTCTTCCTCTTTATTATCAAAGTATACCTCGGAAAAAGAGAAATATCATCGCGATGGATTACCTTAAAAAGGTAGGTCTTCAGGAGTGGGCTTCCCATCTGCCTAACCAAATGAGTGGTGGACAAAAACAGAGGGTAGCCATAGCCAGAGCACTTGTGGCACAACCAAAAGTGATACTTGCAGATGAGCCTACTGGTGCACTAGACTCAGTAACTTCAACGGATGTCATGAAACTGCTTCGTGAGATCAATTCGGATGGGATTACGATGATCATCGTTACCCATGAACATGACATTGCCGCACTTTGTGACAGGACGATTCATCTTGTTGATGGATTAATTGATTTACGCTGAATCATGTTCAATCGAGATACTTGGTTAGAAATTGCAAATACGGTTCTTAGTAACCCTATGCGTACTTTTTTAACGGGACTGTCGATTGCTTTGGGGGTGTTTATTTTAGTGGTCATGCAAGGATTGGGGTTTGGTCTTCAAAATGGCGTACAAAACCAATTCAGTGATGATGCAGTAAATTCTATTTGGGTGGATGCAGGTCGAACCCAGCTTGCCTACCGAGGTAATTTGCCAAATCGACCAGTCAAGATGCGAAATTCTGATGTGGATGCCATGTTTCAACAAATGGATACTGTTCATGCATATTCAAGGAGAGTAAGGATTTGGGGTGTTGTGATGGAGCATGAAGATAAACAAAGTAATTTTCCTCTAAGAGGCGTAGATCCAGACCATCTGATGCTTGAGAATACGACGCTTACGGATGGAAGATATATTTCAAGTCGTGATGTCGCTGAGGAGACGAAGGTGGCTGTCCTTGGCGCAACGGTCGTTGAAGACCTTTACGAAGGGATTGATCCCATAGGGACACACATCTTAATTGGAGGAGTTCAATTTCGTGTTGTAGGAACCTTTGATGACCCTGCGAGTCGCTGGGAAAACAAGATGGCATACTTGCCGTTTACGACAGCTCAGACTATCTTCAGGTCGAGTGATAAAGTTGACCAAATTATTCTAGGTACAGGCGACATGCCTATAGCAGGTACGATATTGCTGTCTGACGCTCTGTTGTCATGGTTTAAGGACAGAAAAGTTGTTCATCCGGATGATACACGTGGTGTGCGGATTGAGAACAACAACGAAGAGTACGAGCGGTTTCAGAATATCTTTTTAGGAATAGAATTGTTTATTTGGGGATTGGGGCTTCTTACGCTTCTTGCAGGTGCTGTAGGTGTGGCAAATATTTTGGCAATTGCTGTGAAGGAACGGACAAAAGAAATTGGGGTCCGCAAAGCACTTGGGGCATCAAGCATCTCGGTTTTAGGTCTTGTTGTTCAAGAGTCACTTGCGCTCATGATTGTTTCGGGTTCGGCAGGATTAATTACAGGTGTAGGATTGCTTGAAGTGGTTTCGCCAATGATTGACCATGAATACTTTAAAAATCCCCAAGTTGATTTTAGGATTGCTTTGGTTGCGCTTGGAATTCTAGCCATAGTAGGAGTCGTGAGTGGAATAGGGCCTGCGCTACGTGCGGTCAGCATTAAACCTGTAGAAGCGCTAAGAGACGAATGAAACAAGGGTCTAAAATAAATCTATTTGATCTGGATCGTATCCTTGAGATCCTTCAAGTATTCTTGACGAATCCATTCAGAACGTTTTTGTCTGGATTGGGAGTGGGATGGGGGCTATTTATGATCGTTGTTACAGTAGGGGCTTCTAACGGACTCGAGAATGGTGTGATGAATGAAATGGGGGGAAGGGTCAAGAACTCAATGTTTTTATGGTCCCGAAAAACTTCAATGCCCTACAAAGGGTTTAAAAGAGGCAGAAGATTTGAGTTTAATAATTCGGATACCGAGTTCTTAAAAGAAAATGCAACATCAATCAAGCTCGTCGCGCCACGAAACCAACTGGGGGGGTTCAGAGGGTCAGACAATGTTACAAGAGGAAGGAAATCGGGTGCCTTTAATGTTTATGGGGATGTTCCAGGATACATTGAAATTGATCCAGTGAAAATTTTAAGTGGTCGATATTTAAATCAAGGTGACATTGACAACGAGAGGAAAATTGCTGTCATTGGAAAGCGGGTTTTAGAACTTCTTTATGACAAAGATTCGGAACCTATTGGGTCCACTATCCAAATTCAAGGTGTCATATTTAGTGTGGTTGGGGTATATTCTACTTATAAAACGGGAGAAGATGCAGAGGAGGATAACCAAAGCATATTTATTCCTTACACCACTTTCGGGAAGTCTTTTCATACAAACAATGAGGTAGGTTGGTACAGTTTACTCATGGATGAGAATGTTCATGCAGATACATCTGCGGCTGAGGTGATGTCGTTGTTAAAGCAGCGTAAAAGTGTTCACCCCGATGACAAAAGAGCCATGGGGTCTTGGTCTATGGCCTCTGAATTTGAAGAAGTTGAGTCGTTGTTTTCAGCTTTCAGAATGATTTCATTCATATTTGGTGGACTGGCATTGCTTGCAGGTGCAATCGGCATTATGAACATTATGCTTATTACTGTGAGAGAACGGACAAAAGAACTCGGGATCCGCAGAGCAATGGGTGCGACACCTATTACAGTCATGAGGCAAATCATGTCGGAAACCATTTTCCTAACCACACTTAGTGGTCTTATTGGGGTGTCCTTTGGTGTCGCTTCCCTTGAGGGTGTCAATCATTTACTTGAATCTATGGGGGGCTCAGGAGGGAGCTTCCAAAATCCAGAAATATCATTATATACTGTACTTATTGCACTCGTTGTCATGCTCATCATGGGTGTTATAGCGGGTATATTGCCAGCAGTTCGCGCAATAGCAATTCGTCCAGTAGAAGCAATTAGAACAGAATGAAAAAAGGTAAACTTTATGCCCTGTTGGGTTTGGTTGTCGTCATCGTTGGAATGGCGATTTATACGGTAAATTTTCTTTACGAAAAAGAACAAGTTTCTGAGATGTTTTATGGGGTAAAATCACCAGAAATTGGCAGTGTCATATCAAAGACAGTTGCGTCTGGGAGCATTCAACCCCGTCAGGAGATCTTAATTAAGCCACAAGTAAGTGGTATTGTTCGAAAGGTTCATATCGAAGCTGGAGACTTGGTTCAAGCTGGAGATATTTTGGCAGAAGTGACAATCGTTCCAAATATTGCAGCACTTTCAAGTGCAGAGAATCGTTTGTCACGTGCGAGGATATCCAGAGATGATGCGAAGATAACGTATGAAAGAAATGCGGAATTGTTTGAACAGGGTGTGGTTTCGGCAATGGATATACAAGGGTTTGAGTTGGCTTTCAAACAATCCAAAGAAGAAATCATTGGCGCAGAAGATAACCTGCGAATTGTTCGTGAAGGGGTGACCTCACGTGGCGTTTCCAAATCTAATACGCTGATTCGATCCACCATCGATGGAATGGTTTTAGATGTGCCAGTAAAAAAAGGAAACAGTGTGATTGAGGCAAATAACTTTAATGATGGCACCACTGTTGCATCGGTTGCCGACATGAGAGATTTGATTTTTGTTGGAAAAATTGATGAAAGTGAAGTGGAGAAGTTACATGAAGGTATGGGCATGGTGCTGAGCATAGGTGCGATAGATGGCGCAAAATATCCAGCAACTTTAGAGCGAATTGCACCAAAAGGTATCGAGGAGTCAGGGGCCATTCAATTTGAGATCAAAGCTGCAGTCACATTGAAGGATGGACAATTTCTCAGGGCAGGATATTCAGCAAACGCTGATGTAGAGCTTGACAGACGAGATTCTGTACTCATTTTAAGTGAAAACTTGATACAGTATAAAAGACGTCAAGCCTTCGTTGAAGTCAAGACTTCGCCAAATACTTTTGAGCGAAGAAATCTGACGTTGGGCCTTTCTGACGGACTTGTTGTAGAGGTGATTGACGGAGTGAAAATAGACGACGAGATCAAGGTTTGGAATAAACCTTCATTCGACAGAAAAAGAAAGTAATAATATCGACCTGACCAAGGCAACCGTTTGGGGATTCTAGCGTTTAGAGTTTATACGTTTTTGCACCCTATTCTATCATTATGAATCGATTTGTTTCTTTATTCTCAGTTGTCACGGTCCTATTTCTTTCAATATTCCTTCAGGCAGAAAGCAATGTTTCGTATGCTCAAGGAAGCTATTGGTCTGATGTCAGTGTGCGATCTGATGAAGGTAGCCCCACCATTCAGCCCTCTGTATACAGAACTGTGGCCATTGACATTGAAAACCTTCGCCAGGTTTTGGATTCCGCTCCCCAT
Source organism: Crocinitomicaceae bacterium (assembly GCA_002700285.1). Lineage (GTDB taxonomy): Bacteria > Bacteroidota > Bacteroidia > Flavobacteriales_D > Sanyastnellaceae > UBA974. The sequence continues at coordinate 20,719 of PACT01000009.1, read as the reverse complement.
GAAAAAGAAATTTCTGCAAGGAATTCTTCGGCGATCATAGAACTACCGATGCCCGATGGTACGATGGAATTGTTTTCGTTTGTGAACAGTCCTGTGATGGCTCCAGAATTGGCTGAGAAATACCCGGAAATACAAGTTTTTGTAGGTCAGGGAATTGATAATCCGAGCGCTGTTGTCCGTTTTGACATCACGCCTCAAGGATTCCATGCAATGATTCTGCGTTCTGAATCAACTGTTTATATTGATCCTTTTACGTCTGGTGATTTGACCAAATGTATAAGCTATACAAAAAAGAGTTTTTATGAAACGACGGATAAGCAACTTGAAGGTTGTGTCGTAAAAGAGGGTCATTTGGGAGAAGTCACTCCGAAATCCATCAACGCAGTCCATACGCCTGAGTCGGTTAAATCAAAGCCTGAAGTTCTCCAAATGGGAATTCAAAAGAGCATGATGGTTTCAAATGGTTCGACATTAAGAACCTATCGATTGGCGCTTGCTTGTACGGGAGAGTATGCACAATACCATGGGGGAACGGTTGCGGGAGTTCTGGCTGCAATGAATACGTCTATGGCAAGGGTAAATGGGGTGTTTGAGCGCGATGTATGTATCCGAATGGTGATTGTTCCAAACAATGAAAATGTCATATTTCTCAACAGTGGAAGTGACCCCTATTCAAATGGGAATGGAGGCGCAATGCTGAGTCAAAACCAAAGCACTTGTAACAGTGAAATTGGTTCAAGCAACTATGACATAGGTCACGTATTTTCAACTGGTGGAGGCGGTGTTGCATACTTGCAATCTCCTTGTGGCGGAAACAAAGCGGGAGGAGTGACAGGCCAAAACTCACCTGTCAACGACCCATTTGATATCGATTATGTTGCTCACGAAATGGGACATCAATGGGGAGGGAACCACACGCAAAACAACAGTTGTAACAGGTCAAGCGGAGCGGCTTATGAGCCTGGGTCGGCTTCTACAATTATGGGTTATGCGGGGATATGTGCACCGAATCTTCAATCAAATTCTGACGACCATTTTCACAACCACAGCATTAACGAAATGATTTCGTTTACGGTCAATGGAAATGGAAACTCATGTGCCTCTGCCTCTGCGACAAACAACAGTATTCCTACTGTGACAACCCTGGGTGGTGGAAATACAATCCCTGCCAATACTCCATTTGAACTGATCGCTTCTGGTTCAGATGCTGATGGAGACGCCATTACTTATAACTGGGAGCAATATGATTTGGGCCCCTCAACAGCAAGTGGGGATAACAATCTTACGAACCCTTCGGGCAATCAAACTATTTTCAGGTCGTGGCCATCGACCGCCTCAAATACCCGTGTATTTCCACGTCCCATTGATTTGGTGAATGGCACAACGACCATAGGCGAGCACATGCCTACATATTCTAGAGGATTACAGTTTAAATGTTCCGTGAGGGATAACCGTTCCGGTGGTGGTGCCTTTACAGATGAGTTAATGTCTCTTTCTGTTGACGGCAATTCGGGACCATTTGTGGTGACCTCTCCCAACAGTGGTTCAGTGCCAAATGGTTTTGCGACGATCACATGGGATGTGGCAGGTACCAATCAATCTCCTGTCAACTGTTCCACCGTTAAAATTTTACTTTCAACCGATGGGGGATACTCATTTCCTTATGAGTTGGCTGCTGGCGTTTCAAATAGTGGTTCAGCTACTGTACTTATTCCAAACATCACAACAACGACTGCAAGATTTAAAGTCAAGGGGGAAGGCAATGTCTTTTTTGACATCTCTAATTCAAATGTAACCATCACGCAAGGCGTCGGTGGCGCTGATTGGGATGTCGCGGTTCAGGGGGTCTCTGGATTAAGTCCTGAGGGATGTGGCACTGACGTGAGTCCGTCGATATCTATTGTTAATCTGGGACTCCAAACCATCACGAATTTCTCTCTTTCATATTCACTTGATGGAACGGAAACGACCTCACAAGGTTGGACTGGTTCTTTGGCTTCTGGCGCTTCTGTAGATGTCGCATTATGTCCAAGTGGCGATTCTTGTGTGGATTTGGGAAGCGGAACACATACAATTGATGTGTCAGTTGTTTTGTCTTCTTCGGATGGTATCGATGAGGATCTCTCAAACAATCAATTGTCAACCCAGTTTGTCACGCTTGGAGGTTCACAGGTTACGTTGACACTTTTAACAGACAATTATCCTGAAGAGACCACATGGACTGTTGTTAATGAAGATGGTGCGACAGTATGGTCTGGTGGTCCTTATTCAGAATCCCAAACAGAATATGTGGAGACGACGTGTTTAACGCTTGGCTGCTATACCTTGTCTGTGTTGGATTCATATGGAGATGGGATGACTTATGGTGGGGTTACGGGCAATTATGAATTGGTTGATGCGTCCGGTGAAATTTTGGCACAGATTGTTGAAGGAGCTGGTTTCGGTGCCCAAGCAGATCATTTATTTTGTCTTGAACTTGCGGGTGTGTCAGGATGCACAGATCCACTTTCACCAAATTACAATCCAGACGCAACGATTGATGATGGTTCGTGTTTGATTGCGATTGATGGATGTATAAATTCTTTAGCTTGTAATTACAACCCACTTGCAAACGTAGACGATGGAACTTGTGTATTCGCTCAAGCGGGTTATGACTGTGCTGGCGATTGCTTATTTGATGTCGATGGAGATGGAATCTGTGATGCAGATGAAATCCCAGGTTGTTTGGAGTTAGATGCATGTAACTACAATTCTCTTGCAACTGATCCAGGTGAATGTATCTATCCCCTCGAGGGTTTCGATTGTCAAGGGGTTTCTCTATGTCCATTGGACCTAAATAACAACGGATCGATAGAAGTAAGTGATCTACTTATCATCCTTTCTGACTTTGGATGTACTTCTGGATGTATCGGTGATGTCAATGGTGATGGTGTCGTGACCGTATCCGATATCTTAAACATTTTATCGAGCTTCGGAGAGCCTTGTCCTGTGTTGTAGTAATTCTTACTATCTTTCACGGATGAATCAAGAAAAGATGGCAGTGACATGTGAGGTGGCCCTCATAAACTCACAAAATCTAAGCAAAGGAGAAGTGGAGTTGTTAGGAAAAGCGCATGAAGCAGCCGCAAATGCTTATGCACCGTATTCAGGATTTCAAGTAGGGGCAGCTGTAAGGTTGAAGTCTGGAACGGTTGTTCTGGGAAACAATCAAGAAAACATCGCATATCCTTCAGGGCTTTGTGGTGAACGTGTTGCTGTATTTGCAGCAGGCGCTCAGTTCCCAGAAGAAGAAATAGAGTCGATAGCCATTGTATCTCCTTCACCACTCGCCGTGCCTGATGCGTTCATGCCATGTGGAAGTTGTAGGCAGGTGTTGCGGGAAGCTGAGTTGCGACAAAAGACCCCTATTAAGATTTATCTACAAGCGAGAGATGAGGTTGTTATGGTGTCAAAAAGCGCGTCCAATCTGCTCCCTTTTTCCTTTACAATTCAGAATGGTGTTTTCAAATAAGATGATAACTAGAAACTAGGCTATGGGAATTATAATGAGTTTTATGGGGATGTTTGTTCTGATAGGAATTGCGCTTCTGTTATCTAAAAACCGAAAAGCGATCAGATTAAGAACTGTGATTGGTGCCTTTGCGCTTCAGTTCCTGTTCGGAGCCTTTGTCTTGTATATTCCTTTCGGTAAAAAAACCTTGCTTTTTATATCTGATGGCGTGGCACAAGTCATTGCTTTCGGGGATGATGGAATAAATTTTCTTTTCGGAGATTTAACTGCGACGTTGAATTACGGATTCATATTTGCATTGCGTGTACTTCCAGTAATCATCTTCTTTTCTGCGCTTATTAGTGTTCTTTATTATGTAGGCATTATGAAGTGGGTGATTAATATTCTTGGAGGTGCCTTAAGTAAGTTGCTAGGGACATCACACACTGAGTCTTTGTCAGCGACTGCGAACATCTTTGTGGGCCAAACAGAAGCCCCTCTCGTTGTGCGCCCCTTCATTAAGACAATGACAAAGTCAGAGCTTTTCGCTGTAATGTGTGGGGGCTTAGCTTCAGTAGCGGGAAGTGTTCTGGCAGGTTACGCTTCAATGGGCGTTCCTTTAGAGTATCTTATATCGGCCTCGTTTATGGCTGCGCCAGGTGGATTGCTGTTTGCGAAATTGATTATGCCTGAGACGGAGGAGTCCATTTATAAACTCGATCAATTAAGTGAAGATGAAGACTCAGACGATGAGCCCGTAAATGTAATTGATGCCGCTGCGTCAGGCGCAGGTTCAGGTCTTAAACTCGCTTTGAATGTGGGCGCGATGCTTCTTGCTTTTGTGGGACTTATCGCATTGGTAAATGGAATATTTGGAGGAATAGGTGGGTGGTTGTTTGATATGCCCGAACTCACGCTTGAACTTATTTTGGGATATATTTTCAGTCCTCTTGCCTTTTTAATTGGTGTTCCCTGGCATGAAGCGAACACAGTAGGTTCTTTTATCGGTCAGAAGTTGGTGGTGAATGAATTTGTCGCGTATCTCGAATTCATGCCCTACTTGACTGAAGAGACGACATTAATTTTATCTGAGAAGTCAAAAGCCATTGTTTCCTTTGCACTTTGCGGGTTTGCTAATTTCAGTTCTATAGCAATCTTGCTTGGAGGATTGGGTGGGATTGCACCAAGTCGCAGGGCAGAGATTGCTAAGTTTGGCTTATTGGCTGTAGCGGCAGGTACGCTTTCGAATCTTATGTCAGCGACTATCGCAGGTCTGTTTCTGTCAATCTAACAATTTATATTTATGGTAAAAGTTAAAATGTTCGTTACACCAGAGGAAAAATCACGTCCTTCGGTTGAAGCCCCCTTAACAGATCCCACTGCCTTTCATGCAATTGTCGATTCTCGTCGAAGTGTCAGGTTTTTTGCTGACGATGAGATCCCTCAGGATGTGATTGGCAAATGCATAGATGCTGCTTTGAAAGCTCCAAACTCATCCAATCTTCAAGCATGGGAGATTCATCATGTTACCGATGCATCAAAAAAGAAAGAACTTGTTAAGCTATGTCTGGGTCAGCCCGCAGCCTCTACAGCAAAAGAGCTTTTTGTATTTGTTGCGAGACCTGATCTTTGGAGGAGAAACAATACTTGGATGATTGAAGAGTTTGACCGCAGGGGTAATATGCCTGAGAAAGCGTATCAATATTTTAGAAAAATAACACCATTGGTTTACACGACGGGTTTTCTAGGACTCGCAGCGCCATTTAAGTGGATATATTATAACCTAAGAGGCATTTCCAAGCCTACGCCCAGAGAACCTATGGGGCGATGGGGAATGGCTGTGTGGGCAAACAAGAGTACAGCGCTTGCTTGTGCTCATTTTATGCTTGCAATGAGAGCACATGGATTTGATACATGCCCTATGGAGGGCTTAGACTCCAGAAGAGTAAAGAAACTGTTAGGGCTTCCTCGCAGAGCAAGTGTGACGATGGCAATATCTGCTGGAAAACGTGCGCAAGGAGGTGTCTTTGGAGATCGGTTTAGATTTGATCAGAAGCACATTGTATTCACACACTAATCACTTTTTCATGTCGGACAGGAAGTTGAGTCCCATCTCAAGTCCCAATCTGTAATCGGCATCGATGTCTTGTACATGCAGGTAATATCCATCTGACCTCAGTGCATTTGGTGGCGCAATTTGCTCCCAATAAATCCCTTTGGGCATAGGTCCGTTTAAAAAATCGACGCAGTCATTGTATGTCCGATACCCTCTCGAGAATAAATCTGATAGATTGTCGTTGTCATAATTCCAATATTCAGCCATTAATGAAACATAGCTTTTGTCAATCTTCTCATGAGAAGGTCTTGTTCTGATCACAAGAATGTTTTTTGCGCCATCTTCAATCGCTTTTTTAACGGGTATTGCATCCGAATAACCGCCATCAAACATCCATTTTCCATCTACTTTTGTTCTGCCTTTTGTGATGAACGGCAATGTTGCGGAAGCCATCATGTAATTCTGCCACTTTCCTTTACTAGGTGTCAGGTATTGTGGCTTGCCTGAAAGATGGTCAGTGGCTACAATACACACTTTTTTTCCTTCACTGTTTCTTTCAGCAGCTTCTTCGTCAAAGGGTAAGGTGTCGTTAACATATCTTTGAAGGAAGTCTAAATTCATTAAACCTTGTTGTGAAAACGTGTTTCGGTAGCTAATGAAATTGGGGTCTTCGACGAGTGCTCTTGTCACCTTGATGAAATGAGAACGTTGCTTTGATATCAGATATGACATGGCCATCGATCCACTGGATACGCCATAGTAGGATTTGAATGCTGGAAAGTCAGAATCCATAAGTACATCTAATATGCCAGCAGTAAATGCACATTTTAAACTTCCTCCTTCCAAAACCAATGTGTCAAAGTTCATATCTGTATAATGTTCAAATGAGTTCATTTGAGTTCAAATGAGTTCATATTATTTCAGTTTTAAGGTGTTCTAATAAATTTGAACACTCAACGCAAGGGATCAGCTTAACCAAATTATCCATGCGAATTCTAGTTAGTTAGATTTAGAATAGTAAGCAATCCGTGATACTTTGTCTGTTCAATTAATAAATCAAGATATTTGAGGCTAGATTTGCCTTTTTCTCCTGAATACAGTTTTGCAGTAAGGGAGTAATAGTAAATCGACAGTGTCCTCTCTTCATGTATCGCAAGTTTCGCCAAATCGATGCTCTCTATGATTTGAATGGCTTCATCTTTCTTGTGAAGTAAGTATAAAATCCACGCTTGAAATATTTCATAACTGGGGTCAAGTCGATCATATTTATAGGCCATCTCCTGTGAGGACTTCATCGCTTCTATTGAGTTGTAGTATTCATTTAAAAGGCCTGTATCATTAGATAATATAAGCCATTCAGCGATTCTTAATTTAAATATATGTACGCGAGTTGACCAAAGTTCAGTATCCTTTTGGATGCCAGTAATGATTAATTTTCGAAAGCCTTTTTTCTGGTTTGTTTTCGTTTTAATTCCATTTTTTAAAGCGAGCAGATTCAATCCCAGCATTCTCGCTTGAGGTGTTGGATGCAGGGCCGCATCATAACGGTCAATTAGCTTTAGGCCTTGGACTGCTGCATTTATATTGCCGCCAGTATAGATAGATCCAGCGGCGATAAGTGAGTTGGCAAACATTTTTTCTTCTTCTGAAGTAGCCGTTGCTAAATAATCTTCCATATATGGTTTTCCGACTCCATGTAAAAAATCCATTGGAGGGAATGCTAATGAGAAAATACGAGCTTTTGGAGTTCTATTTAGCTTTTTCCATGTTTCAGTTGGATAAGCATTAATTCTAAGTAAATAAAAAGTGAGTTGGTTTATTTCCCTTAACTTTTGTGGGGATATAATAAAATTTCCCTTGTGTTTAAATTGATTTAAAATCTGCTCGATAGCCTGAATCGTTTTGGTTATCGTTGCAGGGCTCGTGTCGAAATCTTTTATGGTGTTCTCGGGCTTAAAGATTTCATGATTCTCTTTTTTCGTTTCGGCTGCCTTGTGAAAATGATGGTTATTCCATTTGTCATAGCTTGGCGCACCAGTATACCTAGCCAGTGCATTAAGTGACGTATATGAAAGGGGACTATTTTGCTTGATTATTCCAAAAAACCTTCTCAATGTGCTTACGCTTAGGCTAAAACGTTGGTCAAACCGCTTAAGTTCTTGAGAGAGTATGATGCAGTCACGTGTACATGTGACCTCAAAACCGAGCTTGTTTTCAACGTCAGCACGCAATTTGATTGTAGCAGGTGTTGGGGTGATTTTCATTCTTCTTTCGTAGATTTCGAGTCACTCATCAAGGGCCATGGTGTTTTGGCTACTTTTTGATGTCCAGCAAGCCAAAGCGTGGTGCCATCTGGCGTAAACCTACCGGTGTAATAACTGTCATCAGAAACATGCTCCCAATTGAGGCCGTTGTCGATTGAACGGTCGATGCCCTTAGATCCGATTGCAATGCATTCGCTATCGTGGTTTGGTCTCCAAATGATACATGACCTATATCCGGGCCCAGCCCCCTCAGATCGCAAGGTCCAATTTGATCCCCCGTCAGATGTATAGGCAAGATTTCCAACGTTGTGTGTTTGATTCTCCCAATCTCCTCCAATCATGATTCCCTTTTTTTCATTTTTGAAAGCAATTGCGAACGCACCAGTCATTGTCCCGCCTTGAATTAATGGTGTGTTCGTGACGTCCCAAGTAAGTCCTTGATCTGCTGTGTGGAAGACTCTTGAAGCGCCTCCACCTGTCGCGATCCAGGCATGCGACCCAACGCAAGAGATGTTGCCATTGCTCGCTGCAAATGCGGCTTCTCCCTCTAGAGTAGGTGGTAGGGATGAGCAATCTACGCTATGCCAATCACCTCCGCTGTTGTGTGTCATGAAAATAGACAGGCAATCTCCAATGGGGTCTCCCATCACAATGCCATGGTTTGAATCCCAGAATTGCATCGCATCCCAAAAGGTTCGTTCATCGTAATCGGCATGAACAACTGTCGATGATTTTAAATCATTTAATGGCGCACGAATGATAAATCCAGGGGCTGAAATCCCTACGGCAATCATTTTGTCGTCAACGATATAGCAAGATCGGAAGGAGGGGTATATAACGCTGTCTTCAGGAGTCTTTACAGTCCAACGCGTGGTGTCCCATGTTTCACCTCCGTTGGATGTGAATCCAATGAACCCCTCAGAGCCAGCAAATGCAATTTTGTTAGAATCGGCCACGTGAATCGTTCTGATACTGGCGTCAAATGATTGGGCCGTACACGTAAATGTTAGGGCTGACAGAATGCATATAGATAAAAAATGTGTTTGCTTTTTGACGCTGACGCGCATAATAAAACGATCTGTTTTGGTTATGGCCTTAATATATGATGTGAGAATGGATTGGTGAAAGTATATTTGGTTAAAAATGAACAAATGCGTGTTATCATATTCCTTTTCATCACGGCTGCTTTTTTGTCATGCGGTGAAACCTCTTCTTTCGTTTTGAAACCAAGTGAAATCACTTATCCTCAGACCAGAGTTGTTGATCAAAAAGACACAATCTGGGGTGTTGAGGTGTCGGATCCATACAGGTGGCTTGAGGATGACAGGGCTCCTGAAGTGGAGCAGTGGGTGAAAGATGAAAATGAAGTCACTAGAAAATATCTTGATGCGCTTCCACTTCGAAATGTGTTAAGAGCGAGGTATGAAAAGCTATTTAATTATGAGAAGGTGGGCATTCCGCGCAAAGTGGGTGAGACGTATTTTATTACAAGAAATGATGGCCTGCAAAATCAAAGTGTGATTTATATCTTCGACGAGTTGGGGGGGGAAGAGCGAGTCTTTCTTGATCCAAATACGCTAAGTGAGGATGGGACGATTACGGCTTCTCTAGGTGGAGCCTCAGACGATGGTAAGTTTGTGACCGTGATTAAAAGTGAGTCAGGATCTGATTGGCAGGAAATTAAAGTCATAGAAATCGAGACAGGAAAAGAGTTAGATGATGAACTTAAGTGGGTGAAATTTAGTGGCACAAGCTGGGTAAATGATGGATTTTACTACAGTCGTTATCCCAAGCCAGATGGAAGTGCTTTTAGCTCTGAGAATGTTTTTCACAGTGTGTATTATCACAAGCTAGGTACTGCTCAATCTGAAGATGAATTGATTTATAGAGATGAAAAAGAACCCAACAGATATCATTTTGCCTATGCCACCGAGGATAACAAATACTTGATCCTAAATGTTTCAACAGGAACAGACGGCAACAGTCTACTTGTTAAAGATCTTGCGCAAAAAGATTCTGAGTGGCAAGTGTTGGTCTCGGGCTTTAAAGATCACAGCTCCGTGGTTGAACATATAGACGGGAAGATTTTAGTACTAACAGATATTGACGCGCCCAAATACAGGTTGGTCGCTGCCGATACAAGTGTCGATTTGTCGGACAGGTCGCTTTGGACAGATGTTATTGCAGAGTCAGAACATTTGCTTGAATCGGTCAATGCTTCAGCGGGTCACTTATTTGCAACCTACTTGCGCAATGCATGCCATGCCGTTGTCCAGTTCGATGTGGATGGTGGGCATGCATTGGAAATAGAATTGCCAAGTAAAGTAGGGTCTGTGGGTGGATTTGGTGGTAAAATGAATGCAGAAGAAGTATTCTATGCCTTTACCTCTTTTACACACCCCACAAGTATCTACAGGTTGGACATTGAAAGCGGAGTCAGTCACGCGTACAGTAGTCCTGAGGTGAGATTTAAGCCAGAGGGTTATGAGACAAAGCAGGTGTGGTATACATCAAAAGATGGAACGCAAATACCCATGTTTATCGTCCACAGGCGTGGGCTTTTATTAAATGGTCAAAACCCCACGCTTTTGTATGCATATGGTGGGTTTAACATCAGCCTCACGCCTAGTTTCAGTGCGTCAAACATCGTATTCTTAGAAAGAGGAGGTGTCTATGCAATGCCTAATTTACGAGGAGGCGGAGAGTTCGGAGAGGATTGGCATAAAGCGGGGATGCTTCTTGACAAACAAAATGTATTCGATGACTTTATCGCTGCGGCGGAGTATTTAAAATCTGAACGATACACCAACTCTGAAAACCTTGCCATTGAAGGTCGGTCAAATGGGGGCTTGTTAATCGGTGCAGTGATGACGCAACAGCCCGACTTGGCAGCGGTTGCATTTCCTGGCGTGGGCGTGATGGATATGCTGAGGTACCATAAGTTTACAATTGGTTGGGGGTGGATCCCTGAATACGGATGTGTCGACAGCACGGAAGTGGACTTTAAGAATCTGTATTCATTTTCTCCTGTACACAATTTAAAAGAAGGAACGTCTTATCCAAGTACGATGGTGACGACTTCGGATCATGACGACAGAGTTGTCCCTGCCCATTCCTTTAAATTCGCAGCCAGACTTCAAGCGGTTCATAAGGGTGACAGACCCGTATTAATACGCATTGAAACTGGAGCAGGTCATGGTGCTGGAAAGCCGACTTCAAAAATCATTGATGAACAGGCTGACAAATGGGCATTTCTTTTTCATGAAGTAGCAAGTCATTAAAGATTGGTATATTATATTGTGCCCATGATCAAAAGATTTTCTTTTCACTTTTCCTCCTTTTTAATGTTCTGTGCGTTGTTTTTCAGCGCAAATCTTTCAGCCCAAACGGTGAATGGTGTGGTTTCAGATGAAAATTCAAGGGCACCTATGCCAGGGGTGACGGTTCAACTCGTTTGTGGTGGTGAAGGGATTAACGTTGTTCCCACAGATTCTGAGGGTGCGTTTTCCATAGATGTTGGGGGGCATGAAATGTGTGAGTTGATTTTTTCTTTTATAGGATATTCAAAAAAATCGATGTCAATTTCTGACATAGCAGGAACGAATCTTTTAAACGTCCTTCTTGAAGAAGAAGCGTTGTCATTAGAAATGGCTGTAGTCTCTGCGAGTATTTCAGAACGTCCTGTAGAAGAAGAGGTTGTTCCAATAGAGGTATTGAAACCTTATTTGGCCTCAAGTACAAATTCAGTTGGGTTAAAGGGGTTGGTCGGCAAGACTTCGGGGGTGTCTATTATGGACTCCCAGGTAAGTATTCGAGGAGGCAGTGGATATAGCTATGGTGTGGGGTCTCGTGTTTCTTTACTCTTAGATGGAATGCCTTTGCTTTCTGGAGATATGGGTGAAATCTGGTGGTCCTATCTGCCGATGGAACATATCGGACAGGTCGAGGTCATCAAAGGAGCCGCTTCATCCCTTTATGGGACGAGTGCATCTAATGGCGTAATACATTTTAGAACGGTTTGGCCTGGCTCGAAACCAGAGACAGTCATCAGTGCATTCAATGGCATCTACAGTGATCCGAAGAATGACGCGTGGCGATGGTGGGATCAGAGTTTTTCACCTGTTTTAAACGGTGCGTCAATTTCTCACAGGAGAGCTTGGGATAAAGTCGATTTGGTCATCGGTGGTAATGTGCTGTCAGACAAAACCTATCTTTCTGTAGGGCATGAACAGAGGGCAAGAGTCAGTGCTAAACTTAGATTCAGACCTAAGAGTGGGTTGTTGTTTGGGATAAGTGGAATTGCCCAATACCAGCAGATGGGACGCTTTATATTGTGGGATGATTTTGAGACCTCAGCTTATGACCCAATGGAGGGAACGTCCAGTGAGGATCAATGGTTAAATCTGAACATTGACCCCTGGGTGAGCTATGCCGGCGCGAATGGAGGGCTCCATAAGCTTACAAATCGATTTTACAGAACATCCCGTTATAACTCAAGTGGCAAAGTGACATCGGCGAGTAATCTGTATATGTCTGAGTACAAATATTCTCGAAAACTTTCTGATCAATTTGAAGCTCAAGCTGGCGGATTCTTAAGTGTTCAAACATCTTTCAGTTCTCTCTATCCAGGCATCGCTTTGGCAACGCTAAATCCAGCTATTTTTGGTCAAGTGGAGGGAAATCATGGTCGTTTGCGGACTGTTTTTGGTGCTCGATTAGAAAAAAATATTAATCCAGGTTTTTATGAGGAATCATCCGGTCCAGTTTTAAGAGCAGGAATCAATTACGAGATTGCTCCAGGAACAAACTTTCGGGCGTCTTATGGTGAATCCTACAGGTTTGCATCTCTCGCTGAAAGATATTTTTCTACGACTTTGACTGATGGAATAGACATCGTTGGTAACCTCGACTTGAAAAGTGAATCGGGAATTAATTTAGAAGCGGGCATTAAAAAGAAGCTTCGTGTTGGTGAGAAAAACATCTATTTAGATGCAGCTGTGTTCATGCTCCAATATGAAGATATGATTGAGTATACTTTACGTCCTCAGCTAACTCCAGATGGGGGGATTATTTTAGAAGATGGTGTGTTACAGTTTTATTTCCAAGCACTGAACATAGGCAAGAGCAGAATATCAGGTTTCGAATTGTCAGCGAATGGTGAGGTTGATGTCGCGGGGATTCCTGTGAGGATTTTCGGTGGGTATACGTATCAGTATGCTGGTGACCTTTCGCGGGACACATCTCAAGTCAACATGGGGGCATATCTAGCAAATTTCTTAGATAGCTTCGGAGAAACACGTGATTCATTAGTCACTGCTGGATCTCTCCTCAAATATAGAAATAGTGGGACTTTTAAGTTTGATGTTGAGGCGGATTTAGGTCCAATAACGGTGGGCGCATCAATCAATAAGCAGGATTATATTGATGAAATAGATTGGTATTTTAACGAGTTGGTGTCGGGACTTGCAAATTTTAGGGAGCAGTTTACGGACGGATTCTCATCAATTGATTCCAGGATTGTTTACAAGCCAAATAAAGATGCGAGTTTGTCCTTTATCGTGACAAACATTAAAAACGCAATTATTTCGAGTAGACCAGGTATTATAAGTGCACCCCGAAGTTTCGTGTTGAGGTTTGATTATAAATTTTAGCGATATCTTTTAAAAGATGTACGGTGTTTATTCGTTTTTATCTATAATTTCTCTTAGCCGATAGCATTCTTTCTGTGTCCAATCTCGGACTTCTGTAAGTAGCTGTTCTGCATCATCTCCTATAAATGTAGGTCCAAAGCTCACGTGGGCTTCTATGATTGGCGCTCCGAAATGTTTAAATGCATGTGGAATAAACCACTCTTTGTTAACCCATGCGATATTTGCATTTTTATATTCAATTGCTGCAGGAGAAATTTGAAATCTATTATCCGCACAGGTATAAAAAATTCCTTTTTTATACGGAAGGAGTTCGGGCCCTTTGCAAGTTGTGCCTTCTGGAAAGATAACAACACCGTATCCATTGTCAAATCTGTCTTTTACGGCAAGTCTTGTAGCTGTGCGGCTTTCTTTGATGTCACGTTTGACCCAAATAGTTCCTATTAAAGATGCGCCCCACCCTATAATGGGCCAAGATTTGGTCTCGTGTTTGGCAACAAAGACCACAGGAAACGAGGTCGGTAAAACGACAGCATCCAGATATGATCGGTGATTCCCCATAACAATCGCTGGTTCAGATGGTGGCGTGCCGTGCCAGTGAATTTTAACACCAAGTATTTTGTGGGTGCCATTCAAAAATGCTGTAAATAAATTATGGATTATTTTTTGTTTTACGTCTTCTTTTCTTCTCGATATAAACGCAAATATTGAGAAGCATAAGATCCCTATTGAGACGATGCTGACCCACATTAAGAACGCCACCAATCTTAAAACAGCTCTGACTATATGCAAAATCTTATAATTTTGTAATGAGGCTCGAAGTTAAGGTAAGCAGAGTTTATGTGAGATATGTTTAAATTTTCTTGGTAAATCAACCGCGATTTCAATGTTTTCTTTTGTCATTGGATGCGTGAAAGAAAGTTTTGTGCACGCTAAAAACATCCCTTGTCCTGTGTATTTCTTATCTCCACTGTATAATTGATCACCTAAGATAGGATGTCCAATACAAGCGAGATGTCTTCTAATTTGATGGGTTCGTCCTGTTTTGGGATACACTTTTACGAGTGTAGCGGACCCGAAAACAGGCCATGATGTTGACCCAATAATTTCAATCTCAGAATGGGCCTCTTTGGCATTAATTTTTACGCGGATTGTTGCCTCGGTGATGCATGGAGTGCCGGCAATTAAGGCCATGTATTCCTTATGTATGGTTCTTTTTTCAAAGGCTTCTCCCAGACCTGATGCTGCGCCCGTTGTTTTCGCGAAAAGCACAGGGCCATGCGTTGCTTTATCGAGGCGATGAACGGCCAACGGTGAATTAAAAGAGTCATCTAAAGTGCTTTTAATCAGCAATTTTTTAACTACAAACTCAAGTGTATGTTTACCATTACCCTTGGTTGTAATCCCAGCACGTTTAAGCACACAAGCACACACATTATCTTCCCACAAAACACTTGTTTCACTTGTGTTTTTTGGCTGGATTTTATAGGATTGATTTGGCATTTCTTTCAGTGCTAAAGTATCTCCAAATGACACCCAAGTTCCGGTTTCTCCTTTTGTCCCATTCACATAAATGAGGCCGTTTTTAATGGCTTTTTTAACTGATTTTCGAGATGTGAGATGTGTAAATTGTCCAATTGCACCTTCTTGAAGTCGCATCGACTTTGAATCAAAGGGATCGTGATTCCATTTGGATATGATGACTTCAATCATGCATAAAATGTAAACCATGTTCTTCAAAATGTTGCATATTGTTTCACATTATTTAACTTTGTGAACTTATTTTTTATTTTTAGTCTTTTTTAAATCTTTATATGAAGCTCTTCGTTGCTAAACTCAATCGTGAGACCACAGAAGCAGAACTAACTGAAAACTTTTCTCAATTCGGTGGTGTCGTGTCTGTTAAAGTTGTGACCGATCGTGACACTGGTCAATCAAAATGTTTTGGTTTTATTGAAATGGCCACTATGGAAGCTGGTGAAGCTGCCATTGCAGGTCAAAACGGACAAGAATTTATGGGATTCCGTATGGTTGTTAAGGAAGCGGAGGATAAGCCTCGTGCACCGAGACCTTCATTTGGTGCCAATTCTGGTGGGAAGCCAGGGGATGCTTCATCAAGAGGCAGTTTTTCCAAGGATGGAGGTTCAGCGCCTGGAAGTTTTGACAACAAAGGAGATCTGAAAAAATCAGGTAATTTTTCAACAACCATTAACAAGAAGCGTACCCCTTCAAAAAAGCCCAAAGGTGGACCAGACAAGTATGCTGATGGGCCTAGAACGGTTGTTCATTCAAAAAGGCCCAAATCAAATCGAAATCAATGGCTAGATGATTTAGATGATTTTTGATGAGCTAAACAGCACATTGATTATGGAGCTTTCAGATTAACGTCTTTAGGCTCTTTTTTTTGTCATTATTTTTTTTTTTTAAAGTTTAATTTGAGTGTAATGCTGGTTTATTAATTTGTTGATTTTCAGTTACATTACCTAGTCTATCATTGTTAGTCATAGTTTCGTTCGTCGACTTAATTAAGTGCTTCATCGAATAAAATGTAACTTTTATGCGTGAATTTGCGTTTTTTGGAGTATATTTCAAGGTCCCATCTTTCATAATCATGACACGTACTATATTTCTTATCGTTCTTAGCGCATTTGCATCTCAAATGTTTGCCCAAGATGACCCGGTTTTTGGATGTAATATCTCTGTTGCTTGTAACTATGACCCCGCTGCCACGGTCAACGATGGCAGTTGTGACTTTGTCAGTTGTTATTCAATGGGATGTACTGACCCTGAAGCCTGCAACTATGATCCAACTGTCGCTATAAATGACGGTTCATGTGATTACATCTCATGCTTGATACCAGGTTGTCTAAATGACTTGGCCTGCAACTTTGACGCTTTGGCTGAACTTGATGATGGTTCTTGTGAGTTTACTTCCTGTGCGGGTTGTACAAATCCTGTAGCATCAAACTATGATGTTTCGTATACAATTGATGATGGCTCTTGTATCATACTGGGATGTCTTTCTCCCTCTGCCTGTAACTTTGATTCAGGTGCAACAGAAGATGATGGGTCTTGTGACTTCACTTCATGTTTGGTACTTGGTTGTGTTGATGATACTGCTTGTAATTATGATTCTTCTGCTGACACAAGTGATGGTTCTTGTACTTATGCTCAAGAAGGGTATGACTGTTCTGGCACATGTTTGGTGGACACAGATGGCGATGGCGTATGTGATCAATTTGAGGTGCTAGGATGTGATGACAATACAGCAACGAACTATTCATCAGTAGCTACAGAAAATGATGGTTCTTGTACGTATCCAGTTCCTGGATGTGTAGATTTTGAAGCGTGTAACTTTGACGTAGGAGCTGATGTTGATGATGGTTCTTGTGAATTCTTATCTTGTGCAGGATGTACAAGTCCCGCAGCTTGTAACTATGATGAAACAGCAATTTATTCTAGCGATACTTGTTCGTACCCAGACTTTGGTTATGATTGTGCGGGCAACTGTATAGATGACACTGACTTAGATGGTGTGTGTGATCCATTTGAGGTTGTTGGCTGTCAAGATGCAACGGCATGTAATTATGATGTCCTTGCTACTGATGAAGGATCTTGTTCTTATCCATTAGTAAACTTCGATTGTGAGGGAAATGATTTGCGTCCTATTTTTACGACAGCACCTGCTGACATTACAGTTCAGGGATGGGAAGTCCCAGATTTAGCCTCTGTAATAATAGAAGCTCAAGTGAGTCCGTTTGCTGCCGCTTATGAAAGTCAGTACCAAGGAAACAATTGTTACGACACTGATCCCACACCAACGATTGTGCTGGTGTCTGAAGTTCGAATTGACGGAAACTGTATTCATGATTATACATTATTCCGCACTTGGTCTGCGACAGATTGTGCTGGATATGAATCCTCTCATGAACAAACAATTACTGTCATTGACAATGTCGCTCCAACACTTGAGCTTCCTGTTCCCCTGACTATTTCATGTGATGTTGCGGACAGTACACCTTTCGGGAATGCGGCTTCAACAGATGCTTGTGGTGAATCAACGGTTACTGTTGAAGAGACGATTGTATCAGGAGCTTGTAATGGGACATATGAAATTCACAGATTGTTTACTGCAACAGACCCTTGTTTAAACTCAACTTCAGGGACCCAAATAATTACCGTTGTTGATGATGTTGCACCCGTTCTTACTCTTCCACAGGACATGACTGTAGAATGTTCTGAAAACTTTGTTCTTTTGCCTGCAACTGCTTTAGATAATTGTAGCTATGCAGAAATAACTGTGCTTGAGACTACAGTGCCTGGAAGTTCAATGGGAAATTACACAATTGCAAGACTGTTTTCTGCAACTGACGCTTGTGGCAATACATCTTCTGCAACTCAATTGATTACTGTTCAAGACACGACTTCTCCAAGTCTTATTGTACCATCTGATTACACATCAGAGTGTTCATCTGACTTGGTTTATAACGATGCTTCTGCGACAGATAATTGCGGAACAACTACTATTTCAGTGGTTGAATCAATCATCCCTGGCAATGCAGCTGGGAATTATACTATAGTTCGCACGTTTACTGCTACGGATGACTCAGGAAACGCAACTACTTTGGCACAAACCATCACAGTTGAAGATACGACAGCACCGGAATTAACCATTCCAGGAAACTTTATTGTTGAGTGTTCAGATGAGATTGGTTTTGATTTAGGCACTGCGACAGATAATTGTGGTGAGGTGACAGTTTCTGTCTCTGACGAAACAATCCCGGGATCTTCTATTGGGACATACCTTATAATAAGAACGCACACTGCATCCGATGATGCTGGAAACTCCAGTTCATCTGTACAAACCATTACCGTGATTGATACGACAGCTCCTGAGCTAAGTATTCCTGATGATTATACTGTGGAATGTTCAGACGAAATCGTACTTGCCGATGCAACTGCGACTGACAATTGCGGCACCTCTTCTATTACAATAGCGTCGCAGACTGTTACAGGTAATGCGACAGGCAATTACTCAATTATACGCACTTTTACAGCATCTGATGATGCCGGGAACACGACGACATCAATACAAACCATCACGGTTCAAGACACGACTGCACCAGAACTTTCTATACCTGGTGATCTCACAGTAGAATGCTCAAGTGTGCCTGCTGTTTCTTCTGATGTTACCGCTAATGATAACTGTGGATCTTACGTGATTTCCTTCGGTGAGGTTTTAACCCCTGGGTCATGTGACGGAGAATATACATTGACACGCACTTGGACAGCTACTGATGATGCAGATAATGCATCTTCTCTTTCTCAGGTTATTTCAGTGATAGATACGACTGCTCCAGAATTCGTAACACTTGCAGATTTAAATCTTTCGTGTTCGGATGATTTGTTATTGCCTAACCCAACATTAACAGGTGGGTGTAGTGCAGAATCATTTACGACAGAAGAAACAACCCTTGATGGTACTTGTGCTCAATCTTATTCTATTGTAAGGGTTTTCACAGCGACTGATGCGTGTGGTAATGTTTCAACATTTACTCATACGACTACAATTACTGATGACACAGCACCTACTGTTGTAGATGGCCCATGTTTTGGTTTAAGTTGTGCTGCTTCGGTCAATGAGTTGGTAGGGGAGACCTTGCCAGTTGCAGACCTAACTGTCACTGACGATTGTGATGACTCAGCTAGTTGGTCTTCAATTGATGCTGATGTTTCAGAAGCTGATGCACTTGCATTAAATCTTGCGATAGACCAAACTGCGATCGCTCGTACCTACACCCTTGTTGACGCGTGTGGAAATGAAGCCTCTTATGTTCAATACATTGTCACCACATTTGTCATTGAAGGATGTACAGATTCGGTTGCTTGTAACTACTCTAACGAAGCAAATACAGAAAACAACACATGTGAGTATTGTTCTTGTGGAACGAACCCTTGTGGCTGTATTGATCCAGTAGGTTGTAACTATGATTCATCCGCTGTTTATGACGATGGTTCTTGTACATATGCTGAAGCTTGGTATGATTGTGCAGGTGTATGTTTAGACACGAACAACAATGGACTTTGTGATATTAATGAAATCGGTTGTATGGATGCGGCTGCTTGTAATTATGACGCAACAGCTCTCGTGGACGATGGCTCATGTGATTACTGTAACTGTCCTTCCCCAACCTTCACTTCTTCAAGTTCTGGATATGGAATTGAGCTTGAGTTAGTCACAACACACGTTTCTGGCTCGTTAGCTGGTCAGTCAACTTACCGCGTTTATATTACTACACCAAATACAACTGACGTGATTACGTCTGTTACAGGAAATGACGAATTTCCTTTATCTCTTGCTACGACAACATCTTTCTATCAAAGCGTATTTGGTTCTTCTGTAGCAACTTCGATAACACCAGGAATGATTCTTGTTGCTCCTGACGTGGCATACGATTCATGGGTTACTATCGGTGCGACAAGTTCTGCCGATGATGTTGGTGGAAACATCAACCTCATACCAGGGGATTGGATCAATGACTTCGAATCAGGAGACAGCTTTACAGTAGGTGATGGCATTGGAAGCGGTTGGTACATTATACCCCCTAGCTCTGTGAATGGCATAAGTGGTTCTGACAATCGCGTTTTGTTAACTCAGTTAACTACTGATGGTGAAATTAGTGGTTCATTTCGAGTTCAAGTCTTCCCTAATGGAGATCAAATAAACGATGAGCGTATCGACTTCACATTCAACCAAGCGCCTCTTGGTTCATATAGCTGTCCTGTGATTGTTGACGGTCCATCTGAACTCACTCTAGAATGTTCTGACGACCTTTCTACTATCTCGAGTGCCGATGACTTTGATGTTTATACGGTTGATGCAATCGGTTGTGATCCGGCTGATATTTCTGTTTCATTGCTTTCAGAGATTATAACTTCTGGACTTTGCGCAGGTGATTACACAATCACTCGCGTCCTAGGAATAACAAATTGCACTGGTGCGACAACAAACTTTGACCAAGTCATTTCTGTTATCGATACAACTGCACCAGAATTCACAAGTATCCCAGCTGATTACACCGCAGAGTGTTCTGACACTCATCCGATGGACGACGCTTCTGCGACAGACAACTGTGGCGAGGTGGTGATTGATGTTGTTGAGACAACAATCCCTGGCCTATGTGCTGGAGACTACACGATTACTCGTGCGTTCACAGCGACTGACGATTGTGGCAACGCAACTTCAGCGACGCAGACGATT
>PACT01000036.1 GCA_002700285.1 Crocinitomicaceae bacterium | reverse complement strand
CTCTTTGCGGTCTGGACGAGACTCGAACTCGCGACCCCATGCGTGACAGGCATGTATTCTAACCAACTGAACTACCAGACCAGTTTTGGGTTGGGTTCCCTTTCGGGAGGCGCAAAGATAAGATATCCTTTCCCTCTCTGCAACGTTCTTATCTGAAAAGTTAAAAAAGTTTCTTCCGCTTTATGAGGTACCGCGCAAGAACAGGGACAGGACCCTCGGCAATATCAACATCTACCCAATCAATCCCATGCGCCCCACATCTGGTGGACAGTTCTTTACGTAACGCTCCCATGCGAGAGATGTAGTGGTCGCGAACTTCGGAAGGGTGAAGTTTAAGCTCTTCTCCCGTTTCAAGATCTATAAATCTCGTCGGACGTTCTGGGAAATCAAAGGTCACTTCAGTGGATTTGTCCAACACGTGAAAAACGACAACCTCGTGCTTGTTGTGGCGAAGATGGTTGAGTGCGTCGATTGTTGCGTCGAGATCTTCGGACTTGTCAAGCATGTCGCTGAATAGGATAATCAAGGAGCGACGCGGAGTCGCCTCCGCGATTTGATGTATGGCTGAGATCGCAGAGGTCCCTTGTTGATCTTTCGTTTCCATGATCTC
Source organism: Crocinitomicaceae bacterium (assembly GCA_002700285.1). Lineage (GTDB taxonomy): Bacteria > Bacteroidota > Bacteroidia > Flavobacteriales_D > Sanyastnellaceae > UBA974. The sequence continues at coordinate 8,396 of PACT01000036.1, read as the reverse complement.
CTCAAGCTTGTGATAGAGAAGTCTGTGGTGGGACATACTCGATCTTGCGCGCGTTTGTAAATCCAGGGAATCGGAAAATAAACTGAGGCCTACCGCATCGCGTTGACGTCGAAACAGCTCGATGAGGGCAGCCGCAGATTCAATAGAATATTTGAGCTTATTCATCTTGGGGCTGTCGAGCGTTACCTCGGAGGGATATCTCATCGAAGAAGAGCAATCGATGACGAATTGGCATCTCAAATTCGTTTCCTCCTCGTAGCGTTTGACGAACATCCTGTCGCTTCGCGCATATAGCTTCCAATCGATGTGGCGCGTAGACTCTCCAGGATTGTGAATTCTGTGCTCGGCAAACTCAACACTAAACCCATGGAACGGGCTTTTGTGGAGCCCCGTAATAAACCCCTCGACGGCTTGTTTGGCGAGAAACTCTAAGCGACCTAATCGCTGCTGCATTTCGGGGTTGGAACGGAGTGCCATGATTGGAATAATGAATTACAAAGTAGATGAAAAAATCCCCACCTAAGATAGGCAGGGATGATTTATTTTCAATTAAACTCGAAACAGACTCGGAGCAGACTCGGAGCTGTCCCAGAGCAGACTGACGTCTACTACAACATCGCCTCGATCTTCTCCTCTAAAACATTCTTCGGAGAAGCGCCCACAGACTTATCTACCACCTCTCCATCTTTAATGAAAAGGATGGTAGGGATATTGCGGATCCCATACTTTGCACTCAGTTCAGTGTTGTTATCTACGTTGACCTTGCCGATGACAACCTTGCCGTCGTAATCATTCGCTAACTCTTCTACTACAGGACCGACTACCCTACAAGGTCCACACCACTCTGCCCAAAAGTCAACCATTACAGGCTTGCCACTGTTTATAGCGACTTCCTCGAAATTGCTGTCTGTAAATTCTACTGCCATGATATAAATATTAAATAATATAATCTTGTTATAACTTCAAAGATATTCGCATTAAAGGAACATACAATGCCAATTCGTTAAAATACATTGTCAGTTTTTCACTATCGATTGTCACATTTAGTGAACAAGTTCTGGCAGGAATTTAGTATGACTTCCTTAGGTCAAACTTGTATTTTGCGACGCCCGGTGCACAAAGATCATCGAGTTCATTCAGGAATGAACTCGTAACATCAATCTTTGCCGCGCGACTGGGCATTTCAACTTTTGATTCTCCATCAAAAATATCCAAGGTCAAACCCACCGTTCCAGGAGAGCCTTTAATGGCAAGCTCAAGTCGATCAATCCAAGAGGCATCTAATGTCTCCAGGTTTAAACTTATACGAACACGCTCCAGACGTTTTTTTCGTGTGTCTGCAAGCATTGAGATCCCAGACAGCCTGAATTCTGACCCCGGGTCCCCTACCGTTTCCTTCCAAACCCTTCTGCGCTGAACACTTCCCGCAACCATGACCATCCACGCTTCGACCAAGTAGTCCTTCAGGTTGATGTAATCCTCCCCGAACAGTGTAAACTCCTGTGAACTGTGATAGTCCTCCAGCGTAAACTTCCCCCATGGTTTACCTGCTTTGCTAATCCGATGCTCCACTTTAGAAACCAAACCTCCAAAGTTCATCTTCCTCCCTCTGTGGGTATCCATGTCCTCAAGAATCTGAAGCCCCCCTTTTGTCGTCAGGTAGTTCATTTCAAACCTGAACAGATCTAACGGATGGCCACTGATGTAAATCCCCACGACATCCCTTTCTCTATTCAATTGATCCATATCCGCCCACGGCTCAGCATCCGGAATCACAGGTTCTGGGATTTCAGCTTCATCCCCCCCCCCGAAAAGACTTACCTGAGCAGAGTCTTTACTTGCTTGCAACGCTTGTCCGTACTTAATCGCAATCTCAATAAGCGACCGATCCTTATCGTCTCTTGCAAAGTATTGCGATCTGTAAATTTCATCTCCATTGACTTTCTTAAAGGCATCAAACCCTCCCCCTACAGCGAGCGCTTCGAATACACGCTTGTTGCAGTCCTTGAGACTTACGCGCGTTGAAAAATCGAAAATCGACGTGTAACGGTTGAGCTTAGGCGCTTGGGACTTCTCTTCACGCTCTTCTTGTCGGTTTTTAATGATTGACAATACCGCGCCCTCGCCTACTCCGCGAATCGCACCCAGTCCAAACCGTATCGCTCCAGCTTCGTTGACCGCGAACTTAAAACGTGACTCATTCACATCCGGACCGAGCACATCGATTCCCATTCTACGCGCCTCATCCATAAACGCCGTCGTTTTCTTGATGTCGTTCATGTTGTTCGACAGAACGGCAGCCATAAATTCGGCGGGATAATTTGCTTTAAGGTATGCGGTTTGGTAGGCTATCCAAGCGTAGCAGGTAGAGTGAGACTTGTTAAACGCATAGGAAGCAAATGCCTCCCAGTCCGTCCAAATCTTTTCCAATTTGACCTGGTCATGACCTTTCGCCATGCCCTGCTCAAGAAACTTCGGCTTCATCTGCGCAATCAACGCTTTCTTTTTCTTTCCCATCGCTTTCCTCAGCGTGTCGGCCTCACCTTTTGTGAAGTCAGCGAGTTTTTGGGAAAGCAACATCACTTGCTCTTGATACACGGTAATCCCATAGGTCTCTTTCAGATACCCCTCACATGCATCAAGGTCATATTCTATTTTTTCTGTGCCGTGTTTTCTTCTGATAAATGAAGGGATATACTCCATAGGTCCAGGCCTATATAGTGCGTTCATCGCAATCAAATCACCAAATTCAGTAGGCTTTAACTCTTTCAGGTTCTTCGCCATCCCTTGGGACTCATACTGGAAAATAGCCACCGTATGGCCCCTTTGGAAGAGCTCATAGGTTTTTGCATCATCTAAGGGGAAAGATTCGGGATCCAAGATTACGCCACTTCTTTCCCTCACATTTGTTACCGCATCCTTAATGATGGTCAATGTTCTCAGACCGAGGAAATCCATTTTTAAAAGACCGGCATCCTCTGCGACATGGTTGTCAAACTGAGTGCATACCATCGCACTGTCCTTCGCGACAGAAACCGGAACGTAGTCTGTGATGTTACTCGGTGTAATAATCACACCACAGGCGTGAATCCCCGTGTTTCGCAACGACCCTTCAACCACACGTGCTGTATTCACCGTCTGCCCTTCTAAGCCTGGTTTTGCAGCGATTTTCTTTAATTGGTTAATCAAGTCCAAACCCTCCGATCCATTCGCCAATTCTTTGAGCGGCTTGTCGCCCAATGAGAATATCTTTTTTAGCGAAATATCTGGAACAACTGGAATCAATTTTGCAATGCGGTCCGCATCCTGAAGTGGCAACTCTAAGACACGTGCCGTATCTCGAATGGCTGACTTCGCAGCCATTTTACCATATGTGATAATTTGAGCCACTTGGTCAGACCCATATTTCTCAATGACATAATCGATGACCTTCCCACGACCTTCATCGTCAAAGTCAATATCGATATCGGGCATACTTACACGGTCTGGATTGAGAAATCTCTCGAAAAGAAGGTCGTATTTAATGGGATCGATATTCGTAATCCCTGTGCAGTATGAAACTGCCGAACCCGCTGCGGAACCTCTACCAGGACCTACACTTACGCCCATCTCTCTTGCAGCAGATATAAAGTCAGCACATATTAAAAAGTAACCTGGATATCCTGTCTTTTCTATAATGGACAGCTCAAAATCCAATCGCTCAACATATTCCGCATCCAACGTATCGCCCCAATGCTTCTTCGCCCCGATATAGGACAGATGCCTCAAGTACGCATTCTCCCCCCTCTTGCCTCCATCCTTCTCATCTTCCGGGGACTTGAACGCCTCGGGGATATCAAATTCTGGCAGGAGAATATCTCGTGCCAATTTATATCCCTCAAACTGGTCGACCAAGGTCTCAACGTTTTTAATTGCATCAGGCAGATCCGCAAACAATTGCTTCATTACATCTTGCGGCTTGTAGTAGAATTCATTGTTTGGAAAGCCAAATCGATATTCTCGTCCCCGCTTGCCGATATATTTCTTAGGCTTACTGACGTTTTGAGCATCCCTCACACAAAGCAAAATATCCTGCGCCTCATTCTGTTTGGCATCAATGTAATATGAGTTATTTGCAGCGACATACTTCACATCGTGCTTCGCACACATCCTCAATAAAAATGCGTTAACGACAGCCTCCTCTTCCAATCCATGTCGGTTAAGCTCCGCATAGAAGTTCTCCCCCATTAAGTTCTTCCAGTAAACAAATGCTTCTTCAGCTTGACTCTCGCCTACATTTAAAACCTTCGACGCAATCTCTCCAAACAACCCACCACTCAGCACGACAAGGTTTTCCTTGTATTGCTCGACAAGCTTTCTATCTACTCTCGGAACATAGTAAAAACCATCTGTAAATGCATGAGATGAGAGCTTGATCAAATTGTGATACCCTTGCTTGTTTTTTGCCAAAAAAACCAACGAATGTCCGTCATCTTTGTGACTCCTGTCATGCATGTCGTCACACACATTTAACTCAATCCCTACGATGGGTTTAATCTTGGCTTTGTTTGCTGCTTTTACAAGTAAAAAAGCGGACATCATATTGCCTGTATCGGTAATCGCACAAGCTGGCATCCCATGATCAACCGCTGCTTGAACGATGTCCTCCACCTGCCCAACGCCTTGAAGAACACTGAACTGGGAATGTGTATGCAGATGGCTGAACTTGACTTCATCCAGGTCATTCGGAACGTTCGCACTTTGCGCAGGCGGGACCTCGACTACAGGCGCGGCGTTTGAATCTCCTTCAACATTGAAATTCGCATCTTCAAGTTTCGGTGCTTGGTATTTTATTTTCGACACATCCAAAATCTCAGGACGTTGAATCACGCCGAGTTTACAGAGCTCGAAAAAACATCGTGCCGTCGCGTCCACATCATATGCCGCATCATGGGCATCGCCGAATCCTTTCTTAAATAGCTTTGTATGCAGCTCTGTTAACGTCGGCCATTTAAATTTACCTCCCCGACCTCCGGGTATCGCACAAAACCCAGTTGCTTCTTCTTTAGAGTCTATCGACGCCATTCCTGTCAGTACTTCAAAGGACTGACCCAACCTGTGGAGCTCTGCTCCCACAATATTCACATCGAATTCGATGTTGTGCCCCATGATATACGTTGCGCTTTCAAGATCCTTTTGAAACGACACCATCACCTCTGTCAGAGGCAACCCCTCTTTTTCTGCCCTTTCAGTCGTAATCCCATGAATTTTTGCGCTTTGAAACGGAATCGTAAATCCATCCGGCCGCACAATACTGTTCCCTCGAGAAAGCAGCTTTCCCTTCGCATCATGGAGCTGCCAAGCAAGTTGAACCAACCTGGGCCAATTGTCTGAATCGGTCAACGGCGCATTGTAATTCTTAGGCAGACCTGTGGTCTCTGTATCGTAGATTAAAAACATCGCTCTAACCTACTTATAATCTAGTAAAATGCCCCAAAAAACCTGGTTATGTTTTAAACATATTATCCCTATCTTTAAGTGATGAATAAGATGTTGCTTCTGTTCGTGATTTTTTACACTGGTTTTCAAGCGAGTGTATTGTCTCAACTTCCCTGTGACTTCCCAAATTTGGAGATTACGGCAGAACTGTCAACAGGGATTTGGGCTGAAGAAATTGAGTGGAGTATTTTTAATGACAGTGACGAACTCATTGCGGGACCCTTTTCTGGCTTCGAAGACAACACCACATATACCCAAACACTCTGCCTTGGATTTGGATGCTATTACGCTTTGTTAGAAGATTCCTACGGAGACGGTTGGCAAGGCGGGAGTATTGAGTTCTTCGCTTCAGAGAACATCACAGGCTCTGTCACAGGCTCATCTGAGATCTTAGATATATCCACAGACCCCAGTTGTGGCATCCTTCAATGTGAGGCAGGTACGGGAGACAGATATTATGCGACGATCAGTGCCGATTTATATGGCGAAGAATTGTCGTGGGAAGTGTTGGATTCCGAAGGCACTCAAGCAGCTGGTCCATTTGGAAATTTTGGGGAATACGTGACGGGTGAAGTTTCCAGTGAGGCCTTCTGTCTTATTCCTGAATGCTATACTGTTGTCATGTATGATTCTTATGGGGATGGCTGGCAAGGCGCTGAACTTACAATCACCGACTCCTCGGGGGTATTAATGGGCTCGGGTTCAGTGCCCACAGAACCAGGAGACATGTTCTCGTTTGACCTTCCTCTAAGTGCGGAATGCCCTATCACTGGATGCATGAACATAGACGCGTTTAACTACAATGCATCCGCAAACGTGGACGATGGAAGTTGTATGCGAAGAAGCGACAACGTCACGCTTGTAAGCACTTGGACAGATTTGAGTTTGCCTATCAACGGATTTGGCGGCGCATATAATGATGTTGAAGGGTTAGAAGTGGGCGGTGTGGAATATGCGATTGTGGCCTCAACACTCGGAACTCATATTATACAACTATCTCCTGATAATGAAGAGATCTTTGAAGTTAGTTTTTTACCTGGTGCCGATGGAGGTTCATTTGTAACCCATCGAGATTACCACATTGACGGAACATTGTTGTTTGCTGTTTGTGACCAAGGGGCCAGCAGTCTTCAGATTTTTGACTTAAGCGAATTGCCCGGGACCGTAACAACATTGTATGATTCTAATGAATATTGCATCAACGCCCACAATGTCTTTGTCGATAACGACAGCGACTTGCTATACTTGTGCAGCAATTCCTATGCAGGAAATAACACCTCGGTTAAAATACTGGACGTTTCGTCACCCAACAGTCCCATCGAATTTGCCGACCTCTCACCGTGGGTGAATTATTGTCACGACATCTATGTGGAGAATGACACCGCTTGGATTAACTCTGGCGCGGCGGGACTTTTTGTGATGCATATCGATGAAACACCCTCCGTCATTGGAACCCTAACAGACTATCCCTTCCAAGGCGGTAATCACAGCGGATGGTGGGTCCCTGAGGACCATGTCTATGTTCTCGCTGATGAAACACATGGATCACCTTTAAAAGTTATCGACACACACGATTTAAGCGACCTTCAAGTGGTTTCATTGTTAAGTTCCGAGGTGAATCCTGAGTCCATCCCCCACAATATGATGATGCGAGATGGTTTGGTATTCGTGTCTTATTATCATGATGGATTGCAAGTATTTGATGTGAGTACACCTGAGGATCCAAAAAAAATTGCTTGGTTTGACACCTTTATAGAAAGTTCCCACGCAGGGTATGCAGGTGCCTGGGGGGTTCATTCTGCGCTCCCCTCGGGCAGAATCTTAATTTCTGACATTAAAAATGGACTTTTCGTTTTGGAATTGTCCGTAGAACAAACTGAGGTTTGTCCTTCGGTCCCGTTAGAGTGGAATGGTTTTATCATCGAGGATGGAGGTTACTACACCGCTGAGGTTACCGATGATGTGTGGGAATCTGACATCGAACTGCTGTATGTCACCATGAATTCTGATGTTTGTCCAGATTGCCCAGGAGATTATGATCAAAATGGCACACTTGGTGTCGGGGATCTTCAAATCATATTGGCTGCTATGGGATGCTCAAACGCATGTGACATAGATCTTGATGGAGACGACAGCACCACGGTATCAGACATCTTGGGCTGGCTAAGTCTGTTTGGTACGGTTTGTTTTTGATTAATTCAACAAACAATTGCAGTGTGGTTCGTTTTTGATTACTTTTGCACTCCAATTTTGATTAACAACAGGGTTTAGGACCCTTATAAAAAGTTCTTCCACTATGGCTACAAGACTTCGCCTCCAAAGACACGGTAAGAAAGGAAAACCTTTCTACCACATGGTAGCAGCTGACGCACGTGCAAAACGTGACGGTCGCTTCATCGAAAAAATCGGTACGTACAACCCAAACACAAATCCAGCCACAATCGAGATCAAACACGATCGCGCATTATATTGGTTGGGGGTCGGTGCACAACCTTCTGATACAGCCCGTGCTATTTTAAAGTACACTGGAGCAATCTATCACAATCACCTGTTAAAAGGAGTTGCAAAAGGTGCACTGACGGAAGCTGAAGCAACAAAACGTTTCGAAGCGTGGTACAATGAAAAGCAAAGCAAAATAGAGGCAAAAAACAGTATTCTAAGTTCAGCTGCAGAACAAGCAGTTGCAGATGCACTTGCGAAAGAAAAGAAAATTAACGCAGACCGTAAAGCTAGAATAGCGAACGCTGCATCAGAGATGGCTGCAGAAGCAGCTGCAGCAGCTGCTGCTGCTGCTCTAGAAGCACCGGCTGCTGAGGAAGCGCCTGCTGCTGAAGATGCGCCTGCTGCTGAAGATGCGCCTGCTGCTGAAGATGCACCGGCTGCTGAAGAAGCACCGGCTGCTGAGGAAGCACCGGCTG
>PACT01000004.1 GCA_002700285.1 Crocinitomicaceae bacterium | reverse complement strand
CTAGGTGAATGGTATGACGATCTATCTAAAGAGATAGATGAAGATGAACTAGACGATATCGCTAATCAAGTTTATGATAATTATCAAAGTGACAAAGACTCCCGTGGTGAATGGGAAGATATGTTTGAACGTGGCTTTGATCTACTTGGTTTAAAACTTCAAGATGCAACAGAACCATTTGAAGGTGCGTGTACAGCCGTGCATCCACTATTAATTGAATCCGCTGTAAAATTCCAGTCCAAGGCATCACAAGAATTATTTCCTGCTGGTGGACCTGTTAAGACACAGATTATAGGAGAGCAAACTCCTGATAAGGAGATGCAAGCTAATCGTGTTAAAGACTTTATGAATTATCAACTAACAGAGCAGATGTCAGAATACTTTGATGAGTTTGAACGGATGTTGTTCCATCTGCCCCTTATAGGATCAGCTTTTAAAAAGATATACTATGATGCAAATCTTAAACGTCCTGTTTCAGAATTTGTTCCTATTGATCAGTTTTATGTGTCTTACTTTGCTAGTGATCTTCGTAGGGCTGATAGGTATACTCATGTCATCTACCGTAGTCCTAATGATCTTAAAAGGGATATTGCTGCTGGAATATATGCTGATATAGAATTACCTCAAGCAGGTACACCAGAACAAGCAGCTATGGAAGAGAAGATGAATACTATTCTAGGATTTTCTCCTTCCAGTGATAATGATCCTCAGTATGTATTACTTGAACAACATTGTTATTTAGATTTACCTGCTCCATTTAATGATCCAGATGGTGTGGCTCTCCCATATATTGTAACAATAGAAGAGAAGTCTAAGCAGGTTTTAAGTATTCGTAGAAACTATAACCAAGACGATCCCAATAGAGAAAAGAAGTTACACTTCACACATTATAGATTCGTACCAGGGTTCGGTTTCTATGGATTTGGCCTAATGCATTTCTTAGGTAATCTCACTATGACTGCCACCGCAGCAATGAGAGCTTTAGTAGATGCAGGTCAATTTGCGAACTTACCAGGAGGTTTTAAAGCAAAGGGTGTACGGGTGGTTGGTGACAATGATCCTATTGCTCCTGGTGAATTTAAGGAAGTGGAGTCTACTGGTATTGATCTCTCAAAGGCTATTGTTCCCTTGCCATACAAGGAGCCTTCCTCTACTCTCTACCAGATGCTTCAGTTTGTATCAGCAACAGGACAGAAGTTTGCAGATAGTTCTGAACAGATCATTGCGGATAATTCTTCTTATGGTCCTGTTGGAACAACAATGGCTCTACTTGAAGCCTCAAGCAAGTTCTTTAGTGCAGTCCACAAGAGACTTCATAAATCTCAAAAAGATGAATTTAGACTGTTAGCTGCTATTGATTATGAGTATCTACCTTCTAAATATCCATATGAGATTCCTAATGCTAATCAGCAAATATTTAGGAAAGACTTTGATGGTCGTGTAGATGTTCTACCTGTCAGTGATCCAAACATTCCTTCAAATGCACACAGGATGATGATGGCTCAAATGGCACTACAACTTGCCCAGAACTCGCCTCCTGGTATGTTCAATTTAGAAGCACTTAATAGAACAATTCTTAACTCAGCTAATATGCCTAATGTTGAAGAGATACTTCCACCTAAACAACAACCTCAACAACTTGATCCTGTATCTGATATTATGGCTGCAACTAAAGGATTACCTATTTCTGCATTTCCAGGTCAAGATCATGATGCTCATATACAGGTAAAGATGGCTTATCTTCAAGACCCTATGAATGGAGCAAATCCAATTATGGAACGTATTGCTCCTATAATACAGGCTAATATACAGGAACATTCTGTAATGAAGTATCAGGAACAGATGAGTGGTATGACACAACAGTTAGTACAGGGAGCACAAGACCCTGCTGTTATTGAACAGGCAATGGCTCAAGCTGCTCAACAAGTTATGCAAGCTAATCAAATGGCTGCACAGGGTATGGGACAGTCTATTGAACAACAGACTATACAACTTCAACAAGGTCAGCTTATGTTAGAGAAAGAAAAACTGAGTGCTGATACTATGAAAGATAGCGCAGAGATGGCTCTAAAGAATAGAGAATTAAATCTCAAAGAAGACCAACTTAAAGTTCAGGCTTACAAAGATGGAGCTTCCGCTATTATGAAGGCAGAAGAAAAAGAGAAAGATCGTGTTGCTAAAGAAAGTATGCAAGCAGTTGATCTTATGGCTAAAATGGCTGAACAAGAAATGATAGATGATACTAAACGTGATTTAAAGTTAGCTGATATAAAAGCTGATATGGCTAAAGAAGAAGATCAAACTTCTCGTGATATGGAGTTATCTAATATTCAAACCCACAGAGATGAAAGACTAGAAGGAGAGGAGTAAGTTATGAAGTATATGAATCAAGGAAGTATTGGTAATAATGATTCCAGTCAGTCAGTTGGTGATTGGGATGATGTAGATGCGTCTAGCTGGACTGTAAGAGGAAAGAAGGGTATTACAGAAGAGTTCCCTCCTGATACCTATGACATTCCTAATCCTATTCGCAGCACTCGTGAAACTAAGGGTCCAAGTTTATCATAGGAGAATTTTATGAAAGAATGGATAAACAATAAAATTCAAAAGATTACTTGTAAGTGTGGGCTATCCTGTAAGGGGATGTGGATGGCTATAGCCTTATTAGGTATATTAATAATGTTAGTTTCATTTGTCTAATGGATATTTGGGATGATGTTATTCAATCTTATAATAAAGAAATAGAAGGTTTAAAGAACTCTCTTGCATCTGGAAGTATAGAAGACTATGCTCACTATAGACAACTTGTAGGTTCTATTAGTGGTATAGAATGGTCACGACAACAATTAACTGAGATTATAAAACGTAGACAATATGCAGATGAAGAGGATTTTTAAATGCGACACGTACCGTTAAGTAATGCTATTAAGAACGATGAATGGATTGATGCTGTTGATCCTGAAGTATCCTTAGATGAACTTCCAGAAATTCCTGGTTATCATGTTCTTGTTCGTCCATTTTCAGTAAAGGAAAAAACTAAGAGTGGTATATATATTCCAGATTCCATTAAAGATGATATTGCCTATCTTACAACGGTGGCTCAAGTTATTGTAGTGGGAGACTTAGCTTATGAAGATATAGATAAGTTTCCTAAAGGACCGTGGTGTGAAGAAGGTGACTTTGTTTGTTATGGTAAGCATACAGGCACTAAACTTTTTTATCAGGGACAACGATTTATATTATTGTTTGATGACCAAATTATTATGAAGGTAAGTTCTCCTACACACTTAGACCCTACCTTTAATTTAAGTCATTAAAAAAAAGTTGCGTACCACGTATATAATAGTGTATAATATTATTATTAGACGTAAATACGTTTGACTCGTCAACAACGGAGATTATTATGGCAGAAGAAAGAGAAATTGAGATAGAAGAACAAGATGATGGTGGATGGAATAAGATTACTGTTCCTTCGGAATCAGAAATGGAAGTTGAAGTAGTAAATGAAAAAGTTGAAGCAGTAGAAGAAAAAGAACAATCTGAACCTTCTCCTCCTGTTAAACCTGATGAACCTGAGTTAGATGGCATAGAAACTCAAGGGGCAGAAAAAAGAATACGTAAATTAATTCGTCAACGTAAAGAACGTGATGAAGAAATTAATAAGTTAGTAGAACAAAATAATCAACTTCAGTCTAGATTAAGTAATAAAGAAACTGAAGTTGCTACAAATGTTAAACAGAATATTGAATTAAGTTCAAAACAAATTGAGGATAAAATTGAATTAGCTAGGGCTGCATATCTTAATGCATTTGATGGTGGAGATAAAGAACAACTTTTATCAGCACAAGAAATTTTAAATCAGGCTCAATTTGAGAAACAACGTATTGAAGAAGCTCGTACTGCTTTAGATCAATATGAAACAACACAACAGAACCAACAGACGGTTCAGGAGCAACAACAAGAATTTCAACCTGACCCTAAAGCAATGAGGTGGGCATCTGAAAATGACTGGTTTGGTCAAGATCAGATAATGACTTACGGAGCTTTAGAAATTGATAAACAATTAAAAGAAGAAGGGTATGATCCTTCTGAAAATGATTTTTATGTAGAAGTGAATAAGAGACTAAAGGATACTTTTCCTAATAAATTTGAAGGAGAACCTGAAGTACAAAATTCACAACCCCGTCAGCAGGAAACGTCACCTGCTCAAGTGGTCGCTGGTACGTCACGCTCTCCCAGTACTGCTAGTAACCGTAAGGTTAAACTTAGTCCAGAAGATATTAGACTGGCTAATAAATGGCAGATACCACTTGAAGTATATGCAGCAGAGAAGCTCAAAGTTGATAAGGCTGAAGGCGAATATACTAATGTTGCAACTAATAAGCGTGGAGGATAATAATCATGGCACGTACACAATCACGTAGTTTACAGGAAAGAGAAAATCAAACTAGGGAAGAAGTCTATACATTTGAAGAAGAAGATGCACTAGCAATATCAGAAGATATAAAAGCTAGGTTTCTAAATCAAGGTATGGTTCTTCGTTGGATACGAATCCAAATTAGAGGTGCAGACGATTATCAAAATGTCGGAAAGCGTCAACGAGATGGATGGGTGTTCGTAACACCAGATGAAGTACCAGAACTGTCAACAAGCTCCATCGTGAAGGAGGGAGGTCGCTATGCAGGTACAGTTGTTAGAGGTGATGTAGCCCTAGCAAAAATGCCTGAAGGTCGTGCAATAGCGAGAACGGAACATTATGAGAATAAAGCTCAAAATTTAATGAACGCTGTAAACAGCCAATTAATGAGTAATAATGATTCTCGTATGCCCATTTATAATAACAGTAAGTCAACCGTGTCTAGAGGAAAAAGTCCTAAATTTCAGGACTAATACTTTAGAATGATTATGGAAAGGAAAAACTAAAATGGATACTAAAGTTTCCGTATTAGGTGGATTCCGTCCTGCACGTAATTATGGCTCTACGTCTAACACTACTGGTCAAAAGATAATGCCAATTGCTTCAGGTGATGCCCGTAGCATTTTTAAGGGTGATCTTGTAAAAGTTAGCCTTGGTAATATTGAACCAGTTAGTGCTGCTGCTGATTATGCAGTAGGTGTATTTCAAGGTGTATACTATGAGAGTGATGGTGTACCAACTTGGAATCAGTACTGGCCAGCAAATACATCAGCTACAAATATCCAAGCTAATGTTATTGCTGATCCTGATATGACGTACAACATTATGGCTGATGCCTCGTGTAGTTCGGGAGATATCTACTTAAACTTTGCACTGACTCTTGGTGCTGGTAATACCGCAACAGGTATTTCAGGCTTTGGGTTGAAAGCGTCAACAAGGACTGCTGCTACGGCTCCAATTAAAGCTGTAGGAGTAGAAGACATCCCTGGTAATGACATTGATGTAGCTACGGAACGTGCGTTCCCAATTATGGCAGTTAAGATACTCCGTAATGAAGTAGCTATGTATGATGTAATATCCAGTGTTGTTGGTCCAATTTAATAGGGGAGGATAGAAAATGGCTATTTCAAGAGCTAGTATCGCCAAAGAACTTCTCCCTGGTCTTAATGCCGTATTCGGTCTTGAGTACGGGGAAGTCAACAACGAACATGAGGCACTCTTTGAGGTCGAAAATTCTGATCGTGCTTTTGAAGAGGAAGTAATGTTCACTGGCTTTGCAACTGCACCTGTAAAAGGGGAAGGTTCAGCAGTCAGTTATGATACCGCACAAGAAACCTACGTTTCTCGTTATACCAATGAAACGGTGGCTCTTGCATTTGCAGTTACGGAAGAAGCTATGGAAGACAATCTATATGATACGTTCTCCAAACTTCGTGCTCGTGGTCTTGCTCGTGCAATGGCAAATACCAAGCAGGTAAAAGCTGCTGACGTTTTTAATAACGGCTTCAGTACTGCTCCTTCTTATATTGGTGGAGATGGTGCAGCTTTCTTTAGTGCTTCTCATCCAACCGTATCTGACGGTATACAGTCTAACCTAGCTGCTGCTGCTGATCTTTCAGAAGCCTCACTAGAAACCATCATTACGAATATCCAGAAGATTGAAGATGATCGTGGTATTCTTATTGGTGCTAATGCTGTATCATTGCATATTCCACCTGATCTCTGGTCAACTGCTGATCAGATTCTTCACTCACCAGGAACTACGGTAGCTGGTGGAACTGGTGATGGAACGTATGCCCAGAATAACATTAATGCTATTCGTCACATGGGTATGATTCCTGAAGGGTTCATGGTGAATCGCAGGTTTACGGATGTTAATGCTTACTTCATTAAGACTGACGTACCTAATGGTGCTAAAATGTTTGTACGTGTTCCACTACAAACTAAGATGGAACCTGACTTTGACACAGGTAATCTTCGCTTTAAGGCCCGTGAGCGTTATAGCTTTGGGTTCTCTGACTGGCGTAGTTACGTTGGAAGTCAAGGTACTTAATACCTAAAGGGAGGGAGAGTGTAAAAGCTCTCCCTACTCTTTTTATTTGAAGGGAACAACATGGCTACAAATATTAAAACAGCAACGGTTACAGGAAGTGGACAACTTGTAGACTTTTCAACATCAACTGTTCCTACTACAGCTACAGGTGGGATGGGAGATGCTATTGCAGTAGGAACTCGTATACTAGGTATTACGGCTGCTGTTACAGGAACCTGCAATATTACTGATACTTTTACTTCTGTTAATACAACTAAGACCTTGACTCGCATTAAATTTGCTGGTGATAGGGATACTTACTTTGGTGAACAGGGTGTAAAATTTAAAGGAGTAATTAAAGTATCGGCTCCAACTTCTGCTTCTGTTGTTATGGTATTCTATGGTTAATTATGCCTGATTATGATTATTTGATTACAGATGTAAAAAATACGGCAGAGAATGACGGTACAGAATTTGCAGAACAACTACCAAAGATTGTTAATAAAGCAGAGAATAAACTTACTACTGACTTAGACGATCATGGTTTAACCGTATATACATCTATAGCAATCGCATCAGGTAAGGCTGTTGTTACAATTCCTAGTGGTACTCGTATTGTTAGGAATTTCTCCATGACTCAGAATGGGTCAAGGAAGAATATGTTATTGCGTACAATGGAATTTGTTAATGATTTCTGGCCTGTTAGTGCTAGTACTAGTGCTCCAATTTATTATTCATATAGAGGTAATACTGAGATAAGGATTGCTCCCACTCCAGCATCTACACATAACGGTGAGATTATGACAGTGGTTAGACCAACTACTCTTACTTCTACAGGCACAACTTCTAATTACTTTACAGACTTTTGTTATGATGCTCTCTTTGCTGCATGTATGGTAGAGTCATGTTTATTTATGAAAGATTCTACAGCTACTCAATTATGGGAGGCTCAATATCAGTATCATATTAATGCTTTGCGTAATCAGGCACGTAGGACTAGACAGGATGATATGGCTGTTAATGCTAGTCCTGCTGGTGGTCCTGATACTCTTATAAAAGGTTCAAGCTAATGGCAATTAGTAGAGCTAATATAGGCAAAGAGATTAAAATGGCAGGAAAGAAAAGAGTAGGGCTTAAAAAAGGTGGACAACCAAAACTAGGTTCTGGTGCAAGATTTAAAAAATTAACAGCAAAGTTAAAAAAACGGGGGGCCAAAAATCCTAAAGCATTAGCAGCAGCAATAGGACGTAAAAAATATGGTTCTAAAAAAATGGCTGCAATGTCTAAAAAGGGGAGAAAAGCATAATGCCTACTAAAGAAGCACTTTATAAAGATTCAAAACTACCTGTAGCAAAACCAACAGGTCAGGGATTTGGGGCTGCTAAAAAAGGTCCAGCAGTTCATGGTCCTATTCATGCCACCTGTGATTATGATTATCCACAGGGAGAGAGTTTCCCCATAGATCATAATACTAGTTATAAAAGAGAGGGGAAATAAAATGGCTATTACAGGAAAAACAAAGAGAGCATCAGATGCTATAAAAGCATTAAATAAGTTTCTTGATGATTTAAAAATGGAACACGCTCAGTCAGCAATTACAGGTAAAGTTCCTGGTGCTACTCCAAAGAAACTTAAAGGAAAACCTCGTGTAGATTTTAGTAAAGTAAAAGGTACGGATCATAAAGACCCTAAAGATTTTGGTGGGCCACGTAGACGATCTAAACCAAAAAACCAGACTACAAAACCTAAAAAATTACGTAGTTTTTTAGATGATGTAGATTTAAAAACATTATCTGCTAAAGATAAAGCTGCTGCTGCAATGGGCATTCCAGCAATAGGTGGAGGGACAGCCCTAGCTGTAAAAACAAAAACTAATAAAAAAGCTGGTGGTGGTAAAGTTGGTATGTCACATCAAGGTCTATATCCTGCTGAAGAAGCTCGTTCTGGTACGATGTCTGAAATGGAACGTGCTAAGAATATGAAGAAGGGTGGTCAGGTTAAAAAGAAACAACAGGGCTACAAAGATCGTAAGGATGAGTCTATTGCAATGCGTGTAAAAAAGAAGCGCACTAAGAAGCAGTTAAAGGCTAGTGCAAATGAGTCCTACGGTAAATTTGGTAGTGCAGCTAAGAAGCGTGGTAAGATTAATCGTTCCTCTAGTAAGGGGTTTGATGGTAATCGTGAAGTCTCACGCCACTATGATTCGTAAGGAGAAAGATTATGAGTATGGGATTTGGAACTAGACCAGAAGCACCTATGTCAGATAAAGAAAAAAAACATTTAAAAGCTCTTAAAGAAGCAGGATTTACTGATAAACAAATAAATAAAATGAGAACAAGAAAAGGAGGAGGTTTAAAACCTGAACAAGTTAATATTAAAGGGGTAAAGTCTGGAACACGAGGTGGAGGTGTAATTACTATAGGTGGTGGTAAATTAACTGACACAGAAAAAGAACAACGAAAAAATTTAAGAAACCTAAGAGGTAAAACTGTTACTGAAAAAAAAGAAGCAGCTAGACGTAGAGCAGCAGCAGCAGCTAAAAAGAAAAAAGATGCAGAAGCTAAACGTAAAGAAGCAAATAAAAATAAAGCTAATGGTACTAAAACTCAATCAAATAAAACAAAACCTAGTAAAAAAGTAAAACTTCCAAAAGGTAAAACAACAATTCTTTCAGATTTAATAAAAAGAGCAAACAGATTTTTAGACAGTTATTATAAACAGAACGCACCTAAAACTGGAAGACAAGTAGTTCCAGTTAAACCTAAACCTAAAAGACCTGGTACAGATGTAGTTCCAAGTCAATCTAAACCTAAAAGACTTGGTACAACTACTACTCCAAAGACAGGTACAAAGACAGGTACAAATACTAGACAAGGTTCAGTACCTAAAAGCTCTCGTCCTAGAGTAAATAGAGAACTAAAAACAGGTACATCACCAAATATAAGACCTAGAGACTTAGCAATTAAAACGGGACTTGCTACTCTAGGGGGAACAATAGCAGGACAAAAGGAGACTAAACCTAAAAAGTCTCCTCTATCTGGTGTCACACCTCCTCGTAAACCTAAACGAGGATATAAAGCTCCATTTAAAATGGAAGACCCTACTTTTAGTAAACCTAAACCTCGTGTAGATACTTTTAAGGATATGCCTAAAAAGAAAAAGAAAACTCTTGCTGCTGCTAAAAAAGCTGGAGATAATATGAGGGTTCCTGCTGCTAAAAAGAAAAATGAAAGATATCGTTACTATGGTAAACCAGGAGAAACTATAGGTGATCTCTCACGTAAGTTTGAGATAAAGTATGATACTAAACCTCAAGCAATGTTACCACATGAAGAAGGTTATGAAAGTAATAAACGTGGTGGTCAGATTAAAGGCTATAAACATGGAGGTAAAGTTAAAGGTTATAACAAAGGTGGTAAAGTTTCTCGTCCTCGTGGAGTAGGTTGTGCTATGCGAGGATATGGTAAGGCTATGAAATAATTATGGCTAAAGGAAAACTTTTACAAGCATTGGCAGGTGCAGGTGCAGGGAGTGCTACTCGTGAAGGAGTTGAACAAGGAGTCATTCCTCAGTCTGCTATTGATACTGTAGATACAGCAGCACTAGGTGTTATGGGAGGACAAGCTCTAAGATACGCTTATAATAAACTTCCTGAAAGTTATAAAAAGAAAGTTCCTTTTAGAACATTTGCAAAAGCTGCAAAAAAACAAATAAAAGATAAATTTACTAGTCCAAAAGCTATAGCTAAAAGAGGAGCAAAAACAGCAGGGTCTTTACTAACTGGTCCTTTTGCTCCTCTTATGAGTGTTGGATTTTTAGGACATGATTTATATGACATGGGTAAAAAAATGGGTGCTCTAGCACATCAAAAAATAAGTGGAAAAAAAAGAGGTGGTCAGGTTAAAAAGACTAAAAGGAAAATTCGTAGTAAGCCTCGTGGAGTAGGTAAAGCTCTACGTGGTTATGGTGCGGTTTCTCGTTAATGCCTTTTAAATCTAAAAAACAAAAAGACTTTTTAAAAATTAATAAGCCTAAGATTTATAAGAAGTGGAAAAAAAAGTACGGTACAAAAACTACCAAGCGGAAGAGTAGGGGATAAAACTTTTGATAAGGATTAGTTATGAAAAAAATACTAGTAGTTTTCAGTTTATTTATATTAATAGGCTGTGGAACAACTCCCCCTACTGAAGCTAAAGTAAAGAGAGTTAAGGAGAATGTAACTGAACAAATAGGAATAATGACAATATCATGCCTTGACTTAAATGCAATTATAGATTTAGCAGAATCAGATAGATCATCAGCAGTAGCTGTACAAGTTAAACTAAGAAAATATGTTTCAGAGGGTAAGTGTGGAATACATAAACCTAGAATACCTGTACCTCTTGAAACTTTAATTGATGAGTATGTAGATTTTATGGGAATAGAAACTCAAATATGGAAAGTAAAAAATCTAGACTTATGGACATTAATGGCTAAGAATGTTATAAAATATAAAAAATTAAAAAAGAAAAATAAAAACACAATTAAAACATCTATTTAACAAGGACACATTATGGCACTCTCAGGTACATACGCATTTAATTTAGATATTGATGCTGTCATTCAGGAAGCTACTGAAATGATTGGTGGTGGGGAAATCCTGGGACATGAACCTGCATCGGCACGTAGGTCACTTAATTTACTACTAGCAGACTGGCAGAATCAAGGAATACTTCTATGGTCTACAGATGTAAGTACTATTACTGTAGCAGCCAGTACAACTACGTATGACCTGAGTAGTGCTACTATTGATGTAATGGAAGCTGTCCTTAACAGAGATAATACTGATCTTCAAATGACCCGTATATCTTTTGAAGAATATTTAAAGATACCAACTAAAGGACAAACAGGTAGGCCAGCACAGTATACAGTTAAACGTAATCAAAGTTATCCTATTATGTATGTATGGCCTTTACCAGAAAATAATACAGATGTTATTAAGGTAGAACGTATAGGATTTCTTCAGGATATAAATAAGTCTGCTGGTCAAAATGCAGATATACCTCGTAGATTTCTACCATGTTTAACTACAGGACTAGCATACTATATGTCAATGAAAAGACCTGGAGTTGATGCTAATAGAATAGCAATGTTAAAAACTGTCTATGGTGAACAGTTTAAAAATGCTATGGAAGAAGATAAGGAGAGAGCAAGTTTGTATTTTAGACCTAAGTTAGGTTATGTTTAATGGCAAATAATAAAAATGCTTTAGCTATTTGTGATACATGTGGATTTAGATATCCCCATAGAATAATGAGGCTTAATAGTTATGGTATGCTCGTATGTCCTACAGATTGGGATGGAGCTTTTAACTTAGTTAATAGTCCTCAAAATAAATCTCCTGATGTACGTGACGATGAAAATATTCGTAATCCAAGACCAGATGTAAACCTAGTTTTTAATACAGGTTGGAATACAAATACAAATCAATGGGAAGTTGAACAAAGACGGTGGGATTCAATATGAGCACAGAATTAACAGGTAAACAAATATCAAATACATATAACCAATTACTAAAGGTTAATGTATCTACTAATACAGGACTAACAGGTACAGTTCAAACTATTCAGTCAGGAGATGCTACGAATAGTGCCTTACAACTATCACAGGGGGTAGTTAATATTAATGGCACATTTGCTTTAAATGGTACAGATTTAACGGCTGATGCTTCTGCATTAAATGCTATTACTGATCTTTCAGGAATTACTGGGTTAGTAGCTATGAATGGTGGATCAGCAGCAGGACGTACTTTAACTGCTGGATCAGGAATTACAATTAGTAATGCAAATGGAACTGCTGGTAATCCTACTATTGCAGTTAGTTTAACAGGAGTACATATCTCTGCTGCCTCTGCACATTTTACAGGGAATGTAACAGCTTCTGAATTTTGGGGAGCACTTAAAGGAAATGTAGATGCTAACTCTATTGAATCATCTATAGGAAGTTTTAATGGTAGAGTTAGTGCTACTGATATTAAGTCAGTTAGTATTAATACTACAAATCTAGTAGCTACAACAGGTAGTTTTACAACTAAAGTATCAGGGGTAGCAGCAGAGTTTAGTGGTAATGTTTCAGTAGGAGCTTCTATATATGCTGCTGGTGGAGTATATACAGGTACAGTAAGTGCTGGTTATTTTGTAGGGGATGGATCAGGATTAACTAATGTTCCTTCAGCAGAAGGTGGAACAGTTAAACGAGTTCAAGCTGGTACAGGAATTTCTATTACAGTAGATGGAGCTACCTCTACAGCTATTCCTGTAAGTGGTACAATTCTTGTAGCTGCTAATCAACCTGGAATTGAAACTCTGGCTACTGTATCAGTAGGTAAGGTTGCAGTAAGTGCAGAGATATCAGCCCCATCTGGTGCTATAGTTAGATTTAATGGAGATGTTTCAACAGATAACTTATATGCAGCTACGAATGTATATATAGGTGGATCAGCTATTCCTGATGCATCATTTAGAACTTCTATTAATAATGTTGTAACTTCTATTAATACAGTCATAGCTAATACATCTTCAGCATTAGCAACTAGTATAGGAAATAGTAATACTTTAATAACTACAGTATCAGGAGCTTTAGCAACCAGTATAGGTAATAGTAATACAAATATAACTACTAATACAAATGCTATTACTTCTATTAACACAGTAATTGGTGATGGTACTGGTTTTGTAACAGATAGTGAATTAGCTACTGTATCAGCAGCATTAGCTACAAGTATAGGAAATACGAATACAGTATTGGCTGCTACTTCTTCAGCATTGGCTACGAGTATTGGTAATAGTAATACAAACATTACAACTAATGCAAGTGCTATTACTTCTATCAATACTGTAGTAGCTAATGTATCTGCTGCATTAGCACTTAGTATAGGTAATAGTAACAGTGCGATTACTTCTATTAATGCAGTAATTGGTGATGGTACTGGGTTTGTTACTGACTCAGAACTAGCCACTGTATCAGCAGCATTGGCTACTAGTATTGCCAATAGAACTTCTGCTATAACTTCTATTAATACTGTACTAGCTGCTACATCATCAGCTTTAGCTACTAGTATTGGTAATCACCTACCTCTAACAGGAGGAACACTGACAGGGATAGTATCAGGTACAGATATTTATGTAAGTGCTATTGCTATTGGTGTAAACACTTTACTAGGTAAAGACTTACATATTGAAGCAGCAGCCGTAGCAGACATAGTAAGTTTAACTGATGGAGCAAATATTTCTGTAGACTTTAATGCAGGACAAAACTTTCATCTCACTCTAGCAGGGAATAGAACATTAGATAATCCTACTAACTGTGTTCCAGGTCAGGTAGGAAGTATATTTATTGTACAAGATGGATCAGGAAGTAGAACACTAGCTTATGGAACTTCATGGGAATTTATAGGGGGTACTGCTCCTACTCTAACAACAGATGCAGCAGCAGTAGATCGTTTAGATTATATAGTTCGTACATCAACAGCAGTTCAATCTATTTTATCACAAGGGTATAGTTAATGGTATTTAGTAATAATCTTTTAATGGGTGCAGCAGCAGCAGCATCAGGAGGAGGTCTTGATCCTGTTTGGGTTCCTAAAGGATCAATATGGTTTGATAGAGGAAACTCTTACCTAACACGAACTCCTAGTAGTGCTGGCAACAGAAAAACATTCTCTTTGTCATGTTGGATAAAAATGGCAACTTTAAGTGCTGACCAAACATTATGGAATGCTGCTCCTTCTGGTACAGGTAATGAAGATATGTTCATTATAAGAAGTAGTAATATTCCAGAGTGGATGGGAGCAGGATACACTTATTCTCAAGCTACAAGAGTTCTGCGTGATCCTACTGCATGGTATCATATATTATTTGTAAGAGATTCAACGAATACTGTTGTGTCCCAAAGAGCTTTAATGTGGATAAATGGTGAGCTTATAACTAATACTGCTGGTAATACAATTACTTTAGATTCTGATGCAACGTATTGGAACAATACTAATCTTCATTCTATTGGTAATAGACAACATTCAGCGGCAGGGCCTAGTAGTAGATATGGAGGATATTTATCTGAAGCTATTAATTTAGATGGTTATGCAGCTACTCCTTCAGATTTTGGGAAGTATGATTCTAATGGAGTTTGGGTTCCTGTAGAACCTACTGATCTTGTTACGGCTCAAAAAGGAACAAATGGTTTTTGGTTAGACTTTGCTGATTCTTCTGATTTAGGCAATGATGTTAGTGGAAACAATAATGATTGGGCCTTGACAGGTTTAAGTTCTACTAATGCTTCAGCGGATCGCTGTTCAGATGAAGCACCAAATACGGGAAACTTTGCAACATTTAATTCATCTTATAGAGAAGGAAGTGGTTATAATGTACCATTATCTAATGGTAATTTGACCTATGCTAACAGTGGGTTTGGACGAGTATCGTCAGCAATAGGAACTATTGGTGTTTCTAGTGGAAAGTTTTATTGGGAGGTGACATGGAGTGCAGCATCTCCATATTTAAGTAGTCGTGTAGGAATAGCTCAAGTAGATGACAGGGCTGCAAATCCTGATGGAGGTGTTTCTCAGTATTTAGGAAGAACTGCTGGATCATTTTCTTTTGCAGCTTGGGCATCAGGAGCAGAAGCAGGGAAAAAAGAAACTAGTGCATCATTTTCTAGTTATTACGATACGGCTGTAGCTTTATCAGATACAGTAGGTGTTGCATTTGATGCGGATAATGGAGCGATCTGGATTTCAGTTAATGGAAGTTGGGTTGATGGGAGTGTCACAGGACAAAGTAGTGCTACCGTATTAGCTTCTATTGAAACATATGCAAATAATTACGTTATGTTTGATGGATTAACAGATGGCCCATATGTTCCTGTATGTACATGGGATGGAAGTAATGGAACAGGTGCAATAAATTTTGGTCAAACAGCTTTTGATTACACCCCACCAACAGGATTTAAAAAATTAAATAGCTCTAATATGTCTGAGCCTGATGTAAAAAATGCAGAAGATAATTTTCTTCCAATAGTTTATGAGGGTAATGGTGCAGGACAACGTGTAGGAAACTTCATACCTTTTACAGATAGTTATACTGTTGGTAACTCTGCTAGATTTGATGGAGCAGAAGATTATCTTCGTTTTAACCCAACTGCTTCTGCTGCTGGTCAAAAAACATTTACTATTTCAGCTTGGATGAAAAAGAATGATTCAGCGGATTATCAAAGTATAATATCTGCTACAGATGGAGCTACAGCTACTTCACAGTTTGGTTTTGGGTCTTCTGGAGGTGGAGGAACTGATAACTTATTGTGGTTTTATACTGGTGGAAGTAATGTAGGAGTAACAACGACAATACAAGTAAGTGGAATAAGTAGCTGGAATCATATATTATTAATAGTAGATACTACTGAAAGTACTAATACTAATAGAATAAAAATTTATTTAAATGGAGTACAGCAAACACTTACAACATTTAATAGTAATGGAGATGGAGGATACCCAACTCTAAATGAAGCAACAAAGTTTTGTCTTTCTTCTACTTTCCCTCATAGAATAGGATCATATAACGGAACTGGTGCTTTTCTAAATGCATATGTTTCTGAATTTGTATTTATAGATGGTACTGCTTATGGGCCATCTTCATTTGGTCAGACAGACACTTCAACAAACAGGTGGATACCTAAAGATGTTTCAGGCCTAACCTTTGGAACCAATGGATGTTATCTTCCATTCCCACAAAAAAATGCATATGGGTTAGATACAAGTCAAGGAGCTTCTGCTGCTTTAGATGCTCAAACATTATTCTTAGCAAACTTTGATGGTTCTGATGCAGCAACAAGTGCTACTGATTCTAGTAATTTTTCCCATACTATTACATTTGCAGGTAATGCTCAATTAGATACAGCTATTAAAAAGTTTGGAACTGCTGCTTTATTGCTAGATGGTAGTGGTGATTATGTATCAATGGCTTCTTTCCCTCCATTAGCAGATAGTTCTTTTTGTATTGAAGGGTTTGCATATTTAACTGATGGATCAGGAACTCAATTAGCATTTATAGGAAACCGTGATGGTGGGGCTGATGATGATAGCTGGTTAATTAATATTGGTGGAACAGCAAAACGAATGTCTGTAAGAACTGATAACACTGAAGTTATGGCATCTGATACAGATATTACTCTTAACACATGGACACATATAGCTTATACATGGGATGGAACTACTAATAGATTATTCCAAGCAGGAGCCTTAGTTGCTTCTTCAACTGCTTTTACTCCTAATTATTCAGACATAAATACATTGTATATTGGGCATGATGGAAGAGGCACAACTAATGATTGGCCTGGGTCTATTGATGAGGTTAGAGTTGTAAAGGGATCGGCTGTTTATACATCAACCTTTACTCCTCCCACTTCAGCTTACTCTGCACCTGCTGCTGGAAATATGTTTGTTCCTTATAATTTAGATCAAATTTATGGTTCCAATCAGATGTATGATACTCCTACCAAAAACTTTGATACGTTTAATCCTTATGGACCAATGAGTGCTGCTGGTGGATTAACAGAAGGAAATTTAAAAGCAACGGGAACTCCAGATAATACTGGTGTTAATGTTATACCAGCTAACGGAAAGTTTTATTGGGAGGTGTTGCTTGAAGCAACAGCAGGAACAGCAAAAGATGCTGTAGGTGTAATGACTGTAGACAGAGCAAACACAGGTTCATACGGATTAGGATCATTCTTATATGCAAAAAGTGGAGAAACCTACGGAGGGTCAGCATGGACATCAGGAAAGGGATGGGCATCATATTTAGCAGGAGATGTAATAGGAATATATTATAATGCTGGCAGCTTAACTTTTTACAAGAATGGAGCTTCTCAAGGAACTGTAAATTTCTTTAATGGATCATCTGATGTAGTGCTTACGGTTCAAGGAGAAAATGCATCTACAGTGTTTGTATTAAATACAGGCCAATGGATTTACTTTGATGGAGCAACTACTACCTTGGATGCTAATGCAGGAGGATACTTTCAACAGACTTCATTACCTACAGATTCAAAGGCATTACAGCAAGACAACTATGATGCTAGTACGGCTGGCATTACAGGCTTCTCATGGATTAAGAACCGTGATGCTGCTGATAATCATGTACTTCAAAATAGAGTTAGTGGTGTGGGTAAATATTTAGAATCAAATTCGGCAATAGTAGAAACTACTAACACCAACTCTGTTCAAAGATTTCTACAGCAGGGTGTTCAAATAGGAAATATGGACGCTGTAAATACTGATGGGGAGTCATATGTACTTTGGCAATGGGCAGCTAATGGTACAGGTACTACTAACTCTGATGGAAGTGGGGCTGATGTTACTGTATCAGCTAATGCAACAGCAGGATTTAGTATAGTTAAATATGTAGGAGATGATACTTCTGGTCGTACAATAGGAACAGGATTAACAGCGCAGCCAGCTTTTATATTAGTAAAAAATATAGATAATGGTACTTATAATTGGATAGTCTATCACAAAAGTGTAGGCAATACAGGTGCATTGAGTATAAATGATAGTGATGTTATATCTACCAGTTCTACATATTGGAATAATACTAGTCCTGCAACATCTTCTCCTTTTGTATTTTCAGTAGGAAATTCAGTTGCAACCAATAAAGCTAGTGATGATTTTATAGCTTATGTATTTGCTGAAATAGAAGGTTATTCTCAATTTGGAGAATATACTGGGAATGGTAATGCTGATGGGCCTGTTGTTAATTTAGGGTTTAAACCAGCATTTGTTTTAATTAAGGCTACTCAACGATCAAACAACTGGCATATTTTTGACTCTGCTAGAAATCCTTATAACCAAATAACAAACGATGCATTGTTCCCTGATCTTGATTTAGCAGAAGGTGGTACGAATGCTATAGATTTTCTTAGTAATAGTTTTAAATTAAGGACATCAGAGGATTGGTTAAATTCGTCATCTAGTAATAATTATATTTATGCTGCATTTGCATCTAATCCCTTTGGAGGGTCAGGAGTTAATCAGGGAAAAGCGAGGTGAGAAATGGACCCCATCACAATAGGAACAGCTATAGGAGCGTGTAAAGCAGCAGTAAGCACAGCTAAATCTATTCAAGAACTATCACATAGTTTACAAGATTTATGGACTGCTGAAGCAGATTATAATGAAAAGAAAAGAAATAAAAAAGAACCTGTTAAAGCTACATCACGTATGCAACAAATCATACGGAGAAGAGCACGAGAAGATGAAGATGCTTATGGAGATGATACAAGTATAGCTAATGTAGCTACTGATGTATTAGCAGAAAAAGAAAACACTATGGCATTAGAGGGACTTGCCATTGAGATAGATAGAAAATGGGGTAAGGGTACGTGGGATAAAATAAGATATGAAAGAGCTAAAAGACTTAAAGCTAGACATGAAGCTAAAAGGGATGCAGCATTAAAAGCTAAAACAAAGGAATTAGAAGATAAAGAATTTTTACATAAAATTTTTTTAGAAAGTAGTAAAGGTATAGCTTTAATTATTGTTATTACAGGATTAATTTATGGATTAATATGGGCAAAGAATAATAAACAAGTAAGGTATCCAACATCTAATATAGAGATAATAAAAATATGGAATTTGGTATAAGAGAATTAATTCAATTTGGTACTTTACTAGCTTCTTTAGCTGGAGCTTTTGCTGTTGTTAAGTCTCAATTATCTAGGGTTATACAAGATATATCTAGTATACAAAAAGAATTATATATAATTAATACTCGTATAGATCAGGCAGATGCAGACCGTGCAGTTATTAAACATCAGAATAAAATATTTGGTGGTATCTTATCACCAGGAAATTTAGAAAAGTTAAATATAAAGATTGCAGAACTACAAACAGAAATGAAAATTGTTCATAAAAATTTAGATAAACTACATACTATGCATAATGGGAAACACCCTAGTATAAATTAAAGGAGAAGATAATGTTTGCGTTAGTAAAAGCTGGACAAGTTATTAAAGAGTTAAGGGGAGGGGAACCTTATACAAATGAAGCTGGTACTCAATATCCTGCTAGTATATTTTTTGTTTGGTCTGTTGATGAATTAATTGCTATTAATATTTATCCACTTATTATTACTAGTAATAATCTAGATAGTAAAACAGAAAAAGAAACTGGTTCTTATGAATATACTATTAATGATAAATCTGTTTCTAAACTTAAAGCTAAGTCAGACTTAGATATTGATAAGGTAAAGACTAATGAAATTTCTACAGTAAAGGGTACTCAAAATAATGCATTAAGTTCTACTGACTGGTATTATATTAGAAAGACGGATAAGGGTACGGCTATTCCTACAGATGTACAAAATTATAGAGATGCAGTAAGAGTAGTAGGGGATAAGATGGTATCAGATATTATGGCTGTAAGTGATAAAGCAGGATTTCAAGCATTGTATCCTGTATGGAATGAAGATAAAGAAAATATTGGTGGAACACTAGGCATTTGGCCTGATCCAGAAGATTATAATTTATAGGAGATAGGTAATGTCATCAACTTATACATCACGCATAAAACTGGAGCTACAAGCTGATGGCGAAAATGCTAACACTTGGGGTCAGCGTTTAAATAATAATGTTATTCAACTGGTAGATGATGCTGTTGCAGCTTATACAACTGTATCATTAGCTGGTGATGCAAGCTATACACTTACAAATAATAATGGTGCAACGGATGAAGCTAGAAGTGCTATATTAGAATTTAAAGGAGAAATAACTACATCTATTAATGTTATTATTCCTAGTCAATCTAAATTTTATATAGTAAGAGATAAGACTACACGAAATGGTGGTGATTATGTATTACAAACTGCTGGTAATGCAGGATATACTATACCTGTAAGTTCTCGTGGTATTTATTTCTGTGATGGTGTTAATATTCATACTCTTAATGCTGGTGGATTAGGACTTGGTACAGCAGCTTCTTTTGATGTAACAGATACTTCTATTGTAGGTAAAGCTGATGTTAATGGTGCTGTATCAGCAGCTACAGCTATAACAATAGATAATACTTCTACAGGTGGTGGAGCAGCCGTTAGTATTCAAGCTGGTTGGACAGTACATGGTACATCTGTAGAAGCTAGTACCCACGTAGTTACTCGTGATAGTGCGACTCAAATTACAGTTAATACAGCACAAACATTAGCTGATGATACAGTACTAACATTTAAATATCCTGTAAGTGCTACAGAAATTCCTGATGTATCTGCTGCTGATGCTAGATATGTACGAGTATCTACGGCTGATACTATTAGAGGAGCTAAGATATATACGAGTATAGCTACCTTTAATGCTCCTGTAGCTACTCCTGCTACTACAGTAGCTTTATCTGCTGCTCAGTCTGTAGTTTCTATTAGTTTTGCTACTCGTAATACATTTGTTGTTAGTCTGGTATCTGCTCAAGGATGTAGTGTAGCTGCTCCTTCTAATGCTACGGCTGGTCAGTCAGGTTCAATTTATTTAATTCAAGATGGTACAGGAGGATCAGTATTAACTTATGATCCTGTTTGGAGATTTCCTAATGCTAGTGCTCCTTCTAATACGATAACAGCTAGTGCAGTTGATCTCTTAGTTTATAATGTACGATCTGCTACTACGATTGATGCAGTATTACTTAAAGGTTTTGGAAGAACTTAAATGTCTTCAATGAACTCTAAATATGTAAAGTTAAACTTCAGGCCAGGGTTTCATAGGGAAACTACGCAGTATGCTGAAGAGGGTGCGTGGTATGATGGGGATCGTGTGCGATTTAGAGCAGGTAGACCAGAGAATTTAAGAGGGTATGCTCAGAAAACTACTACACCTTTCTTAGGTAATGCTAGAGATTTACTTACTTGGTCAGATAATGATACTCTAAGGCATATGGTTTTTGGTACAGATAAAAAACTATATACTTATTATACTGATGATACGATCTATGATATAACTCCTATTGTGAGTACAGTAGTTGTAGGATCAGGAAAGATTGGTTCAACATCAGGTTCAGTTGTAGTATCTGTATCTCAAGCTGCACATAATTTAAGTGAGGGAGACTATGTATTATTTACTTCTGTTTCTGATGGTAGTGGTGGGGATATTGGTGGTTTAAGTTTAAATAATAATAACTATCCTGTATCATTAGTTAATATAAATAAATTTACTATTGCAGCTTCAGCAACAGCTACAGGAACAGATACAGGAATTGGTACACTTAATTATCTTTTAGCTACTGGTACATCATCAGCCATTCAAGGACTAGGATATGGGGCTGGTGTATACAATGCAGCATCGGCTGGAACTCCAGGTTATACTAGTGTAGCTTTCTCTAATGCATTTAGTGTAGTAGGTTCTAATACAAATGTAAGTGTAGCAGAGACAGGGCATAGCCATGTAGTAGGAAACTTTGTAGAATTTTATAATGCTACAACAATTGGAGGTAATGTTGTCTTATCTTCTACTGCTCAAGGTGGACCTATATTTCAAATAACCAGTGTTCAAACTAATGCCTTTAGTTTTGCTTTATCTTCTGTAGCTAATGCTACGAGTGCAGCAACAGGAACAGCCACAGGATTTTTCTTACCTGTATCTATTACCACTACAGCAGGGTATAGAGCATGGGATGAAGAGGCAGATCAGAGTGGTATAACATTTGAAATATCTCAGTGGAGTTTAGATAATTGGGGTGAAGATATACTTGCTAACCGTAGGGGTGATGGTATATACTATTATAATGTAGATGCAAGTTCTACTCCACAAAGAGCAGCAGTAGTATCAGCTAATGATGCACCTACAAATGTTAGAACTATTTTACTAGGACCAAAGAGACAGTTAATATGTTTTGGTTGTAGTGTTTTTGGTGGGGATTATAGTCCAATGGCTGTACGTTGGGCTGATACAGAAGACTTTAATCAGTGGACACCATCAGCAACTAATACATCAGGAGATAATATCCTTACAGATGGTACAGAAATTATAGGTGCAGTTAGATCACGTAATGCTATTAATGTATGGACAGATAATTCACTATGGTTAATGACATTTATTGGTGGTAATGATGTCTTTGGTTTTAAACAGATGGGTACTAACTGTGGATTGATTGCTACTCATGCAGCCGTAGACTTTGATGGTAGAACTTTTTGGATGGGAGAAGATAACTTCTATGCTTTTGATGGACAGGTTAGAAACTTAGACTGTACAGTTAAAAGATACATCTTTGATAGAATTAATAAGACTAATAAGGATAAGATTTATGCTGGTATTAATTCAGAGTTTAAAGAAATTGTCTGGTTATATCCTTCAACAGGGCAGGATGAGTGCGATAGTTATGTTGTATTTAATCCAGTGGAAAACTACTGGGTATATGGCACAGGTTTCTGGACTACTTACTCAGATAAAAATGTCTATAATAATACCATTACTACTGGTACATCAAGCTCTGGTAGTTCTTATATTTATGATAATGAGCCAGTAAGTATTTATACAGGAACTAATAATACGGCCTTGACTTCTTATCTAGAATCTGCTACATTTGAAATAGATGATGGTTCTAGAATTATGTTTATGGATCGTATGATCCCTGATTTTACTATGGATAATAGTGGTTCACTACAATTTAGTATTACTACTAAACAATATCCAGCTAATACTTCAATTACAAAAGGACCATTTGAAATTACACCAACAACAAAAAAAGTTGACTTGAGAGCGAGAGGAAGGGAAGCTGCTGTAAGGGTATCATGTGATACTGCTGGTACTTCTTGGAGGTACGGTTCTCTTAGGTTAGCAGTTCAACCAGATGGGATGCGATAATGGCAAGGTATCCAGAAGTTTCAACATTTATAATGGTTGATTTGTCTAATGAAGAGAGCCGTACAATCTATAATGAAATGCAATTATGGAGTGGGGCATTAATTAATGAACTAGATACTCGTGATTCAGAAGTAGATGCAGCACCAGCTACCACTGTATTAGCTGTAACAACTGTTACAAGTATAGGTGCTCCTATTGCTGGCAATATAGCTTTTTCTACTGGTGAAAGTAAATTTAAAGGATATGATGGAACTAACTGGCAGGATTTACACTAATGGATATGAATGAATTTTATAAATTTTTAAATGAGAGTACTTATATTAATAATATTAATACTGGACAAGCAGTAGTTCCTAATATGTTTCAAGGTCAACAATCATTTCAACCTATGAAATCAGGTGGAAAAGTAGAAGGTAATGTATATACTAATAGTATGAAAGCACATTCTAATTATATGAATCCTCAGAAGTTAAAGGATAAATGATGGCAATGATGAAGATGCCTCCATTAGGGAGAATAGGACAAACAATGGGCCGTATGGGTCGTATGGGGGATAATACTCTCGTGCATATGAACCCACAAGAAGTTCAAGGATTAGCTGCACTTGGTAGACTAACCTATAATCCTATTACAGGTTTACCTGAAGCCTTTAACTTTAGTGAAGTAATTGAAGAAGCAGTAGAAGAAAAAGAAACAGACAGAGGTAAGCAGTATTTTGTAGACTTGGTAGAAAAGATACATGAAACTTTTGTTGATCCTCAACCTACAGGATTAGCAGGAGCAATGCCCCCTAATATGTCTATGCCTCAACAACCTCCAATACCAATGCCACAACCACCTATGCCTCAAGGAATGGCTGGTGGTGGATATGTTGGAGGTGATGGACATGGTATGGAAGATAATCAGATGTTTCGTATTCATGGAGGAGGGTTAGCTGCATTATCTCCTAAAGAATATGTAGTTCCTGCTGATGTAATGTCTGGACTAGGTAATGGTAATCCTGATGATGGTGCTGAAAAGATGGATGATTTTATTTCTGACTTCCGTCAAGAAAAATATGGTAGAGATAAACAACCTCCTGAAATGGATGGGAGAAAACAATTAGAGAAACTTACCTAATGATTATTAGAGAAGCACAATTAGCTGATATATTTGAAATTACAAATATTTTAATAGAAGAGATGTATACAGAGGTAGGAATTGGAGAACCATCACGATCAAAAGTATTAGATTATATTACTTTTTTATTTAATGAAGGAGCATTATATGTAGCTCAAAGTAATATAGTTAAGAAAGAAGGAGGGTTAGAGTTAGCAGGAATGACAGGTGGACATATAAGTGAGTGGTGGTGGTCTGATCAAGAATTTTTATCAGAAGATTTTACATTTGTACGTAAACAATTTAGAAAGGGCAGACTAGCCTTAAACTTAATGAAGAAGTTAGATACCCATGCAAAGAAATTAAATATACCACTAGTAACTGGTGTCTTTAATGATGTAGAACATGAACGCAAAAACAAACTCTTTTCTAAATTATATCAACACTTTGGATATATATATTTAGGAGGGGACTTAAAGGTGATAGGGAGAAAATAAATGTGTTTTGGTGGTGGTAGTAGTAAGCCTCAAGTTGTCTCAACAGGAACTCAACAGGTAACTGACAAGAGTTGGGAGACACTAGAGCCATATATAAAAAATGTTCTAGAATCATCTAGGTCACGCTTTGAAGATCAACTTGCAACAGGATATGAAGCATTTCCTGGTGGGTATGAGGGACGTTATGAAGGACCAACTCAAGAAGAACTAGCAGCTAGAGAAGGTATCCTTCAACAGGGACTATCTGGTATAGCTGGTACTGGTATGTC
Source organism: Crocinitomicaceae bacterium (assembly GCA_002700285.1). Taxonomy (GTDB): domain Bacteria; phylum Bacteroidota; class Bacteroidia; order Flavobacteriales_D; family Sanyastnellaceae; genus UBA974. The sequence continues at coordinate 2,839 of PACT01000004.1, read as the reverse complement.
TTCTGCTCGTCCTTACTATGAGTCAGGACTATCAGCCCTTTCATCGTCAATGGATCAGTTTGGCCCACAACAAGCACAGCAGTACATGAATCCCTATCAACAGGCTGTGGTTGATGTAGCTAAACGTGAAGCAGTACGATCCGCACAACCTACCTTTAGAAGTATTGGAGATCGTGCTGAAGCTACAGGAGCCTTTGGTGGTAGTAGACAGGCAATAGCAGAGGCAGAGGCTAATCGTAATCTTCAACAACAACTTGGTGATATTCAAACAAGAGGGATGCAGTCAGCATTTGAACAGGGACGATCTGCCTTTGAAGCACAGAAAGCTAGGGAAGCTGCTGGTGCTGGACGTATGTTTGCTCAAGCTCCTTTAGCTTATCAACAAGGAATACGTGAGCTAGGGGCTGTAGAAGAAGTAGGTAGAGCTAGACGAGGAGATGAACAGGCTAAGAAAGATTTTCTCTTTGAACAGTTTGAGGCAGAGAAAACATTTCCATCACAGGTATATGGTGAACATCTTGGTCATGTACGTGGGTTCCCTTATCAACCATCTATGTATAAGACTACTACTAGTAGTCAACCTCGCCCTAGTACAGGAAGACAGTTACTAGGTGCTGGTATGGGTCTTGCTAGTATGGCTGGATCATTAGGATTTAAGCCATTTGGTGCAAGTGGTGGTCAAGTAGCCCAACTAGAAAGTGGTGGACAAATTCAGGGTGGTTTGAGTGGTCTTGTTCAACGACACCAGAATAATACTGTAGATATAGTAGGAGCAGAAACAGAAATGATAGAAGGTAATACATTACCTCCATCTGTTGTTTCTTCACCTGTTGCACCTCCAACGTCATCTAATCTTCAGAGTATTCTTATGGACAGACTTACAAAAAGAAAACCTGTTAATTTAAATCCAGTTAGAGATGCATTAGCTAGAGCAGCAGAAGCTCGTAAGGCTACGTATGGTCCTGAATTTAGAGAACGAGAACAAGCTAGAATAGACAATATGAGAAGTCAAGCAGCATTTGATCAGTTAGGTAAAGTAGGCGCAGCTATGATGTCTGCTCCTGGTCATATGGATATTTTACAGTCATTAGGACATAGTGTAAAAGAAACAGGAGCTATAGATAAATTAGGAGAAGTTAGAGAAAAACAACTTGCTGCACAAAAAGAATTAGATAAGAGAGATATGGTAGATGCTGACGCTGAAGTAAAAGAAAGTTTACAGTTAGCTAACATAGAAATGAAAGAACAAGAACTCTTAAATGCAGAAGTAAAAAATATGGTAGCTTTGGCTAAAGCACAGGGAGCAGACTTAAAAGAATTAGAAAGGTTTTCTAAAATTGTTGGACAACAAGGAGGTGCTGTAGGTAGTGCTGATGCATTAAGAGCTATTAAAAAGATGAATGAGTTACTTAGAAAAGGAACACCTGTACAAAAAGCTGCTCAAATAGCTTTAAGACAAGTTAGAAATCAAACATCAAATGTAGTAACTAATACTCCTCCTGGTGGATCAGCTGGAACTGGTAGGGGTAAAGGAACAACTAAATCCACTCTAGATGATTTGCATAAACAAGGTTGAGGCTAATCTATGGCTCTTTATTATGATACTGATACCTTTCACGATATCCGAAGGGATATAGATGAGGTTATAAATAATACAGGTACTATCTCTAAACAACAAAGAGATGAAATTGTATCGTCTTATGAAGAAAATCCTCAAGAGTATGTGCAAGAGTATCAAAAATATATGACTGCTAGAAAAGGTGGGTATGGTGACGAGGATTCCTTTCGTGATCCTGGTGAGTATCTTACTGACATAGCAGGTACAGCTATTGGAGGAGCAGCAGAAGGTATTATTGATGTAGGTGAAGCTATATTACCTGAAGCAGTTACAAAAAAAATTGCATCTGTTAGTGATGATGTAGCTGAATATATACCTGAAGGAGTTAAACGATACTGGGCATCTAGTTTTGATCCCTATCATGGTGAAGGTTTGTCATCAGATATTAGTGAAGGAATAGGAACAATTGCATCATATCTTATAGCTGGTGGTCCTGCTGTAAAAATAGCAGGTAATGTAATTAAAGGAACAATGGGAGCACAGAAAGCTACAGGTAAATTAGCTAATGCATTGAAGTGGGGAGTAGGTGGTACGATAGGTGCTACTGTTGTTGAAGACCCATCAAAAGAAAATTATGTTAATGTTATATCTGATTATATAAAAAATAATTCTCCTGATACTTATGAAGAATATAAAGATACTCTAGAGACACTAGCTGTTGATCCTAATGATCCAAGAGCTTTACAATATGTTAATGCATTATTTAATAACCTAGCTTTTGAAGGAGTATTTGGAGCAGCATTAGGGGCAGCAGGTACAGTAGCTAAACCAGTTGTTAATAGATTTGTAGATGCAGTTCATAAGATAGGTAATAGTAAAACAGTTATTAGATCATCTACTCCTATATCTCGTTTAATGAATAAAGTTTCTAGAAATTTAACTTCTCGTTTTGGTACTGATGATACAATGTTAGAAGCTGTAATAAAAAAAGATGGAGCAAGTAAAGCTGCACTTACAAGAGCTAGTGCATTTAATGAAGAGTTAGAAAAAGTATTAAAAAGAGACAACTTAAATAACCAACCTTATCTAGAAGATGTGGTATATGGTGCATTAAATGGAGATAAAGATAAACTTAATTTATTAGCACAGAGTTCAGAAGAAGGAGCTAAAATAGTTACAGAAATGAGACAAGCTATAGATGATTTATCTACAGCAGTTAATAATAAAATGGTAAAGGGAGGCACTAAACTATCCGCAAAGATAGATAAGAATAAAGGTGTT
>PACT01000044.1 GCA_002700285.1 Crocinitomicaceae bacterium | reverse complement strand
TTAGTGATTGAAAGACCGCTCCCTCAAGCGTTCGTTCGCGGATCCCGTCCAAGAAACGCTTTGCATACCGTAACAGGTTTGTAACGACTTGTAAAGCTTACTGCTGTGGCTTTTGGTTCAGCTTGTAGATATTTAGAGCGAAGCAGGCGGTCCCGAAGCTCACGACCAGAACGAGGAGATCTTGTGTGTTCATGGTTGAAACCGATAAGAGTTTTTCTGGCTGAGGCTTAGTTTTGAGCAGCTTTTGCTTTCTTCACGACTGGTAGGTCGGAAGGCTGGGCAAGGATGTAGACGACAGCTGCGGAGACGACTCCGGTGAAGGCGATCAAGCCGAAGATGGCGGTGGAGTAGTCGGTCATTGGTAGCGCCTGTAAACTTATGTCAACACTTTAGGGACTCTGGTGACGTTTTGTAAAGGGCCCTGCCGCTCTGGGTCGGCCTTGGGCCCGCATATGTGGTTTGGTTCCTGCTTATTCCCGAGTGATCAGGCATAAAAAAAGAAGGCGACTAAGCCTTCTTTGGGGGTGTGAGGAGCCAAATCTTGTGAGGAGTTGGCCAAGCCCATCCTGAGAAGATTCTGCAGATCAGTCAACCAACTGATACGTAGGGACTTGCCCAGTGAGATTTCTGAGGCAAAATTTAAGTGTGAGGAGGACTTCTTCGCGGAGTGGAAACAAGGCAACACTTCCAAAGAGAAGCCGAGAAACCCTGCCTTTGGCGGGGTTTTCTTTTGGCGTTTTTTGACGCCGCGGTAAGAGCTGTCGAGCGCAGTCATGATGCTTCTATTGCTAGAGAGTGACTGCTGTTGTTCGGAGGTTTTGCGCCCAACTAGGCACCATCTACTTGCGCTGACAAGCTGAGCTGATGAAAGGCTTCTTGCTACTTCTCTCGCTAATCGGAACATCGGCCCTAGCTCAGAGTTTTCAGACGATTGATCGCGTTGATGGTTGGTTGATTGAGCGAAAGCTAGATCGCGAACAAAATCACGTTTGCCGTGCATCTTTACCTGGCGGGGGATCCTGGTTCTCTGCGCGGGTTCGCCTGGATCTCACTGATGCACTAGTTGTTCCAAACGGTTTGACCCCGCCAAACAAGGCATCGCTGGATTCGGCACGAGAGGCACTTCGTCTGTGCAGATCAAGCCTTCTCTATTTCTAAGGACATTTGCGCTGATTCAGTTGAGTGCCTAGTGGAGAGTTGTTGAGGGTGATGGTGGTGATCAAGATTTTCCAAAGATCTTCTCCAGGACATTCCGATCGTTTTGGAGTGAATTGCCTCGCATGGGCTTAGAAGCGCCCATTGGTCTGGGCTGTCGTGGTCGATTCAAAAAGACTTTGCTGAGCCACCAAACCTGGAGACCGAAAAAAGTATGGCAAGTAGCCCTAACTCAAATGCTCCCTGCATCAGTAGTGCTTGCCACGGTTTTCAATGGCGTCCCGTTTGAAGCAGTCCAACTCTTCCGGGGTATGGAGCGGCGGCTTCTGAGTTTTGCCTGTCAGTCGCTTAATGAGTAGCAATAGACGTTTCATCTCGTCAGTCTGGCTCGGCCCGTCTGGATTGGGGTTGTCCTACACGGCCTACTTGCAGTTGAGGACCTTCCAGCCTGGCCAGGTGATCACGACGAGGATGATTTACCAGAAAGAGGCTCGGAGGAGCACTAAACCGATCAAGAGCACCAATGGCGTGCCAGCGACGTTTTTGACGATCGCTCTGCTGCTGTCAGACATGTACCACCAGCTAGGAATCAGAGCCATCGCGCCACCTCATTACTTAGGCACAGTGCCAGCGACATCCATCTCGGTCCCCGACGATTTGTCCTTATCACGGCTGTTCGTTCCAGTTACGGAGTCACCGGTTGCTATGCACTTCAAGGCCAGCAAGACCTCAATGAACTTTGGTTGAACCCGCTGTCAAAGCATGCAGTGCTGAATAATCGCCTGCATCAAGGAGTGTTCTTTCCGCGAAAGTTAGGAGTTCGACCAACCCCGCGAGTGCCTTGGCATTCACCCCAGCCAGGGCTGCCTCACGCAGAAAAAGCTGTAAGTCTTTGCGCAGCAACGTGAGCACAGCTTGACAGCCCTTTGCTGCTCCAATGAGGTTTTCGATCAGCACAGCTACATGCTTCATGAGCGGCTCACATTTTGCTGCGGTTCGGTTCCAGATTTTCAACGTCACAACCTGCTCAAGCAGACCGGTGCCGAGCAACGCAATGGTGGGTATCGAATCGACAACTGTTGAACTCGTTGATCACCATCCAGCTAGGGCTGCCCATTGAGCAGAGACTCGCACTGAACTGCTTTCAATCATGTGATCTGCGCCACGGATTATTTTTTGTTGTCTTCAAGGAGTTTCTGAGCGATACTCACGGGGTCCCAATCCGCATAAGGGACAAGTTGAATTGTCCAGCTAACAATGACGAAATTCTGAAAGAAGTTGGCGAAGGCCTATTTGCTCTGGTGTATTAATAGACGCGTATGTTTCCTTCATGAATAGATTTTGTAGTGATAATTTTTCCATTAAAGCTAGTTGATCTTCACTGCATGCAGTGCTTTGACTACGATAGCCGAAGTTAAGCAGCTTCTTGAAGTGCCTATTCGTACCACCGTAGTCGCAGTTTTGCTCTCATTGTTTGCGCTTTTATCGGCTGGTTTCGCTGTTCCTGACTTGAGTGACTTCAATAGCGGTGCTGAAAAGCTTGGATCAGGTGATTATCGAGGAGCACTTTTGGACTTCAATAAAGCAATAGAGCTTAATCCGGAGGATCCCGAGAGTTTCTTCTACCGTGGTCTTGCAAAAGCAAAATCAGGTGACTTTCAGGGTTCTATTTTTGATTACGACAAAGCAATTCAACTGAATCCAAATAATCTTGATTCCTACGGCAGCCGTGGAATTGCTAAAGCAAGATTGGGTGACCTTGATGGTGCAATTCAAGATTTTGATAAGGCAATAGAGATTAGCCCGAAGGACGGGAATGCTTACTTCAATCGTGGCATTTCAATGGAAATGTCTGGTGACATGAATGATGCATGTGTTGATTGGAGAAAAGCATTAGATCTAGGTCATACGCCTGCTGCTAAATTTTTGAGTAAGAATTGTCCGTAATTCGTGTTTTGTTATTTTGCCAGGAATGTAAAATATTTGTCTGGTTTTTGCTATCTGTGCAAGGTCTATTCATCGCTATGATCAATCTTTATGGATGCATTGCGAGGAATTAGATTGATTAACTGTGTTGCTCGCATCTCTATATCTATGCCCAGAGATACGGCTGAGAAGAGCTCGCTTGTGGTAGGGCTTGATAGTATTTGGTCGTGAGATTGTTGAATGACTTGCTTTCCAATTTAGTGTCGTGCGGGCAAATGTTCAATCCTGCATTTCTTTCTCCGGCGAGGGCCGATTGAATGGCGAATGCTCTTGAGATAAAAGTAATCCTGCGCTCAAGGTAATAAGAGCAATAATGATTAGCGTCAAAGTTATTTTGTTAGGGATGAATAAGTTTGCATTTTGATCTATGAGGCTTTTGTTGAGTTGAGCTCTTCGTTCTGAAAGCTCTTTAATTTCAAGGCTAAAGACCTCTTCTTCATTATCTAGGCGATCCATTGCAGAGGTAAAATTGTTCTGAGTGCTTTCGATACTTGCAAGTTCATTGCTTGTATTCTTTCGTATCTCTGCCATCGCTTCAATATACGATTGCCTTAAATCTCGCTTTTGATCAATGATCTTTTGAACAAGTTTTTCTTTTGTTTTTATCTGTTGATTCAGCGAAGAGATGTTTTGTTTTATACTAAATGGTCTTGTCTTCTTCCCTGTCATCGATGTGCTGATCATATTGATTGAAGTATACCGCTCTTAAGATTCTTATGAGCTCAGGATCAAGGCCTAAGCTGAACAACTGCTCTTAAGCATATGAGCTCTTGCTCATGGAATGAAATCAAGACCTAAAAGTCTTGACAGTCTTTTAAGTTCCTTCTCTCTCTCTCAATCCACTCGTCCTTCTCTGTGGCATTGTTTCTTCTAGCTTTGATTGTCTTATTGCCCTTCTCATTCAAGCAATATTGGGAACCTACTAGTTTCTTGCTGTTGATGCACTTCGAACATTTTCCTGAGAGTTGCGGCTGCATGAAGTCGCAACTTCCCTGCTCCACTTCTCGAACATAAGTGTCCTAGATAGTTTGTTCAGATAATCAATCGTGAACATCAACAGTCTATTGCCACTCTTCATTGCCTCTTCATATTATCGATTGCTTCTGCTTTTTAGGAGGGTTGGTTCTCCATTGGTCATCCTTTTGCGTTCATCAAAAACCACATTTTGGCCTAGTCCCAAAACTTAAGAGAGCGGAGACTCTTTTAGTCCGCTAGTAGTGGCATGATTATTCGATCAAGGTTTTGATGATCATTGTCTTTTTCTGCCAATGGCATGCAATGGCGGTGCGATCGGCGTAAAGTGCAACGTGGCGCACACTCATGATTATCGTTGAGCGATAAAAAGGAACGGCCGCATTCTCAAGACCGTTCCTCTTATCAAGAAGCCTAAACTCCCCAGTCATGGCTCCACTCCAAAGATGCCTTATGGATAGATGAATGTCCGTAGTGATACATACTCATATTTGCGCAGGCATAAAAAAAGAACAGTCGTCCGCTGCTGACTGTCCCTTTCAGCGAACACGGGGGTGCTTCGCCTTGCTACTAACTTGGCCACGAAGCATGCAGGCGTCAGTAGTGACAAGTGCTCATTTCCTATAAAAAAGCCGCCCTGTCCAGGAGCGGCTTACTGCATGCGCCACCAAGTCATCCAAACCGGGTGCTTCACTATCAAAGCGATGTGAAGGTTGATCGTCAGATCTAACTGCACATTCTGATTGAGCACTTGTTGCTAGATGACGTAGCTAATGAAGTACATGTAGCTGTTATGAGACGCAGGCAAGAAGTTGGCTATGAGATCAGCCCTGCACTAGACGGAAGGTTCAACATGACTGGCGCTGAGTTGAAGACCAGCAACTAATCAATGGCTGATATGGAAGACCTCGCGCTTAAATCCAGGTCAGTGCTGATGCTCGCCGTGATCAGTCTCACTAGGAGCATCTCGCCAGATCATCCCTTCATGAGCCATTTCATGGATGTGATGACTGAGATGAATACCGGTTGCAGCGATCACCACAAGCGATCCCGTTTTGATCAGATCAAAAACGATTGGAAGATGTGCTCGCACCATCTCGCGAGGTGTGAGCTTCTGTCCTTCGTGATCAGCCATCGCTAGTAAGTCACTACTCTCTAAGTAGCCATGACCGCTCAAAGAGTCCACCGAATGAGTCCTTGGGTTTATTTATGCAGCTCAAGTCAGTGGCTTTCACTCCATCAGGCAATCTCTTTCAAATCAACTGATGTTGGAGCAACAGCCCGATTACAGCCAATTCGAGGAGTAGTCCAACGGTGATGGTTGACTGCTAAACAAGCAGGGGAGCTCATCCAGATCAAGCTTGATGAGCCCGCTCAACATGCGCAGTTTGTTCTGATGGGGTTTCTTATCGGCTTTCAGCTCGCCCTGGGCTGCCCATCTGGTAGCAGCGCATGCTCTGTTACCTCAGCAACGACATTTGGATCAAGCTACAGAAGATCGGTTGGCAACTCTCGTACCTTTTACTGAGTCATCACATTGGGGGATAAAAGAAAAAAGATGACTTTTCGATTGAAGAATGTGGAGATAGGGATACTGCTTATGACTCAGCCTCTTGGATGAATGTCTTGAGCCTCTTGATCAGCTCAGGATTTACTTTGCTCCTGAATTGTGAGTCAGTTGTGTGCCGAGAGCCATCCGTCAGCCACTTAACCAATTCACAAGGGTCTGACTTCTGCTCGTCGTCGATGTCAATCAGACCAGCACCATGCTCAATTGCCTTTGACAGCCACTCTTCTGAGGTTTGCCCCTTGTTGCCGAAGACCTCGACAGTGAAGGTGACAGGGATGGTGATTTCAATCTTCCACATCCCATCACATCCAAACTCTTTACGGATGTGGTCGCTCTCTTCGAGCCTGGGTCTTGAGACTTTCATTGATTAGTTGTGGGTGTTTGCGATCACCTATTCATCATCACCGACCCTGAGCTCTGTGGCGGTGTCGGCAAGATCGTGCTGGTGGAGTAGGCGTCGCTATCGATTCCCAGGCAAACGATTCACTAGACCTGCCATGAGTGGTTTTTTAATCCCACCAGTTCATGGAGTGAGTCTGAACAGCTATGCGGGACAGGAATAGATACCCAATAGCCTTCCTTCATCGGTTCTATGCATGCCGACTTGACTGCAGCCAGTCTCTTTAGGAGGTGTTCTCCCGCCGATATGGATTGTGTAGTTGTCCTTTGCACTAGTCGCAAGAACAAAAATGAGTGCTGCCAGGGACAGCAGAGCGGCAAGTACTAATCGCATTGTTCTGTTTGCAAGGTCATCATTCTGGTGCTATCGAGATAGCTGCTGCTGTTCTCGTGACGTCAGCTTTTTAAACCAGATGCGAGTTTTGATTTTAAGCTGGAACGGAACGCATTAAAGAGTTTCCCCCTACTAATCATAATTGAGAAGTAATGCCTCGTTACTCCTCTCAATGTGAATGGTCTCGGTCATTAATCTGTATCTTTCTCTCCAGTGATTCATGATGAGGTTAGGCTTTTACTCAATAGTCTGAGCATTCATGACCGTGTTGTTTTTCCAGATCGGTGTCTAATCCCACTATTTTAACAATGTCAAGCCAGAATGATTATGTAGGTCACTCCCTTGCCATTGCTGATGCCATCCAAGCCCCGGAACCGAGTTGGTGAGGTGTACGGAAAGCTCACGGTCGTCCGTGCTTCAGAGCGTCGTACCAAGAGCGGAAATGCCTATTGGTGGTGTCGATGTTCTTGTGGTCAGGATCGTGAGGTCCCAAGTGACAAGCTTTCGCATAATTCAGCGCGTAAAAAGCCCATAGTGACTGCCTGCTTGGATTGTTCTCGAGAATTTCAGATTGAAGGCGTCTGCGCTAAAAATGATCGTGAAGAGCATCAACGACGGATTGATGCGGAGCAGCGTCGATCTCTACTGAAAGGTGATGTCCCAGATGGATGGTTATCTCTGCCGCTTACAGACGCTCATGCAAGGGAGTTGGGGCAGGTGCTGTTTTTTCGTGGCACGTTATGCCTCCGAGGGCATCTTGCACCTTATCGAATCAATGGGGGGTGTTTGACCTGCTCTGGACAAAAGCCATCTGCGGCTGTTCAGCGTTGCGCAGCATCCGATTGATCTCTCCCGGAGTGTTGTACTTGATTGGGAATCGCTAAAAGCTTCTAAGTAGTATTTTCTTTGAAATTCATTTCTCTCTTTGCTTGCTAAAAATGTAACCCTAATCCTGATGTGTTCAGTTGAGGAAATTACTGAGATATGTGGCTATGAGGTCGAAGAAGAGTGGTATTCTGCCATTGATGAAGCGGAGGCTATAGTGAAGGAGATACAAGCAGCAAGGCTTTAAGTCTTAGCTTTATGGTATTCGTTTTCATCCTGGCTTTGTCCCTGCACTTGTTGCAAAGAGCTTAGGCAACTAACTTGTGATCTAATGTTAAACGCAACAGATACAGTCTCAGAGAAGAGGATTGACGAGATCAAGAAAATGATTTGGGAAATCTTCGATATCTATAAGGATGGGTCAAGTATCGCGAGACAGTATCAACTATTTCAAGACATGAAGGATTTGAATGTTGAAATCCTGGCTAATAATAACCAGTTTCGCTTGGAGAACAAACTTCTTAAGCAGCAACTTCAAGATATCAAAGATTATTTGTCGGCTGATTGTGATGCTAGTTATTTGCCTAACAGGATGATGAATGAGTAAAGGAATCGTGTAATAGTAATTATTCAGGCTCTGATCTTGTATGAATTTTTTATGTTGGGAATTCTTTGTGTCGTTGATACATACTAATAACCCTTAACTTCTAGATGAATCTTGTTCTTCCCCAAGCGCTGTTGATGGCACCATGAGGAATCATGTTGATGGCTCAATTCCTTGCTTGCCCTGTTCTGTTGGTCGGATAGTCGCCTAGGAGATGCTCACCTGGAAGGAAGTCAACCATCTGATTCCCGTCATGCAGCTCAGTGATAGGTCGGTCGCAGCTAGGGAAATGAAGAATGAATCTCTTGTTCCACTGTTCCAACTGGCAATAGAGGTGTGAGAGAGGCAGTAGTCGCCAGGTTTCCCTGTTGGATTTGCATCAGCGCATCACTGGCTGAATCGGAAGTTTGCAGTTCTGGTAAAACCCAATCACTGCTGATCTCTGCTCCGAGGGCGCAATAGCGATGAGGTTTGATCAACGAAATGGTGAGGTTTCATGGAGTCTTTCGTGATTGGACCTGAGCTGGCAAGAACTCACGGAAATGCCACTTGATCCAACAGGAGAGTCTTCCCTTTTGGTTACGACTGCCTACTGCCCACCCGATTTAGAGAAAGTTCTGTGGAAGTAGTGGATCGGCACTACCTCCATCAAATCAGACATAAGAAGTTATTATGGTTCAGAAGAAGGTTGACATTCAATCCAAAGAAGCCAAAAGGCTCCAATGATTGGTACGAATCCTATAAAAATCCATTGCCATTGTCGACCAGTGTCACGAATGCGGCGAACATTCATTGCTATGCTTGGGCAAATTGAAGCAATCGCAAATAGGTAATAGAGAGGTTCAACAAATTTTGCAATAATAAACCCAAGAACTATGTTTACAAGCAGTATCTTCCAAAAATCAATTCGCTTTGTACGTCCTTCGAAATCAAAGGCTTTCGTCCAGAACTGAGGATAAAAATCAAGCATTGCAAGCTTGGCGAACACCTTTCATTCTGTATCCATTTCTACTGTTGGCAAGGTTTGTAATAACTGCTTTGCTGCCCACTCTGCCCATCCGATTTAGAGAAATCTGCTCAGGGGTGGCACGCGTTGCTCTACCTCGTACTGCAGAGTTTTGAGGCTTTCGCTTCAGTCGCTGAGGATTACTCAATAAAGAATAATTTGAATAGCATTCACCGATAGGTAGCTGTTATTGATCGGGTAATTCAGATCATTCGAGTGCTAAAGTGAGTTTTGGACGTATGTGATTTCCCATTCGGTTTGTGTCAGTCCAAGGACGCTGGAACTTTCGATTTGGTTATTGATGATTTACTCTCGTCGACCATTGACTTCAACAATCCAGCAGTCGAAACTCCACCAATCATAACTAATGCAATGATATGTTCAGATCTGTCTTCACCATCCTTGGCAGGACTACTGACATTGTTTGAAATTCCAAAAAGAGTGAATACTGCAACAATTACGAAAATTATCTGCCCTGATTTTCGTTGAGTCATTGTTCTTTTTGACAACTATAGTAGAATTGTCATCATGAGGCAATAGTTTCAAGCTTAGATTTCATGCTTCGTTCTATGAGTTGTACTTTGGCTACATTGCTTGTAGCTTGCTAAATAAATAACACCAGATTAAATCCCCTGTTAAGTGGGATGATGTTGGTCCTATCTGCAGGCTTTTCTACTTCTGCTGGCTCTGGCGTTCAGTCTTAGTTACGTTGTCAGCTTCAGGCTTCTCGGGTGATACCGCTTTGAGTATTGAGCCGAACACGATGAGTACTATGAAGCCGATACCTAACGCTTTTAATGCGCGACTAAAAGTTTTTGAAGATGAACTCACAGAGCAGGGCATTAATAACTGTCGTTGTTATGTGAGCTTAGCCGAAGGATCAGGTTCGCTTGTGTAATTACCCCCCTCCCCCCGGCTTCATGCGTATAGCCTAGTGCTCATCACGAAAAGCTAAGGCTTCATGCAATGAAGTAATAGTGTAGCGATATCCTGAATCAGGATTATATAAGAAGCAATCTGCTCTCCTCGTGCTGATTACCCAAGCTAAGTGCTCAATCTTGAACCGACAAGTGTTCAACCCATTCAGACTTTAAAATTCAGCACTTTCAGAATGCATGGCACTGAAATTTTCTTGATCAAACAGGATGAACTTAGTTCAGGAATCAATGAAATAGTCATTCCAGAGGAGAAGGAGACGGGGCGCAGGAATGCTTCCTTCGAGTGAGTGGGTCTCAACCCAATGAACAATCTCGCCAAACTGCTCTGATGTGGCCGCCGCCGCCCGATTCGCCCGATACAAGGTGAAATCCAACGCTGACGGTTGGCTGGTGAATATGCAAGAGGGGATGCTCATCCAAATCAAACCAGATAAACCAACACCAAAGGCATCGTTCATTTGGTGAGCTATTACCGGTTACCAGCACGGCTTGGGCAACACATCAGGCAGCAGCGAATGCTCAGGAACCTAGGCATCGAATGTGGGTCATCGAGCAGAAGATCGATTTTGCGGCATTGTGCTGACTAGAAGCAGATCAAAAGCAAGCCATAATTGAAAAAGATTATCAACAGCAATTGCACGAATTGCTTAATACAAGCATCAGAAGAAAAGCCTAATTGAAGGTGATTCTCAACAGCATATAATTGCTCAATTATGTTCGGTTAATACCCCTTACATACGAGTGAAAGTGCAATAGAACAGAGAAGTCCTCCTCTTGGACATAATCATGACTCAAACAACAGCAACAGATCAAGCCAGGCTCACCATTGCTACAGGCCCCTCTGGTCGTGCAATGGCAGAGACCATGACTCAAGAGATGGTTGATCAGCTTCAAGCCCATCTGAATATGGAAAGGCAATCCTCAGCTGCCTACTTTGCAGCGGCCATCTGGTTTGCAGAGCGCGAACTCACTGGCTTTGCTGAATACTTACGCAATGAGGGCAAGCAAGAACAAGAGCATGCAGCAAAATTCGCTGACTACCTGATCTCCCGTGGTCAGACCGTGGAACTA
>PACT01000008.1 GCA_002700285.1 Crocinitomicaceae bacterium | reverse complement strand
TACGATTATAGATACAACAGCTCCTGAGCTTACAATCCCAGCTGATTACACGGCTGAGTGTTCAGACGCGCATCCAATGGACGACGCTTCTGCAACAGACAACTGTGGAGAGGTCACCATTGATGTTGTTGAGACAACGATCCCTGGCCTATGTGCTGGAGATTACACGATTACTCGTGCGTTCACAGCGACAGACGATTGTGGCAACGCAACTTCAGCGACTCAGACGATCACGATTGTCGATACGACAGCTCCTGAGCTTACAATCCCAGCGGATTACACAGTTGCATGTAATTTGGATATCGAACTTGAAGGTGCAACTGCAACCGACAACTGCTCAGAAGGAGTCACCATTGAAGTAAGTGAAATTGAGGTTCCTGGAGTTGAAATAGGCAGCTTCACCATAGAAAGAACATTTACGGCGACAGATGACTGTGGCAATGTCGCAATTGAAATTCAAACAATTACGGTTGAAGCGAGTGTACCAGAAGGAGATTGTGATTGTGATGGAAACCAACTCGATGCACTTGGTGTATGTGGTGGAGATTGTGTGGCCGATTCGGACGGAGATGGGGTTTGTGATGTGGATGAGATCTTCGGTTGTACAGATGAGAGCGCATGTAACTTCGATGATATAGCGACACAAGACAACGGTTCATGTATTTATGCAGAATATGCGTATGACTGTGATGGCGTATGTTTAAGTGACAGTGACGGAGATGGTGTCTGTGATGAACTCGAAGTAGAGGGATGTACTGACCCTAGCAATCCAGGATACAATCCAAATGCAACGGAGGAGAATGGAAGTTGTTTGGTCGGCGGATGTGTATTCCCAACGGCATGTAACTATGATATAAATGCAGACTATCAAATAGGTGGCACTTGTGACTTTACAAGTTGTGTCGGATGTACGGACACTGAAGCTTGTAACTACGATGCAAACGCTACACAGGATAACGGGATTTGTACATATCCGCAAATAGGATATGATTGTGATGGCGCGTGTCTCAATGATTCAGACGGCGATGGAGTATGTGATGTCTTTGAAGTCATGGGATGTACTGATCCAGGTAACCCAGGATACAACCCATGGGCAACAGAAGACGATGGAAGTTGTTTGGTAGGAGGTTGTACACTCCCCTCTGCCTGTAATTACGATGAAAATGCAGACTATATCATTTTCACAGAATGTGACTTTACGTCATGTCAGGGATGTACAGATGAGACGGCGTGTAACTATGATGACGGGTCTACTTTGGATGATGGGTCATGTGAATACGCGAATGAAGGATACGATTGTGATGGAGAATGTCTCAACGATACTGATGGTGATGGAATCTGTGATGGAGATGAGGTGCTTGGTTGTACAGACCCATCTAATCCAGGATTTAACCCATGGGCTACTGAGGATGATGGAAGCTGTTTTATCGGTGGATGTATTATCCCTGTTGCATGTAACTACAATCCAAATGCAGATTACTTAGACCCTTCAATGTGTGACTTTACGAGTTGTGCTGATTGTTTTGATGCTACAGCCTGTAACTACAATCCGGATACAGTGATTGCAAACAATAACTTGTGTACCTACCCAGTAAGTCCGTTTGTAGATTGTAACGGAGAGTGTAACAATGATCTTGATGGTGACGGCATATGCGATGAATTAGAGATCTATGGATGTACAGACAGTAGTGCGACTAACTACAACGAAAGTGCTACAGAGGAAAACGGAACATGTGTATTTAGCGAGGTAGGCGGATGTACTTTGCCATTTGCTTGCAACTATGATCCGGCTGCAGATTTCTATCTTCCTGGATCGTGTGACTTCAGCTGCTTAGGCGCTATGCCTTCTGGAGGAGGTTCTTGTTACGATCCGTTGGCTTGTAATTTTGGAACAGATGAAGCGTGTGTATACATTGATGAAAATGGTGACACTTGTGTCACTTTCGGATGTACTCTGACAGGAGCATGTAACTATGATGCAACTGCAGATTTCAACGATGGATCATGTGAGTTTATCAGTTGTATCGGATGCATGAATCCAAACGCTTGCGACTTTGATGAGACAGCGACTATTAATGGTGCCTGCTATGACTATACAAGTTGTGTTGGATGTATGGATGTGACCGCTGATAATTATGATGCGACAGCCACTATTGACGGTTTTTGTGAATTCGGAGGGTGTACGATTTTCGGGGCATGTAACTACGATGGTAATGCAAATACAAATGATGGCAATTGTGACTTTACAAGCTGTATCGGATGCTTGAATGATGTCGCATGTAATTATGACCCTTCCGCCCAGTATGCGGGATCTTGTACATTCCCTGAACCTGGTCTTGATTGTAATGGAGATTGTTTAAGTGACGTAGATGACGATGGTATATGTAATGGAGATGAGGTGCCCGGATGTACAAATGAGGACGCATTAAACTTCGACCCACTTGCTTCCGATGATGATGGTTCTTGTGAATTGCCTGAGGGAGGATGTATGAACCTAACTGCTTGTAACTATTCGCCTTCTGCCAATGAAGATGACGGATCGTGTGAATTTGAAAGTTGTGCAGGATGTTTGGCTCCAGGAGCTTGTAATTATGTTGCAGGAGCGATTTATCCAGCCGAGTGTATTTGGCCGACACCAGGATACGATTGTAGCGGGGTATGTTTAAACGATGCGGATGGAGATACTGTATGTGATGCCGATGAGGTTTCAGGTTGTACGAATTCTGATGCGATTAACTATGATGCAAACGCGACAGAAGACGATGGATCATGTGTCTTGTCAATCAATGGGTGTACTGACCCTTCAGCATGCAATTATAACGGATCTGCTAACAATGATGACGATTCTTGTGAATTTGAGAGTTGTGCAGGTTGTATCAGTCCTTCTGCATGTAACTATGATGCGACTGCGATTTATTCATCTGGGGAGTGTGAATGGCCTGAGGAAGGGTACAACTGTGAGGGTGAATGTATCAGTGGAAACTGTGCGGGATGTACGATCTCGATTGCTTGCAACTACAACTCAGAAGCAACGACAGATGACGGGTCTTGTGAATTTACTTCTTGTTTAGAGTTCGGATGTACTGATTCATTGGCTTGTAACTACGATGCCAATGCTGATTTCGACGATGGTTCTTGTACCTATCCAAATGCGCCATATGATTGTAATGGGGAATGTGTGAATGATGCAGATGAAGATGGAACCTGTGATGAATATGAAATCAATGGATGTACAGATACGACAGCATGCAACTACAGTGATCAAGCGACTAATAATGATGGATCTTGTACCTATGATTGTACTGGCTGTACGATCCCAAGTGCGTGTAACTACGATGACACTGCGACACAAGATGATGGGTCGTGTGAATTCACATCATGTATTGTCGTAGGATGTACAGACCCGCTCGCATGCAACTACAATGTTGAAGCGATGTTCGACGATGGAACTTGTTATTTTGCTGAAGATGGATACGATTGTGACGGCAACTGTTTGGAAGATATAGACGGAGATGGCATTTGTGATGCTGATGAAGTTGAGGGATGTACAGATGTTTGTGCATGTAACTTCGTGCCTGAAGCAACGGATGACGATTCAAGTTGCGTGTACGATGGATGTAGTGGGTGTACATACTCAACCGCTATAAACTTCGATCCCAATGCGAGTTTGGAGGACGGAAGTTGTCTCTTTGAAGGCTGTACGGATGACGAGTTTGCAAACTACAATCCATTTGCAAACGAATCTGGAAATGCAATCTGTACTGACATTCCGGTAAATGCTGACTTCAACAATGACGGAAGCGTTCAGCTTCAAGATTTACTTGAATTCCTGATTGTATACGGAACGAACGCACCAGATTATGGGGGGACGCTTTGGGCTCAAGAAGCCTGTGAGGTTTCACCATACGACGAGAGCGTTCTCCTTGAGGGTATGGGATTTGCTGAAGATGATCCGGCAGCAGATTGTTATCCAAATGAAGGATGTACTTATCCTTTTGCTTTGAACTTCAATCCTGAAGCAACTTCAGATGCTGGATTCTGTGTATTCCCAGGATGTACTGACTCTGAAGCTGTCAATTACAATTCAATTTCCAATGTGGATGATGGTACATGTAAGTTCACTGCATGTCCAGATTTCAATGAAGACGGACTCGTTCAGCTTAATGATTTACTGGACTTCCTCATGGCATGGGGTGCCATCTATGAATAAGACACTTCACTTAAATACAAAGGGCATGGGTTGACCAAACTAAATGCTTAAAAGGGCTCCGCTGAAAATATACGGAGCCCTTTCTTTTTAAAGTACTTTTGCGGTATACTTGATACCTAAATGGGGACTACCGAAATCATATTCATATTCGTTATTTATCTTTTGCTTTTCGGAGCGAAAGGGATTCCTTCACTTGCAAAATCCATGGGAGATGGTATAAGACACTTCCGGAGTGCAACAGATGACATCCAAAGAGAAATCATGAAGGGCACAAATGATCTCAAATCAGATTTTAAAAAGGCCACTGATTTAAGAAGTCAACCTAAAGACAAGAGAACTGTTCCTGATGATGTGCAACGTGCAAAGAATAAGACGGAAGAAAAGAAAAGTGGAGCATGATTGAACTTCTGGGAGGGATCCTGATCAATCCTTATGTCTTGTTATTAGGCGGCCTTGTCATTCTGGCTTTGGGAGGAGAAACACTGGTAAGAAACGCAAGTGGTTTAGCGCTAAAATCCAACATCTCTCCATTAATCGTGGGGCTAACGATCGTCGCTATTGGTACCTCATCTCCTGAACTTTTCGCGTCCTTACAAGCAGCATGGAATGATTCTTCAGGGATTGTTGTGGGAAATGTTGTGGGGTCGAATATCGCCAACCTTGGGCTTGCTTTGGGACTCACAGCCTTAGTGAGACCGATGACCATAGATAAAGGAGGAGTAAAATTGGATTGGTCGATCTTAATGGTGGTGACCGTTCTTTTCGGGGTACTCGCGTTAGATGGTGTGTATTCTAGAATAGACGGCGTCATATTTCTGGGAGTGATGGCGATCATTATGTTTGGCCAAGTGATTCGGAGTCGAAAAATGAAACTGGCTCAAGTTGCATTAAAAACACCTTCCGAGAATCTCAACGGTTTCGATCAATATGCGCGTAAGAGCTACCCTGTTTTGTTTCTTTGGATCACAACAGGGTGTATTTTACTTTATTATGGCGCAGGGCTCTTTATTGATGGCGCATCAAATTTGGCCCGCGACTTCAATATTAGCGAACATGTGATAGGCGTTACAGTCGTCGCATTTGGAACGAGTATACCCGAGATTGTCGCTTCAGTGACAGCAGCATTGAAAGGCCAATCCGAACTGAGTATAGGCAACATTATCGGATCGAATATCATGAATATTCTATTCGTGTTAGGGGTGACGACCACTGTTTCAGAAATAGAGATTGATCCGAATATGATCACAGGAGATTTCTGGTGGATGTTAGGGACGACAGCGCTTCTCTACCCTATCCTCACTGTCGGAAAAAAGGTTAGCCGAATCCATGGTGCGATTTACCTATCGTGTTATGTCGTATATGTTTGGCTTGCTCTGACGTAATAAATTTGATGATTCCAATAAGAACATTAACTTCGCAAGTATGAGTGTACACAAAGACGCAAAACGTATTACGACCCAAGTGCTTCATGAGATGAAGCAAAATGGGGAGAGAATCGCAATGTTAACAGCATACGATTTCTCCATGACGCGACTTGTAGATCAAGCTGGCATAGACATCATCCTCGTTGGTGACAGTGCATCTAATGTTATGGCTGGACATGAGACGACACTTCCAATTACCCTAGACCAAATGATTTACCATGCCTCTTCGGTCGTTCGTGGGGCAAAGAGAGCTTTGGTCGTTGTGGATTTGCCGTTTGGAACGTACCAAGGGAATTCTAAGCAGGCTTTGAATAGCGCGATTCGCATCATGAAAGAAAGCGGAGCGCATGCTGTAAAACTTGAAGGCGGACGTGAGGTAAGGGAGTCCATTGAGCGGATTCTCTCTGCGGGAATACCTGTCATGGGGCATTTGGGACTCACGCCACAATCAATTTACAAATTCGGCACATACACCGTTCGAGCGAAACAAGAAGAGGAGGCGAAGCTTCTTAGAGAAGACGCGAAAATGCTGAACGATATTGGTTGCTTTGCAATTGTTTTCGAAAAAATCCCCGCTTCGCTTGCAGGAGAGGTTACGGCTTCCGTTGGATGTCCTACAATAGGAATTGGTGCTGGATCAGATTGTGATGGACAGGTCTTGGTGCTGCATGATATGCTCGGAATCACCCAAGATTTTTCACCGAGATTTCTACGTCGGTATTCAAATCTAGGAGATCAAATGCTCGACGCCATTCAAAATTATGTGAGCGACGTACGTTCTCGCGACTTCCCTTCGAAGGATGAGCAATACTAACAGAGACAAATTGCAAAATTCAAATGACGCGTCTCGCAAGTTTGCGCGTCAACCAAAGAAGCCCATCGTCATGAGTACGGCTTCAACTTTGCAAGTTCTCTACGAAGACAATCACATTATTGCTATAAATAAACGTTCAAGCGACATTATTCAGGGTGATGGAAAGGGGGATAAAAGCTTGTGTGAAGTCGTCGCAGAATACGTCGCTAAGAAATACAACAAACCAGGTAAAGCATTCATCGGTACGGTTCACCGTCTTGACCGACCGGTCAGTGGTGTGATTCTGTATGCAAAGACCTCTAAAGCATTGTCTCGACTCACCATCATGTTTCGTCACCGTGAAATCCAAAAAACATATTGGGCTGTCGTAAAACCTACAATCATCCCTGCAGAAGGTCACGTCGTTAACTTTCTAAAAAAAAATCCCAAGCTCAATAAAAGCTTCGCGCATTCTCGTCCTGGGGAAGACCGAAAAGAAGCAGAATTGATGTATCAAGTTTTGGGAGAAAGTGACCATTTTACCTTTGTAGAAGTCAGGCCAAAGTCAGGACGCCATCATCAAATTAGAGTAACCCTTGCTTCTTTAGGTTCACCGATTAAAGGAGATGTGAAGTATGGCGCAAAAAACACAAACGACAACGCCTCTGTTCATCTACACGCAAGACGAATCGATTTCATACACCCTGTGAAACAAGAGGCGATTACCATTATCGCTCCTCCTCAGGAAGATACAATTTGGAATGAGTTTGTGAGACTTGATTTAAAGCTTAACAGGAAGTAACAAAAGTTACTTGGGAACGGAAAAAGAAGATGTAAATTTGTTCTTCGCTATTAAGAAGTCAGCGAAAAGAACATTTAATAAACGCAAAATAAATGAGTACTCCAGAAAACATTAACTGTCTGATCATCGGATCTGGGCCCGCAGGATTTACAGCTGCCATCTATGCTGCTCGAGCAGATATGAAACCCGTACTTTACCAAGGTGGACAGCCAGGTGGCCAACTTATGGAAACGACTGAAGTAGATAACTTCCCAGGCTACGCTGAAGGGGTCAATGGTCCACAAATGATGATGGATTTAGAAGCACAGGCCAAACGATTTGACACGGATGTCAGATCCGGCTGGATTACCAAGGTCGATTTTTCTGGGGATGTAAAAAAGGTTTTTGTGGGAGATGGCGACAATCCGCACGAAATCCACGCAAATACAGTCATCATATCAACTGGTGCTTCAGCGAAATGGCTGGGACTGGAGAGCGAAATCCGCCTTCGTGACATCGGTGGTGGCGTAAGTGCTTGTGCTGTATGTGATGGGTTTTTCTACCGTGGACAGGATGTGGTTATCGTGGGCGCTGGTGATTCGGCATGTGAAGAAGCTTCATATCTCGCCAAGCTCTGTCGCAATGTGACGATGTTAGTCCGACGTGATGAGATGAGGGCATCCAAAGCGATGCAGAATCGTGTAAAATCAATTGAAAATATCAAGATTTTATACAACACGGAAACCGTTGAAGTTTTAGGAGCTGAAGGGGTTGAGGGTGTGCGATACCGCAACAACATCACAAACGAAGAAGCAGACCTAGCTGTCACTGGATTCTTTGTGGCCATCGGACATACGCCAAACACGGCGGTGTTTAAAGATTGGATAGATCTAGACGAACAAGGATACATCATTCAATCTAAGCCAGGTTCTTCATACACCAACGTGGAAGGCGTATTCTGGAGTGGAGATTGTGCGGACAAGGTATACAGGCAAGCTGTAACTGCTGCCGGATCTGGCTGTATGGCTGCACTTGATGCTGAGCGTTATTTGGCTGCAAAAGGCATGCATTAAATGCTGAGGGTTGCGCTCATTTTATTCGTGGAATGCACATTCTTCATTCATATTCGTGCCCAAAATCACACGCGAGATAATGAGGACCATGGTCAGTTCTCGAAGGAGGAATTGTTAGGTCAAATCAAACCTTCCTCACATGCAGCATTCTCTCTTGTCCCTCAAAAATACACGTCAAAATATGGAATATATTTGAGGACAGAAGCCTTTCAAGCTTTTAAATCTTTACACGAAGCTGCAGTAGATGAAGGTTTGGAAATCAAAATATTAAGTGGGACTAGATCTTTTAATTACCAACAGTCAATTTGGGAACGAAAGTGGGGGAAACCCCAATACATGGGATGGAATGCTTTTGACAAAGCCTTAGACATACTCACGTACAGTTCTATGCCCGGAACTTCTCGCCATCATTGGGGGACGGATATTGATCTAAATGCTCTTGAAAATTCGTATTTTGAAAGTGGTGAAGGTCGCGAGGTGTATGAATTTCTAAATCGATGTGCGAGCAGCTATGGCTTTCACCAAGTATACACGTCTAAAGAAATACCAAATTCTCCTCGCTCAGGATATGAAGAGGAAAAATGGCATTGGTCCTATACCCCCATTTCCATCCACATGTTGAACGCATATAACGCATTAATTTCAACAGAAGACATTCAAGGATTTCAAGGATCCAGTCAAGCAGATTCAGTAAAAATCATCCAGGATTACGTGAATGGTATCAGAATCTTAGACCTCGAATAAATTAAATCTACGTCTGCTTATATCCGTCATGATGCACATGAAAATGGATATCTTCGCGACATGGATTCCAGAGCAAAAAACATACTTCTAATGCACTTTGTAATCCTCATTTTCGGGTTTACTGGGATTTTAGGAAAGCTAATCACCATTGAGGCAATCCCCTTGGTTTTCTGGAGAACGTTGATCGGAGGTGGCGCCATATATGTTTGGCTTAAATTGAGGCGGAACGTTTCAAAAAAATCAACTTCAGATGTCCTAAAAATGGGCGGCATAGGTCTACTCGTTGCGATACACTGGATTACTTTTTTTGCTTCCATAAAAATCAGCAATGTCAGTGTTGCATTGACGATGTTGGCAACAAGCCCCATGTTCATCGGATTCCTAGAACCACTTATTTTTAAGCGAAAAATCGACTGGAGAGAATTGACTGTGGCAGGTGTGGTCCTTGTAGGTGTGGGCACCATATTCAGTTTCGACACAACCTATCACGAGGGGATGATCCTTGGCATCATTTCAGCATTTTTCGCATCGCTTTTTGCAACTTTGAATGGCGTCCTCATCAAAACACACGATGCCAGTAACATCTCATTGGTAGAACTTCTTTCAGCGAGTGCCGCCATATTCCTTCTTTTGTTTTTTACCGGCGAAGTAGACGGGAATCTTTTTGTGCTCTCTGGCCAAGATTGGTTTTGGATCACAATACTCGCACTCGTTGCCACCTCTTTTGCGTTCATCGCATTTACATCTGTTATGAAAGTCCTCACACCCTTTACCACCTCTGTCGCAATCAATTTAGAGCCTATTTACTCGATTATTTTAGCGGTAATCATCTTCGGAGACGAAGAAATTATGGGTCCTCGATTTTATATAGGTGCGTCAATTATAATCGGTGCCGTCATGCTAAATACGATATTAAAAAGGAAAATATAAAGTGAACACAAAACAAGTGTATTAACTTGTCGCCATGGAAATAGTCATCGCAGAATTCAAGATTGAAAGACGAGTTAGGGCCATGGCTCATAAGTTATCCGAAGATCACAAAGCCTCTGGAAACCCAGCCCCCCCTGTTTTAATATGTGTACTCAACGGTGCGTTTATGTTTTTCTCAGATCTTGTAAAAGACATGGGTATAGAGATAGAAGTGGATTTTATTCGGGCCCGTTCTTATACTGGGACAGACAATTCAGCAGGTGTATCATTCACAAAAGAATTAGAAATTGACCTCACTGGAAAGCGGGTCTATATCGTAGATGACATGGTGGATACAGGAAAAACCATGAACGCCGTCAAGGAAAGAGTCCTCAAGGGAGGGGCGCCAAATGCCAAAGGAAAACCTGAAGATGTAAAAGTTGTGACGTTGGTCGATCGGAAATCTGGAACCTACCCCGTAGACTTCACCTGCTTTCCTGAGATGGGTGAAGAATGGTATGTCGGCTACGGTTTCGATTTGGATGGCCTTTGCAGGAACTATCGCAACATTTACGACTCTAAGGCTTAGTTAGCAAAAGTTGGGCTGTTGAGGTGCCGATAAATCACCAGTCTAAAGACCAGTAGAGTTCGTCACTGCAGTCAATGTCAAATGTTTCTGTGCGGATGCCGTTCTCAAATCCGCATAAACTATTGCCAAAAGCAGAATTTCCACAGTCCGCTTCTAGTGTGTAAACCCCCCTCCACATTTCAAAAGTCATCGTTTCTCCAGGAGAGATCACATATTCATCTCCATTGGGGAAATCAACTTCACAGTTACACCACAGACGAGGGTTTTCAAGAACAATTACACCCTTGACTTCACATCTATCACATGCGCTGAATGTAGCGATTGTGAATATGAGAACCAGACCACGAAAAAACATGTTCGAAATAAGTTTCATGTCTCAAAGTTAAATGATTCTTTCCTAAATAGATACCATCTTTTTTTTAAAGTGACAATGATGTCAAGACTTCTTATTCGTCTTATCTTGTAAATCTTAAAATTAGATGATGAAGTATTTCGTTGCGACTTTGGCTTACTTGTTTTCTTTGAGCGTCTTCGGACAGATGTCGGCAAGTTGTGACTCTTTGGCACAAATCGCACTCGTCAACCCTGGGCCTTTCAGCTACAGCAGCATTAACGAATCAGACAACATCCGAAATGGACCTGATTATTTCGGTGCAAACATTTATTATCCAACAAATGCGAGTGGCCCACTAAGCAGCATCGTCTTGGCGCCTGGCTTTATGAATTTTGAATCCACACTTCAAAATTGGGGGCCTTTTTTAGCGGCCCATGGCATTGTTACAATGACCATTGGCACGAATTACCTAACGGATAGCCCGACGCAAAGAAAAGCAGCTTTGTTAGATGCCATTGTCACTTTAAAAGCCGAGCAAACCAGACTTGGCTCTCCACTCTTCAATGCACTCGATATCGATCGTTTTGCCGTAGGAGGATTCTCGATGGGCGGTGGTGGTGCCCAACTCGCAGCAGCAAGTGACCCTTCGATTAAGGCGGTCATCGCACTCTACCCCTATCTGAACAACGTGAGCGAAGCAATGCTTAACCACAGCAGTCCCCTGCTTGTCATCGCTGGGGAATTGGATCTCATCGCCATCCCCAATCTGCATGCAAACGTCCATTATGACGCAACACCAGACAGCACCCCCAAGCAACGGTATGAAGTTCAAAACACCGGCCACGATCCTCTAATAGGTCCTTATGGTGGCTATGGAGAAGTTGGGTCAAAAGTGCTGTGCTGGCTCGAAGCATTCTTGCACGATGACCACTGCTACTGTCCTCCCCTACTCAATATCCCAGCTACAGCGTCTGATTTCGACCACAACATCGTGTGCGAGATCTTATTTATTCAGGGATGTACTGACGCAACAGCCTGCAACTTCAACCCTGACGCAACAGTCGACGACGGAAGTTGTGAATCACAATCGTGCGCCTGCCCTGGCGATATCACGGGCGACTATGCGGTGACTGTAGCGGATGTCTTGTTGGCACTTTCTGAATTTGGATGTTTGGCGAACTGCACCGCCGATATCGATGGAAATGGCTATGTGAACGTTTCTGACATTCTAGATTTTTTAGCCCTGTTCGGGACTGCCTGCTAACCCCCACGCATGCCCAGTCATCGTTCACGGGTTTAGAGATTCTGTATTTGAAAATAAAACTCCTTACGATAGTATACATAAAAGATATTTTGTATCTTATATGATTCATTCACTTTCTGCTATGAAACATCTACTCACCCTTGTCCTTGTTGCGTTTAGTTTAAATGCATTTTCGCAAGGCATACCTCAACTCCCCTACAACCCAGATGAAAATGGAGATGGCGTCATCGGCGTCCCTGATTTGCAAGGATTGTTATCCCAATATGGCCTTGCGTTTAATACAGCAATTCTGTCAGATGACGGTGAAAACGCTGTTGTAAATCTTGGGGATATGTCTTACCCTGAATGTGCCGCTTCTTGCAGAAACCTCCCTGGGTTTTGGTCAGTGTCTACTATAGAAGATCTTGGATTGGTATGGAATACTGTAAATTCTAATACCTGGCTTAAACGTGAAAAGGGAGCTGTATCTACTTCATATATGTATTTCTATAATACGCTCCCTTATGATATTGCATCTCAGTATATTTCAAGTGCCAAATGCTACTGTGCAGCACATGAAATGCAGAAGGT
This sequence comes from Crocinitomicaceae bacterium, assembly GCA_002700285.1. Taxonomy (GTDB): domain Bacteria; phylum Bacteroidota; class Bacteroidia; order Flavobacteriales_D; family Sanyastnellaceae; genus UBA974. The sequence goes on along the minus strand of PACT01000008.1, from coordinate 1,826 downwards.
GGAGTATACTACGTGCGATGCTTCAAGTACTGCAAATGGTGCCCCTAACATGAGCCAAATTCAACCATGTATCAATGATAAACTTGCACTTGGCTGGTATCCCTTAGGCCCCCCTCAATCTATTGGAGGGAATGGAACTGCTTTGACTCAAGCTTTCTGGCGCTGGGCTGAATAACTACCATCATGAAAGAAGGGCATGAAGTAAACTTCATGCCCTTCTGAAACACATTTGAAATCAGATGTTAATGATTAAAAACCATAAGCAATTGATAATTGAATGTTAGGTAACATTGACCACGCAAATTTTTCTTGAATATCTTGTATAGCTGCTTCTATCTCATCTCCATGTTCGTTAAGTTCCTCTTCATCACCAGTATATAAAACTGATGCACCTCCAGTTGATAGAACACCTAAATCAAATCCAAACTGTATACCTTTAACGGGTGGTGTAGAATAATTTACGCCAATATACATCACAGGATTTTCTGTATACTTGACACTGTAAGTCGCTGGATCTTCACCTACATGAAACGATTGTTCAGCTTCAAGATTGTTTTCGATTTGACCAGATGCCATTCCAACATTGACGCCAAATTTTTGACCTTCAAAAGGTCTATGTCTCCAAAAAACACCCATCCACGAGGTACTTCCAGTTACAGAATAATTTCCCGTGCTAAAATCTGGCAACATCGCATCTGGAGCTTGAACTTCAGGAGAAAACCCAAATCCAATGCTTATTGAGTTCTTAGCATTCATATTGTGCGTGAGATTCAATGATGGTCCAAAAGGACTAATCGTCAAACCAGCGCCATATTCTGAAAAATTATTTTCAGATTGAGCATTAACGTTGACAAATAATGTCACGAGAAAAATTGATAGAAGAGATAAATGTTTCATTTTATTTTTAATTTTAAAGTTCAAAGATACAACACTTAATGCAACATAGTTGCAATAGCCATCCTGTTTTGCGTGTACGTTAGTTTATGAATGGGGATAAGAAATTTCGAGTCTTACGTTTGCAAATGTGCCAATGACATAACTACCTTCCACGAAATTTATTTTATACAATTAAACATTATGGACGCACTCGTACTCATTGCCACAATACCTGTTTTTATATCCTTATATGGTGTCATCAAGAAGCAAAGATTCTTCTTTTTGCTTGGATACTTTTTATTTTCTTTTCTTGTTGTTCCTGATGAGATTTCGAGATACATAGAAAGTCCAGACATTTCACATATTTTATTTGCAGTTGTTTTTGGACTTCAAGCCATTTTAACGTTTCCAAACAAACTCAATTATGACGGCACAAAAGTTTTTAAGTCTTTCGGAATAAAAACAATGTCATCGCTGTTTCTCATCAATGTGATCGCTGTATTATTAATAAATCTTCATCCGGAGTCATTGGTAGAAGATGTTCAAAACAATGGACAGACGCTTAACATTGCAATGATTATTCATGGCGTTTTTGCATTGATACCATTGGTCGGATGTTACCTAATGTTGGCAAACAAAATGGAGATTAAGCCAAACTAAGCAACTGGAGTTAGAAATCTCTCCTTCCAAGTCTGTTTCTTGCTGTGATTGTTATCTTAAACTTGCGGATACACCATTAATCAGCCAAGACTAAAGAATATAGATAAACTGAATCCCCAGTAAAAAAGCAATAAAAAAGGCCTTGCTTGCGCAAGGCCTTTTTGTTTTCTTAGGGTGGATAATGGGATTTGAACCCACGACCCCTGGTACCACAAACCAGTGCTCTAACCAACTGAGCTATATCCACCATAATCCCCGAAGGGGGTGCAAATATAAACTTAAGTTTTGTT
>PACT01000007.1 GCA_002700285.1 Crocinitomicaceae bacterium | reverse complement strand
TGTGAAGTCACAAGACCCATCATTGTCAGTCGCACCGGAAGCATAGTTACATGCGTTGCTGTCCGTACATCCCGGAATTTCATATTCATCACAAATGTCATCTCCGTCGGAGTCATTGATACAACTTCCATCACAGTCGTACGGAGGATTGGGGTAGGTACATGATCCGTCGTCGTAATCTGCAAGTGGGTCATAGTTACATGCAGTTGCGTCTGTACAAGCAAAAACCAAACATGACACAAATTCACACGTTCCATCATCGTACTGGGCCAAAGGATCGTAATTGCATGCTACAATAGCGGTACAGCCACAAGCGTTGCCAGTCGCTCCACTTTCCATAGAGAAGGTGAAGTCAACACGGTTGTCAGATGTAGAATCACCATGTGGAAAGATTTGGACTGTGAAAGAACCTGAAATATCGCCGTCCGTAGTGAGTTGAGAAAATAGGACACGTTGATTCTCATCGGCATTACCATTTGACACGTTTGGAAGAATATACCAACCTGATCCAACACCGTCATTGACCGTAAAATTATCCCCACTTTCAAAATCACTAGCCCATGTTCCTGGGAGCAAACCGACATTTGACTCACCAGATCCCGCTGGGCCATCAAGACCTATTGTAACCCAAGAGTCAAATGCGAGATCAGGAATGAAGCTAAGCGCAGCGCTTGAAATGTTTGAAGGCGTTACTCCGCCAAATATGGTCTCCTGGAAAAAGCTTGATGTTGTATTAAGAGATAATGGGAATATGTCGTTGCCCGTGAAAGAAGTGACTTGATCATCCGCAAATTCCATATTTAGATACAGACGATACGTTGTCATTCCATTCAGAGCGCCAGAACTATGTGTTGCGACTGGCTCAATTTCAATACCGTACTGAGCATGCGTGGTTGTAAATGTCAACCCACCAACATCATTGCCACCACAAGAACAAAAGTCACAAGAACCATCGTCGATTGTAAATGAAGCGTCATAGTTACACGCTGCGGGGTCGGTACATCCAGTTTCATCCAGATCGCAAATTCCGTTCGTGTTTGTGTCAAGGGTGCAAACGCCGGAGCAATCATAATTTTCTGGTGCGTAAACACAATTTTCAGCGTCTCCAAGTCCACAAGCATCCGCAAGATTTACGAGTGTTCGAATTTCATTTTCAGAGTCTCCGTGTATGAAAATCTGCATGTATATTTGACCTGAAAGTGTACCTGAGGTGGTGAATTGTCCCACAAGAACTTCATTGTCAGCTCCTGAAATTGTATTGCTGTCATCCGCAAAGGCATACCAACCACCTCCTTCGGCACTAGAAATATCTAGGTTGTTTCCAGCTTCAAATGGAGCGATCCAAGGATATGCACTGTCTTCAATAACACTGATGCTTCCTTCATCGCCTTCCGGGGCTTGATCTATGCCTATCGTGACCCAGCTGTCAAATTCAAGAGATGGTACGAATGTAAAGAAATCTGAATTTAGTGCGCTTGGTGTTGCGGCTCCCAACGGATCTTGAAAAAAGGAGGTGCTCGAATTGAAAAAAGTATGATATTCACTGTCTCCAATGATGGCGCTTAAAACATCGTCCGTGTTTTCGAGTACAGCATACACTCTGTAGGTAGTCATACCCGTTAAGTCCTCTGACCCTACCATTCCTGAGTGAGATGCAATGGCTTCAACCCTTATACATTGTGTTACAGGTGGGCTGAAGTTGCAAGCTTCCGGATCATCACAAAGTGTTTGGGCTTGTATTGGTGAAATCTGGCACGCAAGAAATAAGGAGAAAATCGAAATCAATTTCAAGATTGAAGTACGACATCGTCTTAGCTGAGTTGTATTGTGAGACGTCATGGAAGGCTATATATATCGATTTAAATTAGAAGTCGCGCCCAGTCACGCGCATGTATGGCGTTAAAGTAGTAAAAAACATCGACTAAACCGAATATTTTAACGTTAAAGAGTGCATATAAGCACATGAACGTGGTTTCTGCTATAAAAGTTACATCATTTAAAGTTTTTGTATATTAGTTCCAATGTCAATAAAGAAAAACAAAGAACGTGATCTTGTAGCGCTTGATATTATCAGTTATTTTTCAAAAAGTCTCTTCAAAGAAAATTCATCTGAAGATATTGTTTGGGATATCGCAGAAAAGTGCATTGAGTCTTTGGGGTTCAATGACTGTGTGATTTATTTAAAAGACAAACCAAATAAAGTCTGGGCTCAAATTGCTGCTTACGGCCCTAAGAAGCTTAATTACAGGGAGATACATAGTCCGATTAACATTCCTTTTGGGAAAGGAATTGTCGGATCAGTAGGTGATTCCGGGGTGGCTGAAGTCGTGAGAGATACAGTGGTTGATGCGCGGTATATTGCTGATGATTCTGTCAGGTTTTCTGAAATAACAGTTCCCATATGGTGCGACAATGAAGTCATTGGCATTATTGACAGTGAGCATGAAGAAAAAGACTTTTTCACGTCCGAACACCTTCGGATTCTTCAAAGTGTTGCAAACATTTGTGGACAAAAAATTGGACGCGCGCTAAGTGAGAAAAGAACAGCTTCTTATGCGAGATTTTATGAGATCAATCCCAATGCAGTATTTAGAATTAATGAAGATGGGGTGGTCATTATGGCCAATGAGGCTACCTATAATGTGTTTGGAAATTCAATTGAAATTGGTCATCTAGTAGGCATTCCTGAACTTTCAAAGGAATTCCTAGATACAATTACAGGTGAGAAAGAGCAATTACTCATTACTTCTGGAAATGCACATTATTTATTAGATGTTTGCCCCAACAAGTCGCAATCTTACTTCAATATATATGCAAAAGAGGTGACCGAATTAATGGAGGAAAAGGAAAGAGTGAAAAGGGCAGAAAGTGCGAAGTCTGACTTCTTATCTACCATGAGTCATGAAATTAGGACACCACTCAATGCAATCATAGGATTAAATTATTTGATGCTAAATCAAAAATTATCTCATGAAGAGCGTCGTAAATATATGCTTTCAATTGAGTTTTCTGGAAAACAGCTCCACGGTTTGGTGACAGATATTCTAGATTTAAACAGACTTCAGGAAGGAAAAACATTACTCAGGCGCACCGTTTTTAATCTTCATGAACTAAGTCATCTGATCGTAAAAAGCTTCAATCAACAAGCTCAAAGTAAATCGAATGAGCTCTCAATCCAGATTGATGAATCTACGCCTTTGTGGGTAAGGGGTGATGTGGGGAAAGTCACCCAGGTGTTAAATAATTTAATCAATAATGCCTTGAAATTCACAAACAATGGTCGCGTGATTTTAAGTCTTTCAGCATTTGATAAGGACGATAAAGTCAAGTTTGAAATTCAAGATACTGGCAGGGGGATTTCTGCAGAAAACATCGAAAAAATATTTGAGGTGTTTGTTCAATCAGATGATCAAGAAGTGAATGTGGGAGATCCCGGTTCCGGACTGGGATTGGCGATTTCAAAACAAATCGCAGAATTACATGGTGGCAGCTTGTCTGTTAAAAGTGAGGTGAAAGTGGGGTCCACTTTTACGCTAGAATTGGCATTTGATAAAGGAGAACAACCCCTGTCTATATCACCATCTTCAAGAAGCCCCAAAAAAGTCATTCATTTTGATGCTCCAGTTTTAATTGTTGATGACAATCCTTTAAACTCCTTTGTCGTTTGTGAAATGGTGAAAAGATTAGGTTTTAATGCGATAACCGAGACAGATAGCATGAAAGTGCTAAATGTCGTTGAGGATGTTAGTCCATTCTTAATTTTTATGGATATACAAATGCCAAATATTGATGGTTATCAAGTCACCAAAATGCTGCGTGGCAAAGAGAAATTATTTGGAGACATTAAAATACCTGTCATCGCACTTACCGCAGATGCTGAGCCTACAACAAAACATAAAGCAATCAATGCAGGGATGGATGATTTAATCGTAAAGCCATTTGCTCCAGCGCATCTAGAGCTGTTGGTCAATAGGTATGCCTCCTTGTTTCAGTCAAATATGTAACGTTCTCTGCGATTCCTTGATATGATAAGGGTGCGGTTGAGACATCGAGGGTAATTCTAGCGTGACGATAAATGATATTCTCTTGCTTTTAAGTAACTTTGAAAATATCTGTCAATAGTCAAACAATTTAGACCAAATGAATCACAATCTGCTCGTGTCCATTTTAATAAGTTCAATTTTTTTTAGCTGTTCAGGCGACTCCACTGTAAGAAATGGTTTGTCACTTGAAAAACGTAAAAAAGTGTTTCATGAACTTAGAGTCTCCCAGAAAAAAGCCAGTAAAGAGGCATTGTCTAATTATCCAAAACCGGGAACACCTGGAGGTGGAGGTGTTGAGTTTCGAGAGAAGTTAAAAGAACTTCAAGACGCATACTGGCAAGAGGTTTTAGATTCTAATTATGTCGAATTGAATCTCGGAGATTCGATTTTTACAGAAGGTTTGAAAGAGAAATGGGCGCAAGAGGCGCGCAACAAATCAAAGAATTAAAGAACAACATATTGAGGCAGTAAGTGTTAACTTGCTACCATGAAAAATATATTTTCAGTTGTTTTTGTCTACTTGGTCATACTAAGTTGTGTTTTTGCCTCAAATGACGTCGGTGGCGATCAATACGAGGTGCGTTTGGTGTCAAAGTCTTCTGTTGTGAATGAGGACAGTCAGGCGATGTTAAGAATGTCGTCGGAGTGGATGAGCTGGGAAGCTGATCACGAAGGGTGGATGGCGCTGATGGATGACAAGACGGGCTTGCCACATCGTGCGTGGGGGGCTGGCATTGATGTCACTGGTGCAGATCTTGATCAAAGACACACAAACTTTGTTGAACAGGGATTGAGTATGTTCGGAGTGAAATCTGAACATCTTGCTGAAGCTCGGTTTTCAGAAAAAATGAGAGAAAATAGCCACGCGCGTGTCTTTCAATCTCAAAGGGTAAATGGCTATGATGTTTTACTTAGCCAAATCCAAACAAAATGGAAGGATGGGAAACTCGTGATGTGGGGCCTTGATTGGTGGTCAGATGCATATGTTCCCGAGGGCGAAATTCTAGATGACGGCGCTCTTTTATCATCTGCGATAGATGGGGTTCCGTTTTCTAGCACATCTGTTTCCTGGGATGGATGGGGCATATTGCCAGATGATTATGCTGAAGGTGAATTTCGTTTGGTACGGATTTTACATGTCAAGGGGAAAGTGCAGGGGTTGTTGAGAAACGATCTCATTTGGATTGACGCAATGACAGGAAGGGTTTGGCTTAGGAACAATGAAGTGGTCCATCACCTCGGAGAGCATACAACACGCAACATGGGTTTTACAGCGCGACCTAAGGTGAAATCTTCCGAACCGATTCCTGCCGTGACGTCACTGAATGAGAATAATTTGGTTGTGGTCTCTGGACAAACAAATGCACAAGCACATGCGATGTACCCTTTCGAAGCAGAAGAAACATTGGGTATGGGCCATTTAAAACTCGAACTGGGAGCCAATACCTATTTCACCGATGAGACTGGCGGATTTGTGACAAATGAGACTGGCGGATTTTCTTCAGTCAACATTCCGCTTGAAGGCAGGTGGAGTACTGTGTATACAAATGGACAAATACCTTCGGTTTCTCTTGACTTACAGGAAGGGTACAACATTCTTGATGTATCTGACAATGTAAAAGAGGCAAGTGCCTACAGGAGTGTGAATTTGATTCATGATCACATGCGTGAGTGGCTTCCTAATTTTACAGCACTGGATATTTCCCTGACCACAAATATCGATGTGGAGGGGGAGTGCAATGCGTTTTTTGATGGCGGTAGTATTAATTTCTTCGACACTGGTGGTGGATGTAATCCCACGTCATTGATTGCAGATGTTGTCTATCACGAATATGGCCATGCGATCAACGGCTATTTCTACAACACATTGGGATCTGGTTTTAACAATGGTGCAATGAATGAGGGGTATGCAGATTTTTGGGCAATGTCATTGGGAGATATCGCAGAGATTGGAAAAGGATTTTATGAGGAAAACAATGATGGGATCAGAAGGTATGATATTGATCCAAAGGTTTACCCAGACAACCTTGTAGGTGAAGTTCATGCCGATGGCGAGATTATTGCGGGAGCTTGGTATGACACACATCTTTTGATGGGGGGGGATTGGAATGCCACACTTGCCTTGTTTGTGGATGCTTTCCCGGGCTTACAGGCTACTGCTCCCAATGGCAATGAAGGTCAAGCTTTTACCGATGTGTTGCTTGATGTATTGCAAGCTGACGACGACGACAACGATTTGATGAATGGCACGCCTAATGCAGCAGCGATTATTGAAGGATTTGCGATACACGGGATTACGCTATTTAGTTATGCGACGGTGGATCATGCACCCTTGGAATTTGTAGATGCCGCATCTGCAATCGAAATAGAGGCGGAGGTAGATATTGTATTTCCTTACAATCTGTATTTTCAAAACGTCGTCGCTTCCTATAGAACTCAATCTTCTGATGATTGGTCAGAAGTTGTCATGGATCAGGACGGTGATTTTTTCACCGCCGTACTTGAAGGATTGCCCGCAGGAACAGTTGTTGAGTATTACATAGAAATCAGAGATGTTTTCGGCGGAGTGAGTGGTGTCACGCCATTTGCGGCTGATAAAATCACCAATTTCAACCTTCCGTACTATACCATCGTCGGGTGCTACCCGCATTTGATTAATGATTCTGATGAGTATTCTGATTTCGGTAGCTGGCAATTGGGTCTGCCAACAGACAACAATTCGACAGGGGATTGGGAGGAAGCAATTCCTGTCGGATCATTTAGTGAATTTGGAGATCCCAATACCATTACAGCTCCCAACAACGATCATACGGTAGGTTTTGCGGGTTATGCCTTTATAACGGGTGTAAGTCCAGGTGCGGATGCTGGGGTTGGTGTAAATGATGTGGATGCGGGTCATACAACCCTGTTATCACCTGTAATCGATCTGACTGAATATGACAATCCTGTGATGTCCTACTGGCGTTGGTATGCGAATGCACCTGCAACAGGCGCAAATCCTGCGTCTGATTGGTGGCAGGTAGAGATTTCAAGCGATGGCGGAAATTCTTGGCAATATCTAGAGAACACACTTCAACAGGATATCAGCTGGAGACGGAAGGCCTTTCGTTTGGGGGATTATGTTGAACTCACTGATGCATTTCAGATGCGTTTTATTGCTTCGGATAGCACGACCATTGGTGAGTATTTGGATGGTGGAAGCCTGGTGGAAGCTGCGCTGGATGACATTATTCTTTACGATGTCGTTCCGCTCGTTGACGATGTAACAAATCTTGAGGCGCTTTCTACTTTAAAGGTGTCACCTAACCCTTCGTCACACACCATATACATTGAGGGAAGTTTGGCAAATACTCCAGTTCAGATATTTGATATGAAGGGGGGGCTCATTTATGAAGGGAAGACCCGTGCCACAGGAGATTTATCTCTTGATGTCAGTTCTTTCTCCCCGGGATTCTATAACATACAACTTCGCAATGTAAACGCCGTCAGAACTTCACTCAGATTCGAGGTGTTGTAAAAGTCTTTTGAGAAGGTACGGGCGTTATGATTTGCTAAATCAGTTCTAAAGCTGAACTTGGCAGCCAGCCCACGTTTCCATTTTCAAGGAGGACTTCGGTCCATTCGTCTTGTGTACTTTGAATGCACGTTTTTGTGCCTTCATGAAGTTGGAATAGACTTACGCCCAATTCACCAGGCATGCTCCTGACTTCAACCCGGCTTTCCATAATGATGGCACATGAACTTTTTGAGACTCTTTTATTTGTCGTGTAAAGGAATGAAATAAAAATGAATGCCAGGATGAAATTCACCGAGGCACCTCCTCTTGCATATGGAGCAATCATTCGGTTTTTCCATCTCAAACGTATGGCAATACAAACAAAAGCAAACGTCCATGTGATGAGGCTGAGGACAAGCCAAATCCGCTGCATGTTTCCAGCAAAAATAACAGCAGCCAATTTGTCGAGGCCTACACCAGGGAGTTCTTCTATTCTATCTATTGCACGTAATTCAGCCAAGAGAAGATTTGCTCTTAAATCAGCATCAAGGGGCTTGATGAGCATTGCTCTTTCATAGTGAAGTAGTGCTTTCCCTATATCATCAAGCTTGTAATAAACATTTCCAAGATTGTATTCAAGTTCGAAGCATTGATGATTTTGTGCGATCTCTTCATACAATACGGCTGCCTCACGAAAGTTTCCCTCAACGTATGCTGCGTTGGCAAGATTGAAATTTTCATCTAGGATTTTATTTTCAAGTCTTGTGGCTGCTGTTGTTGTTAAGGATGTAAAGCAAAGAAAAAACAATACAATGAGGCCCATTCGATTTGAGGGATAGATTCGCGCATCGCCAATCTCTGCTAACTTTTTTGCTTCAGAAATAGACGTGTTTACATCTGGTAAGGCTCCGGGCGCAAATCTCGCCATTTCGCAAGTCTTAAGCAGTTGATTCCATTTTGAGGCTTCTTCTTCACCCAAAAGAGTTTGTAAATGCTCAACCACACTCGTTCGACTGAATGAACTTCTTCCCACTTGTAGTTTTGCGCAGAGATATATTTCAAGAGCTTCTCCCAGATTCGTAAATTGTATTTCCTTGTTTTCAGCATCCGCACATTTTGCAAGAGAATTTGACAAATTCTTTTTTGCTTTTTTACTTTTAAACCCTGTGGGGTCACGTAATTTATTGTCCAGATTTACGCGAAATAGAAAAGCAGCACCAGCGGCAATAGGACCGAGTAGGAAAAGGAATAGAAACAGGTATTTTTTCTTATTCCCCTGATGTTTAGAACCCCAATGTGAGTGTTCGGTGTTAATATGCCTGATGTCATGATTAAGAATCGCAACATCTGTTTTTGTGCCAAACGTCGCCCCACCTTTTTCATCCCCGTCAGTCCTCACAACGACGATGTTTTTTTCTGCAGTATTCGTGCTGATATATCGCTTCTCCCTTGGGTCGAAATAACTTGTTGCCAATTCGGGAAGAGTATAGTCTCCCGGCGCCCTAGGAATAATAACATACTTGTAGATTTTTTCTCCAGATTCTCCAAATTTATTGATGTTGATCCTGTCCTTGACCTCTGGATCGAAGACTTCAAATTCAGTAGGCCAAAGTATTTCTGGTTTTCTCAATAATTTAAGATTTCCATTTCCAGAATATGTGATTGTCATATTAAACGCCTCATTGACTTTAATGGTGTCAATTTCGATTTTTGCGTCCACAGATAAATTACTGAAAGTGCCTATAAATTTTGGCGGTTTGGCCTCTGGCAAAGGCATGACTTCTATTTTTATTGGTTTTGAAGATGCCTCAACATTTCGTCCGCTGAAGAAATTGACACGGACATATCCTTTTAAATTAAACCCATCTATCGTAAACACACCTGTTTGTTGAGGAAATGCTACAATTCGTTTCACGGTGACCGTGTTGTATCGTTTGCCGTTTATAATTTGAGTTTGCCAAACTTGTTCTTCAGCCTTCACTTCTTCTTGCCAGAAACCTTTAAGCTCAGGCACCTTGTATTCTCGCACTTCTAATCCATTGTATTGATTGTAGATATTATATTCAATGATTACGGGTTCGCCCAGATATACTTTGTTTTTTGACACCTTAATGACTGTAGACAGTTGATCTAATTCATTGCTTTTATTTGGTGTTGAGATTTTGGCCCCTTTCGGTAGAACTTTGATTGTGAATGGTTGAGATGACAACATGCCTGCCGATGTCGCCAATTTAATCGGAGGAACTGTGATGTCTTTGTCAGTCGATACTGTAAAGGAATAGGTATAAACATGCTTGCTGCTTTTATTACCATTCACCCAATTGGTACTGTGTGATGTTGAGGGGCCACCTACGTAGGTCAGGCCTTCAATTTGTTGCATTGGTATATTGCCAGAATTGGATGTGCAATTCAACAAAGAAACTGAGATTTGAATGCGGCTTCCCATCCGCGTTGGGTTTGCATTTACAGAAGTAGTGACACTGGGCGTTTGAGCCAAACTCAGTGAAAAACTACTGCACAATATGAGTACAGCAATCGCGAGGCGATTGAGGGTTTTATGCGTTAGCGTTTGATTGAGAATTAAAGTCATCACCAAGGTTTTTCGATCGTCTTTTTCGTTCCGTCTCCCTTTTGCATGCGCAACTTAGACATGATTCGCTCTTCTTCCTGATCTAAGCTTTCAAGAATTCTTGCCATTTCTTCTTTTGAGATTTGACCTGCCACTTGTTTTTCTTCTTCTTCTTCGTTTCCTTCTTCACCTTTATCTTCCTGGTCGCCTTCCTGTTGCTCGTCTTCTCCTTCCTGCTCGTCTTCGCCTTCCTGCTCATCGTCGCCTTCCTGCTTGTCTTCTCCTTCCTGCTCGTCTTCTCCTTCCTGCTCGTCTTCTCCTTCCTGCTCGTCTTCTCCTTCCTGCTCGTCTTCTCC
>PACT01000001.1 GCA_002700285.1 Crocinitomicaceae bacterium | reverse complement strand
TGGTGATCCACTTGATGATTATGAAATCATGATGGACTGTTTGTATTCTGATCTAAAAATTTCTGTTGAGGTTGTTTGATTGTAGTCATGGAAAGACTTTAAAAACCCTGGTGGAGTCATAAGACCCTATTATGAGTTTACGGCATCTCTCAAATGTCGTTGGTGCGGGTGAGTTACTACTGCCCAGTTTCTTGCTTCTGGTTAAAAAGCAAGTGGCGCGGCATGGCAAGACCCCTATAAGGAGAGTTGCATAAACTCTCCTTTTTTGGTATAATATTATAATGATACTATAGTATATGAAAGTTGCTTTAATAACAGGAATTACAGGTCAAGATGGTTCATACTTAGCAGAACTTCTTCTTGAGAAAGGGTATGAAGTTCATGGTATTGTGCGTCGTGCCTCTTTGATCAACACACATCGTATTGACCACATTTATGAACAATTGAAACTTCATTATGGTGATCTAACAGACTCTACAAATTTAGTAAGGGTTATTCAGCAGGTTCGACCAGATGAAATTTACAATCTTGGGGCACAAAGTCATGTAAAGGTATCATTTGAAATGCCTGAGTACACGGGTCAGACAGATGCCATAGGCACCCTGAGAGTGCTTGAGGCAGTCCGTTTGCTTGGTATGGAAGACAGGGTTCGTATCTATCAGGCATCTACTAGTGAACTTTATGGACTGGTGCAAGAAACTCCGCAGACTGAAACTACACCTTTCTATCCACGTTCTCCTTATGGTGTTGCAAAACTCTATGGGTATTGGATTGTAAAGAACTATCGTGAGTCATATGGAATGTATGCTTGTAGTGGTATTCTTTTTAATCATGAATCACCAAGACGTGGTGAAACATTTGTAACTCGTAAGATTACAATCGGTCTGAAAGCAATTTTTGAGGGTAAGCAAGAGTGTTTATATCTGGGTAATCTTGATGCACTTCGTGATTGGGGACATGCTAAAGATTATGTTGAAGCAATGTGGTTAATGCTTCAACAAGAAGAACCTGAAGACTTTGTGATTGCTACTGGTAAACAATATTCAGTTCGCAAGTTTGTTGAGGAATCAGCATCCTATTTCGGAATGCAAATTATATGGAGAGGTGAAGGATTGGATGAAATCGGATATGATGTATTTACCGGAAAAGAGGTTATTAAAATTCACTCTAAATATTTCAGACCTGCTGAAGTCGAAACTTTATTAGGTGATGCCACCAAGGCAAAAGAAAAGTTGGATTGGGAACCTAAGATTTCTTTTAAACAATTAGTTCAGGATATGTGTATTCATGAGTAATAATAAGTGGCCATTGATGAAAGATAATTTAACATTATCTGATAGAGTCAAAATGGCATCTTTTTGTTTATTTTCTAATAGATTTACTAATGGACCAAAAGTTAAACAGTTTGAATCTAAATGGAGTAAGTGGTTAGGATCTAAGTATTCTTTATATGTTTCATCCGGAAGTACTGCTAACTATCTTCTCCTCTCGTCTGTAAAGGAACTCTATGGGTTAAAGGACGGAGATAAAGTTTTAGTTCCTTCCAATACATGGGTAACAAATGTCGGACCCGTAATTCAATTAGGACTTACTCCTATTTTTTGTGATATTAACTTAAATAATTTTAGTTTTTGTGAAGAGAACTTAAAATATATCGCAGATAAACATCCTGATATAAAACTTATCTTTATTACGCACCTTATAGGATATCCTGCAAACAGAGATAAGTATTCTGAACTATTTCCTAAAGCATTACTTTTGGATGATGTATGCGAATCGCACGGATGTAAGAATCCTGACGGATCTAAGATAGGATCTAATAGTTTAGGTGCTACCTTTAGTTTTTATTTTGGGCATCATATATCAACAATTGAAGGAGGAATGATTTCTACCGATAATTTTGATTTGTATGATTTGATGAGAATGAAGAGATCACATGGACTAGCAAGAGAGTCTGAAAGATTTGAAGGTTATATTTTTCAGTATCCAGAAATATCCAAACAGTTTATGTTTGTAACTGATGGATATAACTTTAGAAATAATGAACTGGGAGCAGTATTGGGAATGTCTCAGTTGAAAAGACTTGATAAGTATATTGAAATACGAAATCAAAACTATCTAAAATTTATAAATTTGATAAAGAATTATTCTGACTATTTTATAGTTCCAGATTATAATGATAATGTCAGTAATTTTTGTTTACCTTTACTATGTAAGGATAAAAAACAAGCAAATACTCTAAGGAAAAAGTTTGATGAAAATAATATTGAACATAGACCTATTATTGGAGGTAATCTTTTGAGACAACCATTTCTTAGTGAATATGGTATTGAAACTCAAAAACAAAACTTAAATGTTGATTTTGTTCATTATAACGGAATTTATTTGGGAAACAATCATTTTGTTGGAGACAAAGAAATTGAATTATTACACTGTATCTTAGAGAAATTATGAATACTGAATCTAAAATTTACGTTGCTGGTAATACCGGACTTGTAGGATCAGCAATTGTTCGTATGCTTCATTGGAAAGGATATACTAATATTCTTTCATCACCATCTTCTTATTGGGATTTACGTCGTCAGGAAGATGTTGAAAGGTTTTTTCGAATCAACGAACCAGAGTATGTTTATCTTGCTGCTGCAAAGGTGGGTGGTATTGGTGCAAACAAATATCAACCTGGACATTTCATTTATGACAACTTAATGATTCAATCAAACATCATTCATACTGCACGTAAGTTTGGTGTTAAGAAACTTCTGTTCCTTGGTTCTTCATGCATTTATCCGAAGTTATGTACACAACCAATTAAGGAAGAATACTTGATGGGTAGTCCTCTTGAACCTAGTAATGACTCTTATGCGATTGCAAAGATTGCTGGTATTAAGATGTGTCAGGCATATCGTCAACAGTATGGATTCAATGCTATCTCGTTAATGCCTACAAATCTATATGGTCCTAATGATAATTTTGATTTAGAAACTTCTCATGTTCTTCCTGCTATGATTGCAAAATATCATGATGCAACAACCAATGGTTATACTATTGATATGGGTGGACCTTGGTGGCCAGATGTAAAACTGTGGGGTGATGGTTCAGCATATAGAGAGTTTCTTCATGTTGATGATCTTGCAGAAGCATGTTATACTTGCATGAGGGATTATAATGATCCAGATATTATTAATGTTGGAACTGGTGAAGACCTTACAATCAAAGAACTTTCAAATATAATTTCTGATATTGTAGGATATCCGGGAGAAACTACATGGGATACTACTAAACCTAATGGAACTCCAAGAAAACTTTTAGATGTGACTAAAATTAAATCTCTTGGTTGGAGACCAAAAATTTCTCTCCAAAAGGGAATCGAAACAACTTATGAGTGGTATAAAGATCAATGAAATTTCTTACATTTTTAAATTACGGGTGTCATGATATTTGTCTGAATATGTTGAAGTCTGCTGAAAATGTAGGTATTAATATGGACGACTTTATAATTGCTTGTATGGATGAGGAAGTTTATAAGTCTTTTATTCTTGAAGGATATAAGGGTGCTTTTCTTTATATGAATAGTAATCTAAAAGAATATCAGGATTGGACTTTTGATAGTAATAGTGGATTTAGAAATGTAGTTCGTCATAAGTGGAAAATTATCAACCAAGTTCATAAAGAACATCCCAATCTAATGTGGGTAGATACTGACATTGTTTTTAAAGAAAATCCCGTAGAAATTCTTACTGGTCATGAAGAAGTATTATTTCAAACTGATGCTCCTGGGTCTACAATCTGTACTGGATTTATGGTATTTAATGAGACCATTGAATGCCGTCAGTTAGTGGAGGAGTGTGGTGCAGATGACTCTGATGATGATCAACTTATTATGAATCGTATTGGACTTACAAAGTATAATGATAATATAGCACTACTATCTGAGGATTTATTTCCTAATGGTAATGTGTATTATCAGCAAGGTAAAAAAGAAAATGCTATGATAGTTCATAACAATTGGATGGTTGGTGTAGAGACTAAAATCAATAAGTTTAAGGAGGAGGGACTATGGTTTATTTGAAGGAAGATTATTTGAGACCAAACTCTCTTACACCAACATATCCTCCATATCATCAGGGAGAATATCTTGAGGAGTATTTTTACAGTCATTACCAAGAGTTAGAAGATAAACCTCAAAGAGAATACATTGATATCTTCTGGTCAAATCTTTTTTGTAATCGTATCTGGGGAGGACAACCTTATCCAGACCTTCAAAATTTACTTTATGAAACTTTGAGTTCTGATGGATCTTACTTTACCATCTGTCAGCAGGACGATGGACCATTTGAAGATTTTCCTGAGGATACTATGATCTTCTGTGCTGGTGGTAACCGTAAGAAGGGGAATGTGATTCCTATTCCATTAGTATGTTCTTCTATTCCAGAAACTTCTAAGCAGGAACACAAATACTTTGCTTCCTTCATTGGTTCTAATACTTATTGGGTTAGAACTGATATGGTAAAAGCATTTCGTGGTAAGGATGATTGTCTTGTTAAAGCAGGTAACTGGGATATTAATGTTGGAGAAGAGAAGTTGAATACCTTTCTTGATGTCATGTCTGCTTCTAAGTTTTCTCTATGTCCTAGAGGTTATGGAACTACTAGCTTCAGACTTTATGAGTCTTTCCAATTGAATACTGTTCCTGTGTACATTTCTGATGATCATGCACTTCCCTGGTCTGATGAATTGGATTGGGAAGAATTCTGTGTTATAATTGATGAGGACAATATTAGAAATACCTATGATATTTTGAAGGGTATTTCTGATGATACATACAATGAGATGTTACAAAGGGGTCAAGAACTCTATCAAGATTACTTTTCTCTTCATGGTGTCTTTAATAATATTATCAAAAGGGTTGGATGAAAAAAGTATTATTAGTTTTTGGTTCTTATGCTGATCAAAGGCAGCAATTTTTTGATACTTATATGTCTCCAAGGAATCAGGAGTATGCTGATAAGCATGGTTTTGAATATCTTGAACTGAAAGATAATCTCTATAAGTATCGTGGAAATTATACTTGGTTGAAGTTCACTATTCTTGAGCAGATGCTTGAGGAAGGATACGTAACTGACGGAGATATTGTTACTCATTTGGATGCTGATATGTGCATCGCAAATATTGATGAACTGTATCAGACAAACAAATCTTTTTCATATGCGATTGACTCTGGTAATACTCATTGTATGGGTAACTATTCTATCAAGATTAATGAATGGTCTAGGAAGTTAATCGATAACATTCTTTCGGAGGATAGATACAGGGGATTGAATGATGTTGTATCCAGGCACGAAAGGTTTGGGTATGTTAATAGTTTCTGGCATGAGTTTAGAGAGCAAGCATCTTGGTATTCTCTTGCAGGTATCAAGAGACATTCTGATGAACCTTTTTGGAATCTACCGGATTATGGGTGGCATTCTGATAAAACTGAATGGACTGAATATTCTTTAGATGAACTTTATGAACATGTAGAGATTCTTCCTACAGCATGGAATGTCACGGAGATGGAAGGTGAATCTGATTGTCAGTTTTTAATTAATAGGGTGGAGAAAGACGATGTGATTATTCGTCATTTTGCTGGTGGTCAAAAATGGAGAGAGGAGTGGTTCAATAAATGAAAACATTTATATGTCATTGGAATAAACTTACAGAAAGGAAATCTCATCTGTTAGAAGTTTTGAAGGAAGAGAATATCGTAGACTATGAATTTGTGGAAGATTATAGTTCTGATAATTGGGACACTGATGAAATAGAAAAAAACTTCCCCAATATTTTTGGTAAAAATCCTCAAGGAAGACAATTAAAGATCTCAGAAATTTCTTTGGTATTAAAGCATATTAAGATAGTCAAAGAGGTTTCTGAAAAATATGATTATGCTTTAGTATTAGAAGATGATGTAGTTCTTTGTGATGATTTCTTAGATGAGTTTAAGAAGTCTTTTGAACAACTTCCAGAAGATTGGGACATGGCGTGGGTTGGAACTTGTTGTGATTTACATGCAACTCCAAAAAAAGATTTGAGAATAGCAAAAATAAAAGGATCTAGATGTACACATGCCTATCTTATAAGTAAATCTGGATCTAAAAAGATATTAGAAGAATTGAGGTATTGTAACAATGGTGCAGATTGGTATTATAATTATCTGATTGATAAATTTTCTTTAAACAATTATTGGTTCGAACCAGCACTTGCGATACAAAGTCCTGAATTTAAAACAACTATACAAAACTGATTATGAAAATTTCTTTTTCTGACTTTTGGCCAGGGTTTGATTATAACCATAACCTTATAACATTTTTATTCAAGGAAGTATTTGAAGACATATCTGTTAGTAATCCTGAAGATTGTGATTGTTTAATTTATAATATCTTTGGACAATCTTATAGATCATATAATGATTGTATAAAAATATTTTTTAATGGAGAAAGTTCTCCAAGACCAAACTTTAATGAATGTGATTATTCTATCACTAGTTTCTTTGACTCGTATGATTCTAAGAATATTAGAATTCCTTTATGGATGTTTTATGTTGATTGGTTTAATACCGGAACATGGGGTAATCCTGGATGGTTGATACCTGTCGATTATTTTACTGAAGAGAATCCATTTGCATCAAAAGAAAAAACTAAATTTTGTAGTACAGTTTTTAGTGTGCCATATCAGAATAGAATTGATATGATAGATATGGTCAACCAATATAAGGATGTTGATTGTTATGGAAAGTGTCACAAGATGCAGATTCCTCAAAACAATAGTCATGCCGGAGAACTTGAAAAGATGGAAGTAATTTCCGATTATAAGTTTTCAATTTGTTTTGAAAATGCTGCTCCCGGTGGATGGTATACTGAAAAACTACTACATGCAAAGATAGCAGGTAATATTCCAATTTATTATTCTGATACAGAATGTCATAGAGATTTCAATACAAAAGGTTTTTTAAATCTGAGTAATTATTCTGATATGGAATCTATGTTAGAGGATATTATTAAAATAGATAATGATAATAACCTTTATCAATCTATTCTTAAGGAATCTTTATTTGAAAAGAAACCCACTTTAGAAGGTGTATTTGAACAAATGACCGGAGTTTTGACATGAAAATTGCTGCATGTTTTTCTGGAAGAATTAGGAATTTTGAAGATACTTTTCCATACTTCAAGAAAAATTTTTTTGATATCTATGAAGTTGACACCTTCTTTTTTGGATCTCCAAACAGAAATGGACGAGATCAGAATCTATTGGAATTTGATAGGTTATATAAACCAAAAAAAATGATCATTAATGATCATGATTATTATGATCACTTAGATTCTGAACATAAATTTGGAGGACCCATATCTAAAATGTGGTGTAATATTTACAATGCAAATAGATTGAGGGAGGAATATGAAAAAGAAAATAATTTTAAATATGATTATGTGTTTAGACTGAGACCAGATTTTTTCTTTCTTAGAACGTTGGAGAGTATTGATTTAAATTTAGAAGAAATGGATGATAATTGTGTTATGATTCCTTCTAGATGGAATTTTTCACAAATTCATCCTATGGGAAAAAGTGATATAATTGGTATGGGAACAAGTATATCAATGTCCAAGTATGCTAATTTATTTAAAAATATCAATAAGTATGTGTACAAAGTTCCCACAATGCATACTGGAAATCCTCATCCAGAGTCCTTACTTGGAATATATTTAAATGATATTGGTCTCAATGTTATTCCTACAGAATCTCCTGTAGAATGTGAGTATCCAGATGAAATAGATATTGGTTCTGTGAAAAATAAAATATCACTACCAAATATAACTACAGAATTGGCATATAGAGCCAATTATAGATCCTTTGCTTTTGATTAAATATGATAAAACTCTTAATTCTTGATGT
This sequence comes from Crocinitomicaceae bacterium, assembly GCA_002700285.1. Taxonomy (GTDB): domain Bacteria; phylum Bacteroidota; class Bacteroidia; order Flavobacteriales_D; family Sanyastnellaceae; genus UBA974. Next base: position 8,069 of record PACT01000001.1, on the reverse strand, counting down.
TGATGGTGTCATGACAGATGGCATAAAATACTATGACCGTGAGGGAACAGTTAAATTAAAAACATTCTGTGATAAAGATTGGACTGCAATAAAAAGATTTCGTGCAATTGGAGTTAATGTTGTATTCCTGACTGGTGATCCGTATAATGTTAGTATTCTTGAGAACAGAAATCTGCACGTTATTGCTAATCGTGGGTCTGGTTTCCATAGTGATAAGGCAAACTATCTTGATGATATCTTGAAGCAATATAATTGCACAGAGAAAGATACTGCTTATGTTGGGGATGATCTTTTTGATATTGGTATTATGAAGAAGGTAAGATATCCTGTTTGTATGTTGGATTCTCCAAGAATAGTAAAGCAGGTTGCAAAGGTTCTGTCAGTTAAGGGTGGTGAAAATGTAGTTATGACACTATTCGACACACTTGAAATAGATGGATTGCTTCCTTGTGTTTCTTATGATAAAGTAATAGATAAGATCTATGAACTTGACTTGAAGGAAAAATTTTAATGAAGGATATTGCTCTTTACGGACATCTGACTATTGATACCATTATTGATGGTGACACAGAAAAGAAAACTCTAGGGTCGATGGCAAATGTTTGGAAGGCATTGCTTGAGATTGATCCAACAATTGATATTGGATTGTCTCCGATTGATATTGGTCAAGCACTCATCTATATTGACAAACCTGCTGCTAAAAGATATTCAAAGGTCAACTTAAGTTTGGTGCAGCATCAGGTAAAGATGGTTAGTTCTAAAATTAGTCATTTGATCTATCTAAATGAACTGACACGAAACGATTTTATCCCTGTTTTGGATGGTATCATCACCGCAGATATATGTGCTGGTAAACAAGTTAATATGGAAATTCTTCAGTATGTGGACTATCTATTCATCTCTGATGAAGATATTAACGATAGTTTTTTAGAATATACTAACTCTACAAAAGGATGGGTGATTCTCCATAGTGCATCTGGAAGCGTCGTATCTAATGGGGAAGAGAAATTTTTCTACAAATTACCAGAAGAATTAATTCTAAAGAACGTTAATGTTCTTGGTGCTGGTGATATATTTGCATCTTGTTTTCTTTATAAATTACTAGAGGGATATGGAGATATCCGCGACTGGATTGAATACGCACATTTAACTACAACTGAAATTATTGGTAAGTAAATATGAAACCGAATATTCTTATTCCCATGGCAGGATTGGGAAGTCGATTTATTAAAGAAGGATTTAAAGTTCCTAAACAACTGATTAATATTAAAGATAAACATCTTATTGATATTTCTTTAGATTGTTTAAATTATGAGGGTTGTAATCTTATTTTTGTAGTTAGAGATGAGACTGTATATAATTTTCATATGGACGAACTTTTACGTAAGAAGTTTGGTGATGAAATTAAAGTAGTTATTCTTGATAAACTTACAGATGGATCGGTATGTAGTTGTCTTTATGCAGAAGAATATATTGACAATGACGCACCTTTAGTAATTCACACTTTGGATATTGAGTTTAGACCAGTATTTGATCCGCATAGTATAAATGATTTGAATGGAGATGGACTACTATTAACATTTAAATCAAATTCCTCAAATTATAGTTATGCAAAAGTTGATTTAAATGGATACGTAACTGAAACAGCGGAAAAGAAAGCAATTAGTAATAATGCATGTGTGGGAATTTATGGATTTAAGAAAGGATCTGATTTCTGTAAGTATGCGAGAGAGATGATTACTCGTGATCTGAGAACTAAGAATGAGTTCTATATTTCACCTCTCTATAATCTTCTTATTGAAGATGATAAAAAGATTTTTACTGAATCTGTGGAGAAAATGCATGTATTTGGAACACCTGATGAATTCCATTTCTATAAAGATAATGTTACTCGTCGTATTGGTGATAAACCTATTGCCATTTGTTCTGATCATTCTGGATTTGAAGCAAAGGAAATTCTTAAACAAGTTTTAGATAAGCATCATTTAGAATATATTGATTTTGGAACTATTCTGAATAAGGATTGTGATTATCGAGATTACATTGCACAGGCAGTTAAATCTATTGGAGAAAGGGATTGTGATTATGGTTTTGGATTCTGCCGCACCGGACAGGGAGTGAATATCTGTGCTAATAAAAACAAAGGTATTCGTTCTGCACTTGTTTATGATGAGTTTGCTATGGAAATGGCAATACGTCACAATTGTGCAAACTTCTTTTCAATTCCTGCAAAGGGTGTAAACTATGATGTATTAGATAATTACATTAAAATTTGCTCCTCAAATACTTTTGACGGAGGTAGGCATCAGATTCGTATTCAGGAGTTAGAAAAATGATTGAATCTAATATTAAAGATTATAGGGGGGGATGGTTTGTTGGGGATTTTAATCCATCTTTATTTAAAAATCCATTCTTTGAAGTGGCACATCATAACCACAAAAAAGGATGCCAAACATTTCCGCATACTCATAAGGTTACAACAGAGTTGAATTATATTGTATCTGGAGAACTTAAAGTAAATGGTAAACTTATGAGTGCCGGAGACATGTGGATTTATGAACCGAATGAAATTTCTAATGTGGAATTTCTTGAAGATTCTGACTTGATTGTTGTGAGATGGCCTTCCATTCCTTCAGACAAATATATTGTATGAAACTCATAGCACATCGTGGTAACATTGATGGACCTAATAGAAATGTTGAAAATACAGTTGGGCAGATTGACAAATGTATAGAAAATGGTTATGATGTAGAGATTGATTTGAGATATGATGTAGTATCTCAAACGTTCTGGTTGGGACATAATGAACCAAAAAATACTATTACTTTTATTGAATTGGCAAAAATGTCTCAATATCTTTGGATTCATTGTAAAGATATTGCCACACTAGATTTTATGACTAAAACAAAATTTAATTATTTTTGGCATCAAAGTGATGATTATACTATGACGAGTCATGGGCATATATGGTCTTATCCTGGAAAAACTTATACTTCATCGACAGTCATTGTTATGCCAGAAGAATGTAATATTAATTGGGATATATTAAAAGTGACTAACTGTTATGCTGTCTGTAGTGATTATGTTAACAATTTAAAATGAAAGTAGCACTTTGTATTTCTGGACAACCAAGGTATCTTGAGGAGGGTTATGCACATATAAACAAAAACATATTACAAAAATATTCACCTGATGTCTTTGTACATACCTGGTGGGATAATTCTATGTCAAATAAAAGAATGGAATTACCTGCAACATTATCATATGGTAGAACATATTACTGGAAAGAAGACACTATAGATGTAATTAAAAAAATCTATAAACCCGCAATATTTTTATATGAACCTCAAATTGTTTTTGATACTTTTAATGATGTTAACTATGAATTAGCAAGACCATCTAATGTTCATAGTATGTTTTTTTCTATACAAAGATCCAATCAATTAAAAATGCAATATGAAAAAGAGAATTCTTTTTTATATGATATTGTTATTAGGTGTAGATTTGATATTGAGATAATTAAATTTGATATTGATTTGTATAATTTATCTATGGATTATGTAAATTGCTATGCTATGAAAGAATCTCCAAATAGTGATTTGGCAATTTCTTCATCAAAAAATATGGATATCTATTCATCCTTATATGATAATTTTAAAAAGTACAAACAGGATGGTTGGAAACAATTTGTTGGAGAAGGTTTGGTTAAACATCATCTCAATAAGAATAATATCAGTTGGGATAATCCAGTAATTAGAAATAAACTAATCAATTCTATTATAATAAAATGAAAATAGCATTTCATGACAACTCTCTTTCATTGAGAGGCACTACGGTCGCAATCTATGACTGGGCTTATTGGACAAGATATTATTTAAATATTGATCCAATCATCATGTATCCTTCTACTCACCCTGCTAATAATGCTGATGTTTTGAGGAAGTTTGAAAGTGAGTTTACAGTTTTTTCTTACAACAATAATAATGAAATAGATGATATTCTAACTAATAATCAATGTGAATATTTTCTAATGGAAAAGGGAGGTGCTCCGGATGGAGTTATCTCTTCAGTCAGTAAGAATCTTGTTAATGCAATATCAGGAAACTGGACTCCCGACTGGGTTCACGGTGACATTTATGCTATGGGGTCAAAGTGGTTATCGAAGATAACTGGATATAAAATTCCTTATGTTCCTTATATGGTATATCTTCCTGATATGGAGGAGGATATGAGAGAAGAATTGTCTATTCCCAAAGAAGAATTAGTGCTTGGTAGAAATGGTGGATGGGAAACTTTTGATTTGCCTTTTGTAAAGAAAGCAATACAACAAGTTTTGACTGAAAGATCTGACATTTGGTTTGTTTTTCAGTTCACAGAACCTTTCATTGAACACGAAAGAGTGATATACTTGCCTGGGACTTCTGATATGAATACTAAAGTGAAGTTTATCAATACATGTGATGCTATGCTTCATGCTAGGTATATCGGTGAATCATTTGGATTATCCTGTGCTGAGTTTTCAATTAGAAATAAACCCATCATTACTTATGAAAAATCACCAGAAAGAAATCATATAGATACACTTGGAGAGAAGGGGATATATTTTAAAACCGAATCTGATATCTTACATATTTTAAGAAATTTGGATAAGAAAGAAATAAATTCATTAGAATGGAATTGTTATCAGGATTATACTCCACAAAAAGTCTGTCAAAAATTTAAGGAAGTTTATTTATGAGTGTTGAGAATTACTTAATCAATCTATCTAAAAATTATACTCCAAATACTCTATTAGATATTGGAGCTCATCATGGTAACTTTTCTATGTTTTGTAAAAAACTATGGAAAAATGTAGACTCCTTAATGTTAGAGGGAAATGAAAATTGTGATGAGTATCTAGAAAATTTACCATTTTCTCATTGTATTGTTCTTTTGAGTGATTCTAATAAAGAGGTTACTCTACATTTGAATCCAAAAAATCCTACGTGTACTGGGACATCTTACTTAAAAGAAAATACCAAATACTATAATGATAGTATAAAAGTTAAGAGGAACACATATACACTAGATGAAGTTACTGAAGAAGTTGGAAAAAGTTTTGATCTTATTAAGATAGACACTCAAGGATCTGAATTGGATATTATTAGAGGTGGATTGAATACTATTCAAAAAGCTTCTTATATAATAATGGAAGTTTCAATCTTGCAATATAATGAAGGATCTCCTTTGTTTGATGAAGTTATTGAATATATGAGTGGTATTGGATTTACTAATCATGAAATTATTGGTGAAAATATCTGGATGGATGAAGATACTGATAATTTAAAGAAAGGTGATTTGTTTCAAGTTGATGTTATTTTTTCTAAATCTGAATTATGAAATCATTAGTAACGGGTGGAGCAGGATTTATTGGGTCTCACATTGTAGATAAACTTCTTGAGATGGGTCATGAAGTTGTTTGCTATGATAATGAGAGTGCAGAATCTAATGAAAAGTTTTATAGAAATCCTAAGGCTTACAATATAAAAGGTGATATTAGAGATTATAAGTTACTGAAAAACTCAATGATTAATATAGATTATGTGTTTCATCTTGCTGCAGAGTCTAGAATTCAACCTGCTATTTTGAATCCTATTGAGGCAGTTAGTGTAAACTGTGTGGGTACGGTTACTGTTCTTCAGTGTGCCCGTGAGGCAGGTGTAAAGAAAGTAATCTATTCCTCTACTTCATCGGGTTATGGATTTAATGAACCTCCTAATGATGAACTTCAGAGTGATGATTGTTTGAATCCTTATTCAGTATCTAAAGTTACTGGTGAAAAACTTTGTAAGATGTATACTAACTTGTTTGGATTGAAAACAGTTTTTCTTAGATACTTTAATGTGTATGGGGAAAGACAACCTCTAAAGGGTCAGTATGCTCCTGTAATAGGCATCTTTCTACGTCAACGTGATAATAAAGAATCTCTCACAATCGTTGGTGATGGAGAGCAACGTAGAGATTTTACTCATGTGTCTGATGTAGTATCTGCTAATATTCTCGCAGCAACAGAAGAAGTTCATGAGATGAACTATGGGCAATTATACAATGTAGGTAATGGTGTAAATTATTCCATTAATGAGATTGCTAATGCAATTTCTGATAAACAAGTAAACATTCCTTCAAGAATTGGTGAGTCTAGAATTACTCTTGCTAAGAATGATAAATTAAAAAGAACTTTTGGTTGGGAACCAAAAGTAAACTTAATGAATTGGATCTCTGGACAATGAATTTAATTATAGAATATTTTAACTCTCGTAATCATATGAGAAATGGAGAGTATCTCTATTGTCTTCATCAAAACCTTGCGAATGAGTTAATTGATAATGTATATCTCTTCATGGAAGATGATGCTGAACTCAATTTCAATTCTTCTAAGATTCATAGAATAGTGAGAGAAAATAGACCAACGTATAAAGATCTTTTTGATTTCTGTAATCAAGAATTGGAAGATCAAATCTGTGTAGTTGCAAATGCGGATATTATTTTTGATGATACTCTTCGATTTTTTAAAAGTCTTGATATGTCAAAGCAATTTTATGCCTTGAGTCGGTGGGAGATATCTACCAAGGATGGTAAGAATTGGGAGATTGAACCATATGATAATTCTGCATCACAAGACTCTTGGATTTTTAAAACTCCGATATCAACATCTGATAGTATGAATTATACGATGGGTAAGCCTGGATGTGATAATAAGATTACATATCACATGAGAGAACTTGAATACACTTGTCGCAATCCTGGTAAGAAGGTAGTTACGATTCATTTTCATCCTACTAATTTTAGAACTTACGATATACGAACTGATAGAGTTCCTGGTCCGTACTTACTAATTGCCCCTGTAGATAACTTCACTGGTGAACCTGTATGCATTGATATTGATGGATTTGATGAGCAAGGTAGAGCATACATTAGACAAAAAAGTAGTGAATAATACAGAGAGGGGCTTGACCTCTCTTTATTTTTGCTATATAATACTGTAATGTTTCTTCACAAAACTCAAATGACTGTAACAACTGAAGACGGTGGACGCACAAACATGTGGGCCACAGAACCCCGTATGTACGTCGATCCATCCTATACTGACACGTATGGTCTTGAGACATATGCAGAACGTGCAGAGAAACTCAATGGTCGCACTGCAATGATTGGATTTGCTGCTGCCCTGGTTTCTTATGCTACAACTGGTAGTGTGTTCTTTTTCGGATTTTTCGGTTTTTGAATACTTGACATTGTATCAAATTTTTTATACAATAACTAGTATTGTCTTTGCTATATCAATGGCATACTTCACAAAAAACTTTTCCGAGAAATACTAATGGACTTTAACGTTACCTTCCGTACTCCTGACGGATCCGAAACAACCGTCACCTGTCAGGATGACCAATATCTTCTTGATGCTGCCGAGGAAGGTGGTGTTGATATGAACTACTCCTGTCGTGCAGGTGCTTGTTCATCTTGTGCAGGTAAGATTGTATCTGGTACAGTAGATCAAAGTGATCAATCATTCTTGGATGATGATCAAATGGAAGAAGGATTTGTGCTCACTTGTGTTGCATATCCAACTTCTGATGTTATAATACAAACTGAACAAGAAGAAAACCTCTACTGATGCACGGAAGTCTTGAACCAGAAGATCGAGTAATGGATGCTCCATCTGTTTATGAACAAGTTTCTTCTCTTGCCCAAAAATATGGGTGGGAAGAAGGTGATAACATTGTAGTCGAAATGGCAGGAACTCAAGTTTCTGGTATCGATGTTGGTGAAGTCTATAACAAAAAATGGCAATCACCTATCGGTACTCGTAAGTATAACAAAGATGCATTCATTGTTATTAAAAATCTCTCAAGAGATCCCTTTGAGTCTTCTAAACCTATGGATAGAGAACACAAACCTCAACATCCATATGAAATCTGGAAACGCTTAACCGTAGTTAGTAAAACAAATGACTAATCCAAATCAACTCTATGATGATATGGAGAGGTTGAATGCCCTATACGAAGAACTCTGCTGGGCACATGATGATG
>PACT01000006.1 GCA_002700285.1 Crocinitomicaceae bacterium | reverse complement strand
GATTGGCAAACAAGGTGTTGCAAACACTTATGCAAATTTTTCGTTAGCCGACGTACATTTCATCGACGGTCAAGCATTAGCACCAACAGATTTTGGTGAAACTGATACCAACGGTGTGTGGCAGCCGAAGGAGTACAGCGGTACATATGGAACAAATGGTTTTCACCTCGACTTCAAAGACAACAGTTCAAACGCTGCGCTTGGAAACGATGCTGCTGGTAGCAATACGTGGACTGTTAATAACTTAAGTGTTGCAGCAGGCGCAGGTAACGACTCCCTCCGTGATTCACCATCACAAATAGCAGATCAAACAGATTCTGGAGCGGGCGGTGAGGTTGTTGGTAACTATGCGACTTGGAATCCTTTGTCAAATAGCACTAATGCGCCAACAAATGGTAATTTAGATCTCCCACAAACAGGTGGCGGTGTAACACGCTGCAACAGCACAATTGCTGTGTCTAGCGGTAAATGGTATTTTGAAACTACACTTGTTGCAGCGGGCAGTGCTACAACTGTTGGAATAGCTGCTTCTGAAATAACTGATAATTATCCTGGGCAAGATGCTCTTTCGTATGCTTACACGTTTGAGCAGGGGACAAAAATTAACAGCAACAGTCAACCATCTTATGGCAGCGCATTAGGAGCAGGTGATGTCTTTCAGGTTGCAATGGATTTAGACAACAACAAGTTGTATTTTGGTAAAAATGGTACTTGGATGTCGTCTAGCAATCCTGAGACGGGTGCCAATCCTGTTTATACATTGTCCGCTGGAACATATAGGGCAATCGCTCGCCCTTATGGTGGCGCTACTATTGCTGCAAACTTCGGCCAACGTGCCTTCGCGTATACCGCACCTACTAATTTCAAGTCTTTAAACACCGCAAACTTACCGACCCCAACGATTGCGGATGGCAGTAAGTATTTTGATACGAATATTTGGGATGGTAATAGTACAAGTCGTGATATAGCAACCACACTGTCACCTGATTTTGTTTGGATTAAAGGTAGATCACATGCTACAAATAACGTAGTGTATGATGCCGTTCGTGGGGCTACACAAGTTATGTATATAGATACAGGTTCAGCAACAAGATCTCAAAGTACGCAACTTACAGCATTTAATAGCAATAGCTTTAGTTTAGCTGCAGGAAATGAAGTCAACTTAAGTGGACGTTCTTATGTGGGTTATGCCTGGGACGCCGGATCTTCCACCACAACGATTGCTGCTGGAAGCATTAGTAGTGGTGTCCCAAGCATTGCATCAACAGTCAGAGCCAACCCAACTGCTGGATTCTCGATTGTTAAATACACACCTTCGCAAGGTTCAGTCATTGCACACGGACTTAATCAAGCCCCTGGAGTTATTTTTATTAAAGGTTTAGGGTCCAGAAGTTGGCGTGTTTATCATAAGTCAATAGATCCAACTAAAACGCTTTATTTTGATACTTCACACCCAGCCGTTGATAGTTCTCGTGTAACTGCTGTAACAAATACAACATTTACTTATGGAACTGTAGGAAGTATGGATTATCTTGCCTACTGCTTCGCACCTGTAGAAAGTTATTCAGCAATGGGTATATACACCGGTAATGGATCAAGTAGCGACGGCCCATTTGTATTCACCGGCTTCAAAGTTGCATGGCTTCTAATAAGAACTACCAATAGTTCAGAATGGAGATTATATGACATGGAAAGGAATTCTTATAACCCTGCAGATAGACTAATTTTTCCTAATTCTTCTGAAGTTGAGTACGCTTCCGCTGGCTATAATTGTGATTTTGTTTCCAATGGATTTAAAATGAGGAACAATCATGGTGGAATGAATACCTCTGGCCATACTTATGTATATCTTGCTTTTGCTTCTCACCCCTTTAAAACTGCACGCGCACACTAACTAATTATGCTAAAACTAGATAACAAGCCCCTATCTTATGATCGGGCGTTCACACATGCTGGCATCCAGTATCCAGCAAATTGGCTGCGCTTGGCTTCACTTGAAGAAAAGCAAGCCATTGGTATTATTGAAATCTCTGATGGCCCTGAGGTGTTTTGGGACCAACGGTTCTACTGGGGTGTAGATAACCCCAAGGATCATGCGCTTCTGGTCAAACAATGGGTAGGTCAGGCCAGAGAAACTGCAGGTTCCATGCTTTCTCAAACTGACTGGTACGTCACTCGTAACGCAGAGACTTCGACTTCTATTCCGCAAGAAGTCCTAGATCGTCGTGCTGAAATTCGTGAATACAGCAACATTAAAGAGGCAGCCATTAAAGCTACCACTACTACAGAAGAGTTGGCTGCTTATGTAACTTCCCCCGATTACTCTTTATGGTCACCACCTGTTGTGGAAGAGACGGTTACTATTAATAGTGATACGATCACTGCTTCCGCTGGTAATGATACATTGATTGTAAATGATGGTGTATCAAATACAGCCACAGTCGACGCGGTGAGTTTTAATTAACTCTATGAATTTCCTTAAACAAGCTGCTATTTACTATGCCTATGAGCCTCATCAAGAAGCCGCCTGGGATGAGTTAGAAGCAAAGCTACCTAAGTGCTTGCTCGAAGAGTTTATGGCGGCTTACAGACGCTCTCCAAAGCCTCTCGCAGCGTCCGTCACTCTCACTAAGCAAACATTTGAGGATCTCACGAGTTATTCAAAAGATTTGTTCACGAAACTAGAAGTTGATGATTGCAATCGGCTTCTAGAAAAATCAGGCTTCGGGGGAGACCCAAAGCTTGCCTCCATGTTGTTAGCAAACATCCTTCATGAGACTTGCAACATGAAGTACATGAGGGAGATTGCTGATGGGTCGGCTTATGAAAATCGTTCTGATTTAGGCAACACCCAGCTAGGTGACGGACCCCGCTACAAAGGGGCTGGCGTTTTACAACTCACTGGTAGATATAACTACTCACGGTTGGCCAAGTTTCTTAATGATCCACGGGTTATGGAGGGTTGTGATTATGTGGCTTCTACATATCCATTCCGTTCAGCAGAACCTTGGATCACTGAAAATAATCTCTTAGAAATTGCTAAGACAAAAGGCTTTGATGCTGTTTGCCGCCGTATTAATGGTGGCTGGAATGGTTATCAAGACCGCAAAAATAAATTCACACTGTGTAAACAAGTTTTAAACCCATGATTGAAATTTTAGGCGTTAAGTTAAGTCTGGAAGCTATTGGTTTTCTTGCTGCATTTGCCGCTTCTGAAGTGATTGGATCATCTAAACTTAAGGAAAATTCTGTAGCTGCACTGGCTAAGAGTTTAATTGATACCCTCAAACCTTCCCGTAAGGAAGATGAGAAAGTGGTTGAGATCCGCAAGGCGGCTGAGCTGCTCCGTGAAACACTCCGTCGCGTTGGAGACTAATGGCTAAGCGAGCTGGGGAAGAACTCTTTGATGAGCTTCACTCCCTATTAACTCATGAATTAATTGCCAGGATTAAATCCGGCGAAGCTACAACTGCAGACCTAAGAGCTGCTACTGATTGGCTAGCAAAGAATGATATTACTGGCGTTGCTGTGTCGGGGTCTCCCCTTGCTGGTCTTGCTGGTTTGATTCCCGAACTTACGTTCGATGATGTCAATGGCTGAAGCAAAAAAGAACCCCAAGATTTCTGAAGCAACTAGACGTGCTCGGAGAAAATACAACGCTACTCAGAAGGCTAAAAAGCGCCGGGCTCAGCTAAATAAGATCAACCGCCAAAAGGGTACTTATGGCAATGGTGATGGTATGGATAACAGCCACACATCCAATGGCAAAACCGTAAAGGAAAAAGCCTCTAAGAATCGCCGCCGTAATGGCCGTAACGGTAAGTCAAAGTACAAAGCCAAGAAGTAATTAACCAGACCACTTCACCCTTAAATTTAATGAGCCAATGGATACGCCCCGAAGCCTCATGTCTGAACTTCTCTGTTTCCGTAGCGGTGACGCTAAACGGATGTGGAGAGAAAGCATCAAGGCTCGGGATGGACATAAATGTGTTTACTGTGGCTCTACAGATAATTTAACGATTGACCATGTGCTCCCTAAATGTAAGGGGGGTTATGACCATGCCGACAATTGCGTAACAGCTTGTCGTCCTTGCAACCAAGCAAAAGGATCCATGCAGGTAGACGTCTTCATGCAAACTATTTTAAACGCAGTCTAATATGTTAGAAGCAATTGTTCCTGTTACAGTTGCAGCAATAACTGGTATTAGTGTTTTATTTACTCGCACTAATAACCGCATCCTCGAACATGACAAGCGAATGGATGGCATCGAGCTAAAAGTCGCCGAACGCTACATAACCCGTATAGAAGTATCTGAAACCATGAAAAGGTTTGAGGAACATTTTGTACGCATTGAATCCAAACTTGACAACCTATTCAATAAAAAATGACAGCAACTACATCTACCGCAACTGTGCGGCCATCCACCGTCTTCTCTACTGAAAAGAAGAAAGGTGGTGCTTATGTTCTAGACGCCACATGCCGCACTGCTCTCGGAGCTCTGGGTGCTTCTGCTACCGCATCTGACGCCCTGGATCTTCTTTCTGCTAACCAAAAGCGTGCTCATGCGGTTGGTGCTAATCAAATCGGCTACGCCACTTCTACACAAAGCTAATTTAAAACCATGCCACAAGGAAAGGGGACTTACGGAAGCAAGATGGGCCGCCCACCTGCAAAGAAAAAAAAGAAAGGTGGTAAGAAGAAATGAGCCTCTACGCCAATATCAATAAGCGGAAAAAGGCTGGCACCTCCCGCTCTAAAAAAAAATCTACGGTCTCAGCTAAGTCTTTCGCCAATATGAAAGCTGGGTTTCCAAAGAAGAAAAAGAAAAAGTAATGATCATCAAATTCCGACTCAATGAGTTTCGGGATATAGCTAAGTGGCTAGACAAAAAATTATCTAAGCCACTTGCTTTCTTTTTGAAAGGTTGGCTATATGGCCTAGAGACCCGTTACATCGACGCTAAGACGTCTGCAGCAATCGAAGAAGGGATTGCACCACATATACCTAACGACCCCCTTATAGACCCTCCTAGCTATCACTCAGAGCCTTCTGAAGTTGAGGGGTTAGATGCTATCGGATACACCTATGGATTTACAAGAACTAGAGACAAGAATCAAGACTGATTTTAAAGTCTTTCTGACATTGGTATGGCGTGAGTTAGATCTACCAAAACCTACTAGAGCACAGCTTTGTATTGCTGACTATCTACAACATGGGCCAAAACGTCTACAGATCTCAGCTTTTAGAGGTGTTGGAAAGTCCTGGATTACTGCAGCGTTTGTTTTGTGGGTTTTGTTTATTGACCCTGACAAGAAAATCATGGTTATCTCGGCTTCTAAAGAAAGGGCTGATAACTTCTCTATCTTCTGTCAAAAGCTAATCCTAGATATCGAATGGCTTGGCTATCTAGGACCTAAGGACTCTGATCAACGTTGGAGCCGTATCTCTTTTGATGTAGGCCCCGCTAGACCTCATCAAGCCCCTTCAGTTAAGTCCGTTGGAATCCAAGGTCAGATGACCGGAAGCCGATCCGACCTACTGATCTTTGATGACGTCGAGGTTCCCTCAAACTCAGCAACAGACATGCAACGCGAGAAGTTGCTGCAGCTAGTTACCGAATCTGAATCTATTTTAACACCTAAAGATGATAGCCGAATACTCTTTCTCGGGACACCGCAGTCAACGTTTACGATCTACAGAAAGTTGGCCGAACGTGCTTACAGGCCATTTGTCTGGCCAGCTAGATATCCGAAAGATCTCAGCAAGTATGAAGGACTACTCGCACCGCAGTTGGTCGAAGATATTGAGAAAGGACAGGATCCCGGAGCACCTACAGATACAAGATTTAGTGACCTGGACCTGATGGAAAGGGAGAGCGCTATGGGGCGTTCTAACTTTATGCTCCAATTCATGTTAGATACATCTCTATCTGATAGTGAAAAGTTTCCTCTGAAGTTCCAAGACCTAATAGTTACTCCCTTAGGTAATGAATGCGCTGAGCGCTATGCCTGGTCTGCTGATCCTAGATACATGATCAAAGATCAGAACCCCGTAGGACTACCCGGAGATCGCTTCTATGGCCCTATGTATATCGATGAGGGTATGTGTGAGTACTCGGAGACGGTCGTGAGCGTTGACCCTAGCGGGAGGGGAGCTGACGAAACTGTTGCAGTTGTGCTTAGTCAAGCTAATGGTTATGTCTTCGTTCGAGACATGCTTGCCTTTAAAGATGGCTATTCAGATGACACACTTACAGCCATCATTAGGATGGGTAAAAAATATCAAGCCTCCCGCCTTCTCGTAGAAAGTAACTTCGGAGACGGGATGATATGTGAACTCTTTAATAGACACATTATACAAATGGGTGCTAACTTCTCTACTGAAGAAATTAGAGCTACTGTAAGAAAAGAAGAACGCATCATCGAAACACTAGAGCCGGTGATGAACCAACACAAATTAATCATTGACCCTAAGGTATTTGAATATGACTATCGTTCCAATCCTGATGCACCTCCTGAGAAACGACTGGAGTATATGCTCGGATATCAGATGTCCCGTATGTGCAGAGAAAAGGGAGCTATCAAACATGATGACCGAATTGATGCCCTTAGCCAAGGAGTCCAGTGGTTTATCGATAGCCTTGCTCAAAGTGCTCACAAAGCTCAAGCACTAAGAAAGAATGAAGAGTGGAAGGCAATGATGCAAGCCTTTGAAGAACACCCTCACTTAGCTACAGATGCTCTCGTCTTAGGTCTATCCTTTAAAAATATTAAAAGCACTGGTAGCACTAAAGTTTGGGATTGGTAGATCTATTGGGCCCACTTAAGCAAGAGAAGTGGTGCTCTCTTGTGTGGATATGCGGTGAGATCGGGAGCACTCTTTTGATGAAACTACATCGAGAGCCTCCCTTTCTCTGCTAACTACACAACCAAAACTAAATCAAGAATATGAAGGTTGTAATACCTGGGGCTGACGACTGGCCTCTTAAACACACATATATCACTGTAAATATACACACACACAAGTGAACACCCCAGTCGGTCTCTCGTAGACAGTACGAGGAAGCCCGCAGGGGTGAATCGGATGTCACAGAGCTGGTAGAAGTGATATCAATCACATTATCACAATACCATATACATATACTCTTATATATAATATTATGTTATTATATAGTTAACCTCTTCTATTATGAAAGTATATCCTTTTGAAGGTAATAGACCTGGCTGTAGCTTTGATTATTTCAGAGTTAGAGAAGGTCCTAACTACTTTGTTAGTCATTACAAAGGTTCCACTAGAGGTCACATAGACCCTAAGGAATGCTGGCGTGCTCTAGGTATGGCCAAGTTTACAGACTCCGGTAAAGCCCTTAAAGCTTGGTGTCTGGAGATGGATGAGATGTATTCCTCTTCTGTGAAAGAAGGGGTAGTAGATACATCTTTTGCCTCTGAGGCAGCCCTAGAAGACCCTACAACCAATACTAAGATGATTGTGTGATGTCTGACAGAGATGTTCGGTTACAGGCCGCCCTGAGGGCTGCGCTGGCCGCTAAGAATCCTTGGCTTACAGCTTCAATTAGAGCTGCTATTCGAGGAGAAGATTATGATCCATTCCAAGGTTTAGAGATTCATCCTGAGATTGATGAGTTCTTCAAATCTTCAGAGTAAAATGACATAAATTTGTGTACCCATATACGAGTACGTTCGGCCAATTTTCCCCCCGATACCCCCCTCGCTTATTGAGAATTGGAGGGGGTGGGGGGTAGTCCTTCCGCCAGAGCCCAGTCATAGCAAGGGTTCTCGATAGATGTTAGTTCTAATGCGGGCCTGAGCGCCTGCAAACAGGTAACGCGCGGGCGCAGGCCTGGGCGCGGGTGCGCACGCTCGCGTTTATTTATTTCTGTACTCATCTGTGCGATATCAGTTCAGCTTATACGTCAATAGCCTAACTCATAACCTTAGCTTATCTATTAACCATGAACCCAGACAAAGAGGCCATCTACCTGCAGAACATGCAACGCAGCATGGTCGAGGTCTACAACAACATCGAGCAGCTACTAACCACCATTCCCGAGGACATAGACGAGAGCGACCTCACCCCTGATCAATGCGATGTGGTCCTAGCGGTCGAAGCAATCGAGAGCGAGTGGATCATCGACCCAGAGATTCGAAAGGAGATGAGCTGCATTAACTGGACAGAAGACTGAAGAGATTGTTAAGACATGTTGACCTCCCATCAAATGGGTTGCACATGGCCAACTGATGGTGCATACTTAGGACATCAAGCAACCCACTCCAACCGATGACCTACGTCACTCAGCGCCAGCTCCACTCAGTCACCAAGAACGGTGTATCGATGGGTATGGTCTTCGTAACCCGTGAGGCAGCCGAAGAGAACGCCGCATCAATGAACAGGATCTGGAAGGGACAACACACCTGGGGCGTTGTCTCCTGGGAACCTACCGATTGCTTCACTAACGAGGGTTGCTAATCCTCCCCTCTTCCTGTATCATTCCCACATAGCCAACCAAGCATCTCTCATCATGTCCTACGAAGAGTCATTCCTCTCCACCTGTGACGCTGAAGGCAAAGCACCTAGCTGGGCCATCAAGCAGATCTTTGAAGAGCACAGCTCAGACCTAGACGAGTTCATCGGATTAGCCACACCTCAGGAATGGGATGACGGCAAGACGATCCTCCACTACCTGGGCTACTGATTCCATCCCACATAACCAACACGAGGTCCTAAGGGCCTCTTTTTTTATGTCTACTAAACGCAGCACTGTCATGTATGAGGTCCACTACCTCACGCCACAGGGCAATAAAAAGTGGGTGTTATGGAGAGGCAAGCATGAAATGAACGCAGAACGCTCATGGCTAGAGATGGCAGCACCAGGAACAACGGTGTTGGATGTCAAACCTAAGACCATTACGTGGTATCAATAAATACATCCCACCTAGGCAACTATGTATCACTGCGAACCATGTAGAAATTGATTTAGTAAAATAGGTATTCATTAAGATCCTTATATTCCATTGGTATGACTGGGCTTGTAAACCTATCTCTCATCATGTAAGGGCTCTCTGTATCTTTTGATCTATTGATTACTGAATCCCACTTGCGATACTCAGTCCATCAAACAAGCCGCCCAGCGCTTCAGACGATGGTCCTCCCGAGAGCCGATAAGTCGAGGGATCGCCCAGGCCATACCGGAGGGCGCTTGAAATTGGTATTCAATCCCACTCAACCAACTCGCTTTGAATTTGCTTCTGTATGACCCATCACAACGAGTTAAAAATGATCTGGTCTGAGTTGGCCAACACCTATCAACTCTTGAACAGCACAACCGGAAAAGCAGAAAGATCTCGTCTTAAGGCACTGAGTGAAATGCTTCGCATCGAGTACCGAATGCTGACCAGTACCTACACAACACCCCAAGAGTTGTCTAAGTGAGGAGCTTTTCCTTTATATGTTCCGGCTTTGCACTCCTCAAACATTCCGCAGGAGTAGCAGTCATGGCCGTAGCACGGTTTATTGATTCGAGGATCCAACGGTTTTCCGTGCATATCCAACAGTGCTTTGACTTTTGGGCAAGCGTTGGCATGGGTATGAATGCGGTAGCGAGCTGCCTCATACATGGCTTCGCTCATTGTCCAACCATGAAGTGCGGCGTACTGCTTAAGCACGGCATGGCAAGAGTCTTTCATCTGGATGATAACTCGTTTCAAATTGTCCACAAACACATAAACAAGAAGGTACGCAATCCCTTTTTGAAAACTGTGCTTTACGATACACAATTCATGTGTTTGGCCTCATTCTATACAAAATTGATCCCTTCTAATGAGATCTAAATTGCAAGCGTATGAAGTTTATTACCTCGATGAATCGGGTGATAAGCGCTGTTGGTGTACCTACGCCACAGACACGCTCACAGCACAGCAAGGCGCAGCCGAGCTTTTGCAGCCTGGCTTTCGCATCGTTCGGATCATGCCTGTGCCTGACTTCGAGTGGTGATCATCTCTCATCAGTCGGCTTTAACTGGCCTTTCAGACCCACCTAGCAAACCTCAACCACCTCCTTTCTCATGTATCTAGTACAAATGACCGACCATCAACTGGTCGAGCGCATCAACGATTTAGGCGAGGACATCCTTGCAACGTCAGAACATGACTTCTATTTCGACAACATTTGCGCCCAGTACGACGCCGTCGTCGAGGTCCTAAAAGATCGAGGCAGATGGGAATGAATCGGGAACAGTATCAGTTCCACCTAGCGGAAACCATGCAAGACCTCACAGACCGTGAGCTTGCGGTTATGTACGAGGACTACATCGACGACGCCACTGTCTCCCTGATGAACGGTCTAGTCACCGAATGTCAACGGCGAGGCATCTCACTCAACGACCTAGAGGACATTCTGATCAATGATTAAGTTCCTGATTGCCACACTTGCACTAAGCACACTGTGCATCCCTCAAATAGAGCCCCAGGCCTCCACTGAGAGCAACCCCCCTGGACTTCACAGGCATTACACACGGGGCCAAGCAAGATCTTAAAAGCTGCAGTCTTGATTAATCCTTCCCACTTCACCAACTGAAATTGGAAAACCTATCTCTCATCAGCCGCCAACTGCAGCGTGAGACACAAGCCCATGAAGAGGCACGGCAACGCCTCGTCAGCTCAACCCGCGAAGCTGCGGACCGAAGCTACGCATCAAACACCATCTATGGGCGGCATTCAATCAAGGGGTTGCTTGAGCCTGTAGCCAAACGCATCGAGGAAAGGATGTTCACGCTTCGGCGTGGATCAGCCGCTGTTGATGCTGTTGAGGTCTTTGCCCATTTGAAAGAGGCTGACTCACAGTCTTTGGCATTGATCACCATGAAGACCGTTCTCGATGTTTTAGGCAAAGAGCCCGAGCCTTCACTGCAGGAATTGACCACCAAAATCGGGAAGAATGTCCAGCTTGAGCTGCGTATGACTTACTACGCGCAGCAAGAGCCGGAGCTCTACAAAAAGACCGAGTTCTTTTTCCACCGGTCCACTGGTATGGGTCAAAAAGCAACCGTTTTCACTCGGGCCTTTAACAGGCAAGAAATCGAGTGGCCTATATGGAATAACACCATCAACCACAAGGTCGGAACCTGGCTACTGACCAACTTGATAGAGGTGACTGGGTGGCTTGAGCACATTCTTGTGCGGCGTGGTAGGAAAACCAAAAAGGTCATGACCTACACCCGTGAGTTCTTGTCTTATCGGGACACAATCATGGCTGCAGCGGAATCATTTTCTTTTTGTCAATGGCCGATGCTTTGCCCTCCTGTTGACTGGACAAATGACAGCTCGGGGGGTTACCTCACCGAGTCAATTAGACAGTCAAATCCATTAATTAGGCGGTCCAGTTCATTGGGCCCACTTAAGCAAGGAGACCTGCCCTTGGCCATGTTGAACTCTCTTCAACACCAGGCCTACAAAATCAATCCTCTTATCTTTGCTGTTGCGGAGCATTGCTATGAGTCCTTCACGTCGGTGGGGAAGTTCAGGCGTGACGCACCGATGCCTATTCCTGAGAACAGACTCGAAAAAGACTCGGACAAGGAATCAGTTGACACTTACAAAAGAGCTCGAACAAATGCGGAGAACTTCAACGCTCAGCTAGCTCAAAAGAATTGGCGGACAACTGAGGTCATGTTTGTGGCCCGAAAGTATGTCAATGAAAAAGCCATGTGGCTTTCCGCATCGTTCGATTACAGGGGCCGGGTGTATTTCCAGTCAACCTTTAACCCGCAAGGATCCGACTTTGACAAGTCGCTCTTCTACTTTGCGGATGAAGGGCCTATTAATAGGTATTGGATGGCCATAGATCTAGCCACAAAATATGGGCTAGACAAAGAAACGATGGCTAATCGTGTTAAGTGGACAGAGGACAACCAATCTCTCATCAGTGAGATTGCCTCCGATCCCATTCACGACAAGCGGTGGCACGATGCAGCGGAGCCCTGGTGCTTCTTATCAGCAGCGCTCGAATGGAAGGCCTGTTTCATCGACGGTACCAAGACCACCTCTGGCCTCCCAATTGGGATAGATGCCACCTGTTCAGGGCTTCAGCACCTGTCAGCGCTCACCCTCTGCGGGGACACTGCAGCAGGGACCAACGTCACCCCAACGGAACGGCCTGCCGACATTTACCGGACAGTGGCCGAAGCTTCAAAGGCTCACATGCCAGAGAAGTTTCATAGCTGGATAACACGCAAGGAAACTAAGCGCAGCGTGATGTGCACCCCGTATGGTGTCACTGAGTCAAGCGCTCGTAACTACATTCGACTGGCTCTTAAAGATGCCAAGCGGGAGTTCGAGAGTACTGACCTCACAACCATCACGAGAGCGATCTTCCGCGAGGCCATCCCTGAGGTCCTACCTGGGCCGATCAAGGTGATGAAGTGGCTGAAACAATCAGCTACAGAAATCCTTAACAGCGGCAAAGAGCAGATCACGTGGACAACACCAAGCGGGTTCGTAGTTCAACAGGACTTGAAAATCAGCAATCAGGTTGAGGTCAAGACTCGTCTGATGGGTGGAACCCGGATTAAGTGCATGGTCGGCGACGGATACCTCGGACCCGATAAGGCTCATCACCGCTCAGCCCTTGCGCCGAATTTTGTCCACGGCAATGATGCCGCCTTGATCCACCTGACTTTTGCCTTTTGGGATAAGCCTTACAGCGTCATTCATGACTGTGTATTGGGCCGACCTTGCGACATGGATCAGATGGCTTCTGACATCCGCCTGCATTTTGGGGAAATGTATAAGGCCCCAGTCCTGCAGCAATGGGCTGATGAGGTTGGCGTGGCGATGGACCCCGATTTGATGAAGAACACGCTGGACATCGACAGCGTTAATCAATCCACCTACTTCTTTTGTTAATTGTTATGAACAGTTACCCAGCAAACGCGACCTCTATCGAGAGGTTGCATTGGTACCGAGACAACGACATGGGCGGGGGTTACATCCTTGCGCATTTGCTTGACTACCTCGAGGAATGCTTTTCAATTGAGCTAGAGTTCGGGAGTTGCTAGTGTCTCTCATCAGTGCCACTTAACCAAGTCACGAGTGAGGGTGCAATGCGTGCCTTCATGAGCATCGAGCTGTTGCGCTCAACAGGTGAGAAGGAATTTCCTGCTCAACTGATGTCGATCTTCTTTTGGATTGCTGCCCATAACGGGTGCAAGCAAGAGGACTTAATGACAGATTGCAATATCTCGAAAAGCAGTGTCTCGCGTTGTGTGACATGGCTCGGACCACAGCATCGGCTGCAGCATCGCTCTGGCCTAAAGCTTGTGAGACGAGAGAGAGACCCAGACAACTGGAGGGGCTATCGCTTGTATTTGACCCCGAAGGGTGAGATTTTCACCAATCTTCTGGACAATTACGCAAAGGTCAGCCTTTCGCACCTAACAAAAGCCAAACAGGAGGTTAAAGCCTTTGACAACATCGACAGTAAAAACCTGGGGCGAAGCCCTGGATTACACCTGGAGAGTGAAGTGGAAGAGGCAGACAAGCGCTAAAACCAGCGCGATCAATGCCAACCACATCACGAACTACGCTGGTCGATCACTTCCACTTAAGAGACTGACTGTCGCGGGTTGGTGGCTTGAGTTCAAGTCCGACATGGAAGAGCAAAAGCGGAGTGGTTCCACCATCAACCGCATCTTGAGCTCAGGCAGCACGGTGTTTAATTTCACCAAGCTGGCGGGCTTACACAAGCTCGACCTCCCAAAGTTCCCACGAGCTGAGGAAGGGGCCTCTCGTATTGAGTGGTTCACCAAAGAGGACGTTGATCGCTTAGCTCATCTCTCACGAGATCTCTTCGGGGATCGCTGGGGAGACAACCTGGCCGATGCACTGCTTGTGTCCGCTTACACCGGATTCCGGCAGGGGGAGCTTTTAAAACTTCGCCCATCGGATTACGACTCGGCACACTCCCAATTGTGGGTAGGCGGTAAGCCCGGGCGTCTGACGAAGTTTAAGAAAGGGGTTCGTAACATCACATTGCACCCCAAGATTGAGCAAATTGTTTTGAACCGTTTGGACCGTGATCGCTTATTTGGCGATGACTGGAACAACAAAGATCAGCTTTATGCTGCATTCGTAAAGGTTCGCAAGATTGCTGGCTTCTCAGATGATTACGTCTGGCATTGCCTCCGCCACAGTTTCGGTACTTGGATGGGTGAAGTAACTCACCCCCGCACGTTGATGGAACTTCTGGGACACCAGACCATCGACATGTCACTCAAGTACTGCAAAGCGACAGACCAAGCCGCTAGATCTGCTGTATTGGCTCTCTAACGGTGTCTAGCGTTGTCCGAAAACCGCCCTAAAATCCCTTAGTAGCCACAATTTCTGTGGTTTTGGATCGCTGAGATCCCTTGGGGGGCATGGCGGAATCGGTAGACGCACCAGACTTAAAAGGCACCGCATGATTTGATCGCATGTGGGATTGAGACTCCTCAGGGGGTCTCTTTTTTTGTGCCTCACTGGCTTTTCGAACGATCCCACTTGGCGAACCTTCTATCCCTAGCATCTAATGCTCCTCGACTACTACGAACTCGACTCTTCCCCGATGGCCACACAGCAAGAAAAGTGGCTAATTGAAAACGCTGAGATCGCTCTTTACGGGATGACCCGCAAGGAGTTCGACGAGATGGATCCAGATATTTATGCCCGCTTTTTGGCGGGTTCTTTGGAATTTGACCTGTGAGGAGTAAGTCACTCGCAGGCGGCTCATACGTCGTACCGAAGCCAAAGAAAACAAGACAAGGACAAGGCGTCCATTCGAAGCCCAAAGGCACACGAAAGAAATCGCGTGGCCAAGGCAAGTAATCCACCTATCTCTCATCACACCAATGGCTAACCGCTACAAATTCGCCACCGAACTGACCGGCTTTATTTCTGTCGGAGAAGACAGTGGCAAATTCAATAACCGAACCTTTGCTTATACGGTTCCACCTGACACACTCAACCAGATCGAAACAGATCGGGAAGAGCTGCTTACCTGGGCCAAGAGCAAAGCAACTGGCCGAGTTCAAGTGGCTATGACCCCTTGGGATGACGCTGGAACCTGCAAATACACCTATGGCGAAGGGGATGGCAGCCGCAAGGCCAAGCCCGAACCCGTCTTTGTTGACACCTCAGGCGACCCAATCGAAAAGGCCGTCCTTATGGGTGTCCGCAAGGGAACCAAGGTCAATATCATTGTCGACCAAAAGCCTTACTGCATGGGTCCGAATGTCGGAACCTCCATGCGGGTGATTGGCGTACAAATTGTCGAGCTGGTCTCCGGTAACGGAGCAGTTGATTCTGGTGACATGTCGGTTGCCGATGTGGCAGCGATGTTTGGAAGCGTTGAAGGCTTTAAGGCCGACAGCCCTGCTGTCCGTCCTGCTGCTGTTGCCACTGAGGACAGCTACGACTTCTAAATATGAATTACCGCTCCGGCCTCGAAGAAAGGCTGGGGAAGTTTCTCGATAAACACGCAGTCCCTTACCTATACGAAATAGAAAAATTTGACTACGTCACAAAGAGCAAATACACCCCAGACTTCTTTATACCTAATGGCGTCATCATCGAAGCCAAAGGATTCTTTAAGCCAAGGGATCGCAGCAAGCATTTAGCTGTTAAGGCTGCACATCCTGAGCTTGATATCCGATTTGTATTCCAAAGAAATAACACCCTTAGCAGTAAATCAAAGACCAACTACGGCGACTGGTGCGACAAGCATGGGTTCAAGTGGTGCATCTTCCCAAACATCCCCACCGATTGGTTCAAATGAACACAGAAACAAGGCTCTTAGTTGAGATTGACCAACTGGTTGCTCGACTGGAGCTCGAGTATCCACCTAACGACATCTTTGATGCTCTCGAGGAATACCTAGCACTATCCGATGAATTCGACGCCCTCCGATGAGAATCAGTTTGTACGGCATGAACCGTGTGAAGAGTGTGGCTCTAGTGATGCCTTTGCTGTGTATAGCGATGGTGGTGGCTTCTGTTTCAGTTGCGGCCATCACACGAAGGGCAATGGTGACACCAATCTGCAGCCCAATCGAGTGCGGCGGATGGTGAACTACACAGGAGACTTCTCGGGAATAAGATCCCGCAAGATCACAGAAGAAACCTGCAAGAAGTTCAACGTCAGGGTAGATCAGGGGCCGGTTATCCGGTTCCCTTACTACGCTGGTGGACGAGTCGTCGCATACAAAGAGCGCGACAAAGACAAGAACTTCACCTGGTCAGGTAAGAACGAAGAGAACCAACTCTTCGGGCAACAACTTTTCGGTAGCGGTAAGACTATCGTTTGCGTAGAAGGCGAGATAGACGCTTTGTCTGTCTGGCAAGCTCGACCGAATTGGCCTGTTGTTTCTATACCTAATGGTGCAAAAGCGGCAAAAAAGGCTCTGCAGTATCAGCTTCAATATCTTCTCGGGTTTTCTGAGATTGTGTTGATGATGGACAACGATGATGCAGGCCAGGCAGCCGCTGAAGAATGCGTGAGTCTGTTTCCTTCTGATCAAGTTTTCATCGCCACTCTAAGCTCTTACAAGGATGCTTCAGAAGCCCTTCAGGCTGGTGATGGGGATGCAATCAGACAAGCAGTCTGGAACAAACGCAGCTATGTCCCCCAATCAATACTTGATGGCCGTGATCTCTTTAGCTTGGTCTCTTCTCCTCTCCACGGAAAGGACGCAGACTATCCATACGAAAAACTCAACAAAGTCACAGGAGGACTCCGGCGGGGTGAATTGGTTTGTCTTACGGCAGGCTCTGGAACGGGGAAGTCCACCATCTGCGGTGAAATAGCTGTCCATCTAATTAACCAAGGCCAGAAGGTTGGCTACATCGCCCTCGAAGAATCAGTTAAGCGGACTGGCCTCCGTCTCATGACTGTAGCTGCAAACAAACCCTTGCATCTAAACAATGAAATTGGAGATCAAGCGCTCAAAGCCGCTTTTAAAGATACCCTCGGAAGTGGTAAGTGTTATCTGCGGGATGGGTTTGGGAGTGTTGATCCCGATTCTCTACTCAATGACATCCGGTATTTGGTAAAAACAAACGAGGTTAATTGGATTGTGCTCGATCACCTCTCAATCCTGATCTCAGGTAATGAGAACGCAGACGAGCGCAAGACAATCGACATCGTGATGACCAAGCTTCGGAGCTTTGTAGAGGAGACAGGCATCGGCCTACT
>PACT01000003.1 GCA_002700285.1 Crocinitomicaceae bacterium | reverse complement strand
CTGGTGTGAATGTGTTGAATGTGATTGACAAAAATACCGCCGCTAAATATAATAATAGCGACGGATTGTGATTAGATTGTAATAAAAATTACAAATTAATTAAATTTGATTGTAATAAGAATTACAAATTAATTAAAAGTTTTGATTAAAGAAATAATATTCAGAATCAAAATACACAGAAAAGAAATCGTATTTTAATGTTTGATGCCACACTAATTCCCAATCAATGGCATACTGTACCCAAGTAGGTAATGCATCCATCTCAGAAGAATAGGTATCACTCATCAAATCTTCACAGAATGTTGCCTCGTCACGATAACAACCAGCATACGCATCTTCGAGTTGTTCGATGTCAGTGATACCGTACGATGTCAACTCCTCCATGAATTGCTCAATGTCAGTAACTGACTCAGAGTCAATAACTTTGGAGATGGCTTCTTCGTAGCGTGAAAGAGTTGGTGCAATCATAGTTGTGTGAATGTGTTGTTTGATGAGTGACAAGTTAGTTAATCAAGCAAGAGTGAAAGAAGAAACATCGGTGTCATTGAGGCAGTACTCGTTAACCCACTTACCGAATGATTTGACATTGCCAAAGATAACATCGAACATACCATCTTCGCTAACATTGCTGTATAGATACTGCCTGTTATTGTTGAACGTTACCAATGCTTGATTTGTTGCTTGGTTTACTTCAAGATTCTTGATTGCAGAAGACTTTATGCTGTTACGCGCAGAAGGTGTGAAGAACATAATAAAACAATAGAGTGAATAAGTAGGGTGTGAAACCTACATCTAACCACCGAAGTGGCTAGAGGTAAGCATCAACTATGGTTAGCGATGAACTCGTCGAGAGTGTAACCGTCGTCGGTGTCAGTGTCAGCAACTAGCTGATCATAAGACAATACATCTAACGAAGCACGATAGTCAGCAGGTGACATGTCAACGTCAGGATCGAAGTCGTCATGGCAAAGATAGTCATACTCATGACACAATGCGTCGATGAGTTGTACACGTGTGTATGTGATACTAGACATAATCAAGCAGCAGATTGAAGAGTGAGAGGATTAGCATCGAAGTTGTCTGCACACTTACTATCATAAGCTAGACAATACTTGTTAACCCACGAACCGAGACTGATTGTATCTTCTAACAATAGTTTAAGGATAGCACGACGACTAACATTGTTGTAAGCATAACGCTTAACACTCTTGTTAGTGTTCTTGTAGTACACAGTACACCAACCACACCAAGGATTAACAATGATGTAATCAATGAAGGATGAAGAACGAATGATAACAAACGCTTTGTTGAGTGGATTAGAAAGCATAGTGTGATTGATTGAGTACTTAGTTAGTATGGCAGAGAATGGAGTGAAAGTCAAGCGGTAGTAGACAGTTCCTCACGTGTCATGTGGTATTGGTAGTTACCATTAGACATACGCGCACGTTGTAGCGCACGCTCTGCATCATACTGTGCAGTGTAGTAATCGAAATCTTTGGATACACCGTTAGCGGTGCGAGTTAAGACGAAACGGAATGGTTGTTTGTTCATGCTTACAGTATGGCATAGAATCGGTGGGAAGTCAACGGTTAGTGTGCACTTTGCCAACTGTCACACTCTCCAGTAATACCATCTAAGTAATCTGCAATCATATAAAACCACATGTCATTTTCATAGCAATCATTCATACCACTGTACCACATAACATCAACAGTTTCATCGATTTGTTGTTGCTTAGAGTTCATGAAATACCTCGATTGTGTTAGTTACAATAATACCATTTAGTTTTGCTGGTTTGTTTCGTTTAGCACGCTTCTGTACATCACACCATAATAGTGTACGCATTGGTTTATCGTGAAGTGTGAATGTGGTTTCTTTTAATCTCATTTAGTTAAAAATAAATGTTGAACAATCACATGCTAATACACCATAGTTTGCTAAGTCATGATACTTTTCAAAACGATTATCATCCTTTATTTCATAACAAAACAAACCCTCATCATCTAAATCAGATAAGAATTGATCGATGATTTTATTGTACTCAATATCATTAATGTAATCTAAAAAACTCCAGTCATTATTAATCAAACCGCTGGCAAGTTCAGTTGGTAGTGTGTACTCTGTTTTCATTTTGTTATCTCCTATTACTTGAACACATATCCTGACTCAAACTCAACAACCTCGTTGTTATCTTTGATAAACCATTGATAATCTTTCTGAAATACACCATCAGTTAATGCATCACAGAATTCATTGATGATAACATTGAGACGAGATTTAGTCGTGTTAGTACGCCATCCACCATCAAATACTCTGACGTTGTTATCAGTCACTGTCGCAATGTGATTGCCGTGAAGATACACAAGTGATGCATTGTTGTCGTTAGTGTATACCTCAGTATTTGCCTTATGCCAACACTTTCCCAACTTGATTGCACTGATCATGTCACGTTCAATCTGTCGCATTGTCTCTCCGTTTGGTATACATATAGTATGGCACAGTGTACAACCAAAGTCAATGGGTAGTAGACAGTACGTTAACTGGCGCAACAGATGTTGTGCGATATTTACACGTATCCGTGTACCACGTTAAATATTATTTAGCAGCGTCATCGCTCGCGCTACGCGCTCGCTAATTGCGCCAAATGTTTGCACATAATAAACATTATTGCAGAAGCGAGCGAAGCGAGCGGCAACGATTAGTATATTTTATACCCCTATGGGGGTTTTATAAGTAATACTTATATGATATATGGGTTCACAAATTTATGTCATTTTTTAAGGAGCCTTTGCTCGTTAGCGTAAGGTTCCGACATAACAAAAGAGGTATAATCGTTAAAATACTGTGGAAAATAGGACCAAACAGGTAAGCACTGTTTAATATTATGATAATTTGAGGTACACATAGTAATAAACAGTGCTAAGCAGTTAAGAGCTTGTTGAATTGAGACTATCACTGAACATTGCGTTATAAACGATAGGGAATTGCTGTTGTATAAGAGATTTAACGTTATCAGCTATCAATTTGTGTTCATATTGTGTACCATTAGCACATCTAAGGTCAGTATAGTGCAACCAGGAGCGCAGGGTACCGTTCATATAGAGTTTAGTGGGTGTTGATAGGGGAAGGATGTCTCTTGCACACTCTTTAGCGACACCATGATCTAACATATCAGTATATAAGTCTAGGGATTGCTTATATAGATTTTGAGTACGCATTTCAAACTGTTGTGTAAGGAATGGATCTAGATCATCAATACTATTCTGTCTATTTTTAGTATCTTGTCTACGCAGGTTAGGCAGTTGTGGAGTATTAACGACTTGAGCGTAACGTTGGGAGAATTCTTGAAAGGAGAAGGAGCGGTGACGAAGGATTTGACTAGCAACACTTCGGGTTGTGTCAATCTGTACACACATATTAACCATTTCAAAGGGAGACCAATGCTTATGTTTAATTAGATATTTAATAAGACCTGTATAATTATCATTATTTTGATTAGATGGGTTAGATACTCTAGCCATATAAGCTATTAATGATTCAGCATCGGGTGTTACGTGAACGAGTTCTACGTTATGCATACAGTAGTATAAGTTGTGATGGGATTAATAAAGAGTGGTATTAGGAAGTATAATAAATACTCCAAGATTCAGTAATATTAGAGGAGGAATGAGAGCTTGTCTCGAATTCCTCCTTTTGAGCAGTCGGGTCCACCCTTCCCTTCTGCCTATAGATGTGGGGTTAAGCTAAACCCAGGTAGGGATTGAGTTTCTAGAGTTACCTTTAGCTTGTTGTCTTTGTGTTAAATTCATACCCAATACTAAATGATTAGCAGATGCTTGTGGGTCATCAATAAGCTCTTCTAACATAGCATTCCACTCTGTACGTTTACGATCTTTAATAGCTTCTAAGGCAGATATACCCATAGCATCTGTAAAGTATTTAATACCTTGAGAGAGAGCGTCTAATCTATCATCATGTCTAATTGCACCTTTTTCACGACACATCCTAGACATTTGATAGAATAACATATAGAGTAGTCGTTCTTCTGGTGCAGCATCTGGATTAGACTTAAAGTCTTTTTCAATTACGGAACGGTTAATAATGAGTCGATGTTGATTGAGGATGGGTTCGATGGAATCAATGATTCGATCTTCTTTTCTAACATTTGCTCTGACTTCTTCAATATCAATTCCTTGTTTTGTTTGTTGAAGATGTTTGCGGAACAACTCGCTAACAATCCCGTCACCAAAATTAGTTTCAATAAGTAACTTAGATACGCCATACTTTTTACAACCTTTTAAAATATCAAGTAATGTTTGGTCTGAGTATCCATCTCTGTAAGCACGCATTTCGTGCAAGTACAAGAAACCGTTCCGTTGGGAGATAAAAGCTGCTGCTGTTTCATCCGTTCCACGGCCCGATGGATCAACTGAGCATATTGTTTCTTGGTAAACATCCCATTCTCCTTGGAGCTGCATTGGAGAGTAGAAATAATCTCCAGGTAAACCAACCGTTGGAAGGTCTTTGATGACGTTTTGGGGATCGGAGCACCATACAACGGATTCAGGTGCAGTAGTTGGGTTAACGCTAGTAACAATAAGATCAGCACATTTAAGAGGGAATTTTTCTGCATCAGATAAACTTGTGTCTAACATAAATTGCAACATAAAGTTGCTACGACCCATTGATGCTTCACGTTCAATTAAATCATCATTATCAAATCTATCATCTGTTATTTCCCATTTCTTAGCACCTTTATCAATGTCTTCGACAAGTTGTGGTGCTAGGAGACCTTCGTATTGACTAACTTTACGAGGATATCTAGCAGGCCAAACGAATGGTTTGTAAGAACGTTCTGCTAGTTTACGATATACAGTAAATGTAGTCTGTGGTGTTCCGAGAAACATAATACGGCTATCTGATTTAGGAGTGAGAATAGATTCAGCTTCAGTACAAAGTTGTAGAAGTTTCTCCCTCATAAATTCTGTCATTGAGTTGCCGGGAACCTCAATGTCGTCAAGAATCATTAAGTCAGCGCGAGAACCTGTCAGTTGGCCAGTAATCCCTACAGACTTGACGGAAGGTGCTTGGTGGGGGGAACAGTTTACATCGAAACTGATTCGTGACCATCTTGAGTCGTCTGATCTGGGCTGTAAATGTTTTAACCATGAAGTTTCTATAATTAATTTTTGTAAGAATATCGACATATTATCTGCACGTTCTTTAGATGCAGAAATAATCATTATCTTTTTTTCGGAGTTATTAAAGAGAGTCCAAAGAACAAAAGCACCAGTAATCCAGCTCTTACCAACTCCCCGAAATGCTTGGATCTGTAAACGCTTTGGACCGTGTTGAAGGTAATCAGCAATTGCATATTGGGCACGTGTAGGATTTGGTAGGTCGAGTTCATTCCATAATGCTTGAAGAAAAAGTTTAAAATCACTCTTTAATAGATCTAATGTATTCATCGTTTCTCCAAGTTTTAGGTCCAAAGGGTTTATTAGGTAAATGTTGTTTAACTGTAAAATTTTGTCTGTCAGTTACAAACATAGGATCATAACTTAAAGATTCATAACGTATGTCAAACCAACGATTATTATCTAATTCTTTTTTTAAAAAATCAATATATCTGTAGCTATGTCCAACATAATTACGGTAAAAATTAGAATCACCTATGTAATCTTTGTACCATTCTATACGTTCCATACTTTTTACAATATCATCGACATTACGATACATAAAAGCAAATTGAGCAGTAGGAAACATATAAGATACTTCTAAAATAGCTTTAAGTATAAAAGGAGCTTGTATAACACTGTTTATAGGTATGTCAGGGTTATACTTAAGCTCATCAATAAACTTTCTACCAGTTTGTCTGGCTATGATGTGGCTAGCAAGCCGTGAGCCTGCTCTCTGTGGGCCTGTAACAAAGATTGGGTGGGTCATAGGTACAATCTAGCGTAGAGTAGGTGGAAGGGTGGTTAGAGGGGCTTACAGGAGGGTTTAGTTAAAAAGGGCTGGATTAGATTTAGCTTCACCCGTATATTTAGGACTAACACTTCCAATTAAATCATCCATTGGTTCCCAAAGTTCAGCAACAGCTGCATTATAAACTGCGTCACCTTCAATACCTGGTTCAAAAAGGTCAGCCCATCTATCTAGCAAATCATCAACGTTGTCCACATCTTTTAAAAGACGTTGATAATCAGATTTACTAAGTTCAGCACCCATAGATCTTAATTCGGTATGCATACGGTTATGGGGTGTTTGTTTCATATTAAGTAAGTTAGCTTTAATATCTCCAGCACGTCTACCTTTAACTGAAGCAAATTCAGCCATAAGAATAAGGTCATCTTTTGTAGCTACACCTTTTGAAATTAATTCATCCATTTTACCAAAAAAAGCTGCACTCATACCTTTAGGAAACAAATGATGTTGTTCAAGATACCCTTTAATTTTCCTAGCAGTTTGTTCAGCTTTTTTTTCAGACAAACCAATAGTGCTTCTAAAATAATTTACATTTTTAAAATCTTGAATACGTTCAGCTTCTTTAGTCGAAACAAATGGTAGTACATTAGATTCTGCTCTACTTAAACCTTCTTGAGCGTTCTTTTTATTATCAGTTAAACGATCAATAATTTTGTTAACGTTACCTTTTTCTGTTTCCCAATATTTTTGTAATTCAGGGGAAGAGTTATTAACAAATTCTTGTAAATTTTTAGGATCACCTTTTAATTCTCTAAGTGCATCTATTTCATTATTTTTAAGTGAAATTGTTTTACGATAATCATCAATATTTTTATCACGTCTAAGTAATTGTTTTCCTTGCATTCCAGATGCATCATACATTGAATCACCAGGTTTAACACCAACAGCTGTGTTTACCCTTTGATTTGTAGAAGTAACAGCTTTCATCACCTGTGGTCTCTTCAAAGAAATAGAACCATTAGATGCAGATGGTGCTAAACCCATTGGTGCTGATCCTGCTGTAGCAAGCTGTAACCCACCACCTGGTGGTGTTAAAATATCATCAATAGCTGTATCAATAACATTAACAGCAGTTTTACCAGCTTGTTTTACAATTGGTGCTGCTCGTTTTAATGCTACAGAAGCACCACCAGTAGCAGCAGCTGTTACAAGTTCATCTGTAATAAATCTACTAGTATTAGTTTTTTCACTGATAAATTTTAAACCTTTATCAATTGTAGTTACTGCACCATAAGCAAACCTTAAACCAGTTTTTATGTTTTGTTGAGTATCATAATCTTGTTGGTTATAAAAATCTTCAGCAGCTGTTGCAGCATCTGTTATTTTTTCAGTAGCAAAATCTTTTGCTTCTTGAGGAATAGCTTGACTAATTGAATTACCAATTCGTTGAGCTGTAATCTCTCCCATTCTAAACTGACCTTCATCCATCAGCTTATCATAAGATTCTTTAGTTTGATAACCGTAGTTTTGACCAGCCCAAAAAACAGGTTTGCCATTTAAAATAGCTTCACTACCAATAGGCCGTGCTTCTTCATTTACTTGAGTAGAATCTTTGCCTGATTGGATTTGACCAGCACCTTCTAAAACTCTATTGGTATTTTCAACAAAATTACTACCTAGATTAACAAGACCTGTAATACCAGGAAATTCTTCTTGTAATGGCATAGTTAATTAATATACTCCATAATTAAGTGTTCACGGAGTTTATTAACTCCAAATTTGGCTCTCATCCATGATTGCCAATGGTTACTTCCTTTATCCTGATTGCATCTGGTACATGCGGGGACGACATTCGTATTAACGTCTTCGCCCCCAAGAGAACGAGGATGTACATGGTCCAGAGTAAGTTCGTGTAATTCATAAGTTTCTCCACAATAAACACATGTGCAGCCAAAGTGTAATTTAATACTGCGCCTCCAAAGGCGCTTAGCTTCAGAGGATGTCATGGTTATTAAGTTGTATAGGTAGTGATCAGGAGTTGGAAGTAATGGGGTCATGCTTTACGTTGTTTACCGACACGTGCGCGATTTTTAGAGGCAATTTCAAGAGTAGTAGATCCATCCCGTTTATGGGATACATCTCTACCATCTCCATTACCGTAAGTACCACGGCGTCGGTTTTCTCTATTTAAAGCAGCCCTTTTTTTAATTTGTAACCTTTGTCCATCATATTCTCTTTGGTATGATTTATAGTTACCGTTAGCAAATTTAGGACCACTATAATTAGATGTGCGAGCCATATAACCTCCGTTGGACTAATTCTGGGTCAACAGTTGGCATAATGTTAGCCAATTTATCAAGTGAGTTTCCATCAAAGGCAACTCCACTAATGTCATTCTTTGCTAGCCAATCACAAGCTGCCTTAAGATCTTGTGTAGTTGCCTCACCGGATTTAACACGGTTTAGAAACTCATTAGTAACTAGATTGTGTAGCTCATTAAACTGTTCTTCACTCGCTTTCTTTTTTGACATCAGTTTTCTTGGCTTTAGTTTTTTTTACTACGGGTGCTTCAATTGCATACCATGTTTCACCTGGTTCATGTACAAGGTGTGATTCTGCACGTACTGCTTGTTCAGCAGTTTCAAACGTCCCAATTATTTTTTTGGTACGAAGATCAACAATTTTGTAAGTCATTTTTTAATTTCTAAGAACAATTTGATCTAGTTTGTTTTCAATACGCACCATATGATCTTCCATACGTTGAACCATTGTTGATAGGTCAGCTTTAGATACATAGTCCTGAGCCACGCTAAGTTCAATAGCGTCGATACGTCTGTCAAGACCACTAATGCGATCATGTACATTATTTATTCTGTTGTGTAATCTGTTATTAAGTGCAGCACCTCCAGCGACTATTGCTATTGCTACACTAACAAGTGCTTCCATTATTCAAGTGAAACGATAGGTACGATGTCGTGGCAAAGCATTTCAACACGACTGCCAGGTCTAAAAGTAAACCCAGATTTCATAATTTCTGTACATTTAAGTGCACGAACAAGTTCGTAATCAAGACGCATCTTTTGTTCGTGTTTTCTGGCGATAGCTTTACAGGTTTCGATCATGCCACCATCTAGTGGAACAGAAAAATTTAACTGTACGCCGAAGTTATTGCTTCGTACATACCCAGTGTGATCGTGTGGAATAGTATCGTTGCCCATATAAAAGGGCGAAAATTGCATGGTTGTTCCATTACAACTACTGTTTGCTGCAAAGTATTGCCGAGACGGTGCTCCATTGTTCTGGAATTGCACAGCTTGGTTAGTCACATTGCCCGTTGCAGCGGCAACCGGGTTAGATGTATTTTGAACCTTTGGATCTTCGTTATTAGCAAACGCTGGGTTTACTGTGAAAAGATTGATAAGGATGTAGTAGTAGACTGCTGATCGATAGTTTCTTCGATCTCGGTTGTAGAAATTACTCCCGCTGCTCGGGTTACGACTTCTAGTTGAAATGGATCGCCTGCAGTATGTACTGAAAAGGTTGTGGATGAATTTGTAATATCTCCACTTGGTGTAACGTTTGTTCCAGACCATGATGAATAAGCACCACCAAGGGTTTCGGTTTCAATTGTTCTTTCAATATCAATCGTGGTGGTAGTAGTCGATTGCATTGAGCCCTGAGTAAAGTTAGGTGTAACTTGTGCTGATACTGGACTAGCTAAAAACAATAAAAGTAGTAATCGTTTCATTCTTCTTTCTTTTTAGGATCAGGAGATTTGGTGTTTGATTTACTATTGGATGTAGACAGGCCAAAAGTAGCAAGTGCTCCAGTAAACACAGAAGCTACAAAAGTTATGTCACCACCACTCTGACCTTTTTTGATCATAGGTAGCTCGACATAGTTAAGTGTAATGATAAAACCACTCCAGACTACAACGCCCAAACGGACAAATGTACCTAGGATCTGGATCTCATCTTCAGTGTTTTCCTTGACCTTAGCTAGGAAATTTTTTGGTTTTTCGGGGGCGTTTTCTTTTTTTGTAACTTGTTCCATGCTTGCTTAATTATTGGTTTCATAATCATCACTAGGTATTTAAACAGTGATGTGGCAGCAAGTGTGGCACCTACAGAGATAAACGCTGTAGTAGCTGCAGTAGTCATGATCGTAGTAGTCGGCATCGGGACTTCAATGTCCGTAAATGGGACTTGTATGATCTGAGCTTCAGGTGGAGTTATAGATTGTGGCTTAGCAGTAGTAGGAGTCTCTTTTTCTGCTTCAGGAGCAGGATCAGAATTAATACCCTCTATCCCTGGAGGCGGCCTAAGCGTGTTAGGAGGCACCACAAGCGGCCTGTAAGACGGCACATCTGCTGTTGGTACCTCTAGTATAGGTATGGGTAAATTAGGCGCGTTAGGGAGGAATAGAGAGGGTAATTTAGGTGGTGTTACCCACTCCATTACTCAGCACCAAACAATCCACGCTCAATAAAATCTACAGCTTGATCATCAACTGTATTGTCTGTTGTAGAAGCCAACTTCCGCAGCAGGTCAACAATCAATCGTTTGACCTTTGGAGATTGGATAAAAGAAAACAGAACGGGACGGATAAGGGTAATCATAATTAAATAGGTGTAGGCCATGCCGTAGCAATGGCAGGGTTAGCGACGGTTTCCATGACTGGGTTACCAGCTACTGGGT
>PACT01000005.1 GCA_002700285.1 Crocinitomicaceae bacterium | reverse complement strand
TATGGACTGGCTGCTGCTGGAACATTGAGTTTTAACGAGTCATCGAGTGAATCTAAAAAAACTCCGGCAGCGAATTCTGTTCGTTCTGCACTGATTGCTTTTCTAGGCTATGAGTATTGCATTTTGGTGCGACAAGATCAATGTCTTGATAACTACGCCAGGAGTGATGCACGGTGCCGTCAGAACACATTGGATGTGTTGAAGATGGATTGACGATGCTAGAAAACTTTTGTTGTTTTGATGGCTTGAAAGTTGGTGATCCATCAGCCCAGCAGTCCATCTCGAAAGGCATGGCCTGGAGTCGTGCCTCGCTTGAGCAGCGCTTCGACCTCCAAAAGACGTCCCAACAGAGATAAAAAGCGTTTTGGTTGGCGGCCTTGCAACTGTTTCCGCATCACATAAATCCGCTTGGGATTGCCAATGCCGGCGGCTTTGGCAATCACGGCAACATCGCGTTCCCCTTGTTGTTCGAGCAGGCTCACCCAAAGCCAGCCTCGGATCTGCCCGGTGAGGGTGGCAACGATGCGTAAGGCCGGTTCACCCGCATCGATCAGCGCATCCCAGCGGGCGATCGCTTCCCCAGCATTGCCATCCAGTAGGGCATCCCCCACCGCAAGAGCATTGGTGGCTCGTCCGCCCACAAGATCTTTGACCAAAGCGGTAGTGATCGTTGTGCTGCGCAGGGAGAG
This sequence comes from Crocinitomicaceae bacterium, assembly GCA_002700285.1. GTDB lineage: Bacteria > Bacteroidota > Bacteroidia > Flavobacteriales_D > Sanyastnellaceae > UBA974. The sequence continues at coordinate 7,930 of PACT01000005.1, read as the reverse complement.
TTTGCGAAGCTCCGATTCCAGCCGTGCGCTGTCGGTACCTATCGCCTCCACTAGGGCATCAATGGCGGCTGGCTCCACCGTGAGCGATAAAGCATCCGCTGTGCGTTGCACCAGCTGCCGTTGTCCAGCGCCGTCCCAAGCAGTTGGTAACGGGAAGCTTTGCTCCAGATCAAGTCCTTGTTTGATCCGTTTTTGCAGTGTTTTGGTCGTCCGCAGCCGCCCATCCGGCTTGGACGTATTCACCAGTACGAGATGACTGTTGGGGGGGATCAGCTCAATTGCGGCTTCGAAGCGGTCAGCGAGTTCACTCGGGCAGCCATTGCAGAAGGGGCTGCGTTGAAGCAGCACCAGGCGATCCCCTGTGGTGAAAGGTGGTGTCCTTGCTTCTTCCAAAGCCTGAATGGCCTGGGTGGTTTCGGCGCCATCGAGGCGGCTGAGGTTGAGGCTGCTCCAGCTTGGATCCACGCAGCGCTGAATCAAGCCATCGATGGCCCGATCTCGCGCTGCCGCGTCATCTCCCCAGATCAAATGGATCGGCATGGGTTGATGATGGCTGGGATGGAACAAGACCACCCAATTTTTACGGAAAGCATCCGTCGGATTCGTTCAGCCTTGGGTGAGACCGGTCTGGGTGGTTTGGAGCAACAAGTGCTTGAGCGCCTTGTGCACAGCAGTGGTGATCTATCGATCGGAACCTTGTTGCGTTTTAGTGCAGGTGCATGTGAGGCTGGGGCTGATGCATTGCGAGCGGGTGCGTTGATCTTGACGGATACGGAGATGGCGGCGGCGTCAGTGCGGCCGATGGCGTCCCGAACGCTTGGCACATCGGTGAGGACAATGTTGGAATGGGCTCCCTTGACTGCTCCAGTTGGATCAACCCGTACAGCGGCTGGTATGAGAGCGGCTTGGCAACAGCTTGAAGCTGATCGACCCGCTCCAATTGTGCTGATAGGTAGTGCCCCCACGGCGTTGGAGGTGTTGCTGAAGTTGGTGGCGGATGGTGCTGCGTTGCCAACTCTCGTGATCGGAATGCCGGTTGGGTTCGTTGGGGTTGCGGAATCGAAGCGCCATTTGGCTGAGAGTGGCTTGGTTCAGATCCGTCTTGAGGGAAGTCGAGGGGGGGCTGGGCTGGTTGGTGCCGCTGTCAATGCGTTGCTGCGAGCTAGCGAATGAAAGCATGCAGGATCAATCCTACTCTTTTCGTTTATAATTATGAAGTTACTTTTTAAAAATAATGAGCTGTGATTAAAGAAGACTACTTCTGTTTTAAAGTGTTTATACAGTCCTGAATTCTATTTATAATGAAGCACAAAATAAGTTATGACAATTGCCTTCGCTTTCGTGAAATTAATGATTGAGCTCAGTAATTGCGGGGAAATTGTTGTCAACATTGTATGATTTGTGAATATAGCCTGATTAAATTATTTATGCCAGATTTTTCTCAATGAGAATCGACAAACCTAGCTTTAATACTTCTCTCGGAGAGGCTACTTCTAACAAAGTGGAAGAACTTTTCGTTGAGTCGAAAATTATGAGAGATGAAGTGCATTATTTTTTTGTTCAGGGCTTGTTGCACGACTTTAAAAGGCCTTCCCGCTATTCTTGCCAGTTTTAAGTGGCGACTGCTACGTATTCTATTCCTAGCGACAAGTATTTTTTTCGAAAAAAAGCTTGGTTTGTAGTGTTTATAAGTCATCAATTATTAGATCAATTTTTTATCAAACTTCTCTTGATTAATCAAAATTATTTAAATTTTTAGGAAATCTAATATGTCGCAAGGCTAGTATATAATTATTTATTTGAATATATCATAGCCATGCCATAGTTTTATCATTTTATCCCCATAACGTTTTAGCATAAACTCGTATGTTGATTGAAGCTGTCTGCCTAAATCTCGTTTCAGCTCTTCTGGCATTAATGTATTTTTTGGTGAAGCATTTAGAATTTGGGAGGGTTTAAATGATAAAAGCGAGATTTGCAGGAAATCTTGAATTTTCTGATGACTATTAACTTCAAATAGTTCCTCGTAAAAACCATAGTAAATCTCCTTCGGGTTAAATATATTTTCTATATTAGTAATTGTTTGTTCATACCTAGACTTGTCATAGCCGATCCATTCTTTGTTGGATGCCATAAAATTAAATTCATCGAAAGAAATGCTTTTTTGAGTTTTCATATTACGTTTATTCATGCGAGCAGCGGACCACATTCGCTCAATTGGATCACGCATTAAAAATAAAATTTTGATTGTAAAGCCCCTCGCCTCCAGCCCTTTCTTGATCATCCGGTATGTTTTAGGTTGCAGTAATGCATAGCTTGGAGTAATGTCACCGACTGCTTTAATCTCAGGATTTCGAAGATAAAGATAATCAAAATAATTGAAATAATTATTGGCATTGTCAAGGAATGCAAGTTCTAGTGATCGATATGCAAATTTTATATTTGAGTTCATATTATGATTGGTTCCCAAAAGATTTTTTTTGTGTAATTCTAAGATATACTTTGTACTTCGAATGCACGAATTGTTGTTTATGGTTTTACTTGAAGAACGCTTTTTTTCTTGTTCTATCGTATCAAAAACATGATATTCTTTTCTGAAGCCAAAATCTATGTTGTTATTAGTGCTTAGTTGGCTATGGAGCCAAGTCGTTCCCGCCTTTTGAGCCCCGACGCCAAGGATAAAAATCTTAGTCATCTTCGTTTACTTATTTAATGCCGTACGTCTAAATCTATCAAAGTGCTTGCAGAAATTCAAGTGTTATTTCCCTAGACTTTTCAACATTGTTATGACTACAGAGTATTTTGGTTCAAGTTCTTTTCTTATTTGCAGAGCTTTATTTTAAGTAAATTGCAATTGGTTATCAATATGGTTTCTACAGTGTTATTATGTTCTTCGATTTTAAGTTCTTGCCGCGAAGGTAATTGTTTTGTTGTCTCATCTTTCGTATGTATTGGCTAGATAAAGATGTAGGATAAAAAGTTGTTATTTACTGAGACTTTGCTCGATTTAATCAGTTCGCGATCTAGACAGAAAAGTATTATAATAATCAAGCCTCAAAGTTTATAGCTTAATAGGGCATGTCACTTTTATTTTGTGTTGCATGATTCATTAATTTAAAATAATCTTACTATGTAATTGTGAAAATGGCTCATTGCTGATAAGTCTTTTCACGTAAAATTTGATCCAAGAAGCTATTGTGATTTTCACCATTATTGCCTTGATACTTAATTGAAAGTTATTCCGGCACTTGATATCCTTTCCATAGTTCTGTAGCAACTTTGTTATAACGTTGTTCTATGAAATCATAAGTTGAATTAAAGCTTCTTCTAAGTCTTTTGTTGAGCTTGTCTGGTAATTGCGTCAGGTGCTCCGTTTTCGGTGCTGCATTGATAACTTCTGAAGAATCAAATGAGCACAAGTCTAACTCAAGAAAGTTTTGAAGTTTATAATAACTTTCTTCTTGAAAGAGGCGTTCATAGAATTCATAGTGAATCTGAGGCTCGTTAAACACTTTTTCGATATTTAGGATCGTTGTTTCATACCTTGACTTAAGATGAGCTGATGATGATCGGGGCTTTCTTTTTAAAAATTCAAACTCATTAAATTTAATTTGCTTTTCTTTAGGCATATTCTTTTTTCTATACCTTGCTGCCGACCACGCCCTCTCTATTGGGTCGCGCATTAGAAAAATAACCTTCACTTCAAAGCCTCGTTTTTCAAGCCCTGTTTTTATTAGCCTAAAAGTGCGTGGTTGTAGGAGTGCATACTCTGGTGTAATGTCACCGACAGCTTGTGTAATATCAGACTTGAGATAAAGATAGTCAAAATAATCAAAATAGTTTTCAACATTATCGATAAATGATAAGTCGACTGTTTGAAATCGTTTATCGCCTTTGCTCATGTTTCTCCCAAGAGTATTGCTCTCATAGGAATTGATTGTATTTTGTATGCATTTATTCAACTGTAAAAATTGACCTTTTTTTCTGGAGGGATCATTCAATCTATCAATCGCGTCAAATACATGATATTCTTTTCTATGGCCTAAATTAAAAGTCACGTTTTTTTTGAATTGCCGGTGCAGCCAGGTGGTGCCAGCTTTTTGAGCTCCAACACCTAAGATGAATGTCTTTTTCATTGTAGTGCGTATATTCTTTTACTTTATCACATCACTCTAATCTTTTTTTGAAATCTATCATTGAGCTGGCGTTTTTGTCGGCCATGATTTGTCGAGTGTTCGCTAGTTTGGTCAAAGAGTTTCTCTCGTCTTATCGTTTAAATCTTGGAATCGGAGTAGTTGGCGTCGTTGCGAATTCTTAATTAATTTTCTGGTGAATATTATGGTGCTTTTTGTCGCTTGCTTCTAATTTCTTTAAATTGTTAGCCTAGTAGCCTTGATCATAAGTGTGCTAAAATGTTAAAGGATTTAAATTGATCCAATGGAATCAACTCCTCAGGGCGCAGATGAACGTTATTCCGATATATTCTATAGTCTTCAAGATAAACAATATTATTCTGTCCCCAATGAGCGATTAAGTAATATCCCTTATCGTCAGCTTAGTGCGCCGCCGCGTAGCAACATATATGCGATGCGTACTTTTAAGGATGAGGCATTCTCGGATTTGCATAGTGCCGACTTAACCGAGCACCAGGCTTATTACGCTAAGCATGGCTATGTGATTTTACGAAATTTTATTCCTATACCTTTGATAGATGCTTATTTAGAATTAAGGCAGTCTTTGGGTCTCAGTGATTCTCAGCTCAAGGGAATGACTCCTCATGTGAAGCACGCTGAGGTTCTTGATATTGTGAGCTACAAGCCTCTGATGGATGTAATCAGAGAGTTGCATGGCATGGAAATGGGATTGATTTTTACCCTGAGTGGTTTTAAATCCACCAAGCGCGGTTGGCATCAGGACGCTTACTTAGACGACGACTCCGCCATCCCGCGGTTAGCCAGTTGGATCGCCTGTGGCGATGTCGATTCAGACTGTGGGCCATTTCAGTACATTCCTGGGAGCCATCGTTGGCCTGCGCTATCGAACACAAAGATCAATGGTTATCTCAAGGGTGATTACCAATGGCCCCATGGTCATGTTTCACGTGAGACAGGTGAACTTGGTTGGGGGCGGATTTCGGAGGCTTTTATTGATCCGGCTGTGTTTCGCAAGATCAAGGACGAAGGCCATGCTGTTCACGAGTTCACCGCGCAAAAGGGAGATGTTTTGCTCTGGTATGGCCGTTTGATGCATCGTGGTTCACCAGCGCGCGTAGCTGGTCGTTTGCGTCCGGGCTTGATCGGTCATTACGCACCATTGTTTGAACGGAGGCGTGGCTACTTTGCAAAGCGCTCGAATGGTGTCCACTTTTTGGCTCCACCACGTTCGCTGCCGTTCCTTTCGGACGTTCTTCAAGCTGGTTGAAACTGTCTCGTGATGCACGATCGCATACTTTGGCTTCATTTCGGTATCCAAAAAACTGGCTCGTCTTCATTCCAATTTTTGCTGCAAAAGCAGCGACAATTGTTATTAGATGCAGGAATTGTTTATCTCGATCCCTATTTCAGTCTTACGCCTAACCCCTGGTATGCAGAGAGCGTCACATCAAGGGCCTTTTTTGAAGCGAAGACTTTTGGCAAGATATGGGACGACCGGAGTCATGTGTTCGGATTTCGTGATTATTTATTGGGATCAATTCCATCATCTTCTAAACATTTGATTCTATCGAATGAAAACTTTTATCCGATCATCAGTCCTCAGGGTCAGCCTCGCTTTGATTTCAATGCGTTAGAGCGTTTCGCAGGGGATCTTGGCGCTGACATCAGAATTGTCTTATATCTCCGGCGTCAGGATGAGCATTTGATTTCCTACTACCAGGAGAGGGTCAAAGCTAGTTTTCGGCTCAATAACGCAAGCCGAGATTTCCTGGCTTTGCCAGCAGAGATTGATGCTTATGCAAGTATTGTAACTCGGACTAACTATTATGATTTTGTCGCTCAGATTTCTATGTTGCAGCAACGTTTTGCGGTAGAGATCAAACTAATGGAAGACGAGATTTCAGAGTTTGGTCTGATGGCTAGCCATTGCAGTGCTTTTCAACTCCCTGCAGCTTGTGCGCAATTGGATGCGAGTAAAAATGTCGGTCTGGAAGCTCATGCCACCGTTGCTCTTCGTCGTTATCTGGCGTATGGCCATGAACATGGAATGAGTCAACAGAAGATGCTTAAAGCTAAGAATTACTTATTTCGGCACCATGCCGGTGGTCGCAAGTTAGATATACAGCTCTCCACGAAGGACCAAATTATGGCCCTGCATGATTCTGCTAATCAGCACTTATTGAAGATGTGCGGTAAACAGGAGTCTGCGCTGCTGGCACCCGCGCGTCAATCCGGTTTAACCGTATTTGAAATCGATACAGAGCGAGTTGACGAGCTATTCCACCAGTTACGAAATCTCACGGTTTGATTGATGTGAAGTGGGGGCTGACAGGTGACTTTATTGATGTTGCGTTAATGAGCTGAATTGTGCTTTTGTTCCATCGAACCCACCACTGGGCGCCAAGATTGTATTGCCCTTTGGTATCTCCTTTCCTCAGAAGATGGCTTAATACGTGTAGCGTTTCGCTGCCGACACTTGGCGCCCCGCACTCCCTTAGCCAGGTCAGTATTAGAGCTCGACAGGTGTGAGCTTCGAGTTGAAGCATGCGTTTGCGATTGAGCCCATCCTCATGTTGTAGTGCTTCGAGCGCTAGTCGACTGAGCTGAATCTGAGTTTCCCGCACGTGGGACACACGATCACTGAGTTCAGCAATGCGTCGATCACTGCCTGGATGAAGCTCACCCAGGACTGGCATCACTTGATGACGAATGCGGTTGCGGGCCAGGTGCAAGTCCTGATTACTGGGATCTACCCAGATCGGTAGGTTCAGTGATCGGCAAATCCCTGCGGTTTCTGATCGTGTGAGATCGAGAAATGGGCGTCGCAAACGTGGCCCATCTGGATGCTGACTGGAGAGGGCTCGATCTGCGTTTAGAGCGCTGAGACCGTGTAAACCACATCCGCGGGCCATGTTGAGTAAGACGCCTTCGGCTCGATCCGTGGCGGTATGTGCGGTCACCACATCACTTTGAAGCTCTGCGGCTGCCGCCAGCAATTGGCTGTAACGCCAGGCTCTGGCACTGGTTTCTGTTATTGCTTGTCCAGAAGCGGCACGACTGATTCTTAGGGAGAGTCCCTCCTGCTTGCACCAATTCGCAAGTTCGTCTGCCACCTTCGTAGAGCCTGTATGCCAGCTGTGATCTCCATGCCAGAGCTGCAGGGTCCAACCGTGTGAATGTTGCAGTTGACCCAGCAGACCCAGCATTGCCATGGAGTCTTGACCCCCGGAGACCGCCAGCAGCAGGCTAATGCCGTCTGGCAGAAGCTTCGGGTTTTGTAGCAGCCGTCGGTGTAGACGGTGATGGCAGCCGCTCCAATTGATTTGGGTGGACACAGGGGAGATTCTCTTGCCGTAATTCTCGCTCGTACTTCGTTCCTTCCAGAGTGTGAGAATTGGGGATCGCTGTCCAGTCCCCATGACCCGTCTTCAGCAGCTGCCCGCCGCTTTGCAGCGCAGCCTTGAGCAGCGCTCCGCCCTCAAGGTGATCGCTGGCCTGATGAACTTTGACGCCGCCAGCGTTGAGCGTGTCGCCCGTGCTGCAGGGCGTGGTGGTGCCGACCTCATTGATGTGGCTTGTGATCCTGCGTTGGTTGCACTGGCCATCGAGGCTTCCGGTGGTGTGCCGGTTTGTGTGTCATCGGTGGAGCCAGAGCTTTTCTCTGCAGCCGTTACCGCTGGAGCCGTGATGGTAGAGATCGGCAATTACGACGCCTTTTATCCCCAGGGCCGCATCTTCGATGCCGTTGAAGTGCTGGAGCTCACCCGCCGCACCCG
>PACT01000035.1 GCA_002700285.1 Crocinitomicaceae bacterium | reverse complement strand
TCACTCTTCTTCTTTCAGTTCTTCACTGAACAGTGGGTTAGCGACATGAACAAACGAGCGAGATAGGCCGTCTCTTCCATCCGGGAGGGGCGGCCTCCTTCGTTCAGCTTGTGTTATGTCAAACAATGTTTGATCTGTTCAACTTTGAAACAGCCAAGCCCCCTAAGGGGCTTTTGAACGATCAGTTGATGTAAGAGATACCTCTTTGAACACGAATCGTCTGTTCAAAATGGCGCGTCGGCGCCTGATGCGCGGTTGTGTTAACACCGCAAAAAGCGGTCTGGCGAAGATGAGCCATTCGAGCCCCATTGAGGCGTTCCTTGCGCTTTTGGATGCGCTGAGAGAGAGCAAGAGGTGACATAAGAGTCTCGACAGTGACCAGATCCCCGTTGCGTGACCTGGCTCTAACTGCAACCGACAACTGTCAGTTCAACGTCCATATATATTACAGATAATGATGTCAAGCTGGGAGCGAGTATTGGCAGTGGCTTCTGTCGATTGATCGATCAGGTTTGTCCTTGATCGTTTCTTCTGGGGGCAAGGCTCCTGTGCCCGTTTTAATGGCCTTTTTCCTGTAAACAAGATCGTGGCGTCAACTAAAATGACCTGCCTTGAAGCGGGATGTCGGGTCTTCTAGGTATTGCAAAGAATGCTTCCCTCCCTGAGCCGTTTGCATTGAGGATGAGATCTATTAGCTCGTGAACGTCTTTCTTGAAAGAGTTCACGACAAGCGATCCATGGCTTGGATGGGCTCTTTGAGTCGTCTGATTAGTTCGGTGTTTGCTTTCTGTCTGTATTTCGGTGTTGTGGTGTGATCCGCCCCGTGCGTCATCACCTTTATCAATTCAAAAGGATCTTCCCCTTGCTCATCGTTGATGTCGATGTAACCAACGCCGTGTTCAATGGCCTTTGTGAGCCATTTCTCTGTTCGGTCGTTTTCGTTGCCAAAAACACCGATAGTGACTCTCACAGGGACGGTGATTTCGGTCTTCCACATCCCATCACATCCCATTTCTTGACGGATTTCTTCGCTTTCCTCAAATCTGGGCTTTGAGATTTTCATGAATTTTCATTGGATGCCGTCAGTAAAGCGAAAATCCATCTCGATAGCACTCTCAATAATTTCGTGGGGACACTCACTTTTTTCATGCCCTAAAGGATGTCGTGAATCGTCTCGATCACATGGTCGAGATTGATCTGTGGCTTTTTGGTCAGCTCCGTTAATCAGTCATCGGGGTTCTACTAGCTAAGGATGGCCTTTTCCAAGACTTCGATCTAATTCGCCGGATTGCGCGTTGTCGACCTCCAGCATCTCTTCGTCTTTTGATATCTCTTCACGATCACCGAATCTTTCGTCTGTACTGAACCTTGTCAGAGGCTCCTTTTCGATGGGAATGAACCAACTGTCTGGTAGGTGTCACCTGAGGCAGTGTCCTTAAACGTGGCTTACAGATTCCAGTCAGGTAGCGGGATATCAGGTCGTTTTAAAAGACAAAATGTGGTCCCCGCATTGCCACGACAAATACGTAAGTGATCATCAAGAGCGGTGATATCAAGCCAGGCTGGGAAACTTTGCTCAATCGTGCGCAAGAGCTGCAGTTTGCGTCCTGCAATGTTTGGACCAGCCCATCCGCCCCGCTTGAAACTGACATTTACCCGTTTTTGATTGATAACGCTGATCTCAGCATCCACCTGGACGCATGTAAGTTTCCCGAGCGGACCCCGCAATTTAAGAATATTGCGTCCTCTGCCTTGCTCCGGATCAAGAATTTGCAGATTGAGGAGTCCTGGTGATTGTTTTAACCACGGTTTATTCGAGCTACTCCATCGCAGCTCCCAAGTTCCGCTCAGCTGATTGAATTGTTGCGTTAAGTCGGCAGGCTGCGCTTCCTCAAGCCGATTCACCAGTTCGGAAATTTGCTTCGAGTTGGGTTGTTCTCGCAGCAGCTCAATCAAAGTGCTTCGTGTCTGTGTCAACTTCGATCAACCTGTCAGTTCATCCATGTTGGCTTGTCGATTCACAGTTCTGTATTGCCTTAGTGGGTTGATAACCCTGATTGCCTGCCCAGTCAATGCCAATTGGCAACCTGAGCCCGAGCCCATTTCTTGGAGTCGATTACGCAAGAGTCATCTACCTGGGGAGGGTTGGTCTTTTGTTGATTCAATTTCTAACCCTCAGCTCCAAGCTGCTGAATACTTGCGCTCTCCGCGAGTTACTACATCACCATCTGATGGGGTTGTGGTGGAGATTGAGGCTGGTCTGCTGTTAAAACGTGCTGATCAGTCGGATTGGTCAGCAAAAGTGATTCCGATGCGTGCTGTTTGCGACGCAGGGAGAATGGATCGCCAGGATTTGTCTGGTACTTGGAAGATGTACCCCGCTCGACCCGACACTCCGGTTAAGGTCGCGTGGATGTGTTCGCTTCTATGACTCGTCAGACCTTCAAGTACGAGACGCCAGAACGGTTTGGTGAATCCCTAACCACAGCTCGTCCATGGAACCGTTCTGCCCTTGAGGAGGTAGAGCGGCTTAACGGCCGAGCAGCGATGTTGGGCTTTGTGGCTGCAATCGTTGGAGAACTGATGACGGGCTCCGGCATTGTTGGTCAGCTCACTGGAATTGTTCGTTGGTACCTTGACCTCGGTTGATTTATGTCAGTTGTTCGCGTTCTTGACGATGCTCAGCGTTTCAAGCTAGATCGTGGTGACGATGCTATTTTTTATAATGAACCTCGGTTTGTTCATCATTTAGATGCACCATTTAGAGAACGTCTAACAACTTTATATCGGCAGAAGTTGCCCTCGTGCGCAGTCGTTCTTGATTTGATGAGTAGTTGGGTTAGCCACCTCCCAGATGACGTAATTTACGACGAAGTCATTGGGCATGGCCTAAATCTTCAAGAGCTCAATGCTAATAGTCGACTCGATCGAAATTGGGTTCAAAATTTAAATAAGGATCAAAATTTACCTCTGAAGGATCAAAGCATTGATGCAACATTGATTGTTGCTGGCTGGCAGTATCTGCAACAGCCTGAGGCTGTCGCCGCTGAACTTTTGCGAATCACTCGTCCAATGGGGCAGGTAATTTGCGCTTTTTCAAACCGGATGTTTTTTTCAAAAGCACCTCAAGTTTGGACAGATGGTGACGATGGAGATCACCTGTCGTATGTGTCTTCCGTTTTGAAGGCCCAAGGCTGGATGAATCCTGAAATTATTGCGGAGGAGACCCGTTCTGATGGTGTTATGGGGCTGTTTGGGGGTAAAGGCGATCCCTTTTTTGCTGTTATTGCTACGAAAACAAGGTAGCGTTTGCTCTGGGTCATATTTTTGCACAACGACCCTCCTAATTTGAATAATTTATGTACATCAAGCTCGAAAATATTTAATAGCCTGATCTTTCCTCTGAGATTTTGTGAATCTCGTTGTCCCAAATCGATCGAATCTGTATGTTGATCTTTAGACAGATTGGTTCCGTTGGTTGAGTGCCTGGCATACATGCAATTTTAGCCTTTTTATGGCGCTCGGTATGACCTGTGGATCGAGAGCTAATCAAACAGCTCACTACTTAAGTGCTCGTTCATTAGACGTTTGATGGTTGTCATACATTTATACTCCGTATACTTCTTAGTTGAAAGCAAGTTGATTGACTCATAAGCTAATTTTTATTTGACATCAATGCATCGATGAAGCTTGCTTGCTAAAATAATTACTCTAGCTATAATTCAAGAATGAATTGTGAAATTTATTCTACGGCTCTGCGAATTATTGAATTAATCAAAAGTGATTCTACACTTTCTGATCAGGCTTCTAATTATGGTGATTGGTATAATAACCTTGTTGAACATATTTGTGATTTTGAATCTGAAAATCTTGAAATGTGTTTACTTCTCAGAGCTTTGCGTCAACAAATGTCTGATCGCTCTTAATGATTATGGAGTTGCTAAGCCATGGGTGAATTGTCAATGAACACAAATAGACGAATAGTCTTGGAGGAGCTAGTGCTTGAAAGGATTCTGAGTTTTCATGACCCAAACTATGAATGCCCAAGAAACGATGAGAAAAATTGTCATCTGTCTCTTATAAACAGTTGATCAGCCTGAGTGGGTGCGACTTATGTACGGAGAACCGCATTGATCTCTATCTTCGGGACACAATCCTCGCATCCTCATTTCGGTTGGGTTCACCGCCACTTCTACATGTGCTACGCGGGATCCAACTGATTAGAGTAGTAAAAGCTAAAGGTTGGGGTGAATGATCGAAACCATCGATAACGTCTTGAATCAGCTGGTTTTGGCAGGGGGCGTAAAAATCGATTGGGTCGAAGGAGAAGAGCGCAAATGCTCCAATGGGAGTTGGTGGGTTGACGAGCCTGTTGACCATCAGTTGTTTGACGATCATCTCCAACCAACAGCCATGATTCAGATGCAACATCTAGCCATGGTGGTGGAATTCAAACAAACAGCACACGTCCATCTCCATTTGTTGTTCGATCCAGAAACACGTCGCATTGAAGCTGCCGAAGTGTCTGATCCGGCTACTGGGGGCACACTTCTCACCCTTATGTTTTGGCCAGGACTCGCCTCGGCTCGAAAATTAGCCATTTCAACAATGACTCATTGGCTTCAAGCAATCGATAATGGCTGGTTGGACTCCCCAAGTGCACTCGATGCGTTTCAATAGCCTTTTCCAATTTTCTCCTTAATTGCGACAATTGCTTTGTTCGCTTACAAGAGGTACAGTCTTAACATTCTTTATCATTTCAGCTTTTTTGCAGTCACGGTACCTACCGTCGGCCAGCCAAAATATAGAAATGAAAGATGAAATCAAACTCAGTATCGCTTTTCTTGCTCTGAATGCAGGAGTAATTGCTTTGGTGGTACTTGGCTATATCAAAGGTGGGATGAATTTCGGCTCAGTAGTCGATTACATCTTTAAATAGTTAAAGCTCGTTAAATCAATTCAGGATGTTGTGGGTCTCCTTTAAAAGGACCTTGAATTGAGCTTGTAATCCATCCACCATAAAATTGTCCCGGTTGTGCAACAACCCTCTCCCCTTCCAGGTAGCAATAGTCAACAAGTCTTGGGTAAACGCTTATCCAAGACTTCAGAGCTGAATAGTGCTCACTTGGATGCTCGTAACTCCAGCCGGCATGCTTTCGGAGATTCTCTCCATTGGCTTGAGATAAATTCCAATAAGATGCTATTCCCTTCCATTCGCAAATTGATGGACGACCTAAGGCTTGATGCAATGCTCCAGAGGTGAAAGCTGATGGCTTTATGTATATACTCGGCGGATGAAATTTTTCACATACTCTTATGTATTTACAATCTTGAGCAATAATTTCGTTTTGAATGACAATTACTACCGGACCGTTGATGATTTCTATTCGTGGTGGACGTGGATAATCAGCAACAATTTCTTTGATGGCCATTGACGATGTTTTTATTGACGTTAAATTTAGACTCTTTACTGTTGTTTAATTGATTTAACAGTTTTGTTTATAGGTTTACCTGACTCCAAATTATTTTGATATAAGGACGTACACTTGTGAATTTTATCGATTTAGATGCTATTGAATTGAGAGAGTATTTCTGCTTATTCTTTCCAGCTTTTCTGAATCTATAGTTTTGCCGCGCAGTTTCTGGATGACAGGGATGGACATGTTGAGTTTATTTGGCAAAATGAATCAATGAGTTGAATTTGTGATTTATGTCATTCACCCTTCCTGGTTTGTTGACTTGGCAGTTTCGAATTGTGTTGATTGGACAGCATGTGGTTTTAGAAGCTTCGTCGGAGAGTCAGCGTCTCAGCACGATCCTTGATCCCACCAGCAGCCGCATTCGCGGTGGATATGAATTAATCCAATCTCCTCAATGTGCCTTGATTAATCATTGCCCTGCTTGATGTTCTTGAATATCTTGGTTGGATTCAACCACTTTTTAGTTACTTTGTTTACTCACTAATACCTGAGGAGCCCAACTAAATTCAACTTCCGGCTTTCCTCGTATTTGACGATTTCAACCAGAGGAGCTTTTCAGTGATTTCGTCATGGCGTGTTATATCTTCACATATTCTCTTTATTCATATTTGAGCATATTTTATTATCCGGTCTTGCCTTTCTATGGATGTCTTTGATGAACATATTGATGCATCACATTAATTTAACGTACGTCTGTTCAAAAATTTTTATCAACCACAGGCCTCTCATCAGGCCTCTCATTTCTTTGTCCTTCTAGTTGTCTTCTGCCTAATCAATCTGTTTCTATCATCTGGCCGTATAAAAGCCTGCGGCTTAAGGTGTAATGTTTCTCTGCAAATCCAGCTTCATGAAAGTTTCTGGTAATAATCATGTCTTGACTAATATTAGAAACTTTTTTGTCAAGAACATGGGAATTAGTATTCTTATGATTCGGCAGGCTAATAATATCTTCCAAGTGATCGGAACGATATCTAGTTTCAGTCTCGAAATGGATTACCTGGTATCAATCCTCTGCTTTTTTGGTTTCGTAGGTTTCACATAACTCTGATCTAAAATCCCTGCAGCCCAGATATACCTGGACAGCCTTGCATCAAATGCTTTAGCCGGTATAACTGGTGAGAATCTGGTTTTAGATGGAAACTTTTATTCTGGACACAAATCAATTGATGCTTGGCTCCATTGTGCTTAACGCCACCATGATGGTCTCATTCCTTGGAGTAACTCTTTCCCAGCGTTCAGCTTTCAATCGGCTTGAGGCTGCATTGACTGATAAAAGTTCCGCATTAGCAGGCTCTTCAGTGGCTGGTTTGCTGACTTCTACGATCAATGACTATCAAGACGAGATCCGCATTGAGGTGCCCGAGTTCTTGAGTTCGGAAAGTGAGTCTGAGACTGGTTATCTTCAGGACAATCAACATGTTGTTATTGACTCTCTTTCATCTTTCGATTCAATTTCTCAAAACGAAAAGGTATATTCTGAAAAAATGATCTTCTCTTGATCAAGATTGCTCTTGCATTTATCAAATTATTTTTGCCTTTTATTCTTCAGCTTATTTCTAATTCATATTAATTTTTTAATTTGCTGGTTCCCTTATTTTTAAAATAATATTTTTTTAATTCTGAGTATGCTTTTTATTTCTTGTGATTTCTCAGTAAATTTTTTCCAATAAATGTTACTGTTGCTTATTATTTAGGGTCAATAATTTTCATGAAAGGATTGAGAATCGCCTCGCCAATCATTTCTATCCCTGGTATTTGCATAACTAATAATGGAAGAATAAAAAAGGTAATAGTCATGAAAATAAAAAATTTTAATTCAACTCGTTGTGAAATAATATCTCCTTCCTTGATCTTATTTCCTTGATGGTTTGCCAATTTCACTAAACGACTATTGTCTACTTTAGCCAATTTCGTGTTGGTTGCCTTGTTTATTCTGTCGATGACCCTACGAGATCTATCGATTAGCTCGTTGGATACTGCTAAGGCATTGAAATACACCTTGAGTTCTCTAAGAACCGTGTTGTAGCAATCAAAGCATCAATGGCTCTTCAGGCCATCAGGCATTGTTAGGTGACATTGCAGTCAGATACGCCTGTGACCATCAAAAGAGCGAGTAGCAGCCCTAGTGAAATAGGTGGTTTTGGCAGTGCAATGCCGAATCGTTCCAAAGCATCAAAGGCCAAGCGAAAGCCAGGAAAAGCCAACCACAGACGAGAGCAGTGCCCCCTAGGTCGTGATCCTGAGATCGAAGCCATCAAGGCTCGTCAGTGCCTTGGGTTGCCCTTGACAGGTCGCTTGAAGGCGCACCAGGTGAAACAAGCTCATAAGTTGCTTGCTGTTCAACATCATCCAGATAAAGGTGGTGATCCTGTTGTTATGACGCGCTTCAACAATGCTCGTGATGTCTTGCTTGAACCCGTCATGGAAAGTATCGCCTCTGAATAACCTGGCTTCAACGCTGAGGGGGACGGCCAAGAACTAACCAACACATCAGAAGGACTCCACTTAGGCTAATGACTGTATAAATCCAGTCCGCATAAGGAGTCCAAAACATTCCTAAGTAGAGCTGATTCAACGATCCCAAACCAAAACGAGGACTGCCAACAAGGCACCGAATACCAAAAATGGTGTTGCGATGGTCAAGATCGTTTGAGTGTCCATCGACGTCATGCATCCAATAATATTTTCTTCGCAGTAGCCCAGGATTGTCAATTCTCTGATATCCATTGATACTTATTATAAATTTATTCCTCCTTTTAATGTTTTGTTTGCCGATTCGTTAGTTTTTTGGTGTACGGGGAAATTGAGTTGATGAGATTTCAATCTTGCGATCGTAGCGGTCTGAATTAGCGAATCAAATTAGCTTTGAAGAATCCGAGCCCTAGTCCAAATGATTTCTTCTTGTCGCGATGTAAGGTAATTGAGATATCAAAATCCATTAAACCATTTTGTTCAATCTCTTGACGTGTCAAGCAGTGTGTGTCCTCGCGTTCAAACTGGTCTAAAATATTATCTTTATTGGTCTCTAGATTATCTACTATATGTTTGAGTACATAGTCTCTCCACGCATCTATTGCTAGCGGAGTAATCGATGCGTTGTTCATTTCAGCAGTAGGAGTTGAGATTTTAGAGTGAGAAGCTTTAGCCTACATTGATGTGTGGGCGACTATTTTGATAATAGTTTGGATTGACGACGACTGGGCGTGGTGTCGGCATAGTGGTGCATAAACCAAAGGTCGACGGATTGATTGATAACAGACGGGCGTGTTATTGTAGTATTTATATTGTTTTTTAAGCATTTCTGTAGGCTTTATTGTATCCCTGTTGATAACTTTGCTGTATGATTTTGCTTTTGATTCATATGATGATGGCCGTTGCTTTGATGGGCATGAGCTGGTGCGTTGAAGAGGCTTGTTGATGCCACAACAAGTGAGTCCTTAAAAGCTGCACAATTGAGATTCGGCATGATTTGATATTCAACTGTATTGAATGTATTGAGTCCTGTTGCCTGTGTTGTAAATTGTCTACCTTTTAATTGTGACTGGATGTGATCTTGCAAGTCTTGTTCGATGCCCAAGCATTGCCTCACTAGATCAGCCAATAGCCTGTCCAGTCTGGGACCTCAGATTTAGAGATGCCTCCTGATCCGGGAGTCAATTGAACGTGCCATCGCCCATTGCCATCGATCGGTAGGAGATCATCGATGAGTGGGTCGCCATTAACCGGGTGTAAATCATCTTTGTGGATTTGCGTCATGCCCTTGAGCCAGCGTTGCCTGGCTTTGGACTTTGCTAGCTGCTGTGTTCGCGCAACAATGATTCCAAATTCGTGTTG
>PACT01000034.1 GCA_002700285.1 Crocinitomicaceae bacterium | reverse complement strand
TTGCGAAGGGAGCACCATGCCCTTAAAACCAAAACTCCATCGTCATATTCATATACCTCCTCAGTTCGGATCATCCGGGACGATGATTCACCAGCTTTGCTGACATAATTGATTTTAAGAGTATCTGAGACGAGGAACTTATTGCAACAAATCGGGCTTTTGTTGATCGCCTCAATCTCGGCTGTTATGCGCTTAAGTCCCGAGACCAACGGCAGATCAGCATTGGAGCCCTTGAATCGCTCTATAAGTGGAGTTGCATCTGTTGTCGAAGACCGAGAGGGGGCGCGGCCTCCTTTTAAGCCGCCATCAGGCCTAACACGCAAGGTATGCCTGAGGGTTTCATAGGACGACTCCCCTATCACACGTTTCAGCAATTGACGCACAGATGCCCTTAATCCCATCTCAGATCAACAACGTTTTCAAAGTTTAAACCGATCAAAATGATTCGGCCTAACGGGCAGCACCACGTCGATGCCCAAGAAGAGGGCTCCATCCCACAAGGAATTGATTCGATCAGGCCAAACGGACTCTAATTCGAACTAAATTCACTCAACCATCAAGCACGCCTAGACAACGATAGATGAGCAATTATCTACTTCAATCAATTAGCCGACTAACCAACTAACAACAAGCCTACGATGGTTTCAAACTCTTAACAGAAAAAACAAATCGCATTGAAGCAAACTTTAAACGTTGGCGATGGCGCTTTCGCCTAATCAGCATTGTTCCAGTTTCAATGAGCTTATTGGGCAGCATAAGCTGTTTTATATTGGGCACATAGGAAGAATTATCCGCACTGTACAAACTTTTTAATAGCCATTTCGACTCCGAAAAGAGCATCCTCCTTCTCGTAAAAGTGGAAAGATGAGTTGATTATTATATCATCAGAATTGGATTGCTTATTTTCAGCTATGGGGTCTACGAGCTAATCATTTCCGATATCGGCCCACGTTTACAACACATTACCGGCGAAAGAAGAAATATTCTTAGCATCAATTCCCTCGAAAGCTTGAAGCAAGACTAACCAATGCCATTATTGTCGCCTTAATTAATACGGTATTTAAATTAATAATCAGTTTCGAGGTCGATTCGATTTCTAAAGTTATGAAGCGCCAGGGCTACGTTTTAATTCTATGGTTTAGTGCATGGCTTGTCGGCAAAAATGACAACCACCAATGGCTCTCAAGTATTGACCATCAAACCATCAAAAGCAATCCATTAGATACAGATACCAGCACTAAGCAAGCGATAATTGACAAAGTTTAAGCCAAAATACTTTTTATTTAAAATTCCAAACCATAAAATTAGCTTTTTCAAGCCTTTCTCGAAGCTTATAATTGAAACCACTAAAGGCGGCTTAAAGCTTCATGACTCGACACTTAAATAATTTCAAATAAATTTTTATTGTTCTTTTGGTCGCATTACCGGATAACACCCAAGATTGAAGGAAGAAAACGTACGTAAAATTGAAAGTTCCTGAAATTCCCGTAAATGAATCAGAGCGTCTGAAAGCACTCAGTGAATACAGGATTCTTGGGACAAAACCCGAACAAAATTACGATGACATCACGAAGATAGCTTCCCTCACCTGCGAAACACCGATCGCCCTCCTCAGCCTTGTCGATACCGATCGCCAATGGTTCAAATCAAAAGTGGGCGTTGATGTTGAAGAAACAGTACGAGACTGGTCGTTCTGTGCCCATGCGATTCACTCCCCTGATCCTTTAATTATTGAAGATGCCCTTCAGGATGAGCGTTTTGTTGACAATCCGCTTGTACAAGGAGAACCTCACATCAGACTTTATGCAGGCTTTCCCTTACAAAACGACCAAAATCACCGAATTGGGACCCTTTGCGTCATTGATCGAAAACCCCATGGCCTAACGGATATTCAGTACAACGTCATGGAATCACTTGCAAGGCAAGCCGTTTCTTTTCTTGAATTAAGGAAGCGATCAATCAAGCTGATCGAATCTTTTTGCTCGCTAACAGAAGCAGGAGGCATCATCAGTACTTGTTCCTACTGCAGAAAAGCAAAAGATACGAGTGGTCACTGGATGCATCTCGATAAATATTTATCGTCACGGACTAATTTAAACTTCAGTCATGGAATTTGTGATTTATGTATTGAAGAAAATTTCCCTGACGTACTTCAAGCTTGGAAAGCAGAAGAGCAAGCTAAAAATAAAGAGGAGTCAATACATTCAAGGTAATTTGAATTCGGGCCGATGATTGTTCATACCGTGACAAAATAATTCAACTATCGAGTTGAGATCAATCCACAATCAAAAAGGCCAGAAGAGAGCAAACAGTTCCTGATCTTTTTCAAAACGGACAGGAAGAGGATTCATATTAGTCAAAAAAAACCTCAGGGAAACAATTGGGACCTTAAAAATAAATTTTTGTCCATATCCCATAACACTTTTCCAAGACCATCTGGACCACTAAAAAGGAACTTCTGTAAAACCATTCATGAGGTTTCAGAAGGCACCTTCAGGACACAAAAAAGGGACGATATCCTTATCTTTCCCAAAGGACCGAAAGTGTTGCCTGGGGCAAAACACCAATCAACACCATTCATCGTCGAAGAGTGGGGTGTGCCGTGGCTGCCGTGAGCGTTTTCAAAAAAAGACCCAGGAGTGCTTGACCTCCTGGGACTGTTCTCATGACGCGACCGGCCTAAGACCAATCCCTAAGCATTATTACTCATGGAGTGACGATCTTCGGTAAATATCGTCACCAGCGCCACACACAGCAGGAACCTTCAGGACACCAAAAAGGGGAGGTTTCCCACAACATCACCAAGTTCGACATATCAACGAGTTCGGCAAAAACCATTCCCTTTGTATTGGGACCCACTGGGGCAGGAAGTGCCACTGCTCCCACCAGCGCGGAAGAACTGATAGACAGGTTTCGTCGCCTTGCAAAACCCACTGCCCTTGTATTGAGACCCAGAGGGACAAGCAGTCCCACTCCTTCCGCCAGCAGGGAACATCTGGTTCGCGTTAGCGGACATCCCTATAACGGAGATTGCTCCCAGCAAAAACAGGGCAACACGAAGAAGCATCAGGACATACCCACCGGGACCGAAGGTTAGGCGCTTTAATTACGCAAAAAAAACCCCGCCAAAGGCAGGGGTTTCGAAAACTCAATGGGAGTGTGTCCTTGTTTCCACCCCGTGAGTTTATTTCCTCACAAAGCAAATATAACGCAGATAATTGGCACAGTGACAGTTGGGAGTGGACAGACCTGAGCGTGTCCAACCGAACGAAAAGAAGGCGCTCTAAAAACTCCAAAAAAAAAGGGAGGTCCCCCCAGACCTCCCACAGTTCGACGCATCCTCTCCCAGGGACAGATAAATGGTTATGTATCGTGCAAAACCTTTCTGTAGAGAAAGGCCCCAAACCGCTGGCACGTACTTAGACAAGAAAAACCCCTGAGGTACCTACGCCTCAGAGGTCTTTCCCGTCCGCTCATGACTGATTCACTCTCCTACTGACTCCTGGATACGGGTATCAGGAGAACCGTCTGCCCTAGTAGTAAATACCCATCAACTTGCCCTTCGCTTTTAAGACGATGGAATCAAGTTGAACTTGACCTCGTAGCAGTAGAAGTCGATGCCCTGCGCAATCTGAAGCGCTCTTCTGATTCGCGTTCCATTAACCGAACGGAAACGAAAACACCATCAAGCAATAGTCACCAGAGCGTCAAGAGTGTTCCAACAATAGTGTTTTGTTGCTTTAGTCTTGCTAACACCCTTGTTGGAACAATGACCGCCAGAAGCATCGGAATTCCCGCTATTTTACAACTCATAAATCAACTGACGCCCAAGTGGCATCGCTGAAGAAAGCAGGTTGCATGGCGGTGTTCCAAAAGACCATCAGCACCCGCACAAGCGAGAAGGACAGACCCCAACTTCAGGCAGCACTCAATGCACTAGTGGAAGGCGATGAATTGGTTATCACTGCTTTATCGCGCCTTGGAAGAGATCAAAGGTCAGTCATCAACCGATTACACGACCTACAAGACAAAGACATTCACGTCAGAAAGCTGGGTGTTTTGGTGAATACACGTGCTCTTGGAAAGTTCGCACCTGTGCTGATTGGTCTGCTGACAGGACTGAATGAGGTTGAGCGCGAAATGACAAGAGAGAACTCTTGAGAGCGTTCAACATAGAAGAAAGACAGGAGGAAGCATCGGTAGCAGACCAAAGACCAACAAGGCAAAAGAAGGTCTTGTGCTTCGCCTCCGTGAGGAGGGTTGTTCCTATAGATCCATCAGGGAACAACAGGTCTTACCCTCTCAACTATCCGCATGATTATTTGTGATGCTGAGGTGATGGCGTAATGCTGAAAATCCTTATTGGCATTGGTCTGTGATTCTTGCTCTTCAGCAACCAAGGTGCTCGTCAGACCACAGCAGACATACTGCGTTTCGGTGCTGATGCTCTTTCTCCAGAAGTTGAGGGACCATCCTCCAGGAGCAAATCAAAGAACTACTGGAGGAGACAACGTGAAGGTACTTCTCCTCCTACTGCTTCTGCCTTTGATCCCGGTGAAGGCAGAGCAACCAGATATCGAATGCCCTGGTCTGAATACTCCTGAGATGAGGTTCTGAGCATCCCAGAGTTTGGAAGAGTCCCACCAGACACTCAAGGAGCAACTGGAACCAGAAACAATGAAGATGTGGGTGAAAGCAACACAAGAAGTCTGTGCTGCCGCTTATGCCCCGTATATCCGAGGAACCATTTATCCGCAGATAGTGGTTGGGTGCGATGACCGACTCAATCGTGTGCTGCTGGAAGAACTCAAGGGTCTAGGTGAATGAAAACACTGCTGTTCCTGCTTACGGAGGTGATGAATCCATTTACCGTCACGCAGGCACACGTCCTTCCTGTTCTTGGTTGTGGAACTTCATGTCGAGTCGAAACGGAGCAGCAATCACTACCAGAGGTGATGGACGACGGATGGTTAAGGTCAAGGTCAAGGTCAGACAGCAAACCTGGATTCACAACTGCGATTGGGAGACAAAGGAATGCAGAGATTAACCCTCATCCGGCAGAGCAGGTCCACCGATCACTGACCTCTGGTTGTTTGCTGACTGCGCTGGGATGAGGTTCGCAACCAGCAAGAACTCCGACCGCTCTGATTCCGCCATTGCTGTGAATAACCGAAAATTTTTCGCATTCGTTATTTGCAGTAAATATTGCGGCAGCGGGAGAAGTTATGGATAAAAATTTTCAAGGCAGCAACATTTCACTTTCGTTTAGGGTTAGCATAATATTTACGGCGCAACTTATTCAATCAATCCAAGTCCATTTTTTAGAGAAAAAAGGGACTTGGATTGATTTAAATTCCGTACAATGTGGTTCAAAGTTATTGAGACCGAGAATAATCGCATGGATACCAATATACCTATATTGTTAATCGCAGGCGTAATTGGTGGCGCAGGCTTTGTACAAGTCAGAATGCACGTATCATAGTGGTTAATTAAACTCTTATAATGATTTTCTTAACTGGAATAAAGAACCGACCTGTATATTGATCCCGTTTGAATAAAGCAGAAGAAGTTGATGATGGGCGTTAAGTTCTAGTCAATCCAAGGCCTGAAGCTCTGATTAATTTAGGGACACGTGAGTATGAAGTCTATGATTGATAAGGAAGTGGTTATGAAAGGAAGGTTATTTCCCTTTTCCCAAAAAGATCGTTAGCAATTAATAGCTGTATCTTACCCTTTCAAAATTGCGAACAAAACATCCCACGCTTGAGCTCGACACCTTACTCGGCGCAGTCGTTTCTTCTTATCAAGAAATATTAGAGTATATTTTTTGAACAATCTTATTACTGCACATAAACATATGCACAGAATCAGTGCCTAAATATTTACCAGCAAGCATCTAGATCATAGGAATTTAGACTAAAATTATCTCGACAAAACTCATACCAATAGGGAATATAATTCGATCATTAACAATCATTTGAATCTTAAAAACACTACAAAGAAGAATACTTGCTTATAAATCAAATGTCTCCCAAAAAGTCATCAATCGAAAGCTTATTAAATCAGGCATTCGGCCATTTTTATCAATTGCGCAGCATTATTTGCTGATCTTTAATTTTGTACATACTTCATGCAGCGAGGGTTACAAAATAGACTACTATATTCTCCATTAATGAATTAACATTCCGCTTAATTCGTCTCAACGACCTTCTTTAATTATTTCCATAAAGATGTCCAAAATCATCACACTTGAAATTCATTGCAAGACCTTCTCAGCTTATAAAATTCGGGATTATATTCATAAAGTTTTTCCAAGTTGGTCTTAGATATATCATCATGAACCGACGAAAAATTTCTCCCATTCGTATATACATGCTCAGTTGATACAAGCTTGAGCAGGTCGAAGACTGCCTTTTCGGCTGTGTTCATCAAAGATTGATTTGCAAACATAGCTTCTGTTTTATAAAAGTTTTCTCCCGCCAATGAAGGGCCTGCATTTAACGTCGCCGCATGAATATCGGCCTTAACCCACCCCGGACCAAGAGTAAAAAATGTTGTATCAATGTATTCAGAGGATAAGAGCTCCATTGATTTGATAAGGGATATCTTCCCAAGTGTTTGAGCTGAGTAGTAAGGAGTAGCTGAATTTGTACCCCCTCCAGCAAAAAATACTGCACAAGGTCTTAATGTCTTACATCTAAAAGGCATGAGATTCACGAGTGTAGCTATTTGCAATGTAGAGTTTATATTGACACCTTGCATCCACTCAGCTGAATCAATCGAGTCGAATCGTCCAACAGGATGCTGTGTTCCAATACATGAAACAAATAAATCCCACCCATAATCTTCTGCTGAAATTGCATTTATCAATGACGGATCTTCGTAATCTTTAATGTCTAATTTAATCCATTTTATTAATGGCGATTTGTTTGTAGGTTGACGGGAGTTGTAAGTCGCTATTATGCGAGAGTATTTTTGTTCTATTAGTTGATTAATAAGTACTGATCCTATTTCTGATGTTCCGGCCAGAACGACTGCCTTCATAGTAATATATTGATTAATCTAACCTTATCACGTATAGATGTCAAACCATAGTGCCCTAGATGTCGTGGCAAGCTTTGGTGAACGACCTAGAAGCCACTTATTTAGACAAATTCTTGAACAAGGATATTCTATTGTTGATGATTTCTTAAGTCCAGAGGATTGTTCTACAGTAATCAATGATGTGTATCGAATTTCAGGTGTTTATCCATATGATGTGTCTTCCCAGCAAGGTTTCAATGGTGTTTACAGGAGTGCCTTTATCTTTTCAAATGTATTAAGAGACCTTCTACTTAATGTTAATCTTCATTCTATTATTCACCAATTTTTTCCAACTAATTACCAGCTTCATCTGAATCGAGTCGTTATTAATCAAGCAAAACAAGGCGCTTCGACAGTTAGTTGGCATAGAGACTTACCGCATATGCATACGTTTTCTGATATTCCACTTTCTCTAAGTGTCCTCACATTTTTGACCGATTCAAAAAGCGAATCTCAGCTCTTAATCAAAGAGAGGTCTCACAGAGAGAACTTTTATAGTTATGCGTCTGCGGAGAAAATTTCAATAAATGCCAGGGCCGGGCAAAGCATTGTCTTCGACTCCAATTTAGTTCATATGACTCCTATTCCTGCAAATTACACTACCGCTTACAATCTATTTATGTTTACGTGCCCGTTACTTAAGCCAGTGGTTGAGTATAGCTCGCCAGCTTTTTTTCTGGAAATTAGTAAAAATACATATAAAATTGCACGGATACTTGAAGTTTTAGGTTATGCCTACATCAGACCTAGGGACGATTTCGAGTACATGGCCACAAAGAATATTAAATGACTGTCATCTGTGCTCTATCGCTAAATATTGGGGCAAGCTTTTCGCCAATAACAATCCTTCTACGATAAAGAGCTTATCTACTATTTCATTAGTCTAACCCTTGCAAGCTTTAAGCATTTATGCGCTATATTGCTAATACTAAATAAATACATTTTATCAATTTTTCTCTCCTCTATTAAGCCATTTATTTTGCATATATTTTTACCTTTCCTTGTAAATATCTTCCGGAAGCAACCTATTGAACGACGAATAGAGTCCTGTATTGGCCTCTACACATCTTTTAAAATCTCTTCTTGGTCTATCCTCGATACATTCAGTTGTATTTTCTTCGCTTAAAATATATTGTACTGCGTTGAGTATTTGCTTATCTGTATTCGGACTTAATGTAAATTCGTTACCACTCGAAGAATTATCATTGATAAATGACTCTTTGCTTTTTATACCAAGAAAAGTATATTCTGAATCTAGCAAAGCGAAGTATTCATATGGACTTAACCCTTTTGGCCAAATGCTATTATTAGGATTTTTAAACAAAATATGATGATTTAAGTAGTTATGAAATAGATATATCTGTATTGGAACTGGGCAATCATACAATAAAGTTTTTACACCCAACAAACCTGCGAGCTGTGTTATACCTCCCAAGCTCCCAATTAGAATATTTGCTGATTTCATAACCGATAATTCAATTCCTGTTGACCATCTTCGTGATAAGTCTAGATCTATTCCATTTAATATTTCCTTTGAGAAGTTAGCACCTATTCTCACAATTTTATAGCCTCTCCTTTTGAGTTCATTTATTGTCAATTGCAACACTTTTGGGTTTGAATTTCTTTTACCTACGTCGCATATTGTTGTTCGTACACTTATAACTGCTATTGGCTCATCTTTTTTGAAAATTTCAGGAATAATATCAGATAAGCTTGGAGTATTACTATAAATATCATCAAATATTTGGATTTTATTTTTATGAAGATACTCTAGACTTCTATTCCAGGCTGATCCATATAACGGCTTTTCGGAATCATCTTTTAGCTTTTCGTTAGGGTAAAAATATTCAAATGAATACAATCTTTCTTTATATCTTTCTATAACCTGTTCATATTTATATTCATCCAGCCCCACAAAGCATAAGTTTTTTGATAATATCTTAACTAAATAATTAAACTGTTGCAATGTCTTTTTCTTGCATATTACAATATGCGGCACATCTTCAAATAATCCATTTGCTGAGGCTGTAGCCAGGATATTTATACTTACTAAATGTCCTAGTCCGACCGTTTCATTCCCATATATTACTGGTACCATTTCAAGTTTCATACTTTTACTCTCGTTGTTTTCATTGTTGCAATGAATTTATTTTATCCATCAAAAGAAATTTATTTATTAAATTATTCTATAATCATTTCGTTATCGGGCCCTCTTCTATACAATATTGAATCCGGATCTTTATTAGGATGATCACAGTTAACTTGTGGCAAAACTCCGCAGCGTAAATAAGCCTTCAATGGTAATAGTAGTAGTGATGGCATTGTCTATTTACTTAGCCATTCAATACCTACTTCGCTTTCTTTGTTGCTTAGTGCTATTCGGATTTTGTAGTTGAATGATTTAGCAAATAATCCAAGGTTTGGTATCTTTAGGCCTCCATCTTCGCTTGATGCCATATGTTTACTATCTAGCCATTGCTCTTGTGATTGTTAGATCATTCTATATCCTTCATTGTCAAAATATATGATTTTAATATTTAATTTGTATGTTATTAAAGTTTTAAGTTCCTGTAAGTTCATCATAATACTTCCATCTACTACTCAGTCATATACAAGCATGTATAGATTTACAAGCTTCGACGCTATTACTGCAGGTAATTCCCAGCCCATAACCGTGTTATTAAAATCATGCCATATTCGTTGATTACTTCTCCCCTCAAATGCTTGCATCATCCATATCACGAACTTCAACCTCATCCCAATCAGGATTTAATACAGCGAGTAAACCCTCTACCTCATCAAGGAAAATGATCTCATCGCGAAATCTAAATGCAGGCACCTCTTTTTCAACCTTCATGCATAGTGACTTCAGGCGCGGCA
This sequence comes from Crocinitomicaceae bacterium, assembly GCA_002700285.1. Taxonomy (GTDB): domain Bacteria; phylum Bacteroidota; class Bacteroidia; order Flavobacteriales_D; family Sanyastnellaceae; genus UBA974. The sequence goes on along the minus strand of PACT01000034.1, from coordinate 2,425 downwards.
ATACTTTTCACAAGACTGGAATACTGCTTCCAAAGCACTAATTCTTCTTGGACGATTTCTAGATGCTTTTTCTTGACTTGCTCTAGTTGACGTGCCAGGTCATCTCCGACACGCCGAGTTTGTGATGTCCTTATCAAATTCATAGCACTCGAAGAAAGAACTAGTGGCAAGTCGCGTCAATCGTGAAAGCATGAGCGGCGACATTGGATCCATTCACGATCGATGGCGTAGTCGAACATCCCCCTCATCACCATGAAGCACTTTTCCGACTGATAAAGAGAACCTCTTGCCTCGATTCCCTCCTTCAGTCGGAGGATCTTCTCCCTACCCCCGTTACTCCACTCCAAACGATTCACAGGAGTGTCAGGTCCAAGGATCGGCAACACCTGGTTGAAAAGCATGTTGCGGTAATCGCTGATGGTGTTGGGTTTGTTCTTGGACCTCTCCAAGAACCCTTCAGCAGCAGCGAGCACTGATGGGTTGGTTGCCTGTTTCTGTATCTCCTTCTTCGCCTCTGACTTCAGGAGACGAGGGTCTTCACCTGCCTTCCTGAGCAAATCCAGTCGTGCCTGCTCATCCCTTGCCTGCTTCAGCGTCCACTTGCCTGGACCCTTCCCGTAAGGACCAATCTGATACCAACGTTGCTGCCCTGAACGACCTGGTGGGAAGTAGTACTTCCAGACGAAATACTTTCCACCACCTGGATAAACCTCTACAAAAAGCGATTTGCCACACGAAACCTTGTATTTCTTCTCTCGCGATTCCAGCGACCTCAGATCGCTGTCAGAGATGTACACCTGACCTTTACCCTACTACGGTGATCTAACGCTACCAAACTTGCAGGGACAAGTGCGGACAATAAAAAGCCCTAGATCACTCTAGGGGTAGGGGGTTTGGAACTCCAGTGGATTCCCTAGAACTGTCTTCCAGCGGAGAGGGAGGGATTCGAACCCTCGAGGGTGTTACCCCTACACGATTTCGAGTCGTGCGCGATCAACCAGGCTCTGCCACCTCTCCATAACGTCAAAAAGACGCCCAACGATCTTAGAGGCCCACCCCTATGGCGTCTTTCGCCTCATGACGACGCAACCAACGTTGATGATCTCCTGCGGGACGGAAACCCAGCCATCATGTGCCTGACAATCGACCTGATCCAGCACCAACCGAACGCTTTAGGTACCAAAGCGCCTGAGGAGTGGACAGCACCGCAGGAGTTGTTATTCCAATCCGGGGGCAGAAAAGGTGAGACCAGCCATGGCAGTAGCACAAAGCTGCAAGCCAATGGAGTGAGCTCAAGCGGGAGGAAACAACAACATCAGAATCAAGGTGAGTCCCTCCCCCCCCCCGCGCGCGAGGGTGAGAATGACTATCAAGGCACAACATCCAAGAAACACCCGTAATAGACGCGATAAGCCGCGGCCAACCGCCAAGACGGAGCCAGGAACAACCGACGAATGAAATCCAAATGCCGCTAGAGCATGGGATAAGCCAGCCACACAAAAGGGTTCGCGCAATGCAGCAGGAAGTTGGACCTGGGCACTACCGAGGACCAGGGCCGCAAGCAAACCACCGCGTGCGAGCCCGCCACCTGCTGAAACCTTGCCGCAATCAACCGGCGTGCATCTGCAATAGGAGTACAAGATTGGTAAAACAGCTCCCACTGGCGCACTCAACTGCCTAGCCGTTGGACACGCTTCACAGCCCCGAACACAAGTGGATGAATACTGGAGGGAGGTGTCTGCAACACGCCAATCAGTTTCAACTGCCAGCATTGCTGAGGAGGGTTTGATCAGGATCGAAGAACAACCTCGGTAGCGCCTTGATCGATGCATTCCACATCGATCGAAGCAGAACAGCTGGTTTCAAAGACTCGGGCATCGGCTTGCAACCGACCGATGAGCTCAACCGTGCGGCAAATCAGCAGGGATGGATCTTGTGAGCCTGGTGATGGTGCACCGCAGAACAGCCCCTTGAGTAGCAACAACAGCGCGAGCCTGCAGGCGATGTGATCTATCGATAGACGCTTTGGCAGCACACTCCGAACAGCTCAGAGGAGTGTCCACACCAACCATTACTGATGGCTAATCACTCGGGAGCAGCGGAAAGCCCAAGGACTCTCTTTCGCCTAACCAGGCCTCTGCCACCTTCCGAGCCAGGTTACGAATTCGACCGATGGTGGCGGTGCGTTCCGTCACCGAGATCACACCACGCGCCTCCAAAAGGTTGAACGTGTGACTGCACTTGAGAACGAAATCAAGGGCCGGTGCCGGCAACTGCTTGTCGATTAGGTCAGACGCCTCAGCCTCATAAATAGAGAAAAGTTGCTTGAGCCGCTCTGGATTGGAGGCCTCAAAGTTGTACTGGCATTGACCTTTTTCGAAGGGAAGCCAAATGTCGCCGTACTTACGGTCGGCGTTCCAGCTCA
>PACT01000033.1 GCA_002700285.1 Crocinitomicaceae bacterium | reverse complement strand
GCTGGGGCCGGAGATCTGCTCAATCTTATTCATCCACTGTTGGGCTGGGATTGTTGGGGCGTACAATGGATTGCGTGCGTGGGGACTGCGAGAGAAGACGTTCACCTTACCGCGGGCCATNGACGGGAANGACCAGGATGAGATGGTNTCAAAAGCNANGGCAGAAAAATTACCGAAGGGCTTGAAAATCGTGTTGACGGGACATGGTCGTGTGGGACGAGGGGCTGCTGAACTTCTAGACGCNGTAGGGATACGNAAGGTCGACCAAGAGGCGTTTCTATCCGAAGAATTCTCGGACGGTCCTGTGTACACACACTTGGGCCTTTCAGATTACAACGCACGGAAAGATGGGGGTGCATTCGACAGACAAGCGTTTATCGATGACCCCGCTCATTTTAAAAGTGCCTTCCTGCCCTACGCATGTGCGGCAGACATCTTCATCGCGGGACATTATTATGCCCAAGGATCGCCTTATATCATCTCCAGAGCGGATTTAAAACATCCCCAAGTGAGCTTGAAAGTGGTCGCAGATATAAGTTGTGACATTGACGGACCGGTGGCGTGTACACTGAGGCCATCTTCAGTCGCAGATCCCATTTATGGGTACGACCCCGAAAATGAATGTGAGTGTGCGACAGACACACCTGGAAGCATCACCGTGATGGCCATCGACAATTTGCCGTGCGAACTGCCGAGAGATGCGTCGAAAGGGTTTGGGCGTGACATGCTCGACCACGTCATTCCCTTGCTGATTGAGGGCGATCGAGATGGCATCCTTGCCGGGGCGAGAGAGACGGGACTCGACGGAGAGCTGTGTGAGAAGTTCAAGTACCTGAAAGATTACGTCGCGGCAGTCGGGAAGTAAACCTATGTGAACCTTCGGCTACTGCGCCACGAAGGCGTAGTGCAGCATTCCAGTTTGGCGTTTAGGGGCGGAATCTAGGGGAAGAAACGCCGATTCTTGGGCGGAGTTTAAAGCCGCCAAAGCGAAACACGAGCCCGGAGCGGCGCCCGAAGAAATGTCAGCAGAAAGGACTTTNCCCGAGGGNGAAACCACGACCGTGACAGAGATATCGGCCCTGCCTTGACATTTGTATCCTGGAACGTCCAAATGTCGGGGGGCTCGTCCATCCAACTCGAAGCGTACCGTCACGCGCCCCTCGTACTGTTTGTCCCAATCGTCCATGGTATCTATCTGTGTGGAATCGGCTGTAGCGTCTGGCACCCCCACCGTCTCCATGTCCTTTTCTTCCGAAGAAAGCCGATCAAATTCCGCCGCTTCCATCGCCTGAAGCTCCGCCTCCACCTCTGCGTCTAGCTTGGCCTTCTCCGCCGAGGTCAGCCCCGTAGAACGGAATTCTGAAGACGACGCCTTCGAGGCGTCAGCTCTCAGATTGGCAATGCGTTCGTTCATACGTTCCTGTAGATCTGAAGGCTGCGACTCATCTGGGACAGGCAGTTCTGACGGGTCAAAAAACATGACATCTGCATACTGATCTGAGGCCGATGGCGCATCGGATACTGTAATTTGGGTTAAAATAAAGAGTGCAACTGCATGCACGGCTAGCGTGTATAGAACTGCTTTTTGAACCCCAGGTGACATGCTGATTTTCGAGAGGGTTAGTCGTAAACCAATGTGGTCTCTCTATGCCAAACCGTAGACGTGATGCTGTGTCCCTGCTTGAAATAATACGTCCCTGTTTTCATCACGACTTTTCTGTAACGTAAAATGTGATCACCGTCGCGAATCGTACGTTCGATGACAATCCCATTTTGAATTTTGTACGAGCTCTCATAAAACCCCTGAGGAAGGTCCATGTCAGATTCAGCAATTGTTGGAATACCATGTGTTTCTCTATACACTGGTGCGTCATACGNGACTGAGTTGTCAATGTCTCTGTAAACGGGNGCNTCATAGGTGACTGTGTGCTCATAGTTGCGATACACNGGTTCNACATAGGNNACTGAATTGTCTTCGTTTCTATACCCTGAAATCATCTCGTCGAGTTCTGCTTGACTTCTTTGCTTCGCCTCTTCTTTTCTGCGTGTGAGCAGATCCCTTTCTGCCTGAATTCNTGCCGCCAACTCATCAGATCGCGCTTTNCTTTCAGATTTCAATGCATCNCTGTAATACTTCTCAGCCTCATCTGGCTCTTTGTTTGCCGTATTTGCAAGGAGTGCAGATCGCTTGCGCTCTGCCTCCTCCGCCGCTTCGGCATCCCGCTCATTTGCNGCNTCTATTTCAGCCTGAGCNGCTTCATNATCTATCTGGGTTTGACGTGCCAATTCCTCAGCAGCCCTCTGTTCAGCAATCTCATCTTGGGCAGCAGCATCGGCGGCAGCAGCGGCAGCAGCGGCAGCAGCGGCAGCAGAAGCATCTGCGGCGGCAGCGGCATCGGTATCGGCCTTCACGGCGGCAGCGGCAGCGGCAGCGGCAGCGGCAGCAGCTTGATTCGATTGGGCAGTACGTGCATCAGCATCAGCTTTTCTTTGGCGTGCTTCCGCTTCTTGTGCGAGACGCTCTGCTTCTAAAGCTGCGGCAGCGGCTTCTTTTTCAGCTCTGGCAGCATCTTCTTCCGCCTGCTGTTCAGACAAATCTGCAGCAATGGCATCCAGTTCGCGTCGGGCTTTGTCGCGCTCCTCAATCGCTTCTTCTTCATCTGGAATCAGAACGAGGGCCTCTTCGAAAAAGCCAAGGGCTTCTTGCCATTTCTTCTTCTTCATTGCGTTCTCCCCTTGCTTCATGGCAACATCGTACGCACGTTTGTTTTTTGAACGATTTTCCTCAATCGACAGAAGTCTGTTCTTCTCGTTTTCGATACGCTGCTTCACCCGAGCAGTGTGCTCCATATCGAAATTAAATTTTGAAGATTCTACATCATATGTCCCCATGCCAATCGGCGTGTCTAAAATTGATTCATCAAACCCTTCTATGGTTTTAAAAAGCGTCATATCTAGATCAAATCCAAATCCATCAACCGCATCCGTATCTGGAACATCACTCACATCGAGGGACACTTTCTTGGACGTAAACCCATCCCTCACAAATTGAAACGTATACAGATGTCGCAGAGGCAACTCAAATGAATATCCCGCATTGTTGTCCACCTCTAACCTGTCAAACTCACTCCCATCCTGAAAAACAACAACAACACAACCAGGCAACTTCCTGCCAGAACCTTCATCCTTGATGGTGCCTTCGACCAGAAGCATCGATTCCGTTTGCGCAGACACTGCGCCTAGCGCAACAATCAAACACACTGCAACAGCAACAATATTTCGAAAATAGTGGGGAACTATATGGGCAATATTCATTTTGTAAAAATACAGAATTCTATTCAAACTAGCTACGAATGTAACCTTATGAGGCAAAGTAGCGTAAAGACTTACAATATCCTATCTCTTATGAAAAATTTATACCCCACCCACATTCAAGCTGTTCTATTTACAACTGCACTTTTTATATCCAGTTTTTATGGAATTCAAGCCCAAACTTTTTCTGCCACAGCAGGCCCTGTCTCTCAAGTTGGGAGTGTGAGCACTGAATCTGGCGCATCCGCTTTAGGTACTGGCCTTTCGATGCAACAATCCGTAGGTGATTTTATAAGTTTGGATCTGGACACCTGGAAAGGTACGCTGTTTCAGGATTATGGTTACCAAGGTGAAAAAGCAAAGCTTTCTTCAGTAGGTGCTTCTGTAAGAATCTTGCCATTCAAATCTTCAACGACGTCAATACGCCCTTGGATTGGCGCAGGGTTAAGCTGGGGAAACACAAATGTCATGGCTGATTTATACGACCAAGAGGGTCGCCTATATCACCTTTGGTCTGATGGATTGTTATATGATGTGGCTGAGCCGCAGTCATCGGGTCCAAGGGCAACACGTGCGGATAAAGCAACACAATTGACAAGAGATTACGACTACGAAACGGCCATCTCAAATAACAGAGGCATTACCATCCCAGTAAAGGTGGGAGTCGATATACAACTCACACCCTCCATTAACTCTTCATTGTCTTTTACTGCGCAAATGGGAAATAGAAATGTTTTTAATTCACTTGGCGCTGAGAAGGCAATCGGTGGGAGCGCACTCGTGACGACGGTTCAGGCCGGCGTAGGCATTATGCTTGGAAAAAGAGTAGGAAGAAAGAAGATGAAGACTGTTTTTTCTGACAACATGTTTGCAGGCGATATTGATTTCGACAAAGACGGAATCAATGACATTGTAGACAGATGTCACGGAACCCCTTCTGGCGCACCCGTCGATGAATACGGATGTGCATTGGACACCGATGGTGACGGCGTTGCAGATTATGAAGATCTAGAGATTCACTCACTTACACACTTTGTAGACAATGACGGCATTGCATTAAGCAAAGAGGACTGGGATGCACGTTACGCAACGACGGATGCAGATCCCAATTCGTACATCCTGGATTACGCGGTGATCGTCGCTGAATTCACGCCTGAGCACTACAAGAAGATGCTTGAAGCGGCTGGAAATACAGCTGAAAAATCTGAAGACAAAGCGTTAAAACGTCTGAACGCATCAATGGCAAATGCTGTTTTGACATACAGGGTTCAGTATGGCGTATTTAGTGAGAATCAAAAGCCAGATAATGTCGCATTGGAAACGATTTCAGACAACAATGGTTTGTTGAGATTTGTAGGTCCTACACACAACAATACGACAGAAGCAAGAGCTGAGCTAGAATACTCAGAAGCGGTTTGGGCAGACGATGCGTTCATTACTGCATACAGAAATGGGAAACGTATCCCTATGGCGGAGGCGATAGGACTTGAGGCTCACAGAAGCTTTATTTCACCCACAACGAACGCACCAGAAGCAGCCGAAACAGCTCCGAGCAAAGAGGTCAGTGAGGCACCTGTATATCGCATTCAGCTCGGCAGATTTTCAGACATGATTCCGGTGAATATCTTCGAAATGTTTATCACCCTTGGGGATGTCAAGCAGGTCATCGAAATGGATGGAACATACAGATACTTTACAACGTCATACGACAACGAAGCTGAGGCCAGATTGAGATTAGACAGCGTAAAAGATTTGGGTATTTCTGATGCGTTTATGACTGTTGAATTGCAAGGCGCGCAAATTTCTATTGCCGAAGCAAGAGAAATCGCACAGTCAAGTCACTAAAATCAGAGCTGGCTACTCGCGCGTTGCACGGGGACGTAATTTGCTGACGACGGCTTGTGCGACTCTTCTGCCATCCATGGCGGCTGAAAGAATCCCCCCTGCATATCCCCCGCCCTCTCCGCACGGGAAAAGACCCTGAACTTCAGGATGCTCAAGCGTATCGTTGTTTCGAGGAATCCGAACGGGACTGCTTGTGCGAGATTCCGGCGCCACAACAATGGCATCGGGATGGATAAAGCCTCTCATGTTTTGATCAAACTTCTTAAACCCCGCTCTGAGCGCATGGACTAACATGGGGGGAAGTATTTTATGAAGGTCGACAGGCACCACGCCTGGAAGGTAGGAACAGACGGGAAGGTCTTTTGAAGAACGCCCGGCAATAAAGTCTGTCAGCCTTTGCGCAGGAGCCGTTTGCATCTTGTGACTTTCTGATTGACTTGATTCCATCTTTCGTGCAGCGGCTTCCCAGCATGTTTTTTCTACCTGCGCTTGATATTCCATTGCAGCCAAAGCGCCTGAGAACCCTGCTTTTTCCCACACCTCAGGGTCAATCGTCACTACCATTCCTGAATTTGCATATGGATTGTTTCGCTTGGACGGAGACCAGCCATTTGTGACTATTTCTCCTGGAGAAGTAGCACACGGTGCGATGATCCCTCCTGGACACATACAGAAGCTGTGTACGCCTCTCCCATCTATTTGGCACACAAGTTTGTAGGAGGCTGCAGGCAATCTTTCCTCACTGTTAAAATTCAATCTGTCTTCTCCGTGATACTGAACCGTATCCACAAACGATTGAGGATGTTCTACCCTCACGCCGAGTGCGAAGGGCTTTGCTTCCAGAAGGATGCCATTCCGATTGAGCATTTTAAAAACATCTCGCGCGCTGTGTCCTGTGGCAAGAATCATTGTTGCACATTTTCTGACATCTGCCGTATTCCCTGACGTAAAAGAAGCAGACACCAGTTTTCCGTCTTTGACTTCAAGATCTGTGAGTAAGGTTTTGAATAAGACCTCTCCCCCTGAATGCTCAATCGTTTCGCGCATACTCGTGATGATGGCAGGAAGTCTGTTCGTGCCGATATGGGGGTGAGAATCGATCACAATGGATGATGGCGCACCATGCACGACAAGCCATTCGATGGCCTCCATCACATGTCCACGTTTTTTTGCACGGGTGTATAGCTTTCCATCTGAATATGTCCCTGCGCCACCTTCACCGAAACAATAGTTAGAATTGGGATTGATCACATGCTCTTTCACCAATTTTGCCAGGTCACGACGGCGATCGCGCACCGCTTCCCCCCTTTCGATGATGATGGGCCTAAAGCCCTCTCGAATGAGTTCCAGCGCAGCATATAATCCTGCGGGTCCACTCCCGATTACTAGCACCTCTTCCTTGCCCCTGACATCGGGCCACTCCCACACTTGCATTTCGCCATCTGGTTCCGGTACGGATTCAGGGCCGGCTTCAACTGAAAGTTGAATAATGACGGGTTTTTTTCTGGCGTCAATGCTGCGACGTAAGATCTTAACCCAGGCGATCGAGTCATCATCAAGCCCCCAACTTTCTTCAATGGCAATGCGGAGCAATCGATTGTCTGACGCTTCTTCAGGACTGACCCTCACCTGTCCTTTCCAAATTCCTTTGTCGTTTTGCTCCATATTGCGAAGATATCTGCTTTGACCTCCGTACATTCGTACTGCCATGGAAAAAACGAACAATACATTTCCACATAACCCGTTGCGATTCGATTCGGAAGGGTTGAGTAGATCTGAAGTCTTACATCTTTATCAACAATTGCTTCTGCCCAGAATGATTGAAGAGAAAATGCTCTCGCAACTGAGGCAAGGCAAAATCTCGAAGTGGTTTAGTGGGATAGGTCAAGAGGCCATTTCTGTGGGTGTCGCTGCTGCAATGCCCGATGACACCTGGATTTTACCGATGCATCGAAACCTTGGCATCTTCACAACCCGTGGTATCACCTTGGACCGACTGTTCTCTCAATTTAAGGGCAAGGAACACGGCTTCACAAAAGGAAGAGACAGAAGCTTTCACTTCGGATCCAAGGAGCATAAGATCTGTGGCATGATTTCCCATTTGGGTCCACAATTAGGCATTGCCGACGGAATCGCGCTTGCACATAAATTGGACAACTCTGGAAAATCCACCTTTGTATTTACAGGAGATGGCGGCGCGAGTGAAGGCGATTTTCACGAGGCAGTCAACGTCGCTGCAGTGTGGCAATTGCCTGTCATTATCGGCATTGAAAACAACTCATGGGGACTCTCCACACCGTCCGCTGAACAGTACCGTTGTGCACACTTTACAGACAAGGCCATCGGGTATGGCATCCCCGCTGAAGATGCCATACAAGTCGATGGAAACGACATCCTTGCGGTCTACAACACCGTGCGCAAATGCGTTAAATCATTACGTGATAATCCTAGACCTATTATACTGGAATTCAAAACGTTTCGAATAAGAGGTCACGAAGAAGCTTCAGGCACAAAATACTATCCTGAAGGGCTCATAGAGAAATGGCAAGAGGTCGATCCCGTGGAGCGATTTACGGCACATTTAAAAGCATCAGGTGGACTCAGCAATGAAGAAGAATCGGAGATGCAAGAGAGGCACAAGGCCGCCATTTTAGAGGGCTTAAAAATATCTTCAGACCTCCCTGACATTGTTGCAAATGTGGACGTCGAACTTGAAGACAGGTTTGCACCAGGAACTCCTGAACCCACCCCCCCGACAACGGAAGGTCGAGAACTGAGATTGATCGATGCCATACAAGAAGGCTTGGGCATGAGCATGGAGAAAAACAAAGACATGGTATGCATGGGCCAAGACATCGGCGCATACGGAGGTGTTTTTAAGGTCACAGATGGATTTATAGAAAGGTTTGGTGAAGCACGTGTGAGAAGCACACCGCTCTGCGAAAGCGCCATTGTCGGCGCTGCGTTGGGGCTAAGTATCAGCGGGCGTAAATCCATGATGGAGATGCAATTCTCTGACTTTGTAACGTGTGGATTCAACCAAATCGTGAATAATTTGGCAAAGATTCACTGGCGTTGGGGACAATGTGCCGACGTCGTCATCAGGATGCCGACAGGAGGAGGTGTGGGGGCTGGACCCTTCCACTCTCAAAGTGTAGAAGCGTGGTTCTTCCATGTGCCAGGTTTAAAAATCGTATACCCTTCTTCCCCAGCAGACGCGAAGGGGCTTTTGAGAATGGCCGTCGAAGATCCAAACCCAGTCCTTTTCTTTGAACACAAATTCCTTTACAGGAGCTTGACTGGCTTGGTACCAGAGGAAGATTACACCATCGCATTTGGCAAGGGAAGAAAAGTAAGAGAAGGAAACGATGCGACCGTCATCACTTATGGATTGGGTGTGAAATGGGCAGAACAGGTTCTTGATGCACATCCAGAATGGTCGGTAGAACTAATCGATCTCAGGACATTGCTCCCTTGGGATGAAGACATGGTGATGGAAAGTGTCAACAAGACGGGGAAAGCCCTCGTGTTACACGAAGCAACGATGACGGGTGGTGTGGGTGGAGAGATAAGCGCACGCATCCATGAAGAATGTTGGCGTAAGCTAGACGCACCTGTTGCGAGAACAGCAAGTCTAGATACTGCATTTCCATTTGCCGCTGATCTAGAAAAGTCTTTTATGGCCGATAATCGCCTTGAAAGTGACTTAAAAACACTTATAATGCATTAATTGGCACAAATTGACGCCTAAAGCTTGGTTTTAACATCAGATTGGTGTAGTTTACTTTTCTATGCCCCTTCACATTGAAAACGTACGACGCGCAATACACTCCATGCTTAACGATGTGGTCGAGCAGAGTTTTGCCCATGTGCTTGCTTTTCCCATTGATGATGAACAGGCTCATCAGCTCATCAAGAAAGCAAATGTTTCATTGAAAGCTTTGGTTTCTCAAGCGAGAGAGGATGTACTTATTCCAGAAGAAAACACAAAACAAGCTGCACTCCGTGACACTGTGAAACGTGCAGAAAAAGCAAGTTTGGCATTGCTCGCTGAACTTCAGATATTACGGAAAAACCAAGCTCAGAACACGAGAACACCAAGACCTTAATCAGCGCAAAACGCCGATCAAGTCACTTATTTTTTCGATCTTCTCGCTTGACGCGCAGAGGAAGATGCGCCGCCTCTGCCTCCTGTTGACGTCTTCGCTCCCCCGCCCTTAACCGCTTGCTCTACCATTTTAATATCCTTGGTAAGCATGCCTTTCGTGTCCAGTCGTTTGCAATCGTTGAGCAACATGATGGCTTCGCGTGTGCGACGCTTTGTACTGGCAACCACCGCCAAGTTGAGTTTTGCGGCAGCCTCGTCGTGGGCATGACGCAAGCCCAAACTGACAGCTTCCTTCAAATACTTTTCCGCGACATTCATATTCTCCTCCATCGTCAGACTCCCCAAAAGAAAGTTGTAATAACCTCTCTGTCTCGGCCAAAGCTGATTTTGTTTAATTCTCCCCAACCATTTTTTTGCCTCGGGCATCTTTTGCTGCCTGATTTGGACAAAAGCAAGTACAAGCCTCATGCTTTTTAAAGTCATCATAACCAGTATGGCCGTAACGAAAATCATTCCGACAGCTGCGCCAGTTTGTGCTACAGAGAATAAATAAACAGTGTAAGCCAAACTTGAGGCTGCCAATAATATTTTAATCAGACGAGTCAACATATATGCTAGTACCTTTGTGAATAATAGATGACAAATTTACTAAGGTATGAATTGGAAACACCTGACTTCTTTAGCGGATTTAGATAAAGCAATATCGGCATCCGATTTAGGGACTGTTGTGCTCTTCAAACACAGCACAAGATGCTCTGTGAGCAGAATAGCGCTGAAGATGTTTGAACAAGGCTGGGATGACTCCCTGAATGACGTCACCGCATATTATCTCGACCTGTTAGAAAACAGGCCAGTCAGTGCTGCGATTGGTGAGAAACTCAACATCGAGCACCAAAGCCCGCAGATGCTCATCTTGAAAAATGGACACGTGACGCATCATGCAAACCACCATGCCATTGACGTGAATACTGTTAAGAACTACCTTTGAACACCATGGCTTCAGAAATGAAAGAATCAAAAATTGCAAAGCTTCGTGTCATTCTAGATACCGAGCAAGACGTATACCGGGATATCGAAATCTCCACAGACTCGACCTTGCTGCATTTCCACAACGCCATCCTGGATGCGTTCGGATGGAATCCTGGTGAAATGGCATCCTTTTTCGAAAGTGATGAAAATTGGGACAAGGGAAAAGAGTATTCCTTGATGGACATTGGCGGGGAGGGAGACATGGCTGTCATCAAGGTTGAAGCCATTTTACAAGACACTGATTCTCGTGCTGTATACATCTACGACTTTCTGAGGATGTGGTGCTTTTTCATCGAGCCCGTATCGTTTGAAGCAGCTGTACCCAACATAGAATATCCCCAACTTTGTTTTGAGCACGGAACGCCTCCTTCATTTGACAGCAAAGATGGCGACCTGGCAGAGGGAATGGGATTTGAGATGCCCGATGAAGGCGATCCGCAGGACGCAGATGAAGGGAAACCTGAAAAAACAGGCGACCCTGAAATTGATGCCTATTTGGACGCGCAAGCGGGTGGAGATGATGAGGATGATGGATGGCGTGAGGACCATGCAAGTTTGGATGGCCTAGACGAATTGATGTAATCACAACCGTGCGACCACTCCTCATTTGTATCGTAGGCCCTACAGCAGTTGGCAAAACAGCATTCGCAATACGCGTTGCCCAAGAAGTCGGAGCGGAAATCATCAGTGCAGATTCCAGACAAATTTACAGGGGAATGAATGTCGGAACAGCCGCCCCGACATCGCAAGAACGCGCACAAGTAAAACACCATTTCATTGACTTCCTAGATCCTCCGGAATTATATAGCGCAGGAGATTTTGAGAAGGATGTGATTGGATTCCTGGAACCATATTTCGCAAAAAACAACGTCGCCGTCCTTGTTGGAGGGTCGGGATTGTATGTCAAGGGAGTCACTGATGGCTTCGGAAACCTCCCCCATGACAAGGAAGTCAGGGACATCTTAAATGCGAGATTAGAAAAAGACGGTGTGGAATCGCTTGCATTTGAACTTCGAATCCTAGACCCTACCTATGCCGCTAAGATGGACTTAAAAAACCCGCAACGCGTTGTGAGGGCGCTGGAAGTTTGTCTGGTCACTGGCAAGCCCTTTTCCTCTTTTCATTCTGAAAATAAGAAAGAAAGGCCATTTGATCTGCTGCAAATAGGACTGAGCGTTCCGCGAGAAGAATTAAACACGAGAATCGCAAAGAGAACAAAAACAATGATTGAAAACGGATGGGTGGAGGAAGTAAAAAAACTCATGCACCTCTCCCACTGCAATTCCCTGAGAACGGTCGGGTACAAAGAACTTATATCCCACCTCAATGGCGCGTGTTCTATAGAAGACGCTGAAGTAAGAATTGTGGTCTCTACGCGGCAGTTTGCAAAACGCCAGATGACCTGGTTTAAAAAAGACGACCGCGTGGTGTGGTTTGACAGGTCAGAAACAGAATCTGCATTTGAACACTGCAAACAAATCGCATCCAAGTATGAATAAAGATGTGATGCTCCATTTCGATGAGCAAGTCGCCTCAGATCTTGAATTCGACAGAATTCGAATCTTGCTGGCAGCAAAAACGCTTCAGCCTACCGCTGAATCTAGGGCCCTGGCGCTCACGCCGATTAAAAACCGCCGTTCAATTGTAAAAACCCTCAGCGAAACTGAGGAATTGAGACGTATTAAAGTCGAAGGCGAACCCTTCCCTGCATTAGAATTTGAAGAAATGCAAAATGAGATTCGACTGATTGAAATCCGCGACTCTGTCCTTGACGAAGCGAGCTTTACAAAAATTTCACGGGCCTCCCATACGGTCAATCAAATCGTAAAATTCCTTCAAAACAATCGCGCGGAGTATCCAAGACTGAATGACATCCAGAAGGATTTGGTCTACACAAAAGACCTCATTGACCCCATCGCAAAAGTTTTTGATGCCAAGGGCCAAATTTCAGACAACGCGTCCCCCACTCTAAGCGACATCCGAGAGAAAATGACAGGTTTAAGACGCAAGATTAGCCGAAACTTCAACAGTGTCATGAAAGATCTCCAGAGCAAGGATATGCTTGCAGATATTCGTGAGGGGTTTGTAAATAACCGTAGAGCGTTGGCGGTAGAAAGCACATACAAAAGACGTGTAAATGGCAACGTTCTGGGATCTTCAACTGCGGGAACCATCACGTTTATAGAGCCGGGGGTCATCATTCCATTGAACCACGAACTCGAAATTTTACGCGATGACGAGCGTAAGGAAAAGCGTCGGATTCTGAAGGAACTTACGCGAATCGCACGACGGAACCTTCCCTTGATCCGAAACTACCACACCGCACTTATTGAATTCGACTGGATTCAAGCACGCACGCGCCTTTCGCTAGATTTCAATGCATGTATGCCAAAAATCACCAAGCATCCTGGGATACACCTCATTGAATCATACCACCCGCTTCTCGTTCAGACACACCAGTCAATGGGGAAAGAAACACATCCACAAACGATACAACTTTCTAAACATGGCAGAATCGTTGTGATTTCAGGTCCAAATGCGGGAGGAAAGAGCATTACCCTGAAAACAGTAGGGCTGCTTCAAGTCATGCTGCAATCTGGACTTCTGATCCCGGTGGATCCCAAATCGGAAGTGGGGTTTTTCGATTCCATACTCACCGACATAGGTGACAACCAAAGCATAGAAAATCAGCTCAGTACATACAGCTATCGGTTGGGTCGCATGAGACATTTTCTGAAGGTTTCTGATGCCAAATCACTTCTGCTTCTCGATGAGTTCGGCACAGGTTCAGATCCGGAATTGGGTGGCGCACTCGCTGAAGTTTTCTTTGAGGAACTCTATGAAAGAGGCGTTTTCGGAGTGATTACTACGCATTATGCAAACATCAAATCTCGCGCAGCTGAACTGAAGCAAGCCATCAATGCGTCGATGTTATTCAACCGAGAGACACTCGCCCCTTTGTTCAAACTAGAAATAGGTAATCCAGGCTCATCTTTTACGTTCGAAGTCGCTGAAACAAACGGCATCTCTCCTGCGTTGATTGCCAGAGCGAAGTCAAAACTCGACATCCGAAAAGTAGAACTCGACGCACTTATTGGCGATCTTCAGAAGGGGAAAGCGAATTTGGCCAAACTCACGAACAGACAACTTCGGGCTGAAGTGGATGCCGAGAAAACGGCGATGGAAGCGCGTAAAATTAAATCCCAGTTTTCAGAGAAATCCGTGGCTTTAAACGAAGCCACAGAAGCGTTTAACATCGCGATAACAAGAGGAAAAAAACTCAGCCAATTTATTGATCGCTTTAAGCCCGGAAAAAACAACACCGCCCTACTTGAAGAAATCAACAAGTTTCTTGCGGTAGAGAATTCTCGCAAAGAAGAAGCCGCACAACGCAAAGCAAGAAGTGCTGTGCGTGCAAAAAACGCCTCCATTCAATCGAGCAAAAGGAGACCAAACCACAGGTCTGACGAAATCAAAAAGGGATCCACAGTCAAACTCCGCAATGGAAAGGAACGCGGAGAAGTCATCTCCATTCAGGGCAAGACTGCCACAGTCATGTTCGGCGCCTTTAAAACCCGCGTCGGGATAAATAAACTGACCTTTCTGAAATAGCCATAGGCACCCCGAAGGGGACTACACACCGACGGCTACTAACATCTGTTGTCTCCAGTGTTGTGTCGAATTCAGACCGGTTTGATGAAAAGTTTTCTAATCCCCACAAATACCAATATGAGGATCGAGTAAACAATGAAAAATGGAATCACATAATCTTGAAGGTTTAAGATCAGCATAAGTGACATCAATAGCAACTGAAATCCAAGACCATACAATGACACTAAAGTCATAAACCATTTGGGAAATGGAGGGCTATCACTCGCGTTTTTATCCATATAATAGATGATCTTGTCAAAAACAATATATAAGACATTGTAGATGTTATAAAATATATTTACGGTGCGTTGACTCTCTCCTTGAAGGGCTTTGGGTGCAGCAACTTCAAAAATTCTACTCGTCGAATCGCCTTGAACAGCATTTCTGAGAATCACGTAGTAATAATTATACACAGTGCCTTGAAGTTGAATCCCAAAAAATGCAATGAACATATAGACTATTGAAATTTCAGTCACATACCAAAAGGCAAGTAGAAAGCAGAAATTAAGTATGATGTCCGCAATAGAGTCATAATAGCGACCTGTATAAGAAGGTTTTTTATTGAGCCTTGAAAGTTCTCCATCCGCAGCATCAATCACAGACTTGAGTATAATAAAAAAAGCAGCTGCTTTATAATAGCCGTTGAGCATGCAAACAATTGCAAAAAGTCCTGCAAAAACAAACAAGGTCGTCACGTGAATAGGTGTGAATCTTGTATTCTTAAGTTGGTTAGCGATCCAATGACCACCAGTTCGACCATAATCAGATAAATCTAAAAACTTGTATTCATTCGGAAGTTTTGGCATACCTGCTATTTAAAATGAGTTGTAGCTCTAGAGAATTAATCAATCACGAGTTTCAATGTCGAAGACGTCCCATCAGACGTTCTTACGGTAAAGAAATGAAGCCCTTTTGAAAGGTGAGACACATCGAGTGACAGGGACTCAGAGATGAGATCTGGCATGAGACTCTCTAACAAGCGACCACTCGCATCATATACACGAAGCTCCACAAGTGGTGCGCCTGTTGGCATGGTGATTTCTACACTTCCAGAAGAAGCTGGATTGGGACTGATCGACCACCCTTGAGAATCAAGAACAAGGCCCGCCGCTTCAGTTGCACTACAAGCACCGAAATTACCACATGGCTGATCACCTTCACCGACATAACTGCCATTGACGATTGTTTGGCCTGACCCAGAAGGATCGAGAAAGTTTTTGAGTTTTTGAGACGCGGAAATGGGATTGGGACCATCCCAATGGTAGCTCATTTTACCATAAAAATCAGGTGCATATGGACCTGTTCCGTTCCCTGCCCCACCATTCACACACGCTGAGAGCCCAGAGCTTAACGTTCCGACAATGTGGTGGTTTTCACTGAATATTGGCGACCCTGACGACCCACCTTCGGTGACGCCGTGGTTTGTTTCCGTGGCTGCCCAATAAACCCGCCAGTGAGAACCTGCCCCACCAATATTGTATGAAGTAAGTGGGTTTGTGTAGTTTGATATTTTCTTTCGATCTCCACTTGGATGATGAATGCCCACACCGATGTGACCCGTCTCTCCCGAAGCGTCAAATCCAGCATAAAAGGGATTCCACGTCTCAGGAATGGCATCTTCGACCTCCACAAGAAGAAAATCCGAGCCATTAAATCCCTGATTGGACGCATCGTTGCTATTTGTCAGTGGAATCACGCCTGTTCTGGCATGAGAGTTAATCGACACTGTTCCTCCACACTCATTGTATTCATAATTGTACCTCACCTTGAGGTATGCCCACTCATCTTCATCGACGGCATCCGCACAATGGAACGCACTTAAAAGGAGCTGACGACAGTCATATTCCGTATTATTCACCATGGATCCACTGCAGTAATAAATCCCTCCGTCTTGAGTGACACGAAGCCTTACTGCTGCGTCTCTTTCACATTGCCATGAATCACCTTCTGGACACATGACATCCACTTCACAATCGTCTGATCCGCGGGAAACGCCCCTCACAAAATATCCTATCCCCATGATTCCGAGTCTGGCTGACCCGATAGAAGAAGCAGCTTGCCTATAAATGATTCTGATTTGATCTCCCGGAATGTCACCGCTGGCCCATCTTCCGTGAGCGTTGTTCTCCTCTGACCTGACTGGACCCTCCTGATACAAAGTCGAGAAGACACCCGCCTCTGATTGAAACAACAAGGACCCTCCTGATGGAATATGAAAGTCGTTGAAATAAACACACAAACCCAACGCAGCAATTGACTCTATATCAAGTATCCACTCTGACACACCATTTTCCAACACCTCAAATGACGCAAAATCAAAAAAGTCCATTTCAGATTCGATCACGATACCGGCCATATCACGCCCGTTGAGTTCAGCTTCTTTTTCAACTTTTTCAACGATGTCAGAAAACAAAGGTGCGATCACACTCACATTTTGAGCACTGAATACATTTGAGATCATGCCCATGACGAGACACAACAAAACACTGGAGACGAGTTTTAATTTCATTCCTTAAAGATACTTTCATATCGACAACATTTAGCAAAAATTCAGATTTCATAAACCGCCTATCCCCTAACTTGTGCGTCCATGAAAAAACTGAACAGTATACCCCTCGTATTTTCCCTTTGTATTGGAATTCTCGCTACTGGTCCTGCCACATCCCAAACCACTGCGCAACAAGGCGCCAAGAAATTTGGTACGCTTCTAAGTATGCTTGACAGGCTTTACGTGGACAGTGTCGAAATGGACATGCTTGTAGAAACAGCCATTGAGAAGATGCTTGAAGAACTTGACCCGCACAGTGTTTATTTCTCAGAGGATGATTTGAAAGATGCCAATGAGCCACTCGATGGCAGTTTTGAAGGAATAGGTGTACAGTTTAATATTTTCAAGGACACAATCATGGTGGTCTCGCCCATTGCAGGAGGCCCCTCAGAGAAACTAGGCATTCGAGCCGGGGACAGAATTGTTCAGGTGGAAGAGGAATACGTTGCGGGAGTTGGTGTCACAACAAAGGATGTCATCCGACTGCTTAAAGGCCCCAAGGGGACGGAGGTGAAGGTCTTCATAAAAAGAGATGGTGAAAAAAACCTTCTTGAATTCAATATTGAACGAGATAAGATTCCAATTTTCAGTGTGGTGGCATCGCATATGGTAGAACCCACAATTGGCTACATCAAAATCAGTCGTTTTGCAAAAACCACCCTTGAGGAGCTCAGGACGTCTTTGTCAGAGTTGAAAGAAAAGGGGATGAAAGATCTTATTCTTGATTTGCAAGGAAATGGAGGAGGAATGTTAAGGACAGCGATTAACATGTCTGACGAGTTCCTTTCAGACGACAAACTCATTGTATACACTGAAGGGCGTTCCTTTCCCAGAGAGGATACATACACATCATATGAAGGACTGTTCGAGCGTGGGCGTCTGGTCATATTGATGGATGATGGATCAGCCTCAGCAAGCGAAATTGTCGCCGGAGCTGTCCAAGATTGGGACCGGGGGCTGATTGTGGGAAGAAGGTCGTTTGGGAAAGGACTGGTACAACGCCCCATTGATTTAGGAGACGGGAGTGCGGTCCGACTTACTGTTCAGAAATACTACACGCCTGCTGGAAGATGTATTCAGAAGCCATATGATGAGGGAGTTGATGCTTATCGAAATGAAAAGTATGATCGCTACAAGAGTGGTGAACTTATGAGTTTAGACTCTCTAGACCTCCCCGACTCACTCAAGTATGAGACTCGCATCAAAAAAAGAACAGTCTATGGCGGCGGTGGAATTCTTCCTGATGTTTTTGTACCTATAGATACGACTTCTAATAGCGACACCTTCCGAAAATTACTTCGCAAGGGAATGATGAGCAGCTATGCATTGGAATTCGTAGACAAAAATCGCGCGAGAATAGAAGCCGATTACCCTACTGAGGACGATTTCGTGAATCAATATCTTGTTTCAGAAAAAGAAATAAAAGCGTTTCAAGATTGGGCACAAGAGAAAGGAAGCGAAGAAGATCCCATTGAATTCCCTGAAGCGGATTGGGAAATATCAGGAGAGGCTATCACACTTCGACTTAAAGCGTTTATAGGCCGAAATACATACAGCCAGTCGACATTTTACAGAGTCATTGGGGACTTGAATGAAGCATTGAACGAAGCGATTGAGATCCTGAACGATGGCAGGTTTGAAAACAGCAAACTCGCACACAAAACCTTTAGATAAATACTTGACACATCTAGCAACATTATTTCTTAATTTTGTTGGTAAACAAATACATAACATTTAATCAACATAAAATGTCAAAGCTAACATTAGCCGTTTCTATTATTGCATCTTGCATCCTTTTCTCTTGCGGCTCCGAAGAGTCACCGAAATCAAAACCGATTCAAACACAAGATGAAAAAACAGAAGCAGGTGATCCTCCAGCAAATGCGAAACCAGGAAAATTTGACCCAGCAAAGGAGGCCGCTGAAGTCCCTGCAGGTCCATTGACCGGAATCTCATTTAACGAGTACGCACATGACTTTGGCGTGATGGATGAGGGAGATGCCGTGACCCATTATTTTGAATTCACCAATACAGGTGCTGAACCACTCATTCTTGACAAATGCAAAGGATCTTGTGGATGTACTGTACCTCAGTGTCCGAAAGATCCAATCGCGCCAGGTGCGACGGGTAAAATTGAAGTGAAATTCAATTCTAAGGGAAAGAAAAACAAGCAAACGAAGAAAGTAACAGTGACGGCAAACACAGACCCAGCCCAAACAATACTTACAATCACGGCTGACGTTACTCCGGCAGCTCCTGCAGCTAGTCCTGTCAAGTAATTCTAGTTCACATTAAAAAAAAGGGATGCCATTTTGGGGTCCCTTTTTTTGTGCGCTAACGTTCTGTAATGTTAATCTTATCGATATCGACAGAGAGCGATCTGTCCTTATCTGTCACCACTCCACCTGCATCGTGGGTATTTAACTCGAGTCTCACGTAGTTGTATGTATTGACGATTGTTGGATGATGCGCGTGAATTTCTGCCAATTCAGCAACATGTGACAAGAAAGAAAAGGCATCGACAAAGTTTTGGAAACGATACTCTCTTACAAGCTTATTGTCTTTCTCCTCCCACATCCTTAAAGCTCTCCTTCTTCTTCGAAACCTTCCTGTGACTCTACATTGTGCTTTGTGTCAGATTCAACGAACAGGAGCAACTCCCTCATATTTTCCGCTTGAGAAACAGACCCGTTACGCTCATATGCATACGCGACATTCCCAATCAATCTGCGAATAATATCTATGGGTGCACAAGGACCGCAATGTCTTTCATCTACAGGCAGATCTAAGTGACTGAGAAACTCGCTGACATCATTTGGGTGAATGACTGTGCCCTCACTAAATGGGTTGATATAAAAAAGTATCCCTCCTGGAACCTGATTGTCCTCAGTGTGTTTTGCGCCGTTGTGAACATGATGTTCATCGCAATAGCAAAGAATAAAATGATTCGGAAGATTGACCCCATGAATAGGCAAGTTCAAATCCCGTGCAATCGCCAGGTAAAGAATCCCGAGCCCCAAAGGATTGCCACTCTTGAGCTTCATCACCTCCCCAATTAAAGCATCCTGCGGGTCTGGATGACCTGACTTTGCATTTGTGAATCCCTCTGCACTAAATAAAACGTGATTTAAAATCCTCACTTGCTCTAATGCTGTTAGCTCCTCATTCAATTCAAGCCAAACATCTCTTTTTAACTTTTCGTATTGTGCCTTTACGACATCAATATCAATCAACGGATCCGAAGCTTTATGAATCCACAGTGCGCCTTCAATTATATTCTGTGCGCCCTCCTTAAACCAATCCTGCAATCCACTTTTCACATATCCCCCATGTAAACCATCTACGAGTTCATTCAAACGACTCTCGTGAACTGCACAATGTGACTTGTCAGCTCTGTGTTCTAATACGGCTGGAAGAATTCCAGTCCCTTTTGACAACAACTCCTCCCGCACATGACGGTAGACGCCTTCATCGGGATCGTCCAGGAGCTGTATTAATGCATGTATTTCAGAAACGCTCATTCAGGTATCAATTGGTTCAGGTACTCATGTCATCAAATCTAAGCCTACAATTCGAGGACTTTTGACTAAAAAAAATCACTTATCATATTCAAGGTGTTGATTGGTAACTTAGCAGTAATGAAATCTAATCCGAGTAAAACATCGATCACTGACACGCAAAGATTGCACTTTGCGCTATGGTTTACAATGCTTTTCCTCATTGCGATTTGGGGCGTCTTCTTAATTGACTACGCTTTTGATCTCAACCTGAACCAATATGGCAATCGTCCGAGAGAGCTGAAAGGACTGAAAGGCATCTTCACCTACCCCTTCCTTCATGGTGGTTTGTCACATATTTGGAACAACACCGCATCTTTTTTTGTACTTAATGGATTGCTCTTTTATTTTTATAGATCTCTCGCCATACGTGTTTGGGCGATTATGTTCCTAACAAGCGGCATCTTGCTTTGGCTCATCGGGGAAGCCCCTTCAAATCACATCGGCGCAAGTGGAATCGTTTACGGACTCGCAGCTTTTCTCTTTGTCAGTGGACTCGTTCGCAAAAACCTACTGCTCTTGCGTATCACACTGGTCGTGGTATTCTTATACGGCGGTATGATTTGGCTCATGCTCCCTATCAAGGAAGGTGTCAGTTGGGAAGGACATTTGGCTGGCGCGATATCGGGATCTATTCTTGCCTTTTACTATAGAAACAGTGGGCCCAAAAACCCTGTTTACAAATTTGAAATTTCTGAAGCTGCGCACGAAGACTTGCCAGAATGGTGGATGAGAGGAAATCCAAATCACCCAGACACATTGGCGCAAAGAGAGAAGTCAGCCCTTGAGAATGACATAAACCCCGCGAGCAATGACGCTCATGTGGGACATGCCGGGGATGAGAATGTAAAGTATCACTGGGTGCCTAGACCTAAAAAAGTCCCAGGCAACAAAAAAAAAACAGGTGAGAAAAAAAGACCAGGCGAGAAAAAATAATGCCGACGTCTTATGAGTTGAGCATGACTGGCATCACGAGCATGAGGAGATCTTCACCACTTTCTTCAGGTTCTGAAGGACGTATGATTCCTGCTCTATTCGGTGCACTTAATTCTAATGTAATCTCTGGAGCGTCAATGTTATTAAGCATGTCGGCCAAGAATCTGCTGTTAAACCCAATTTCAATATCCTCTCCTTGGTAGCTACACGTCAGACGCTCTGACGCTTCATTTGCAAAATCCAAATCTTCAGCATTCACGGTCAACTCGCTCCCTGCAATTCTCAAACGCACCTGATGCGTCGTTTTGTTTGCAAAAATAGCCACCCTTCGTATGGCTTGCAGAACGTCCATCCGATTAATCGTCATCCTATTTGGGTTCTCCTTCGGGATGACCGCATCATAGTTGGGGTACTTGCCTTCAATCAAACGACATGAGATAGACACCTCATTAAAAGAGAACTTCGCATTTGATTCATTGAAACTCAACACCACGGATTCTGCAGAAGTTGCAGCCGCTTTTAAGAGGTTAAGCGGCTTCTTAGGGACGATAAACTGAGAAGATTCATTCGCTTTCGCATCTGTTCTTGCATAACGTACGAGTCGGTGTGCGTCGGTCGAAACAAACCGGATACTGTCCTCATACAACTCAAAGAAAATACCTGACATCACAGGTCTGAGGTCATCTGATCCGGCTGCAAAAATTGTTCGATTAATCGCTTTCACCAAGGTGTCCGCCTTCAATTCAACGTTTGAAACCCCTTCCAGTTCAGGGGTCTTTGGGAATTCTTCTCCATTCGCACCAGTAAGCTTATACTTTCCCGCATCACTCAACAACTCGATGGCAAAGGTGTCTGTATCGATTTTAAATGTCAAAGGAATGTCTGGGAATGCTTTCAGGATTTCCAGCAACATCTTTGCGGGAATCGCAATCGTTCCTTTATCTTCAGTTCTCACTTCGAGCTTCACGGTCATCGTGGTCTCAAGATCACTGGCTGAAATGACAGCCTCACCGGGAGCAAGATCAAATAAAAAGTGATCTAAGATGGGCAAGGTATTGCTGTTACTTAGGACACCGCTCAAGATTTGAAGGTGTCGAAGTAGGTGGGTGCTAGATACTATAAAATGCATGGCGTAAATATGCAAGAATCCTCCCCGATTCCCTCGTAAAAAGAGCTGAATTTTTCCACACGAAACACACTTTTGTCATCTCACCGCTAAACGGCCACATCATGTTCCCTGAGCGCACTGTTCAAAGAGGTTTTTCTATCTGTACTTTCACTCCGTTTCCCGATGATTAACGCACAAGGAATGTCGTATGTGCCAGCTGGAAATTTTTTAGGTCGTGTTCCTGGAATTACAACAGATCTAGGTGGCACATAACCTCTGTGTTCCACTGGCCTGTCACCGGTTACATCAAGAATTAAAGTGCTCGATGTCAACACGACACCGGCTCCCAAAACCGCTTCCTTCCCTACCCTCACACCCTCAACAATAATGCATCGCGAACCGACAAAAGCCCCATCTTCTATGATCACCGGCGAAGCTTGCAAGGGCTCAAGAACACCTCCAATTCCGACTCCACCGCTGATATGAACATCTTTACCGATTTGGGCACATGACCCGACCGTAGCCCAAGTATCGATCATGGTACCAGAATCCACATACGCACCGAGGTTAATGTAACTTGGCATGAGAATCACATCTCTGGCTATAAACGCCCCGTAACGTGCAATTGCATGCGGAACCACTCTCACCCCCGCCTGTGCATAGCCCTTTTTAAGAGGCATCTTGTCGTGAAACTCAAAAGGACCGACCTCAATTGTCGTCATCTCTTGGATTGGGAAATTCAAGACAACCGCTTTCTTTACCCAATCATTCACGAACCAACCACCCTCACCATCAGGTGATGCACATCGTAAAACGCCTGTGTCAAGCTTTTGCATCACTTCTGCAACAGCATCTCGGGCTTCTTTTGTATCCAGAAGCGACCTGTCATTCCAAATTGACTCTATCGTATTTTTCATTTACTGTAAGTATATAAGTGGTAAAGGTATGTTCTCACTTGTATATTGCACCCATGTCAAGGTATATCGCATTCGATTGGGGCGCAAAAAGAACTGGGATCGCTGTGACAGACAGCAATGTCATCATTGCCACACCTTTAAAAACAGTTGACACACAGGGTTTACATGCTGAAATTGCTCGGCTCATGAACGATGAGCCGTGTGGCGGATTTGTTGTCGGTGTACCGGGGCTTATGGTTGGAAATCACACCGACAGCAGCGTTGGCATCAATCAATTTATTCTTTTCTTAGAAAAAACATACCCGTCACTCAACGTTCATCAAGTTGACGAAGGAGATACAAGCAATGAAGCCATGTCTGCCATGATCTCAGGCGGAATGAATAAAAAAAACAGAAGGCAAAAAGGCACACTTGACAAAGTGGCTGCGGCCATCATTTTACAGCGGTTTCTGGAAAGCAGATAATTGCTGTTAATTGTCAAAAACCTCAACTGTTTTTGTTTGACGTACCATATCCGTAAACTTCCCTTCAAAACGTGTTGCCCGTACAATGTGATTGTCTATCCAGTGGTAATTTCCTCCACGAGGCTTGCCCATCAAGAGTCCATGGTACCTTATCGAATGTTTCTTTAACCAAGCCTCAGTAACCACTCTGTGATCTTCTGTTCTTGAGGTGAAAAACGTGAGGATATGACCCTCTTCATACCAACGCTTCATGGTCTCAAGCGCATCTGGAAAGGGCATGCAAGTGGCCATTCTTTCTGGCTCCTCATTGGGAACATCTTCAGTGATCGTACCGTCAATGTCGATGAGGTAATTTTTAATATTGTCCTTTAATTGCGGCGATGCGGTGTGTCCATTTGCATCTTTAACAGATTGAAGGTTTGCGTTTTTTTCCATAAAACCAAAGTACCACTAATCTCTGAAAGCACAATCGATTGAGATGCTTCTTTTATGATTTATTCTTCCTCCACAATGTGCATAAATGAAGAAGTGAGTGTCATGGGCGGCACCTCGGCATTGATCAGACGGTCACGCAAGGTATGGAAACCCCCAAACTGACTTGCCAGATGATGGAAATTCATGAATCTATCTTGGGGACTGTTCTTCCTGCAAATTTTGGAAGCACTCAGAGAAATCGCATTGATTTTGTCGGGATTCTTTCTCCGTATTGCTTTTTTCATTTTCTTTTGTTGTGCTTCCCAAATCTTTCTCATTCCCGAAGCACTGGCAGAAGCTGCAGGCTTTAACGTTTGCTCTACTAAAGAGGACACGTCCTCAATGAGTCGCTGCAAGTCAGACAAAACGACATCTACCTCTTTTGTTTTGTTCGGGAGTTGGCCCTCAATCCATTTACTGACCCATTCATTCTCATCCCACCATCCTTTTTCAAATGACCAACCCACTTCTTTTGCATGGGCTTGCATCTCCTTATCTAAGACAAGTACATGGTCCCTCAGATGTAAACCGGGCATACCCATCTGTTTGTATGCAAATGCACCTTCCAATTGCTTCCAGTAACTCAATTCACCTGGGCCCAGAACAACTCTGATGTTTGGCAAGATAAGTTCCTGATAAAAAGGTCGTAACAATGCGCCTGGACTTAGTTTTTCAGCATTGTCCTTGCACCACTCCCCCCATTCTAACCCCGCTTTATTTAAGGTGTGATCCCCAGCCGCAAACCCGCCCAATTCATCTTGAATGATTCCTACTCTAGACTCCCCATCGGGCATATAGAATAGATTAATGTCCCGTATATGTGCTGATGCTTTGAATCCCTTTGCATGTAAATCATCCGACGTTTTACGAACACTGTCACGAATGCCCTTGGCTGTGAACTCATCTGAAAAGAGATCCGAAGCCAACGCTTTAAGTTTGGGGCTATCTGCATCTATCACCACCAACTCCGTGTCTCCATACCACACATGCATCCACCTTCTGAAAAGATCAGAATAACGCTCATTGTTTTTTTGTGACACATCATAACACTCAGAGATGGATTGAAAATCTGATTGAAAGTCTTTTCCTCTCTGGCCCATATCCTCCCCCCAAGACGTCAAACAATCCTTCACACCCTCCAAACGCAATCTTCCGACTGGCCATTTTAAATCCGCCAAAGGGCTCGACCACACGTGCTTGTCGACTTCACCATTCACCCAACTGACCTCCTTAAAATCATGATCTTCTGACGCCATCCAAAAAACGGGCACCACTTTCTCTCCTGTTTCTGCTTCTATTTGACGCGCAAGACGAATCGCAGTAATGGTCTTGTAATGTAAAAACGCAGGCCCGCCAGCAATTTGAAGCTGGTGACCTGTTGTGACTGTTTTGACGCCATCTTCTCTGAATTTACTTAAACCGCGTGGCAATGTCAAATTGAGATTGCGGTATTGTTCTTCTACAACCTCGCAGACTGTTTCCTTGATGTTTTTAACCTCCAGTGAAGGTTGAAGGTTGAGACTTAACTTTTGATGTGTCAAGTGGTCGAGTACAATGGTACTTAGCCCGGGATATTCACGCGCATCTTTTGTATGCAAAATATGAATGTTTTAGAGACCTTATTTTAAAAGCGTCACAGGGCCAGACATCTCCTCAATGGCCCCGTCTTCTAGCACGACGTCTAGGGTCCATAAGTAAAGGCCTTGTTGTGCAATACCGCCAATGCGATTGTATCCTGCCCAGCTTGGAACATCATCTGTACACTCCCAAATCATCGCGCCGTTTCGATCAAAAATCCTTAACACAGCGCCTCGATTCGCCCTTAATGACGGTTCGAAAATATCGTTAACATTGTCATTGTTAGGAGAAAATGCTGTCGGAACAAACGTACTGCTTTCTAGTGAAAAGAGATTATTCAGATCACCTCGGTCGGGATCGATGTCTGTTTGAAGCTCTGAAGTAAGGTCCCTAATCGAGAAGTCATCCACAAAGTAATATGCTTTGGTCCTGCCTGGGCCTTGTAAGGATAGAATTTGTTTTCCTACCTCCACGCCAAACAAACCGAACGTGAAGTATTTGTAGCTTTCACTTGCAGTAAACGCAAATTTAATCACTTTCCATCCTTGATAATATTGAATGTGAGCAAGTGTAAACTGCGGCTCAGTGTAGATCGGGTCGCGCGCTGTCTGTTGTAATGCTTGTGATGAAAATGCAATGCCCAAATCGCTCACTCCAAGACCAGCTGAACTGTGGTCATAGACATCACCATTTGTAATCGCAAAAGAGAATTCATAACGCTTTCCAACTTTCAAAGGTTCAGAAAATTGTCCTGTCAAATACTCTCTCATATTCGAACCAGACCGTTCACTAACCTCAACACCTGCAATGGCATATCCTTCATAGGCATTGACATATGCAAGTGGAGTCTCTGGTAAATCACCGCCATTGTAGCCAAATGTGTGATAATAATCTGGATTTGCTACTGCACTTCCGGCATTTGACCAGTTATTCATTAATTCCCACTGACCTGATTGGTTAGGCACCGTTTCACTAATCTCAAAACCACCGTTTAAAACATAGACTTGGGCAGAAAAAGAACCTGAAAAAATCAAGCACACGCACACGCTCAAAAACACGGACGTCGGGCCTATAACCTTGTTTATCTTGATAATATTGGTGTTCAGCGAAATCATTCTCATGCAATATAGACATCACAGAGATAAAACACAAGTTTTTCACCATCTATAGCCCAAAGCCACCCATGCCGTAGATAGTGTTGGCGCCCAACTCACTTCTGCCCTCAGAAACAATGGAGAATTCCAAGCCGACCAGCTCGTAAAGGCTCTCACCTGTAGCGCATTGGTTTCATGACGAATGATATCATACGTTTGATCAGACGAAACTGGATCAGGTTCGCCCAGTTCAGGTGTTGGATAGAGTTTTGCGACTTCATTCTTTTTGGGCAACCACTCCAATTGTGCACCCCACACCCAGCCCTCAGCAGCCCTCATCACACCATGCCATTCCATGCCCAATGCAAGTTTAAGTTTAGGCGTTAATCTGATTGGTGCTGAGATGGTGTCATATTCATTGCCTAGAACATCTACATCTGTTGTGTAAATTTCAAATACATCAAGACCCTCCCACTCATATCCGACGGCATTTTCGTTCACGCTTTCTACATCAAAAATTTGTGACAACGCAATCGAAACACCGCCTCGATAATACCATTGAAAAGATGCGTCAAAGGGGTGAGCTGCTTCGAGACTCAACTCGGGATATCTGATGTCATTTTTAACTTGATAGAAATCGTTTTGAGAAACATCATCACGCCCAATTTCTAGACCAAATCTACCTAAAGCAATAAAATCTGCATCATCTATCCACTTTCTAAATGGAGACTTTTCAGGCCGCTTCCAAACCGTATCTATTTCTACGTTAGCCGTGATGTTAATAATTTGACCATTAATTAAAACGGTGTCACGAGGCGTCTCATTTGTAACCGCAGATGCATGATGGAGAAAACCACCCAACAATAGTACAAGAAGCACCAAGTGTTTTCTTCTTGGAATGGACACATTGCCTTCTATGTGTTTGAAGGCATTTGTAATCATTCGTCGACTTTCAATTTCGCGGGAAGCACCCATTCCACAGCCTCCTTCTTCTCTTCTACTTTCTCAATGGTCTTTTGATCTTCTATGACCTTCTGAACTGGTTGAGCTGGAGGTGTTGACACCACTGTTGGTATTGAGCCCTCTTCACTCACAATCTCTTCACTCAGAACGATGTTTTCTTCAACAGATTCTGTCTTGGCATTCTCAACTTCAACAGATGAAACATGAGCGACAACTGCTTCCTCAACAACTTCGTCAACCTCAACAACTTTCTCTACGACGACAGCTTCGTCAGCAACGACAGCTTCGTCAGCAACGACAGCTTCGTCAGCAACGACAGCTTCGTCAGCAACAACAGCTTCGTCAGCAACAACAATTTGCTCGACCACAATCGCTTCGTCAACCACAGTTTCTTGATCAGGCATGTAGAACCAAGCAAACCCGACGATCACTACAGCAGCTCCAAGAATCAACTTTGATGTCATGCCAGATGACACACCAGAAACTTCTGAATCTAGTTGATTAAAGACCGCATCTTTCATGCCTTGTGGTGGCGCAACTTCATGTCCATCATAAAGGCCTTGAATGTGATATGTGAATGTATCTTGAACGGGTTTCATCTTGAGTTATTTGTTAGGTTTTGCCACTTGCTCCATATTGTTCAACACACCTTGCAAGAATTTCTTCGCGCGGCTCAGTTGACTTTTCGAAGTATTCACTTCTATATCGAGCATTTTTGATATTTCCTTGTGTTTGTATCCGTCTATGACGTAGAGTTTAAAGACCAAACCATACCCTTCAGGCATACGAGAAATTGCATTCTCAAGCTCCTCACGGGTAAAGTCACATTCTTTAGACGCTTCTAAGTCTCTAGGGGTTGCAAGGACATCTGTAATATCTGTTTGATTAGCGTGTTTTTTATCCTTTCGGTAAAGTGAAATAGCTGTATTTACTACTATTCTACGCATCCATCCCTCAAATGAATTATTTTCAGAAAAGCTATTTAAATTTTTAAATATCTTCACCCATGCATTTTGTACGACATCTTCTGCATCAATTTTAGTGTTTGTATATCTGAGCGCCACCGCAAAAAGAAGTCCTGAATATCTGCCATAAAGATCAAATTGTGCCCGACGGTTGCCCTCCTTACATTTTTCGATTAGCTCTAAGACTTCTGGCGCAACGCTCATTTTAAACTTATTTAAACTTATTTACATCCAAATCTAACCAACTGAGAGCTGAACTGTGAAAAAGATTTTCTAAATCTGGCTGACTGAGCCCCATTTTCTCCATGTACTCCCCAAATTTAAGGTCGCCAAGTGGAAAAGGATAATCAGTACCCATGCAGATTCTGTTAGTCCCTTGCATGTCGATCACATACTTGAGAAGTCGTGCATCATGTGTGATACTGTCGACCCAGAACTTCCCCAAATACGCCCTTGGATTCACATTGTTATCTATCGCGACAAGATCTGGCCTGCAATTAAATCCGTGTTCAATCCGTCCCAAAGTCGCCAAAAATGCTCCACTGGCATGTGAAAAGAGCACTCTTAAATTCGGCAATCTCTCAAAGACACCGCCAAATATCATTGAGCATGCTGCGCGAGACATCTCTGCGGGCATACCTACTAACCAAGGCAACCAATATTTTTCCATTTGAGACTTACCCATCATGTCCCATGGATGCACAAGGACAGACATCCCCAATCTTGAACAGGCTTCAAAGAATGGGAAGAATTGGGGTTCATTGAGATTCAAACCATTCACGTTAGAACCAATCTGAACACCTGCAAAACCGATGGATTTTGCGCGTTCTAATTCCTGAATCGCAAGGGTGACATCTTGCAAAGGAACAGTACAAAGTCCCACATAATTTTTGGGGTATTTGGTCACCAAATCCGAGATGTGGTCATTTAAAAATCGGCCCAATTCCAGTGCATCTTGTGGTTTTGCGTCATAGGAAAACATGACCGGAATGGTACATACAACCTGGACGTCAACACCAGACGCACGATACTCAGCCATCCGCAGATTCTCATCCCAGCAATTCGAAGCAATCTCTCTAAAAAAGGTACTGCCCTGCATCATGCGCGCAAACCCCTCCTGCTTTGAATCTTCTAAATGAATAAAATTTCCATAGCCAAATTTCTCAGTCCATCGAGGCATATTCCTTGGAATAATGTGTGTATGGACATCAACTTTGAGCATTTGAGTTTTAGATTTTGCCTAAATATAATCGTTATTGCTTTGTTGTATGCTTTTTTACATATCTCAATTCTAACCGATTAACTGGGCTAACGATCCATCCGTCAATTGAATTGCGCACGAAATGAGTGACTTGGTCGTGAAAAAGTGGAATCACTGGCATTTCATCATGAACAATACTATCCATCTTCGCATATAAATCCCATCGCACATCTTCTTCAGAAATGGACATCGAACGCTGATACAATGCTTCGAACGCATTGTTCTTGAAATGTGTGTAATTGGGGCCTCCAGGGGAGAAGTTTTTTTCTAGGAACAGGCCAAAGAAATTTTCGGAATCCGCATAATCAGCCAACCACGACTTCTTGAACATCATCGATTTAGAGGTCGCAACATTCTCCCTGTGGACTGAGGGCGGAGAAACATCGATTTGAACCTTCAAACCGAGCGCTTGCCATCCATGTTGAATGGCAGCACAGATATCTACATAATCTGAAGTTGTCCCACATTCAAACTCTGGAAATCCTTCTCCGTTTGGAAATCCTGCATCCTTTAGAAGTGATCTCGCTCGCGCCAAATCATAAATAGGCGAAGAATATTCTTTGGCACCAGGCAGAGAAGGCGGAACAAATTTGTCAGAAGGAAGCACTGAATTTCTTCTTAAATTTTTTGCGATACTTATTCTATCTATTGACAGACTTAACGCTTGTCGAACCCGACGGTCACGAAATGGAGACCCCAGCAATGGATTGTCGTCCACTAGCAAGCCGATATAATCCGTTTTTAAGAACGGAATTCGATGCAAGCTCAGATTCGCTTTGTGTTTCACCGCCAATCCACCATCTAAATCCATGAGATCTTCCATATATGCGGGGTGCAAACCGCTCATAAAATCATATCTGCCCTGAATCAGCCCCAAGTACTCCGACCCCATGTCAGGCACGAAATCGATGTGAACGGCTTCAAGATAGGGCAATTGCAGACCCGCGTCATCTTTCTCCCAATAGGCTTCATTTCTATGAAGCACAATCGCAACACTTTCTTCCCACCAGGCGAGCTTAAAAGGTCCAGTTCCGGCGGGCTTAGACCGGAAGTCCGATCCGCTTGCTTCAACTGCTTCCTTAGCTACTATGGAAGCGTATGGCGTTGTGAGCAGACCTAAAAAGGGAGGGAATTCATCGTTGAGATTTATTCTTACAGTACTGTCATTCAACGCAATAATTCCGCCCTCTTGAACAGCATCCAGTATCCATTCTCCCGGAGAAGCGACTTCTGGATCACGCAATCTCTCGAGACTGTAGACGACATCACTTGCGACGACTTCTCTCCCACTTTCTAGACCTATAACATCTTCTTGTTTGGCAAACATTACCCCTTTTCTAAGATGAAAAACAACCCCCTGTTCATCCCACTCCCAACGCTTTGCAATCGCAGGTTTTATTTCTAGTTCTGGAGAAAGTTCAACCAAACCATCATAAAGCGCATCAGTCACCCACATCAGCTCCAAACTCCGAGCATGGGCAGGGTCTAGGGTTGTAATACCCGCACTTTCATTGTACCTAAATACCCGTTCGTCATCTATAAAATCGGCCATACTACAGCCCAATAAAACACTGAACGATAGGAACGGGAAAAAGAAATGTGAAAATTTAATTTTTTGCATTTTAATAAAGCTGTCCGCAAGTTACGGGAGTGTACCTTTGTAATCGCTATGAAAAAACACATCGCATTCTGCCTTTTTATATTGATCAGTTCAACATCAACCTTCGCCCAATCCACAGCAAGTGGTCGTGTGCGTGATGCTGTAACTGGAGAATACATCCTCGGAGCAAACGTTATTATTGAGGGCGCGCAAAGGGGGGTGTCAACCAATCTCTATGGATTTTACAGCATTTCTTTATCTGAGGGCCCACAAACGTTGAGGTATTCATTTATCGGATATAAAAACCATATTGAGACACTTGAGTTCGGAGACACAAAGGTCATCAATGTAGAGCTCACACCTATGACCATTGAAATCGGACAGGAAGCTGAGGTGATCGGGAGACGCACACAAAATACACAAAGCACAGATGTGGGTCGCACAGATGTGAGCATTGAGACGATTAAAAGTTTGCCTGCCTTATTTGGTGAGGTGGATGTTTTGAAAGTCATCCAGCTGCTTCCCGGTATTCAGAGTGCAGGAGAAGGAAATACTGGTTTTTATGTTCGCGGTGGAGGTCCAGACCAAAACCTCATCCTGCTGGACAATGCCGCCGTGTATAATGCATCTCATTTGTTTGGTTTCTTCTCGGTATTTAATGCAGACGCCATCAGCAATGTCGATGTTCACAAAGGAACAATGCCAGCGAGGTATGGAGGTCGCATCTCCTCAGTGCTAGATATTTCTCTGCGAGAAGGAAATCGACGCGAGATGAAGGTCAATGGCGGAATTGGGTTGATTAGCGCAAGACTTACTGCAGAGGGCCCTATCGTAAAAGACAAATCCAGCTTCATCATATCAGGCAGAAGAACGTACATCGATGTCCTTACGCGACCCTTTGTAAACAACACCTCGGCTGCCGGATCAGGATACTTTTTTTACGACCTGAATGCCAAGATTAATCACAGATTCAGCGAAAAGGACGAGATCTTTCTAAGTGGATATTTCGGTCGTGATGTCTTTAGTTTTTCGAGTGCTGACGCAGGGTTTTCAACGTCAATCCCGTGGGGGAATGCCACAGCTACTCTAAGGTGGAATCACCTTTTTAACGACAAGCTATTCCTGAACATAAGCGCAACATATAGCGATTACGACTTTTCATTTGTCGGAAAACAAGAAGAATTCTCTTTCGGTTTTAACAGTGGGATTGAAGACTGGAGTTACAAAACTTCACTCAGCTACTACCAATCTCCACGGCATAAAATCATCACCGGGGTAGACTATGTCTTTCATGAATTCATGCCGACAGATTACTTTGCGCAAACTGGAGACACGCCTATAGACATTGGGATCTCAGGCGTGACGTTTAGTCATGAAACAGCACTCTATATCGAAGACAAATTTGACCTCAATGAGAACATAAGAATCTCTGCTGGAATCCGATACAGTGACTTTAGACACGTCGGGCCATTCACGAGATACGGGCAAGATTATATTGAACAAGACTCAATCAATTACGAAAAAGGCGAACTCGTCAAGAGATATGGTGGATGGGAGCCTAGACTAAGCATGCGGGTCACAACTGGGCCCAACTCCAGTATAAAAGCTGGCTTCAGCGAAAACTACCAGTACGTTCATCTGGCCGCATTGTCTGCATCTACAGCGCCTACGGATGTGTGGGTCCCGAGTAGCGACGTCGTCAAACCGCAATGGGGTCGTCAATGGAGTACAGGGTATTTCACAGACATCGGCAAGAATAAAAACTGGGAGACTTCAATTGAACTCTATTACAAAGACCTTGAAAACCTTGTAGAGTACGCTGAAAACACGCTTCCAACAGACAACATAGGAACAAATACAGACAACAACCTCGTGTTTGGTACTGGATGGTCATATGGTGCAGAGTTTTTCCTTAAAAAACGATCTGGCAGAATAAATGGTTGGATTGGTTATACTTGGAGTAAAACGGAACGGTTGTTTGAGGAACTTAACAACGGAGAAATCTTTCCTGCGAAATTTGACAGAAGGCATGATTTGAGCTTTGTCTTAGATTACACTTTGAACGAAAAATGGAGATTAGGCGGTGTTTTTGTCTATGCCACAGGAAACTCGATCAGTCTTCCTATTCAGAGGTATATGGTAGAGGGAAGGATCACCGACTTATACGGACCTAGGAATGGATATCGAATGGCAGATTATCACCGAGCAGATATAAGCGCAACGTTTACGCCAAAAAAGAAAGCCAAAAACAAAAACACTGAAAACTCCTGGGTCTTTAGCGTTTACAATATCTATAACAGGGCCAATCCATATTTTTTGTTTTTCGATACAGAAGGGTCTTTAAGTGAGGGAACGCTTCAAATTCAAGCCAAGCAAATTTCACTTTTCCCTATACTACCATCGTTTACTTGGAACTTCAAGTTTTAATCTAAGCCATTCATCGTTCGCCACACGAGAATATGAAAGCACTCAGAACCCTCAATCCACTATTCTGGAAATACCGCAACAGACTTGTCGCAGGGTTTGTATTTATCATATTTACGAATGGTTTGGCTGTTTTTGCACCCGCATTGGTCGGAGAGGGAGTCAATGTGTTAAGGGAGGCATATGTGAATTACTTGGCGCCTGTTGCGAACGCTACAGATGCATCTGAAATCACGGATGTTTTTAAGGGCAACAAGAGCATTGAGTTACCTCAAATACTCACCAAAATAGGTGACTGGACAGGTTTGTCAAGCGATTGGAATGGAGAAGTAAATTCCATAAAAGACGTTCACAGACTCGTGATTGTGATTGCTGTTTTTCAGGCATTGCTTTATTTAATCAGCTTTCTCATCAAAGGTTTATTTCTGTACTTCACACGCCAAACCATCATCGTGAACTCACGCATCATGGAGTTTGACTTAAAGAAAAAAATCTACGCACACTACCAGAAATTAGATGCGGCATTTTATAAAGAGAATGATACAGGTGATTTAATGAATCGAATAAGCGAGGACGTGAGTAAAGTTCGGATGTACCTCGGACCTGCCGTCATGTATACTCTAAATCTCTTAGCACTGATCTTTCTCGTGGTGTGGATTATGCTCACCATAGACGTAACGTTAACCCTCTATGCACTTCTTCCACTCCCGTTAATGTCTGTCGGGATTTATTTTATTTCTTCAAAAATAAATAAGCTTAGTGATGCTGTCGCTAAAAAACAAAGTGACATAAGTTCATTTGCACAGCAACATATTTCAGGCATTAGAGTTCTTAAATCCTATGCCCGAGAAGCAAAATCTGCGAGACGCTTCGAACAAGAATCTGACGAATACAAAAGCCATGTGCTTAAACTCGTGAAAGTTGAGGCACTCTTTATGCCTCTCATCATTTTACTTGTTGGCTTAAGCACTGTTCTTACAGTTTACATCGGGGGACTTCGCGTCATGGAAGGCCATCTTGAATTGGGTCATATTTTCCAATTTATTTTCTACGTGAACCTACTGACTTGGCCTTTTGCCTCTGTCGGATGGGTGACATCTTTGGTTCAAAAAGCAGAGGCATCAATGGCCCGCATTCTTCATTTCCTGGAGACTGAGTCTAAAATCGTCTCTGAATCCAGCGTGAAACCTGGGGAGGAAAACAATTTTGAGGCACATTACAAACCCAGTGCTGGACTTGTCTTTAAAGATGTCGGATTTACGTACCCGGAAACAGGCATCATAGCACTCGAGGGCTTAAACTTCACACTCGAAGCAGGCACTACAGTTGCCATTACCGGAAGAACGGGAAGTGGGAAATCAACGATTCTCCAATTGGTCATGAGAATGATGGACCCCACTGAGGGAAGCATCTCGTTTAAGGGTGCTGAGCTAGGCCTGTGGAATTTAGAAAAGTATCGCGAACATACCGGATATGTTCCACAAGATGTGTTTCTATTTTCGGACACAATAGAAAACAACATCTCATTTGGTGTAAAAGCATTTAAAAGTCAAGAAAGGGAAAAAGAACGAATCACTGAATCTGCTTTAGACGCAGGTGTTTTGGAAGACATCAATGGGTTTGAACATGGATTTAAAACATTGCTTGGGGAAAGAGGCGTGAACCTCAGCGGAGGACAGAAACAAAGAATCAGTATTGCCAGGGCGCTCATCAGGGCGCCCGAATTGTTAATCTTAGACGATTGTCTTTCTGCAGTCGATGTCATTACGGAAAAACATATTTTAGGAAGATTAAAAGAAAGCAACAACACTCGGAGCACACTGGTCGTAAGCCACAGAATAAGCACAATTAAAGATGCAGACCTTATTCTCGTCATCGAAGCGGGACATATTGTAGAACGTGGAACGCATCAAGAGCTTATAAAGACCGGAGGTCTTTACGCAGAAATGGATCAGAAACAGGAAGGCTCGTGAAGAAGAATCTTGCCTAACAAGGAACGCCGATATAGATTAAAAACAGCAGAAGATCGTTGACACTCACAGCACCATCTTCATTCATATCTGTCAAACATCCTGGTCCCAAACATCCGTAGGCGCCCAAGATGTCAAGCAGGTCCATCACATTTCTTGAATTGTCGAAATTAAAATCTCCGGGACAAGCATGATGCTCCTCAACTTGAAACACCCCATCACAATTGTTGTCGAACCCCTGATATGTGCCTAAGGCACCAGGGTAAATAACGGCTGAGTCATCATTGCAATCCGATGAATTCATGACATATTCAGCAGGCGGACCACACATTAACACCGCGCCCACCAAAGCTCCAAAACCATCACCATCTGCATCTGGATACCAGGACAGAAGAGACACGTTATCGTCAATAAGCCCATTGCAATCGTTGTCAATAAAATCACATGTTTCGGGAGACTCAGGATATGTAGAAGCCCTAGAATCGTCGCAATCCATCGCATTTGTAACGTAAGAACCGACTTCAATCAAATCACTTTCACATCCCAGAATAGCATTGTTGGGATCTCCAAAACCATCCCCATCATGATCTAGAAAAATCGCTGAAGCGGATTCACTTGAAAATGGGGTCCGGGTTTCAAAACGATTTGATTCTGTTTCTAAGACCCACAAAGGATCGATGACCCCAGAAAAACTAGATGACCCCAAAATATAACACAGCGTGGTGCTTCCTGGTTCGACAGTTATGGGATTGTGACTGATTCCAACAGGATAAACACCGATAGGAAGCCCTTCTACAGAGAGTTGATAAGGTCCCGTAAACCCTTCGGGAACAGTCACATTGAAATTAATCCAATCACTTGAGCACCAAGAATCGACAACGACAGAAACATCCAGCACATTGTGTTTCAAAATGAATAACCCCCGATCAATTGAAGACACGGCAATGTAGCCTGAGGCAAAAAACGGATAGTTTGACCAGGTGCCTAAAAATCCAGCGTCATCATTCTCAGGATACACATCGAAATAGGCGACCTCTGTGAGGGTACCCGAAGACCACTGACTTGTGTTTAAAATTCTAAGCCCCGACTTATAATTACTTTGATACGTCAATTCACCAGAGATATATTGGTTGTGATCTGAGGCGAGCATATCTGAAGTATGTTGTCCAGCAAGCTGGGGTGAGTCTAGATTTTGAACGTCCCATATCAATGTCCGTGTTCCAGATACAGCGTTTGAGGTTTCGTCAAGTTCGTCACCCATAAGAATGAAGGCACCATCATCACTCATCCAAACTTGGTGCGCATAATAGGCGTTGAAATAGGGTGAATACGATATTTGAACAACATCCGCAGGGTCCGTGACATTTAGAATAACCAACCCTGTTATGTTTGCCGCAATCAAAATAATGTCTCCGTAATAATCTGGATCAGGACCCGAATAGGTGATGATTTGTGCATCGTGAAAATATCCAGATTCGCCATAAATACCAGTTAAAACTGGCGTTAATGGATTTGATACATCATAAATCATCACGCCACCAGATTCGAGATTCGACCCCAAAATATAGAGTGAATTGGAGTCTTCGTGTACAGCCAAATTGTGTCCAGTACTCACCCCAGAAACATGACTTGACTCGGACCAAATAACTGTACCCAACGATTCATCCCAGTCCCTTAATTCAGTCAGATCAAAAATCTGTAACCCATGTCCAGGAGCCTCACTGACCACATAAGCGTAATCTCCGATGACTTTCACATCCCTCCACAAACTATTTGTATTGTGCGTCGGAAGACGGCCCATAAAATGAGGGACTCCCCCACTTACTAATTTCACAAAACACACACCATTGTCAGATCCCAGCAAAACATACTCAGTTGAATCGAGGGCATCAGTCCATCCCCAGACATCGTTTGTATGGCTTACAGACATCTCATCCAAAGACACCATCCCTACAAGTGCCATATTTAATTTGGGAAAAAGCTCAGAATCACTTTGGCCAAAAGCAGTCGTAAAGCTAAGAACGACAGTGGACAAAAAAAGCGTGATATATTTATGTAAAGTTTTCAAGGCACGAAAAGATACGAATAAAAAAATAACTTTTGACGTAAATTTGACGAGTGAAAAAAGCAGATATCAAACCATTTGAGGGTTTAAAAGTTCTAGAACTAGCGAGCGTATTGGCAGGCCCATTGGCAGGAAGCTTTTTGGCTGAAGGAGGCGCAACCGTTCTCAAAGTTGAACATCCTAGGCTCGGAGATGTCACAAGAACCTGGAGGTCTAAAGGAGAACCCACAGACGATCCAAACTCAGCTTATTTTGCTGCAGCAAACACATTCAAAGAAACAATCAAGATTGACCTGGCCTCTGACCAGGGTCGCAAATGGCTTGAAAATGAATTATCCACCTGCGATATCCTGTTACAAAACTTTAAAGAAGGCGATCTCAACAAATTCGATCTTACCCCAGAGAAGTTGGCGAAGAAATTTCCAAATGTCATACACATACGTTTGGTGGGATTTGCTGAATCACCTGAAAGACTTGCGTATGATGTCGTCATGCAAGCAGAAACGGGATTCATGCATATGAACGGAGCCCCTGAAAATCGTGGTGTCAAAATTCCCGTAGCCATGATTGACATTCTTGCCTCGCACCAAATGAGGTCGGCGGTCACAACTGGACTGTACGCGAGAGAACGTGGAGCAACAGGATGGTATGCCCAGGTGAGCCTTGAACTTAGTGGAATCGCGGCACTTGTGAATCAAGCCACCAATTATTTGATGAATGATACAATCCCTCAGCGCAGAGGTTCCATACATCCAAACATTGCACCCTATGGAGAACAGTTGGAATTCGAGGATGGTAATCTCGTGCTGGCAATAGGATCAGACGCTCAATTTATATCTCTATGTGAGGTTTTGGGGAAGCCCGAGTTAAGTCGTGAGACAAGATACTTGACAAATCAAGATCGGGTGACTCACAGAATTCAACTCATTTCTGATCTGCAGCAACTTGTAACGGGACATCAGAAAGAAAGTCTGTTGCGACAATTTCATGAATCACGCGTTCCAGCAGGAGCAGTCAAGACATTGGATGACGTTTTTGCGCCTGGTTCACCTGGATCAAAAGCCGTGATCAAGGAAGACATAAAACATTCAAAAAGACCGCTTGTGAAACCGAGAACGACCGCCTATTCAGTCACGATTTTCGGCAATGAAATGACGTAAGTTTTGCCTGGCTTTACAGTTAGATACCCCTTCCTCAACCAAGGATTCAGTGCCTTTAATTCCTTCAAGTTAGATCCGTTTTTCAACGCAAAATCATTGAGATTACTGATGTTTTCAGAAACTTCGAGTTCACGCACATCGTGTGGCAAATAAAGTCCTTCTGATGAGATGTGAAAGCCATAGGTCACAGGTGAACTCATGACCTCTTTGATCGCCAACATTCGATAGACATACCTTCCTGTCTCACTGTTTAAATGAAGATCCCAGTAATTGTCTACGCTTTGTTCGTCGAGGCACTTCTCTACGCCATACTGCCCCATGTTGTAGGAAGCGGCAGCCAAAGACCAACTCCCAAAACGAATATATGATTCTTTTAAATATTGACATGCTGCCCTGGTGCTCTTCTCTACATCATATCTTTCGTCAACGGAGGCACTCACTTCCAAACCATATTCTGGCGCCGTCTTTTTCATGAACTGCCAAAATCCACTTGCACCCGCAGGCGAAACCACCTGACTCAATCCACTTTCAATAACAGCGAGGTACTTAAAATCATTTGGTACCCCTTCTTCTTTAAGAATCTCCTCAATGACCGGGAACCAACGCGCAGATTTCTTTAAATACAGGATGGTGGAGCTGTGTCTGTATGTATTTACAATCAGTTCCTTATCTAAACTTTCTCTCACGCCAAATCCATCAATCGGCACGCGCTCTCCAGCGAGTTCTAGCGCATCAGGAATCGTTGGAGAGACAAACACACTGACCTCTGTCGCTTGGACTACAGATGGTAATGTTTCAGAAGATACAGAGGTTACAAAAAGCACACTTGAAGCGGCAATGGCGATGGTGGAGAGAAGGGTGTTTGGCATGGCTGATAAAGGTACTTGAAGAAATCAAATGCTGTCATGCACAACACAATGGTTATTCACATTATGCCTGTGTTTAAAACCCGGAAAGTGACGCTTTAAAAAGGCGATTTAAAATCTTGAAACAAGGACGCTTTTAAATCTTTATCTGAAAGAATAGGCGCTTCTACTCCCCAATCGATTCCCAAACCTGGGTCGTTCCACAAAAGCGCGTTTTCACAATCTGAATTGTAAGGAGAAGTACATTTATATTGGACCTTTGTATCCGCTTCGAGGGCCAAAAATCCATGCGCAAATCCTTCGGGAATCCAAAACTGCAATCCTGAAGCTGAATCCAGCTGCACTGCATAATGCATCCCATATGTGGGCGATGATAAACGTAAATCAACAGCAACATCGAGTATCGAGCCCTGAGACACGCGAACAAGTTTACCTTG
This sequence comes from Crocinitomicaceae bacterium, assembly GCA_002700285.1. Classification (GTDB taxonomy): domain Bacteria; phylum Bacteroidota; class Bacteroidia; order Flavobacteriales_D; family Sanyastnellaceae; genus UBA974. Next base: position 31,647 of record PACT01000033.1, on the reverse strand, counting down.
TGAAGCGGGAGGGTTTTGGAAATGCAAGCCTCGAAGCACATGTGCTTTTGAATGGCTTTCGTTATCCTGTACGAAGCTTACTTCACGTCCTACAGCACGATCAAACGCACTGGAATTCCAAGACTCAACAAACCTCCCCCGATGATCTTCATAGAATGTAGGCTGCAGTAAGAGCAGACCAGAAATAGGTGTCTTCGTTATTTTCATTATTACAAACCTCTCAATACAGCATACAACAAGCCTATCGTTGAAGTAATAGAAACAATGGGCGTTATTTCATTCAAGAATCCAGTGGCCAAATCAGGCGTAGAACTTACATATATAATGTCATTTGCTTGTACAATTAAGGATGCATCCTGTACGCCTTCCATAGAACTTAAGTCAAGCAAGTATACATCTCTTCCATCAGGTGTACTTCTTATCAATTTAACCTTAGAAGCGATTCCTCGTGACCGTACACCTCCTGCAAGTGCAAGGGCTTCAAGGACCGTCGTGTTTTGGTTTTGAAGCGTAATGACAGTTGCCTGCCCCGCTTCACCAGGAAAAACCAACACCCTGTTATTTGTGACACTCAATAAAACATATGGGTCATGGTAGGTGGAGGAATAAGCGTTCTCGATTGCTGCTTCAGCTTCTTCCAAAGTCAAATCAGAAACCTGTATCAATCCGATCTCTGGCAATTCCACCTGGCCCGATGGTTTGATTCGATAGGTCCCCATATTTCGGTTTTGAAAAATTGAATTGTTTTTTTCCTCAGAAAAAATGCCTGTTGTGATGGCGAGAAGTCTCTCTCCGCCATTAGGAAAAAGTTGAAATGACAACTCGTCGTTGGCAGCCAACTTATAATCTGTGGTGGTTGCATGTCCTAAATCTGAGTATTTAAAACCTTTAGGCGATTGAAAAAGAAGATCCCTATTGATTGAACAACTCGAGATAAAAAAAACAGAAAATGTAAAAGTCACAATTAATCTCATAACCGCAAGGTAAGACTCTAACTTTGCAAATATGTTAGAGACTTCGACATATAGACTTAGAGCGCTCGAACCTGAGGACGTTGTTTGGCTACACAAATGGGAAAACACCTCATCTATTTGGTGGCTCGGAAGTACGCTAACTCCTTATAGCCAAGCGACTTTGCTTAAATTTGCAGAGGGTGAACACGACATTTATAAAGACAAACAATTGCGTCTCATGCTGGATTATAAAGACACAGAGCAAGCATGGAAGACTGTGGGTGCAGTCGATCTTTATGACTTTGACATTCGGAATTTACGCGCAGGAGTAGGCATCGCAATCGACGAAGCAGAGAGGAACAACGGACATGCTTTGGCTGGATTGAATCTGCTGCATGAATATGCATTTAAACATCTGGGATTGCATCAATTGTATGCAGAAGTTCCAGCAGACCATCAGCCAAGCATAAATTTATTTCAAAAAGCAGAATATATAGACTGTGAGTTAAGAAAAGAATGGGTAAAAGGCACCAAAAAATGGTGTGATGTCGTCTTATTTCAATTATTAAATCGTGATTAAAAAATACGTTAAAAAGTACGGGCTTCCTCTTGTTATTGTAGGGATATTAGGCAAAATAACATCAATAATATTGGTATTTGGGGTTTTTGGACATTGGTTTGGCACACTCTTGCCGAGCGAGTCTGAACACATTACTATTTATTTAGATCCAAAACTTACACTTCAAGAACACCAATTGACCATTGAGGATGAAGTCACGATGCATGGGGGCCATGGTGAGCGCCTTACGAGGGTTCTATACTGGAGAGGGTGGAGTGAACAAATTGTGCCTGGCAAGTATGAAATAAAGGCCGGAGAAACCATTGGTGATGTTGCGCATAAATTTGCGACTGGCGACAGAGAGTCTGTGAGAGTCATTGTTCCTGCCGGGAGAGATCTCGATGTCATCGCAGGTAAAATCGCGCAGAATATTGCCGCTGACAGCATGGCGGTGCTTCAGTTGATTCGTCCCGACAGTATCCGTTGGCAAATGATTCCCAACACATATGAAATGTGGTGGGAAACGGAGGCTGAAAAAGCGGTTCTCAGACTCACAAAAGAAAGCGCGATTTGGTGGAATACGAAGCGACAGAAGAAAGCAAAAAGCAAAAACCTTTCTGAGGAGGAGGCGGTGATTTTGGCTTCTATCGTCCAAGCCGAAACATCAAATATCTCTGAAGCGCCCATCGTTGCTGGGTTATATCTTAACCGACTAAAAACCGGGCAAGCGCTACAAGCAGACCCAACGTTAATTTATGCATGGGACGATATCACTATTACTCGGGTTCTAAACAAACACAAGGATATTGACTCACCATACAACACGTATATGTATGCTGGACTCCCACCAGGAACCATTAGAACGCCAGAACCAACATACATCGACGCTGTTCTCAATGCGACTGAACATGACTTTCTCTATATGTGCGCCGAACCTGGAGGTACGGGAAAGCATGTTTTCGAAAGGAGATACAGAGATCATCTCAGAAATGCAAGGCAATACCAAAAGTGGCTGAATAAACAGAACATTTACCGATGAGGGTTGTTGCGTATTTATTTTGCTTTTTTACACTCACATTATTTTTTTCAACCAGGGTTGATGCGCAAAGGATTGCCACCGCAAGCATCAAAGTCGGTGAGATTGTTTTAGATGGAACATTGAATGAAATAAGTTGGACAAATGCTAAAATAGCAACAGGTTTAACTCAATATTCTCCCAATCCCGGCAACGCATCTTCACAGAAAACAGAAATAAGAATTCTGTACGATGATGAAGCGGTTTATGTGGGCGCACAAATGTTCGACACAGCACCTGACTCAATATTGATGCAGTATTCACAAAGAGATCAAATTAAGAACTCTGACGAATTTGGAATACAGTTGTCGCCATACAATGACGGCATTAATGGCGTCGCATTTGCAACAACACCAGCTGGGATTTTGGTGGATGTGAACATCTCTCCTACCGGACAAGATTTCAATTGGGACGCAGTCTGGGATGTACGTACTGTCGTTGATGATAACGGTTGGACTGCGGAGTTTAAAATCCCATGGTCCGCTTTAAGGTTTTCTAAAATGGAAGTAGGTGAAGAAATCATCTGGGGCCTTAACTTTTACAGGAAAATTAGACGATTGAGAGAATTCTCCGTTTGGGAACCCATGGACCCCACAAGCACTGTTGAAGGACTGAGGGAAACTGGAGAACTCCATGGGTTCCGTCAAATAACACCACCTCTAAGGATGACTCTGTTTCCATATGTATCAGTGTACGGTGAGACTATGGAAGATGGAAATTTGGGAACCAGGATCAATGGAGGGATGGACTTAAAAGCGGGAATTGGTGATGCGTTTACATTAGACATGACGCTCATCCCAGATTTCGGTCAGGTTGTTGCTGACAATCTCGTGCTTAATTTAAGTGCGTTCGAAATTGAATTCCAGGACAACCGACCTTTCTTCACAGAAGGCACTGAACTCTTTAACAAGAGCGGTATGTTCTACAGTCGCAGAATAGGTGAAAACCTGCAACTGGTCAATGCCTCAAAATTTTCGGGAAGGACGAAAGGAGGATTAGGGATAGGCGCATTACAGGCTTTTGCAATCGATGCTGAAGTACGGGACACAACTGACAAAACTCCCGTCACCTCCTACTCTGTCGCTGTATTGGACCAAACCTTACCTAACAATGGCTACCTCCACGGAATCAGCACATTTGTCACAAATGACGGAGTATCAGCCCTCGTACAAGGGGTCGATTTCGAACTGCGTAACAAACAGAATTCACAAGCATTATATGGCCAAGCCTCATACAGCACCGAGGGTCACAAATGGGAACTTGGCACAGAAAAACTCTCCGGAAACTTTACATTTAATATCTCGCATCTTGAAGAAAGTGAGTTTTATGACCCCAACGATTTGGGATATTTAGAAGCACCAAATGAAGTGGTGAATGCATTAGGTCTTGAATATAAAATCGTGGAACCTTTCGGGAGATTCCTTAGACTTTTCTCATCCTTAGATATTCTTCATACTCAACTTTACGCTCCCAGAACATTTACAAATCTCATGTTTTCAGGAAATTGTGGTGCCCTCACACAAGGATTTCAATTTGCTCGGGTGGGGTTTGCAGGATCTCCTGTAAGAGGGGTTGATTTTTTTGAACCGCGCTTAGAGGGCTATTCTTTTAATTTGCCTAAATGGGGCGAGGCCGATCTGATTATCTCTACAGATTACAGAAAGAAAATAGCACTTGACCTCAGAATCGCACGAAGCATAGCATTTACAGAGGGCGTAGATTGGAATGGATTTGATTTTAGAATGGAACCCAGAATTAGAATCAATGATAAATTGTCCATGAGTTACATCTATAGTTATCAAGGTCAGTTTGGCGAACTTGGATTTGCCGATACAATAACAATCGGTATCATCCCCGACACCAAAAGTCTCTTCGGAAAACGTCACAACAAGAGTGAAACCCACGTATTGTCAGGGTCCTATATCTTGTCCAACAGATCGAGTATTGATCTCCGAGTAAGACATTACTGGAGCACGGTAGATTACCTTCAATTTTACACGCTGGGAACAGACTCGGAACTCCATGAAACTGAACTTGTCAATCTCGATTCTGACAACACCTCTGAATACGATGTAAATTTCAATGCATGGAGTGTCGACTTCGGATTCAGATGGCAATTCTCTCCCGGCAGCCAACTGAGTATTGTATGGAAAAATACGCTGCAATCTCGGGGAGACATGCTCCCTTCTGGATACGTCAACAACTGGGAACAAATGCTTGAAGAGACCTTCATTAACTCATTATCTATAAGGGCATTATACTACCTAGACTATAGCTCTGTCAAACGCTCATTAAAAAAATAAAAGTTATGGGAAGGTGACGTTGCCAGACCATTCAGAAATGAGCCCAACTTCGTCCTGAGCTACAAACCTAACCGTTTGCGTACCACCCGAAATATGATGTAAATCTGAGGCATGATACATGGCTGTTTTGCGCTTCGGATCCCAGTGAAATAGAACCCACTGATCATCAATAAAACCACTGACTTGAGACACCCCGCTTAGGGCATCTTCTACGTGAAAAATCAGGTCCCCATTCTCCATGATTGGTGACGCAGAATGCTTGGGCAAAACACGCGGGGGAACTGTATCTTGTATGAGGTGATATATCCCCATTTTTGACGATGAAAATGTCAACTTTGTCGACTCACATTCACAGACTTCCACTCCTGCCCTTTTGCCTTTTTCATTGCGCCTTTCTGCCACCCAATAATCACACTCGCCTGCAGGACAATCTAATGTCAACGTGAAAGGTTTTGCCAGAGGCGCATCTGCAGGACCTACGGCCATCTCTTTCACTCCCATGACTGATAAAGATGCCGTTTCTTTGCTGTAAAATGAATATTTAGGCCAAACCACCGACATCCCATCGACGCTGAGTTCAGTTAGACGATTGGGAAGTGCAGCAACAGTCTTTTTAGGATTGTGATCAGCGGAATGAATCGCTGTTGTTACTGATTCTTTAGAATTAATTTGCCCATATATTGAATAGGAACATGAGGTCACATTGCCATGCGCGTCCCAACACTTAACTTGAATGGATGTCGTTTCTCCCGCTGATATCATGAGATTTTCAGCAGGCCTTTTCTGATAAATATCCAATCTGTTTCCAGGCAAAGGTGCGAATCTGTGAACTTGGGATTTTGAGGATTTCCACGCGGGATAATAAGCATGTGCATTCATATCCTTGTTGACAGAAAAATCAAGCGTATCAATTGAATACGAAGAAAATACGGCACCATCTATTTCAACTTCAAGTTTATAAATCCCGCATACATTTGAGGCACCGTCCAAGCGATCCTTGGCTTCAACACAGAGATGAACAAAACCGGCAGAGTGCGTTACTGTGTCACCTTTATTCACTTTCACAACGGCATCTCTGTTTTCTAATCCGCGAGAATCTACTGGAACAACCCATAGCCGACCTACTTCGGGTGCACGGGAGTCAAAAATGGCCAAATCCCATTGTAGAGGGTTCACTGGCTTTTGATGTTTGTCACGCATCTCAAAATGCAGATGTGGCCCACCCGAGGACCCCGAATTTCCGCTCCATCCGATGGTATCACCTTGTGTAAAATACACGGGTGTCACAGGGCAAGCATCAACACCAAATGATCTCGATGCGTATTGTCTTCTCAGAAGCCAAGATTCTATCTCTCGAGAATAAAGAGACAAATGCGCATACACCGAGGTTGCGCCATCTTGATGTTTCAGATATAGTGCATTGCCATACCCCCCAGGCCTCACTTTTACACGAGTCACAACACCATTTGCAACAGCTAAAACAGGAAACCCTTCCCGGCCTTGCGTCTTGAAATCAAGCCCCGTATGAAAGTGGTTCCCTCTAAATTCACCGAAATTACCACTCAACACCAGTGGGATCCCAAGTGGCGCGATCAAGCCTGTCATAGAAGAATGAAGGGTATCTGAAGCGTTTTGGCTGAAGGATGAAAATCCAGCAAACACAAGCGAAATCAAAACAAAAAGACAGGTTTTTAAGGGCATGGTGTAAAACTACAAATCTAAACGGGGGAATACATGCCAAATTTCGCAAATCATTAGAATCAATGACCTACATTTGTTAACATAGCTCGCACCATGCCTACACTGAAAGAATCCACAGAAAAACTTGTCGCCGCAACAGAGCGTTTGCTGCAAGATTATAAGATGGAACGTTCTGCCCGCAAAGCAGAAGAAGAGAATGCCCACGCTCAAATAAAAGACTTAAAAGAACAGTTAACAGCTCTTCAAAACAAGTATGAGAGTGCGGTTGATAAATACGAAGTAGAGCGAAGTGCGCGTGAAATTTCATCACCTAACCCCACAATTCAAAGCCATGAAACAGCTGCCTTTTCAGCCGATCAAATAGATGCGCTGGTGGAGGAAATCGACTCATGTTTGTCTTGTCTGAATCTACAGAATAATTAATTTAACAATGCCTCAAGAAACCATTGACATAAGTATCGCAGGGCGCTCTTATCCTCTCACTGTCTCACCAGAAGAAGTTCAGGGAATTAAAGATGCTGCTGCCGCTGTTGATGAGAGAATTAAAGAATTAAAATCTCAGTTTGCAGTACAAGACAGAATTGACTTATTTGCCATGACAGCGCTTCAGCTGTCGATACGTGTTAAACAGCTAGAATCTTTATCACCTTCTGAAAATAACAAGTCGGAAAAAGACAATACGCAAGACACAAAGTCAACTCAAGCAATCGAAGACCTACTCCAACGGATTCAATCGGAAATGGAAAGGTAAGCCGTAAGGCAAACCTCAATGGATTTAACTACAATAATATATATCATCGGCGGCGTAATCGTCGGTGGAGCAATCGGATTCATCTTTTCAAAGATGGGCCTAAAATCAAAGGCTGACGGCATTATTCGCGAAGCTGAACTTAAAGGAGAGCGTATTAAAGAGAAAAAGATTTCTCAGGCAAAGCAAAAGTTTTTCGAATTAAAGGAGAAACAAAAAAGCGAGCGCAAAGATCTAGACCGCAAACTCAATGAGCGAGAGGAGCGCATCCGTAATACAGAGAAAAATCTCAATCGACAAAATGAGAAAACGAAAGACCTTGAGAAGCAACTAGAAAAAGGAACTGAAAAAATAAACCAGCGCATACAAGCGATAGAGAAGAAATCTACAGATGTTGAAAATGACAGGCTTAAGGCAATTGATCTCCTTGAGAAAATATCTGGCATGTCTGCTGAGGAAGCAAAAAAGAACATGATCGAACAAACCGTTCAAGACGCAAAAATTCAGGCAGCTTCAATGGTTCAGGACATCATCGAGGAAGCGAAACTCAAAGCAAACACGGACGCCAAGAAGATTGTCATACAGACCATTCAAAGAGTGGCAACGGAACACTCTGTGGAGAATTCTGTGTCCGTATTCAACATCAAAAACGACGACATTAAAGGACGTATTATTGGCCGAGAGGGACGGAATATTAGAGCGCTTGAAGCTGCTACTGGCGTCGAATTCATCATTGACGACACCCCCGAGGCGATTATATTGTCATGCTTTGACCCTGTGAGACGAGAAATCGCAAGACTGTCTCTACATCAACTTGTCACAGACGGACGCATTCACCCTGCACGAATAGAGGAGGTTGTCGCAAAGGTGATTAAGAAGATTGACGAAGAAATCATGGAATTGGGTAAACGCACATGTATTGACCTCGGAATTCACAATTTAAAAAGTGAACTTGTAAGAATGGTAGGCAGGATGAAGTACCGTTCATCATACGGACAAAACCTCCTTCAGCATTCTAGAGAAGTCGCAAATCTTTGTGCGACAATGGCTGCTGAAGTTGGTGTGGACCCTAAGATCGCCAAGCGCGCTGGACTTCTTCATGACATCGGAAAGGTCAGTGAGGAGGAGAGCGAATTGCCACACGCGCTTTTAGGCATGAAAATCGCTGAACGAAATGGTGAGAAAGGAGACGTGTTAAATGCAATTGGCGCACACCATGATGAAATTGAAATGACAAGTTTGATTTCTCCAATCGTACAAGTTTGTGATGCTATTTCAGGCGCCCGACCAGGCGCCCGACGTGAAATGGTAGAAGCATATATCGAACGCCTTCGCAACCTCGAAGACCTGGCACTTGAATATCCCGGAGTGACCAAGTCATATGCCATTCAAGCTGGACGAGAACTCAGAGTCCTCGTAGAAAGTGACAAGGTTAGTGATACCGAATCGGATCAACTCTCCATGGATATCTCAAATCGAATCATGAACGAAATGACCTACCCAGGACAAGTCAGAGTCACTGTAATCCGAGAAAAACGAGCAGTCAGCATTGCCAGATAATCTCACAGTGAAGCATGACTGAACCCACTACAGAACCTAAGTTTGGCGCTTCACTCAAGTGGCAAAGTGTCAATGTTACTGTTCAAGTCGTTCTTCAACTTGTTTTCATTGCTGCCCTGGCACGACTTATCCCTACGGATGCGTTTGGCATCATGGCGATTGCTTTAGTCGTCGTCGGGTTTATTGAGATTTTCGCGCAAGTAGGAATAGGACCTGCGCTGATTCAATATTCAGACGTTACAAAGGACCACAAAAAGACCGCTTTTGTGTTCAGCTTGGGGCTGGGGATTATATTCTTTATCGGGACATTCTTTGCCGCCCCAGCAATCGCATTCTTTTACAACCAACCTCTTCTGGTCGAGGTCTTAAGATGGATTGCACTAAGTTTCGTCATTTCTGGAGCTGCTGTTGTCCCACGGAGCATGTTGATTAAAGAAATGCGTTTTAAATCGTTGTTCTTCTGCTCCTCAACTGCCCTGGTCTTGGCCAACTTAATCCTGGGCTTAACTTTAGCTGTGAATGGATGGGGTATTTGGGCATATGTCGCCGCGCTTCTCACCCAAAATATCTTGCTATGCATTGGCTATTGGATTGCTGCACCCTCTCCAGTTGGGGTTTGGATGAACAAATCTGCTTTGCAAGAGATGGTCGGCTACGGTGGTCGCAGCACTTTGTTTAATATGATTAATTACGCTGCGGGAAAGGTGGACACCATGGTCGTAGGCGCCCAAACCTCCAATTGGACAGACATTGGCCTCTACGACAGATCATCGTATTTAATGGGACTTCCTGTCACCGTTCTCGGAAAATTGGGAGACAGCGTATTGTTCAGCGGAATGTCTATGATGCAAAAAGAGTTAGACAGACTTCGCACCACTGTGCTCGCTTCCGTTCACGCTTTGGCACTCCTTGTGTTACCTCTTACCGTCCTCTTAATCGTTCGAGCTGAAGATGTCACCGTTTTGATTTTGGGAGGGGATTTTCTTTATGCGACGCCCATTGTCACCATTTTATTTGGGTGCGTTGCACTCCGAAGTTTCATTAAAATTGGTGATGCGACAATGAGAGCGACTGACCACTTGAAGGTTGGCGCGTTCATCAAACTCGCATTCCTGATTGCTGTGGGCGTTGGTTCATGGTGGGCAATGGAAGATGCCAATGTCAAAAATGTGGCATGGGCCGTTACAATTGCGACCGCGCTTCAAGCGCTCGCAATCGGCGCATGGATGGTCTTTGAAATGAAAATAAAGGGCCTGGATCTCCTTCACAAGTTGGTTCCCGGACTCATTCTAAGCGTCGCTGTATATTTCGCGGCTTTCATTATTCATCACAACATCAACAATGAACTCTTGAGCAGTGACAGCCTTCCCGAAATCAAGCATTCAATTGTCATTTCTATCCACATTCTATTGTCTGCTTTAATCACCATCCCCATCGTTATTGCATGTCCAGAAATAATTGACGGAGGTTCACCTGAACTTCGAAGAAATATTTTTGGAAAACTAAAAACAGGCACATTACACGCTCGACTCACACGTTAAATAAAATTACAATCTCATGAAAATGATTATTCTTATTTCTGCATCCGTAATGCTTGTTTTAACAGCACTTTTAAGCTGGAAAGCATATGCAGACATCAACACTTACAACCCCATGAAAAGCCCCGTAGATTTTTATTCTTTGTCATGCAAAACCCTAGATGGCGAAGACTTCCAATTCGAACAGTTAAAAGGAAAGCGCGTCTTAATCGTCAATACCGCATCAAAATGTGGCTTCACAAAGCAATACGAGGGACTCCAAAATCTTCATGAAACCTATTCTGAAGATGGTTTTGTCATCCTCGGATTCCCTTGCAATGATTTTGCAAACCAAGAGTCGGGCTCTGAAAAAGAAATCAGTGCGTTCTGCTCAGCAAATTTCGGTGTAGAATTTCAGATGATGGAAAAAGTCAAAGTTAAAGGGTCGAACACGCATCCAGTATATGTGTGGTTGACTTCGGAAGCAGAAAATGGAGTGAGTGACCATTCTGTCAAATGGAATTTCCACAAATTCGCGATCGACGCGCAAGGAAATTTGGTGGGTTCGTTACGAAGTGGGATAAAACCTTCCGACAAAGAAATCACAGATTTCGCAGCGGGAAAAGAATAAAGAATTCTCATAGAAATGTGCCAATCATTTAAGACCTTTGTAAAAACTATATTTCGGTCATAAACCATGAGTAAACTCCATAATTTTTCTGCTGGACCATGCATTCTGCCTCCTGAAGTTCTTCTTGAAGCTTCAGAAGCTGTAAAATCATGGGGGAGCAATGGCTTGTCTCTTATTGAAATGTCTCACCGTTCTAAGCCTTTTGTCTCAGTGATGGAGGAGGCCCGAGCGCTCACAAAAGAATTGTTGGGGTTGCCAGATCGATATGAAATACTTTACTTGCAAGGTGGAGCGAGTCTTGCCTTTTTAACTGCAGCATATAATCTTTTGCCAGAAGGTGGTTCTGCGGCTTATTCAGACACCGGAACTTGGGCAAATAAATCCATAAAAGAGGCCAAGCATTTAGGCAACATTGAAGTTGTGGCAAGTGCAAAAGAAAGTGGTTACACTGGGATCCCTGCGATATCTCAAGTGAATGAAAAACACAGTTACTTTCACTACACAAGCAACAATACGATTTACGGCACACAGTACAAGAATGTACCTACTGAAGTTGGCGTACCATTGGTCGCGGACATGAGCTCTGACATTATGAGTAAGACATTTGATGCTTCTCCTTTTTCACTCATCTATGCTGGAGCCCAAAAGAACATGGGTCCCGCCGGAACAGTCATGTATGCCTTTGATAAAAATGTGCTCGGAAAAACAGGACGCAACATCCCTTCGTATTTAGACCTTGGAGTTCATCTCTCAAAGGACAGCATGTTTAACACACCTCCTGTATTCCCAGTCTTCACGACGCTCCTGACATTGCGTTGGTTGAAAAATCAAGGGGGCGTTAAAGCCATTGAATCTATCAATAATCAAAAAGCGGCACTTATTTACAACGAAATAGACCGGAACTCTCTGTTCACAGGACATGCAGATATCGACAGTCGATCAACGATGAATGCAACATTCAAGCTTTTAGACGAACGTCACAAAGATGCCTTTAATGAGGCGTGGACAAGTGCAGGAATTAGTGGTATTAATGGTCACCGAAGTATCGGAGGCTACAGAGCTTCTTTGTACAATGCGCTTCCTCTAGAAAGTGTTAAAGTACTTGTTGATGTCATGACTGAACTAGAACGTACAAGATGAATATACTCGCAAACGATGGCATAAGCCCATCTGGACTTGATGCATTAAAGAATGAAGGTCACACTGTTTATACAGACTTCATTGAAGCTGATCAGCTCGAAAGCTTTATTAACACGAATGCAATCGACGGCATACTTGTCAGATCTGCAACGAAGGTAAGACAAGTGCTTATGGACGCATGCCCTTCGCTCAAGTTTGTAGGGAGAGGCGGTGTAGGGATGGATAACATTGACGTGGCTTACGGCAGAGAAAAAGGCCTGACTGTTTTTAATACACCTGCAGCCTCATCTCAGAGTGTTGCTGAACTTGTCATGGGACATATTTTTTCACTTTCTCGTTCGTTACACGCGAGTAACAGAACCATGCCTGTTGAAGGCAGTGAGAACTTCAAAGCATTGAAGAAAGCCTATGGGAAAGGGACAGAGCTCCGAGGGAAAACATTGGGTATTGTAGGTTTTGGGCGTATCGGTCGGTCGTTGGCTGCGTATGCACTGGGTTGTGGCATGAAGGTGGTTGCGAATGACATGTATGCCACTGACGGCAATGTAGATATGGAAATTGGTGACATTTCATTTTCTATTGACTGCCCCCTTGTATCAATGGATGAAATTTTAAGTACTTCTGATGTTGTCAGTCTGCATATTCCTGCTCAGCCTGATGGGGCTGCGGTAATCGGCAAGGCACAATTGGACCAAATGAAACCAGGCGCATTACTCATTAATGCTGCACGAGGGGGTGTTCTCGATGAAGACGCCCTTCTCTCGGTGCTCAACTCTGGACATCTGGGCGGCGCAGCCCTTGATGTCTTCGTTGGGGAACCTTCACCAAGAGCGGATGTTCTATCGCACCCAAGCCTTTCATTGACACCTCATACAGGTGCAGCTACTGGAGAAGCGCAAGACCGTATCGGTCTTGAATTAGCTGCACAGATTGCCGAACTGGAAAAAGAACGCGCATAAAGATGGGGAGCCTGATCAGACCATTCAGAATGGTTCAGCCACCTAGGCATTTGGCCCACTTAGTTGCTTCACGATCCTATTTAAGTTATAATAAAAAAGGACTCAAGGACAAGTTTGAACACAACTCCTACAGCTATTTACAAGTCATTAACCCCGATGCAAAGGATGACATCGCAGCGGAAAGAGGCACTGTAGATTTCTTCAAAGAAGTCAGAAAGGGATATGATAAATTTCTCGACAGTGGATGGCTTGAAGGCACAGAAGGTCCTGTCTATGCGATTTATCGTCAAATAACTCCCCTTGCAAGTTTCACTGGAATCATTGCCGTTTTGGACCTACCGAAATGTGAAGATGGAGGCGTTTTAACCCATGAACTTACACTAGAGAAACGAGAAAATCTATTTGTCAGTTATTTAGAAACAGTGGGGTTCCATGCTGAGCCCATCCTTTGTGCAAGGAAATCTGGGCATGAAGGCGAAGATGTATTGAACACTGCCATATCAGACATCACCGAAGGCCGTGCCGCAGATTGCGATTTTACGACGACAGATTGTATTCGACACTCCGTATGGCTTATCCACCATGACCTCAATGACTCGTTTTCTGAAGCTCTTGCTCCATTAGACACACTTTACCTCGCCGATGGCCATCACCGATTGGCGTCATCAATAAAGATGCTTCACCGCCATCCAAATGAACCTGGAGTTGATCGAATCTTGGCCTTTATTTTACCTGCAAAAGAATTGAGTATTCTCGGATATCATCGAGAAGTAAGAAACTGGGATGGAGACATTGAACATCTTTTAACTCAAATAAAAGCCATCGATTCTGTTCTTCGAATTGAAAAAACAGACACGCAAGAATCATGTGGTGGATGTATTGACATCATTACAAACAAAGGACAATGGCGGTTGATTTTAAAAGAAGACAACTCAGGGACGAGAATCGATGCTGGCTGGCTTAATGATGAGATTTTAGAACCATTGTTGGGAATTGAAGATTCAAGAAATAGTCCCAACCTCAAATACATTGCTGGCTCAAGTTTGTCAAGCAAGAATGATATTAACCTGAAGGATGTCGTGAAAGACCTCAACAACAAGGTGGTTTTCGCACTTCATCCTATCCCCATAGATCAAATCATTTCTGTTGCTGATGCAGGAAACACACTGCCTCCAAAAAGCACATGGGTAGAACCTAAACTTAGAAGCGGATTGTTTGTGTATGAGTTTGGACTTCACCCTCACAAAAATGGATAACAACACGATTCAAACGAACATTCATGCGATTCGAGATGCAGTCCCTGATCATGTGACGCTCGTCGCAGTAAGCAAGACGCAACCCCTTGATGCCATTGCAAGCGCCTATGCTGAAGGAATTAGAGATTTCGGTGAAAACAGGGTGGCAGAACTGGTTGAAAAGGCAGACGCCTTTCCAGACGATGTTCGTTGGCATGCAATCGGGCACCTTCAAACCAACAAAGCAAAAACAGTGGCCCCTTTGTCGCATTTGATTCACGCTGTAGATTCAACGCGCATCTATGAAGCGCTTGCATTACACAAAAACCCAACACCTTTGGATGTGCTTCTTCAGGTGCACATCGCAGAGGAATCAAGTAAATTTGGCTTCCTGGAAGACGAGCTTAGAACATTGATCGAGATGTCAGGAAATGAAACATTCGGAAATACATCTATTCGCATCAAAGGACTCATGGGGATGGCGACATTCACAAAAGACACCACACAAATTGCCAAGGAATTCAAAGGTTTACGTTCACTTTTCGAAGAACTCGCCCCATCAATGGGTGACGACTTCGACACCTTGTCAATGGGAATGAGTGGAGATTGGAACATCGCAATCAATGAAGGGTCAACAATGATTCGTGTCGGAAGTGCAATCTTTGGCGCTCGTCATTAAAATTTACAGAATAAAAAACAATCCAATGAAAACATTACTTACCGCCTTAACTGCAGTACTAATTTCCACTCCTACCCTCGCTCAAATCCCATCAAATATAGAGGCTGTAGAGTATGACCCAAATGGATCGCAATGGTTTGTGAGTTGTGGTTCTTCAACGATGCTGTCAACATCAGATTTAGGAGATACTTGGGAATACTTCGGGACCGCACATGCGACGCATGGCATGGAGGTCATGGGCGAGGTGTTATTCGTGCTTGACAACAATCTCATTCGCGCTTACGACTTAAATACTGCAGAACAGCTTGGAACTGCATCCGTTGCTGGAGCGAGCTTTCTAAATGGGATGGGAAATAACGGGAACGGAATCCTTATTGTCAGCGATTTCGGTTCAGGCAGGATCTTAAAGGTCGATGCGACTGACCCTGCCGACATGAGTGTCTCTACACTTGTGGGAAATACCGGGTCTACACCCAATGGCATCGTCGTAGACACAGAAAATGGCAGAGCCGTGATCGTAAACTGGTACGGCAACGCAGACATTCTTGCTGTAGATATTGAAAGTGGCGCTTTGACAACGCTTGTAAACGGTACTGGTTTGGGAAACTGTGATGGGATTGACATGGATTCTGATGGGCGATATTACGTAAGCTCATGGTCACCGAATAGAATCACACGATTCAGCAATGATTTTAGCTCAAGCGAAACCTTAGTAAACTCTGGATTAAGTAGCCCCGCAGATATTTCGTTTGACGAGACGAATCATATTCTAGGCGTCGCCAATAGCGGATCTAATCAAGTGACGTTCCACCAATTCGAGGCCGAGGTTAACGGGGTGGACATCATCGACAGCAATGAAGCATCTGAAGTCGCGCTTCTCGGAAATAATTTGACCTTTCAAGTTGCTCACCCAGGAAACTACAACATCTCCGCGTTTACGATTAGCGGCAAATTGCTAGACTCTATGGCCATTGACATCCCTGCAGGAACAACGAACGTTTCTCTTGAAAGATTGCCGCGCGTCATGCAAAATGCCGCGGTGATTCATGTCAGCGGTACAGATCTCGACCAGAGCTTTAAACTGGGTCTACGTCAACCTTAAAACGAAGACGTTTCCATCTTGGGTCGGTCATAAAATCGTCGATATCTTCAAGCAGAATATCCCTGTACTTGGCAGGACTTACATCTCTTTCGAATTTCAACATAAGTTGCTGGCGGAACAAATCATTCACCCTAGAGATGGCAGGAATGTCAGGGCCTATTATTCTGTTTTCACCAAATCTTTGTCGCAACCTCAAGGCCAAGACTTCGGCTCCTTTACGAACACGTGATTCATCACTGTGGCTTAAGGATATTCTAATCAATCTGACAAAAGGTGGATAGCCATAGTTTTTGCGTTCTAGAAGCTCATGCGCCACGAGTTTGTCGTGGTCGCCCGCGATCACTCTTTGAATCACCCAATGGTCAGGAGAAAACGTTTGTATCACGACCTTACCCCTCTCTTTAGAACGGCCTGAACGCCCACTGACTTGGGTCAGCATTTGGTAGGCCCTTTCAAAAGATCTAAAGTCTGGAAAAGTCAACATTTTATCTGCACTCATCACGCCTACGAGGCCTACATCTTGGAAGTCAAGGCCCTTACTCACCATCTGAGTCCCTACCAGAATATCCAATTCATGGTTGCCAAATGCTTCAAGTATTCTGGTATGCGCAGACTTACTTCTCGTGGTATCTAGGTCCATTCTAGACACTTTTGCCTTCGGAAACAGTTCGGCAAGTTCTTCTTCGATGCGTTCCGTTCCTAGCCCTTTTGGCTTGACTGAATGACTTCCACACGCACCACACTTTTTTGGAGGAGGAGAAATGTGATACCCACAATGATGACAGTGGAGACCAAACATCTTTTTGTGATGCGTCAATGGGATGTCACATCTTTCACACATCACAGCATCACCACAGGCGTCACATTGCCAAGATGGTGAATAGCCACGTCGGTTTTGGAACAGAATAATCTGTTTTCCCGATGCCAAAGTCTCCGCCATGGCGTCGCGTAAGCGTTTTGAAAACCCGCCGCGCATACTCCTCTGTTTGTGCTCTTTCTGAAGGTTGGCCACCAGTATCTCAGGCAACATGACCCCCCCATATCTTTCCATGAGGTTAACCCTTGCCATTCTCCCCTCTTGGGTATTCCAAATCGTCTCTACAGATGGCGTCGCAGACCCTAACACAATCGGTATTTTCATTTGCGCCGACATCCATATTGCGACATCACGTGCATGATATCGAGGGGCAGGATCTTGTTGTTTGTAACTCGACTCGTGTTCCTCATCCACGATAATTAACCCGAGATTTTTGAAAGGAAGGAAGATGGCAGAACGCGGCCCTACGATGAGTGAGCCCTTGTTTTCATCGAGGATTTTCAGCCATGTTTCTGTGCGTTCTGTCGCGTTAAATCGCGAATGGTACACGCGAACAGAATCGCCAAAAAACTTTTGTAATCTGACTATAAGTTGTGTTGTCAGTGCGATTTCAGGCACAAGAAAAAGGGCTTGCTGCCCCGCTTTTAAGGCTTCGTCAATGAGATGAACATAGATCTCCGTTTTTCCCGCTCCTGTTACTCCGTGCAGCAGAACAGGCTTGCGCTTGACGAGGGCCTCTCTAATCTCTTTGAACGCTCTGGTTTGATGAGGTGAAAGGATTGGCAATGATTTGACCTCCCCTTCATACCTCGAGATTCGATTAACTTCACGTTCTTCCAAGATAAATACCTGTCGTTCCACCCATTTCTTGATGACCGAAGAATTTACATCAGCTTGTTTTTGAAGTTTGGTCTTGAGTACAGCTTCTCCATTCGGCGCCATATCAAGGTAGGCCAAAAGTGCACGCGCTTGTGCTGGAGCGCGCTTCTCAACGCGGTCTAATTCGGCATGTAAAACATCCGCTTCTTCGAGCAACTCTTTTGAGATACTTACATACGTTTTCTTCAAAGACTTGTAACGTTCTTTTAACTCATCTTCAGAAACAGCTAAGCCTTTATCTATTAAAGCCCGCACACTATTTTGAGGATGTTTTACACCAAGTAATTCTGCGATTTCTCGCAAATCCATGCCTTCCCTTACATGCAAGGCATTGAGCAAGGTGACCGATGCATTGTTTAATCCCTCCTCGATTTTCCTGTTATCCTGCGCACCAGAAATGTCGGGGTTTAATCGTATTCTGGTTTTACTTGCCAACTTCATCCCTGAGGGCAACGCCGCAGACACGACATCCCCTAACGCGCATAAATAATACTCAGACATCCACGTCATAAGCGACACGCCATGGGGTGTCAATACAGGTCTGTTATCGACGACTGCCTCTATATCTCTTGCAGTATAGCCAACGGGCACGCGTGAATGAACCTCCCACACCACACCTGTAAGTCGTCTATTCCCCAAGGGAACAACAACACGCATACCTAAACTGGGAGGCTTTTCTTCGCCAGGCCAACGGTACGTCAGCACACGCGGGAGTGCCGCAGGCAAAGCCACGTCGCAAAAGGTCATTTCTGCTTGTGAATTATTATTGATAACATTCGTCATTCAACCTACAAAGTAACTCCCTAAAGTCCGTAAATTTCTGTTATGGTAAAATGTATTTCTCATCTATCTGTAGGGGACAGTGCTCCCGATTTTTCATCTAAAGATCAAACTGGCACATCGCGCTCACTTTCAACATACTCTGGGAGCAAGCTGGCACTCTATTTCTACCCGAGAGACAACACACCTGGCTGTACTTCTCAGGCGTGTAATCTCACTGAAAACTTTGCTGAACTCACAAAACACGGAATCCAAGTTTTAGGGGTGAGTCCAGACCCTGAAGCAAAACATCTGAAGTTTATTGCGAAATACAACATTTCATTTGATTTGCTTGCCGATGAGGATAAAAGCGTGCATGAAGCGTATGGCGTTTGGGGAGAAAAGAAATTTATGGGTAAAGTATTTGATGGCACCCACCGTACCACTTTTTTGATTGACGAGAAAGGGAAGATTGTTGATATTATCTCAAAGCCCAAATGCAAAGATCACGCTGCAGAAGTGCTGGCAGGGTTTGGACAACAATAACAAAGATCTATGAATTTCGGACCCTCATATACACATGAAAAACAACTACGTAAATCCATTACGTACCACGTTAGATATCTTCGCTAAAAACAAATAATTATGGCTTCAGAACAAGAACAAAAATTAAAGGCACTTCAGCTTACGCTTGACCGCCTAGACAAAACGTATGGAAAGGGTATCGTAATGAAACTTGGTGATGAACCTGTGGAAGCTATCGACGCTATCCCATCAGGATCATTGACATTAGACCTTGCTTTAGGTATTCAAGGTTATCCTAAAGGTCGTGTTGTCGAAATTTACGGACCTGAATCTTCAGGTAAGACTACTCTTGCTATTCACGCTATTGCCGAATGTCAAAAACAAGGTGGGATATGTGCTTTCGTTGATGCCGAGCACGCATTTGACAAGTTTTATGCAGAATCACTAGGAGTAGATACAGAGAACCTTCTTATATCACAACCAGACAACGGAGAGCAGGCACTAGAAATTGCCGACAATCTAATTCGTTCCGGGGCGATTGACTTGTTGATCGTAGATTCTGTTGCTGCGCTTACTCCACGCGCGGAAATTGAAGGCGAAATGGGAGACACTTCTGTCGGCTTACAAGCCCGACTCATGTCTAAGGCACTCCGGAAACTTACCAGCACAATTAGCAAAACAGGATGTTGTTGCATCTTTATCAATCAACTTAGAGAAAAGATTGGTGTGATGTTTGGCAACCCTGAAACAACAACAGGTGGACATGCATTAAAATTCTACTCTTCGGTACGTCTAGACATACGCAGATCAACTCAAATAAAAGATGGAGACCAAGTTCTTGGAAACAGAACGAGAGTCAAAGTTGTAAAAAACAAAGTTGCCCCACCATTCCGCAAAGCTGAATTTGACATCCTATACGGCAAAGGCATTTCTAAAGCGGGAGAAATCATAGATCTCGGCGTAGAAGCGAACATCATTAAGAAGAGTGGATCTTGGTTTTCATATGGGGAGACAAAACTAGGACAAGGACGTGATGCAGTTCGAAATCTACTTTTAGACAACCCTGAACTTTTTGAAGAAATTGAAGGACTCATCAAAGAATCAATCACAGCTTCAAAAGAAGATGCCAAAGCCGTGAAAGCGGTAAAGAAACTTGCTGAAGAAGTTGCAAAAAAGTAATCTCTGACGTCTGTATTTAGGCTTTCATTTTTTCTTGTCAGCAATTATTTGGTTTTCCAATGAATAGACTTATTGTTTTAGGGGTTTTATCAGGATTTCTTTTTTTGCTTACCAAATGTGGGGCGGAACCTTCTTCCCCACATTTGGTTCAAGAAAATCCCAATGGTGTGAATCGTGATGTCGATTCATCGGCTTACTTTGAAAGCGCTATTTTGAATGATGCAACATCCCCTTTGCCCTACTGGAACCGGGCTGCGTGGCATCTCCGAAATGCGAGGATGCCTGAAGGACTCCAAGATTTAGATTTGGCGCTCGAAGCTGACTCTACATATGGCCCTGCATGGTCAGCAAAAGCTGATGCTTTATATCTAATGCGCCAATTTGATCCTTGTATTGAACATCTGGATGTTTGTCTGCGTTATGCTCCAGAGCACATCCCTTGTAAACTCAGACGGGCTGAGATGCATATTCATCTTAATCAATATGAGGACGCCTTAAACATGATTAATAGCGCACTGCGTTTGGATGATCAAATTCCCGATGCATATTGGATGAAAGGCGTCATTTACAGAGAAACTGGAGACATCGAGAATGCGCTTAGTTCATTTCAAACTTCAATTGAAGTCAACCCTTCTTTCTTCGATGGATACATCGCTTTGGGTATCGCATACAGTGCCACTTCTAATCCATTGGCCGTGGACTATTTCAACAGCGCAATGGAATTACGCCCCAAGAGTGTGGAAGCAAAATACAATTGTGCGATGTACTATCAAGAGCTGATGCTCGAAGACCCAGCTGCCAGAAAGATCGTCCTTGACAAGTCTCTGGCCTTGTACCAAGACATTTTAGAAATCGATTCTATGAATGCTTCTGCGGCTTTCAATCAAGGATTTATTTTCCTGGAGTACTTACAAGACTATAAAAACGCTGATTTCTGGTTTGGGCAAGCCATTGAAAAACTACCCTATTATTATCAGGCATTTTTTAACAGAGGACTCGCTAGAGAGAGCATGGACATGACAGCCAGTGCACTTCAAGACTACAATTCAGCACTTGAACTTAAACCCGACTTCACTGCTGCTGCGATCGCAAAAGGGAGGGTGCTCAAGTCGCAATAAAGGTCAATATACAAGGCACAAAAAAGGTCGGTTTGGGATATTCCCAACCGACCTTTTTTACAGTATTTATATCGTAAATCGAGTCTACTTGATTTGATCTACAACAGCTTTAAAAGCTTCAGGGTGATTCATCGCTAGATCTGCGAGAACTTTTCTGTTGAGTTCAATACCTGAACTGTTTAGTTTGCCCATAAAAACGCTGTATGACATTCCGTGTTGTCGAGCGGCTGCGTTAATACGCATAATCCACAAACTACGAAATTGACGTTTCTTGAGCTTACGCCCTATGTAAGCATACGTTAAACCTTTTTCGACGGCATTCTTTGCTACCGTGTAGACGTTTTTACGGGCACCGAAGTAGCCTTTCGCCATTTTTAGAACTTTCTTACGGCGAGTTCTAGACGCCACTGCATTCGAGGAACGAGGCATGGGTTAAATGTTTTTAGCGGTTGGTGAAGTGACTCAGGTGTTTCCTGTCAGATGCTTTGATACCAACAACTGGGTTAATTATACCAGGATTAGATAAAAATCAATTGTAATTATATACAGAGCTGTCTCTTGATGTTTGGCGAATCAGCCTTACTGACTAATGTGCTGTGGGTCAAGTTACGTTTCTGCTTTGTGCTTTTCTTTGTCAAAATATGACTTTTAAAAGCATGCTTACGCTTGATTTTACCTGATGCTGTAAGTTTGAAGCGCTTTTTAGCGCTTGATTTAGTTTTCATCTTCGGCATGGCCTTAGATTTTAGGGGTTTAATTTTTCTTCGGATTGAACATGACGGTCATGCGCTTGCCTTCCAATTTGGGCATCTGTTCAATGACACCTATATCTTCAAGCTCGGTTGCAAAGCGTAGAAGCAAAATTTCGCCGCGTTCCTTAAAAACGATTGTCCTTCCACGAAAGAAAACGTAAGCTTTTAATTTAGCTCCATCCTGGAGAAACTTACGCGCGTGGTTAAGTTTAAACTGGAAGTCGTGATCATCAGTATTGGGTCCAAATCGGATTTCTTTAACGACAACTTTTGATTGTTTCGCTTTGATTTCCTTTTGCTTTTTCTTTTGCGCATACAGGAATTTCTTGTAGTCGATAATCCGACATACAGGAGGATCTGCCTTGGGTGAGATCTCGACAAGGTCAAGTTCTAACTCATTGGCGAGTTGGAGAGCTGCTTGAGTCGTCATAACGGCTGGCTCTACATTGTCTCCTACTACACGTATTGATTCAACGGTAATAAATTCGTTGATCTTGTGTGGGTCTTCCTTGCGTACCCTACCTCGGTAGGGACGACGTTTCCTGCGAATTGCTATAGCTAGATCGTTTTAATTGTTCAAATCACTTCTGTTAAACGGCAAGCATCTCAACAATTTCAGAACGGATTCGTTCTGCAAAAGCTTCGATAGTCATCGTACCGACATCGCCTTCTCCTTGCTTACGCACGGATACAGTTCCTTCGGATTTCTCGTTTTCACCAACAATGAGCATGTAGGGAATTTTTTCTAATTCGGCGTCGCGAATCTTTTTTCCCACCTTTTCTGAGCGGCTATCTACGAGTGCGCGAATATCGGCATTTTCTAGCAGTTTTGAAACTTCTTCTGCATACTCATTGTATTTCTCCGACAATGCGAGTATTCGCGCTTGTTCCGGAGTTAACCAAAGTGGGAATTTACCCGCACAATGTTCAATAAGTATCGCAATGAACCGCTCCATAGAGCCGAAAGGGGCGCGATGGATCATGACAGGACGATGTTTTGCGTTATCTGAACCCACATATTCCAATTCGAATCTTTCAGGCAAATTGTAATCTATCTGTACGGTTCCCAATTGCCATGTTCTTCCAATCGCATCCCGCACCATGAAATCCAATTTAGGACCATAGAAAGCTGCCTCTCCATATTCCACAACAGTTTCTAGATCCTTACTCTCAGCGACTTCTCGAATTGCTTGCTCCGCTTTCTCCCAATTTTCGTCAGATCCAATGTACTTCTCTGGCTTTTCTGGGTCACGTAGACTTATTTGAATAATAAAATCTTCAAAATCTAGCGTTTTAAAGATATAGAGCACAAGGTCAATTACATCGCTCACCTCTTCCTTCACTTGATCGTTTGTGCAGAAAATATGTGCGTCGTCTTGAGTAAATCCACGAACACGCGTGAGTCCATGAAGCTCACCGCTTTGTTCATAACGGTAAACTGTGCCAAATTCCGCAAATCGTACAGGCAAATCCTTGTACGTCTTCGGCCGTGCCTTAAAAATTTCACAGTGATGCGGACAATTCATCGGCTTCAACAAGAACTCTTCGCCTTCAGAAGGCGTTTGAATCGGCTGAAAACTGTCTTCACCATATTTTGCATAGTGACCAGATGTTACATAGAGCTCCTTCGCCCCGATATGAGGTGTAACCACTGGTTGGTATCCTGACTTTCGCTGAGCTTCTTTTAAAAAATTCTCTAATCTGTGTCTAAGATCTGCCCCTTTTGGAAGCCAAAGTGGCAAGCCCTGCCCTACTCTTTCGCTAAAGTGAAATAAATCAAGTTCTTTACCCAGCTTCCTGTGATCTCTTGCTTTTGCTTGCTCCACCATTTCAAGATAAGCCGTGAGCTCCTTGTTTTTAGGAAATGTAATGCCATACACCCTGGTCAGCTGTTTGTTGTTTTCATCTCCTTTCCAATATGCGCCAGCAATTGCCGTCACTTTTGCTGCCTTCACAAATCCGGTATGCGGAATATGCGGACCACGACACAGGTCTGTAAAATTGCCTTGGGTATAGGTGGTTATATCACCATCCTCAAGACGTTCTAACAAATCGAGCTTGTACTCATCTCCCTTTTCCGTGAAATGAGATATTGCATCGGCTTTACTTATCTCCTGACGTATGAACGGGTTTTTCTGCCTAGCGAGTTCTAACATCTTTTGCTCTACTTCTGGAATATGCGCATCGGTAAAGGTGTGCTCACCGAAATCGACATCGTAATAAAAGCCAAACTCTACAGGAGGACCTACCCAAAACTTAATGCCATCAAACATGAGCTCTAATGCCTCCGCCAAGAGGTGAGCGGAACTGTGCCACATTGTACGCTTACCTTCCTCATCATTCCAAGTAAGAAGTTGCAAGGAAGAAGATTCCAGAATAGGTCTTTGAGGGTCCACTGTTTCACCGGCTACAACAGCAGCAAGTACATTTCTAGCCAATCCTTCGCTAATACTTGTCGCAACATCCAATGCTGTAGTCCCTGCTTCAACATTTTTTACAGATCCGTCTGGTAGAGTGATTTCAATCATGACTCGCAAAGATAAACCACGACATACTTACGTTGTATCCTAATCACAACTACTTTGATTTGATTTTTTTCCAAGATTTAACTTGCCACATTGTGGTCGTCGTCGCAACATGATCTGCTGCTGAATCCTTAAGTTTTGACACTAACGAAAAGGCAACAACACCCTCCTTTTTGAGTTCCGCTTTAATAGACTCTAACGTGCCCTCAGCCCATGAGCTTTCTGCAATACAACCTCCAACAGGCCTGCGGTGATATTGAACTTCAAGGCGACTCATGATCAAACGGTATTCGCTTAAATCAAATGCTTCTATCACATTAAGGCCCGCAACATACTCGCCTGCTGTAGCCAATGCGCACGCATGCATCGTTCCCAAATGATTCAAATTTCGTCTTCGGTGTGGCAAGTCGACTTTACATCCAGAAGGGGATATGTCCAACACGGAAATACGATGGGGTCTGTTAAACGGTATTATTTCTTGCATCATGCGACTAAATCTCCTGGGCTTCCCTGCCTTGGCGCGATGAAGCGCTTTTGTCATTATGCTACCCATCAACGTTTTCATGACGGTTCTGCACCTAAAGCTTGATGGTCTTGACGAATTGTGTTGCCTGATTTTGCAAGGATGCTCGAAATGTCTGGTCTGAAATAATCTGGGCCTTTCATTACTTTTCCATCTTCACGAAGAATTGGCAAGCCGTTTCCACCAAGTTTGGACATGTTACTTGCCTGGATTTCACGAAAGACATCTTCAATGACATCCTGCATTCCATGGCTTAAAATAGTGCCACATAGAATGTATAGCTGATCGCCCAATGCATCAGCAACTTCAACCAAATCTCCTGCCTCAGCCGCTTCTAGGTACTCATTGTTTTCCTCCTCCATGAGACGATGCCGCAACGCCACTCCTTCAGATGAAAGCGCGGTCGTTGGAGATGTAGAAAAAGGTATTTTAAAAGCCTCGCTGAAGGTTCGGACAGCGGCGATTATAGATTGAAATGTCATGGTGTTTTGCATAAACACTAATTTGAATATTATTCCACTTTAGAACAAATCCCTCGCTCAATTGTTACTCACTTTTATTCAACAAAAGAGGCGTATTAACAAGTTTTTAAAATTAAAAACGAAGAGTTAAGAACTCTCATTCATAGTTTAGCATTCCTATAACCATTAGAGATTACAAGATGATAGAAGAGACGAATGACAAAGTCGAAATCTTAGACTTAGCCCCTGAGAACAACACGCAAGCTCCTGACATTCAGAAACTTAATGACGACATCGCAAAAGCGAGTAAGGTCACAGATATGATCCGTCTCGAGATGAGTCAGACCATCATCGGCCAAACCCAAATGGTGGACAAACTTCTTATAGGTCTGCTTGCAAATGGGCACGTCCTGCTTGAAGGCGTTCCCGGACTTGCAAAAACACTTGCAATAAATAGCCTGAGCAAAACAATCGACGCACAGTTTTCAAGAATTCAATTTACACCTGACTTACTTCCTGCTGACGTGGTGGGCACGATGATTTACAACCCACGAGAGGAGAGTTTCAAAGTCAAGAAAGGACCCATTTTTGCAAATTTTGTCTTGGCAGATGAGATTAACCGTGCGCCCGCAAAAGTTCAAAGCGCTCTGCTTGAGGCGATGCAAGAACGACAGGTTACGATAGGCAATGAGACCTTTGAAGTACCTAACCCATTTTTGGTTCTTGCAACACAGAACCCCATTGACCAAGAAGGAACCTACCCATTGCCAGAAGCTCAAATTGACAGATTCCTTCTTAAAGTCGTAATCGGATATCCAAATAAGGATGAAGAACAACAGATCCTAAGAGCGAATTTATCTATCGATGGATTGTCTTCACCTAAATCTGTGGTAACTCCAAAACAAATCATCGAAGCACGAAAACTTGTACGGAGTATTTATTTGGACGAAAAAGTAGAGAAGTACATCATCGACCTGGTCTTTGCAACACGCTCTCCTGAAAACGTAGGGCTGGGTCATTTAACAGAACTTATTTCTTTTGGTGCTTCACCCCGTGCGAGTATCGGACTCGGTATCGCTGCAAAAGCACATGCATTTATGGATCACCGTGGTTATGTCACCCCTGAAGATGTAAGAGCGGTGGCGATGGATGTCTTGAGACACAGAGTGGGGCTCACATTTGAGGCAGAAGCTGAAAACATTACTCAGGAACATATTGTCACTGAGATTATGGATAGCGTTATTGTCCCCTAGGCATACATCCTGAAAAGGATTGAGGAAATGGATACAGTAGAACTACTTAAACGAGTGAGACGTGTAGAGATAAAATCTCGTGGCTTGAGCGACAAGATTTTCTCTGGCGAATATGCGAGTGCGTTTAAGGGGCGTGGCATGGCATTCAGTGAAAACCGTGAATACCAACACGGAGATGAAGTTCGTTCGATAGATTGGAATGTCACAGCACGCATGGGCGCACCATACGTGAAGGTTTTCGAAGAGGAAAGAGAGTTAACGGTATTCATTCTCGCTGACATAAGTGGTTCCTCAGAACTAGGTACAAAAGGCGTAAGTAAAAGAGATCGTATTACAGAATTGGCAGCAGTTCTCGCGTTCAGTGCAATGGGAAACAACGACAAAGTTGGCGCGATACTCTTCTCTGACAGAATTGAAAGATTCATTCCACCAAAAAAAGGACGTTCGCACGTATTGCGAATTATTCGCGAAATTTTAGAGATCAAACCCGAAGGCAAGGGCACCGATTTATCAGAAGCGCTTGATCATTTCTTATCTGCCATGAAAAAGCGTACTGTGTCTTTTCTACTCAGTGATTTTAGAGATGAGGGCTATGATGATTTATTGAGACGCGCTGGAAAAAAACATGACTTGGTCGCGCTCAAAATTGAAGACCCCATCGATCTTGAAATCCCATCTGTGGGCTGGCTACCTATGAAAGACCCCGAAACCGGTGAGGTAAAATGGATGAGGACTGGATCAAAAAAACAACAAAATAAATTTAAAGCATTGGAGCTGGAACGTTCAGAAAAACTCAACAAACTGTTTGCAAGAGCAGGCGTTGACGCAGCGACAATTCGAACGGACATGCCTTATGTCAAGCCTTTAATGCAATTATTTGACCGACGTGGGTAAGTCTCATCTATATATCTCTGCGCTGGCCATTGCTCTTGCATGCCTTTTTAACCTAAGTGGGGTTTTCAGCCAAGGCATTCTCCAATCGCCCCCCAACAACCTTTCATTGACCTCGGACACCGGAAGAATAGCCTGGGGCGAAAGAGCGGAGATTACCTTGAGGATGGGCAAAGGAGTCAATGAAACGATTGATGGATGGCCACAATGGCAAGACACCATTCCAGGAGGACTAGAAATACTTCACACCAACTTGCGCGACACATTGGCTCCGCAAAATTCTGACCCTGATGAGTGGGACATGATCGTTGCGCAATCATGGGTGGTTACAGGATGGGACTCTGGCTATGTCCTAATCCCGAGCATTAAATTAGGTGGAGATTCCACCTCGCCTATTTTATTGCAAATCGTGCCCTCAAGGACCGAAGGAGAAGTCCAAATGATGCCCGCTGCAGAGATTGTTCAAATTGAATGGAGCGTTTATGAACGATTTATCAAAGCAGCACCCTGGATCGGTTTATTAATCGGACTTGTCATCCTGTTTTTCATGGTCAAATATGTTTATCACTGGTGGCGAAACAGAGCCACGGAAGGAAAACCCATCGAGGAAATCAAGCCCGATATACCTCCACATATTACGGCTTTGAAAGACTTAAAAACCCTAGAGGAAAGGCAATCCTGGAACAAAGGGGAAGCAAAGACGTTCCATGTGCAGTTGAGTCAGATTATCCGTACTTATATAGATGGAAGGTTTCATATATCATCTCTAGAAAAAACGACGCGAGAAGTATCTGAGCTGATAAACACGCTTGACATCAACACTTCGGACAAATCAAAGCTTCTCGTTGCGCTGCGACTTGGAGACCAAATCAAGTTTGCAAAACGCCAAGCATTGTCAGAGGAACACACGAGATCCATTTCGGTGTGTATCGAATTCGTTCAAAACACGATGGAACGTCCTGAAGAAGATACATTATCTAAAGACGCAAAACAATGAAGTGGGCTCATCTTTTACCCGTGCATCTGCTTGCGTTGGTCTCAGCGTTATTGATCGCTGTTTGGGTTGACGGCGTATATCTCTGGGAAAGACCTTGGGCACTAATACTCAACATCGCTTCCGTTCTTTACGCAACAGTTAGGGTCTTTCGTTTGGAAAAGTTTACCACGATTTTCGCGAACATTTCGCATTCTAAGGGGAACAAAATTTCCACAAAGACTTCTATTCAAGATTTATCAATGGGATGGATGGCAGAGACTCCATATGCACTTAGAACGTTTACAATTGCTATTTTAGCCATTGCCATTGCCAGGCCCCAGTCTTCAAGCAGTATCGAAGACATGACAAGTGAAGGAATCGATTTGGTGTTCGCAATTGATGTTTCAGCATCCATGCTCAGTATGGACTTTAAGCCAAATCGTCTCGAACAAGCCAAATCCGTAGCCATTGAATTTATTGATGACAGACCTCATGACCGGATTGGTCTTGTCGCATATGAGGGAGAAGCATTCACACAAGTCCCTGTGACGACAGATCATGTGGTCGTTAAAAATGGTGTTCAGGAACTACAAACAGGGCTTCTTGAAGGAGGAACGGCAATCGGCATGGGACTCGCTACAGCTGTCAATAGATTGAGGAAGTCGGATGCAAAAAGCAAGGTGATTATCCTACTGACCGACGGTGTAAACAATTCGGGAGCCATTGACCCTTCTGATGCCGCTCAACTGGCTGAACTTAATGGAATCAGGTGCTATACAATCGGTGTGGGTTCGGTGGGTAAAGCAAAAAGCCCTGTTGCCATAGTGGGTGACAAGTATCGATATGACTGGGTGGATGTACGTATCGACGAAGAAGTATTAATGGAAATCGCAGAGCGAACTGGGGGGAAATATTTCAGAGCCACAACTTCGGAAAAACTGAAATCAATTTATAAAGAAATCAATATTCTTGAGAAAACACGTTTTAATGTCATGCGTTATCAACGTAAAACAGAGGCTTATATGCCATTTGCGATCATGGCATTGCTGTCTCTGTTACTTGAGCGAACATTGAGATTTACAATCATCCGATCGGTATCATGAGAAAGGGCTCAGAAAGAAATAGAAAGCTTTTTAGGTCTGCGCTACTTGGCGTGACAGTGGCAGAAATCTTGTTCTGGACTGTTGTCATTTTAGGCTTGTGGATTAAAAGTGAATTTGCGCCTCATGTTGACCTTCACAGGCCAAATTGGATGATCTGGGCGGCAATACTCCCAGTGACAACTGTCGCCTTTTTACTGCATTTAAAATGGAAGTCAAGGGCTGTTGACAAACTGTCTGAATCGCATTTACAAGACATTACATTGCCTGGGTTTTCTTTAGCAAGAGAGGCCTGGCGATTTGTGGTGTGGCGATTGGCAGTTGCTGCAATCCTCCTGGGATTGATTGGACCAAAAGTAGGGAGCCGTCTTCAAGAGGTTGAAACAAAAGGCGCAGACTTTGTCATTGCTTTAGACGTAAGTAACAGCATGCTCGCTGAAGATCTGGGACTTGATCGCTTGAAACTGGCGCGCCAAACCGTTGAACGCATCTTAAATAAGTTATCAGGAGACAGAGTCGGCTTGGTGGTTTTTGCAGGTGAAGCATATGTTCAGTGTCCGCTGACCTCAGATTACAGTGCAATCAAACTGTATCTAAATTCAATTACACCAGGAATTATTGCCAAACAAGGAACTGCTTTGGGACAAGCAATAGAAGTAAGTGTGCAGGCATTTGAAAATGCCCCCGCATCAAGTAGGGCTATTTTGCTCATTACAGACGGAGAAAATCACGAGGACGATCCCGTTGCTGCAGCAGCAGAGG
The DNA here is from genome assembly GCA_002700285.1 of Crocinitomicaceae bacterium. GTDB lineage: Bacteria > Bacteroidota > Bacteroidia > Flavobacteriales_D > Sanyastnellaceae > UBA974. The sequence goes on along the minus strand of PACT01000033.1, from coordinate 965 downwards.
CCTTTGAAGCTGGAATCACCGTGCATATTTTAGGCATCGCCACTCCTGAAGGTGCGCCCATTCCAAACATAGACAGCAGAGGCAGACAAGTTGGCTTTATTCAAGGACCAAATGGACAACCGGTTGTCTCTCGACTAGACGAAACTGTATTAGTGACAACGGTTCAAGCAGGAGGAGGTAGCTTTTCAAGAGCCAAACGTAACTACATCGACATCTCATCTGTTTTAGAAGCGCTCAACAAAGAAGAAAAAACAAGAATATCACAAGTGAAATTCACAGACTACGATCATAAATTTCAATTTTTCCTCTTGGTCGCATTGTGTCTTATACTCATTGAATCCTTCATCCCCCATCCCACAACTCGCAAATGAAAAATGCGCGCTACATTATCTGGAATGCAGTCATTCTCATCAGCATCCTTTTCTCTTCATCGGAGATATTGGGCCAAACTGATTTGGAACTTAAACAGCATTTAATCAATGGGATGTCCTCGTTTGAAGACAACATGAACGAAGATGCGGCAAATTCGTTCAGCAAAGGCAGCACGCTTGAAAACTATGAAGACATCGCTGCATACAATTTGGGAAGAAGTTTAATGGAGACTGAGGATTTGGAGGGGGCCGCGTCAGCATTTAAGCAAGCCATTGCATCCTCTGAAAACAATGAATTAATATCGAATGCGTGGTACAATTCCGGAAACATAGCGCTTAATTCCAACGACCCTTCTACAGCAGTTGAAGCGTATAAATCATCCCTTCGTTTGAATCCTAATTTTGCACACGCAAGACACAATCTTGCAATTGCAAATAAAATGTTACAGCAACAAGAAGAAGAAGAAAAGGAACAAGAGCAGGAAGGAGAAGACGGACAGGAAGGCGAAGATGAGCAGGAAGGCGAAGACGAGCAGGAAGGAGAAGACGAGCAGGAAGGAGAAGACGAGCAGGAAGGAGAAGACGAGCAGGAAG
>PACT01000042.1 GCA_002700285.1 Crocinitomicaceae bacterium | reverse complement strand
TTTTGTTTTTTTGATATTCTTCCAATAAAATTAATGTTGAGAGTAATTCCTTGTCATTTTGGATAGAATTATAAATGATATCACAATATGCTTTCAGTGATATCGTATTGTCATTTTTTTTGATGATAATATCTGGATGTTTATTACTGAATACAGGAACGATATCTTCTTTTAATTTTTTTTCGTAATCAATCGTTGTTTGAACATAAGAAGAATAGGTAATGTGTATCCTGCTTAACATTTCTTTTATTTTCTCAGATTTTATATATTTAAAAGCTCCCGAATTAATAATTGAATGATACCGATCTGTTGGCGGCTCAAATACTCTGTAATAAATTAAATTGAATTGAATTCTACTTTTACTTTTGGTAAGATTCTTTATGGTTTCAAAATTAAATTGTTGGTTTGGTGGATTGATAAAAGAATTTAAAATGGCAATGTCCTTTTGCCAATTTATCTTTCTCTCTGCGCAGTAATCATTAATTTCTTGTGCTTCATTTTGAAGACTATTTAGAACTTTGATTCTTTCATTGTTGTTTTGTTTGTTGGTCGACACCTGATTAAGCCAAAATGACACCGATATACCTAATACAATGACAATAAACTCTAATGAATACTTGATAAACCAATCTTTTCTTTTCATCTGTTTTATTTAGTTGTAAATATAGACCTCTAATATTAATCTACTTGTCCGCATTCTTTTAGACATTTTAGAATTGACATACTGACATTAGAACACTTGCTGGAAAAGCGGGGCGGGAAATCCGACACGTTTGTGGGGGGAGTGTAGATTTTTTTACTTCAGGTTTGTCTGAAAACCAAGACCAAACGTTACTGAACCTAAAGACGTAAAACCTACGTCAATTCTTAATGATTGCTTGTCCCAATCATCGCTAAATCCCAATCCTATTGATGCACCAGGAATGACTCCCCCCCCCCCATCAATTACACCAATTTGACTTCGAAGGATTCCTGTGACTTCGAAGTTACGCTCTATATTTCTTTTGGTAAAGATGAATCGAGGGTCGGTGAAAATGAATGAATCTTCTCCACCAAAAGCATACAACTGCAATGGCAACGCAAATGCAAAATTACCACTATTCAATGACCATTTGGGAGAGATCTCAAAGAAGGTATACGGATTTCCCAAGTCATTTAAATCATCCTCAAATCTTCTTTCCACTCGGTAGCGCATATCCATGTTTGAGGTCACTCCATGGTCTATAATAGCCGTGATAGCACCTCCAGGCAGAGTGGTACTGGTTTCAGGATTTACTGAACCGGCCACAATAAGGTTGATTTCACCGGGCTCGAGAGAATGTGCCGATTCAAACATGGTGGAGACAGGTAAAAAACAACCATATATAGGTGAAATAGCAAATAACAAGAAATAAAACCTGACATTCATTGATTTAAAATTATATACCCATGGACTTTCAATAAAAAAATGACATCTTAATCAGATTGATCAAACCCCATGAATATTAGTCTGAAAACTGCTCGATTTCAATTTTAAAAATAGATCTACCTTCTTCAGTATGATCTCCTCTCTCCAAAATAACGCTTAATCTAAAACCTTCCATATATGGACCAACATATAGAGTGGAAGCACCATTCCAGGACCGTGACAATTCCTGTTTAAGCTCTTCTTGTCCAATTTCACTGAGATATCCTGATCGCACATGAGGCTCGAATGTATGTTCAACCCACAATCTAAAGAAACGAAGCGCTTGTCCCAAAGTACTTTCAAAATAAATGGTAGAAGTGCTTCCTTCAGACCAAGATTGATAATCTTTTCCATTACAGAATTCCCAACCTGAGGCGAAGCCGTAGGAATCGAGGGAATTATAGGCATAATTTTTAAGAGGATTATCTTCACCATCAGACTTAGATCCCCACAAAGGAGCTTTAAAAGGGAATATAAACGCATCAAACAAAACACCTTTAATTGAATTGCCAGCTGCATCTTCCCACACAATCTCTTTCCAAACACCACTTAGATTAGAGATTTCAGTGGATTCAAAAGTTCTTCCCGTAGGTTCTACTGCACAACCGTAAGGGAGCTTTGCAACAACTTCTGAACGGTCGTTAACATTCCGTAAATTGAGAGTGGGTTGTGCCAAGACATAGTGTGTCTGCGCCACTGAAGAGAAATGAAAACAAGAAAAAAACAAAACGATAATTGGGACTGACTTAAGAAGCGAATGCATTTTGTATGGTATTAAATATATAACACAAATCATGTGTTATTTATAAATGAAATCTGGGTAAAACGATGCCAAAATATAACTAAGATAATTTAATAAACGAGGCACATAGACAACGAACAAGTTTGTAACTAGCACTCGAACAGATTTCTGAATTATTAGTAGTTCTCGAACTAATCGTCATCTGTTGGAAAAGCGGCGCGGAAAATCCGATAAGTTTGAGGAGGACTTGACACGCTTGCAGATATATAATATATCGTGCAATTATTGAATGATGAGTGTCAGAACTTGATTATTTAGAGTGACAAAGTAAGTACCCACTGAAAGACTTGAAACATCAACCCTATCTGTAGATTTAACATCTTGCTTGATGATTTGGACTCCCAAAATAGACGCAATTGAAAGCACTCCTCCCCTTTCAGACTGAATCGTAATCGAATGATTCGCAGGATTCGGATAAACACTCAAGCTGAGAACTGATTGAGGATCGGAATCAACAGAAAGTGGATCACAAGAAGGATTTCCTACACCAGAAGTAGATAGTGACAATGCATAGTCATATAGTTCATCCACTACATATAGGTTTTCACCCTCTGCATTACTTAAAACGACAATCCCAATTCCATTTTCAGGATTTATATACAAATCTGTACTAGCGCCACTTTCACCTCCGTTATGTCCCCACATATCTAACACTCCACCACCTGACAGGTAGATCTCCTCTGTGTACCAATTAAGACCTTGAGTATCATCAATAAACGGAATTTGTGGGGTTAACATTTCATTGACAGAAGATGAGCTTAAGAGCTGATTATCATTAAATGTCCCCTCTTGTAGATAGGCAATCATGAAATTTGCCAAGTCTAGCACACTGGACCTTAAAAGTCCGTTAGGATAGTCTGCAAAACCATAATGAGCAATAGGATTATACTGGTCTCCCTGAAAATTATACGGACGCGCAACGTTAAGTGTATCTAATCCTGACAAGAACCACGATGTGTTATACATACATAAAGCATCAAAAATATTCAAGTCGCTGTACTCATTAAACTGTTGTTGAGAAACGACTTCAACTAAATATCCCGCAAGAGCTGTAGCCATATTTGAGTAATCAAAATAGGTTCCAGGCGAGTTGTTCGAGAAATTATTAATTGCGCTATAATCAGCTCCTGACTCCGAGAAATACATCTCCATACAGTCTGCTAAACTAATCGTGGGATCACCTATACTGTAGTACCCATCCATCGCTGACCAATTATCAGTAATGGAAGACGAGTGTGTCATAAGCATCCTAGGCGTAATCATTGAATTCGGAAAAGTCGGGTTATTCACTGCAAAAGGCAAGTATATGTTAATGTCCTGATCCAAATCCACCAAACCATCCTCCTGGAGTTGCATTAAAGCTGTTCCGGTTAAGAGTTTAGACACAGAGGCCATAAGAAATGACGTGTTATTAGACACTGCTGTATTGTTTTCTATATCAGCCATGCCATATGATTCAACCCAAACAATCTCACCACCTTTTACGATTAGAGTGGACATCCCTGGGATATTCTCATAATCCATCTCACTGAGAATAAATTCATCTAACTCAGCGCTAGGGTTTGGATTCTGCCCCAACATAGAAAAAGGGAGCATGAATAATAAAATGAGTTTAATAAATAATTTCATTTACGAAAGACTTCAAGTTTAACTATTGTTCGTCAGCATAACAATTGGACAATTTACTGATGCCTAATTTAGACATAATTAATCTTATAAATAAATCAGGGGAGTATTTGACCTGAAAAGAAATAAGCCCCGATATCTATATGATAACGGGGCTTATTTTACAACTTTCGTGGCTCAGAAAGGCGGGAATAAAGAGGACCACTTATTTATAAAATTCGCCAAGTATCAATCCAACTTCTAAGACATATTAAATTTAAATCAATCGTAAAGACACAGTAAAGATTATAGACACGTCAAACCAAAGTTTGATAAGAATAACAGCAAATCCGAGGTAGCTACTATCCCATTCCCATCCAAATCTCCTGGACATACATTTTCAGTAATGGGAATACACTGATGGGTTAAGACATCAAAAACTGTGCCTGGTCCACAAAAAACATCTGCAAGAATTTCAGTTGATTGATATAACGGACAAAGCCCCTGTAACTTTATCAATGCTTGATAATGGACTTCAGGGCTTGACAAATATCCATTTGCAATTCGCACTGACCAGAACCCCTCTTCACCATTTAAAATGAAAGGGTCAGCAACAATCACTTCTGCATGATAGATATCCACACTACCAAGCTCTCCCCACTCAGATGGATATATATTATAATCATCTATAGATGCGGGACAATCTCCAAAACTAAATCCACCCAATTGAACACACTGCCCTTGAGGATTGGTTATTTCAATGAGAAAATCACCCGGCCATGAAATACTTGGATCAGAAGGGTTGAAAAGTAAATCAACCTCCACTCCAGTCAATGATCCGTAAGCAAGTGCTCCCAATGCACTGCTATACCCACCCCCACTTAAATTTTCATTCATTGAATACGGAGTGAAACATGTGCTACACACAAAATAGGCATTTTCAATAATACAATCATCATCATCATCACAAATACCATCAAGATCAGTATCGTTGTATTGGCAAGTGGAAGGATCGTCTATTAAGCATCCCTCAACAAAAGAATAAAAGTTGCATGCCGCAGGATCTGAACAATATGGCTGAAGCGTATTGCCTTCGCAATCACAATAGCCCTCAGGTATACTATTACAACCACATTCGTAAATTGGACCAGGACCATTGCATACACCGCAGGCATCTGTCGAACCTACACAATTATCTTGGTCATCACAGATACCATCTGCATCTGCGTCCACTAAACAACCTCCACCACAAACGCCCAATGCATCGAATACAGCGTCCGAATCACAATCACAATATGGAGCCACCAAATAGATGCATGAACCATCTTCATCTGTAACCTCAGGTGCGTAGTTGCATGCTAATGGGTCTGTACAACCTTCAGATACTAGAGTAATTCTCATACATTGGCCATTTTCATCAATGCTAGCGAACGAATTGAGATCCTCATCCCAATCACCTTCAAAAATCAAGGTCTCAGACTGATACAATTGGAGATAATATCCACACAGCGACCACCAACCTCCGTTGTTATTGTTTAGACTTATCCAAGACCGATCTTCTAAATTCTGATCGAAATCGAGTGTGATGTCAGATGGAGTAGAAGAACAGGAATAAGAGAGCTTCCATAAAGATTGAATTATATCAACTTGGGATGCGTCGTATTGACATGAATTGTCATCAACATTTGCTTCAGGACTATAGTTGCAAGCATTAATATCTCTGCATCCATGTATGGCTTGTTTCAAGACAAATTCTGTCATTTCACCATTATTCGTAACAACTTCACCCAAGAATGAATCATCTATAGAGTTATATTGGCCAGAGAATACATATCCCTCCCAATTATAATCTCCTTGGATAACCACATTTGGCCAACAAGATTGTAGCGTCCCTGCAAAGCCACCATTGAAACCATAAGCATTAAAGAAGGAAAAGTCTTCATTAAATGAAATAACATCCGAAAAACTCTCAAATGAGCTATATGTAAACTCCAACAACCATTCACGAGAAGTAAAATACGACTCATACGTTACATAAGTACACATATCATCATCCGAACAAACAGCCTGGGAATTATAGTTACAAGCGGAGGCGTTTGTACAGTCAGGCATGATACAACTTCCATCATTCTCATTTGCTGCCTGGTTGTAATTACATGCATCAGAATTTGTACAACCAGAAACACATAGCATCATCGAGACACATCCACTTTGTTCTGAAACTTCAATACTACCTGTAGTGCTTAATAATCCTGATGGCAACAACTCTACCTCGAGAATTGCTGCTGAATTGTCTGGAAAGAGGCCATTAGCAGTTAAATTGACGCCACAAGTATTGTACCAACCAATTGCCCATTCAGCACTTCCTATAAGGTCTGATTGAACTAATGTGTCTGAAAATGATAATTTGAACTCCTGATTTTGAATTCCATCACACCCTAAATCAACTAAGGTTCGATATGTAGCACTCAATAAAGCATAATCCGGATCGTCATATATACATGACCCATCGTTGTGTATATGTAAAGAACTATCATAATTGCATGCACTTTCTTCTAAACATCCTTGCAGTAAGCCTAATGGTTCTAATATGAACCATCCAATCTCATTGTCCTCAATCTCAATAACCCCATATATCAAGGTGTCAAAAGCCCCATCTCCATCAAGATCTTCCGATGGATTAAACTCAAGGAAATCACAACTATATTGGGAAATACCATCAAAAAAAACAAGCTCAGAATTACAGCATGACCAAGTGCCTGTCTGAAGTGTATCACCTAAATTATTAGACCCTCCTGAAAATGATAGGTCAGAAGCAAAATCAATAGTTGAAGATGCTGAATTGTTTTCATTGAAGGATGTAATTTGCCATGGCACATTTGTCAGATATTCCGGATGAGAAAAATCTGTTGCTGGTATCGCTCCAACATTAAGAAATATACAAAGATCTTCGTCATGGCATCCGGCGTCGGAATCATAATTACAAGCTAAATTATTTAAACAACCTGGAAATGTACAATTGATATCATTAAGACCATTAAAAATTGGATTCATGGAGCAACCTCCATCATAATTACAGGCGTTGGGGTTTGTACAGACGGAAATAGAGTTTGATCCTACTCTGAAGTAAAAAGTCCCAACTCTATCTGACGTGGTCGAACTCAGCTGTTCAATACCTTCCACGTTAAGGCTCCAGGAAATCTCGGTTGGATTTGAGCCTGAGGTAACTTTAAATTCATAACAACCCTCTCGCAGACAGAAAGATTCTAACCCTTGTGCCCCTGAAAAAAGCGTGTTTGAAAATGCACTAAATTCAGGCGTCTGTGGCTGATTAATTGACCAAACAGCTCCCTGCCATCCATTCATGCCTGCATCTTGCATTTCTATATTTACACAGTAGAAAGTCTCGTTATTATCGGGATCTAGGTTGCAATCTAAGCAAAGTTCATTGTTAGTAGTACAACGATTTATATTATAGTTGCACGCCTGAAGGTCACCACAGCCTTCATTAAGGCAGCATTCATATTTATATTTCAAATCAACGGTCCAAGTAAATGAAAATGCACTCGCTGATTCAATAGAAACTGATTCAATGGCAGCCATAAGGCAAGACTTATCGGCCAAAGAATACCCAGCAAATGATTGGCTACAAAAACTGGAACCGAGATTGAAACAATTTTCAGCACTACCACAGTTTCTCATTATTTCTTGTCCCAGCACACTAGGGATATATAAATCATCCCCAAAAAAGCAGTCTTCATCATCCGAAGGGTTTTCCTCATTTGGACATGCTAACCAATCAAAATTACACGCCATCGGATTGCTACAACCTGGATTTGGACAATCCATGGACCACCCAATATCCTGCATAATTCCAACTACTATAGGATCAATTATTCCAGGAGCACTTCCTTGAGAAGACGCAGCCATCAATGGTGCCTCTGAACCAATGCCACAACAAATTCCAAAAGCTTCTTGACCAAAATTAAGAATAGAATTCTGACCTGTCGCAACAAACTCTCCAATATGTGACAAACTAGTCCCTGCATCCCAAGTGTTTGCAGTATAAACCGGAACTCTATTACCAAGGTTATTATCGATTGCCGATTGACCCTCAAAAAAGACATTATTTGCGGTGGTTACAGCTGTAGTTAGCATCTCTCCATCAAGAGTCATTAAAGGTACTGTAGAAGAGTTCCCTACAACTAAATGAGTGTCGTATAAGTTGGGAACAAGAGGCTTGATAATAGTCGATTGATCATCAATTAAGTTTATGGAAAAACTTGAGGAAAGACCTAGACCATGAAGCAATTCATGTAAAGTTGTAGTGACAAGAGATCGAATTTCAGACCCAGCTGGTGGTAGGGAGTTTGTTGAAAAACTCCAATTTTGATTGCCATTTAGATTCATTGTCACATCAAATAAAAGTGGTTCATGATCAATACCAGAATGAGAATGAGAAAGCGCTGATGGGACATTTACGAGATTAAACCAAGGAATTTCACCACTCCAGAAATCATTAAAAGGTGAATCGTCTGGTACAATGTCTATTACATCTGAAATTAATGTTGCATAAGAAGAACCTCTTGCAGAGCCATTAGCATCAAAGCTATTTGTAATGCCCCAATCCTCCCAAAGGACAAAAACTGTGATCGGAACACTGGAATTGAAATAATTAGATGCTACATCCCCACAGAATTCGATTACGTTTTTGGCTTCTTGAGGCGTGTTCCATGAATAAGTGAACTCGAAGGTTGCATCTGGATACTCAGTGTTATTTGCAGGAGGCAATGCATCTATAGCTTGCGCAAAAGCATTAGATAATACAAGAGTAAAGAAGCTTGTCAAAAAAATTACCTTTTGACAAATAGATAAGACTTGATTCATTTAAATTATTTGGCTGATTTAATGCTATGCTGACAATATACATCTTTATATTATTATGTCAAAAATACATCTGACACAAAAAGAGAGGAGCCGGGGGGAGTTGGTTTATGAGGACGCTGGGAGTTTGAGGAGAACTTGATGAAACTTTATGACACCTGATTAATAAAAGGAAATAAGAGTTATCTGTAGCTTATTCAAGAACAATAAACTGACAGAAGATCGAGTAAATATATAGGCGAGGAATTCTCTGTGAATTTAGAGTTGTCCTCTTTGGTGGAGAAGCGGGGCGGGAAATCCGATAAGTTTGAGGGGGATTTGGTAAAGTTGGCTTTACAAAATCAGACAAGATGTGATGCGCACCTTCATCTTAGTGACAAATGCATGCTTTATTCATCACGTAGACAACGAACTGAATGCCCGAACCGCTTATCGTAGTAGTATCCGTCCAAGTAATGAGTAGACAAGCCCCGATACCAAGCACGATCTGGGAAGCCATAATTTGAAGTCGAACTCCAGAAGTTGACAAAGCTACCAGCCCCTCCCTCGTTCACGCCGAAGAAGACGCCTGAGCTATTGCGGTAGCCGCACGGAAATCCAGAGAAACCGAATTCATCAATCCCCCCCCATCCGTTGGGCCACCCATTTACCGATTTCAACGCTGCTCCAACAAGCCCACTGTATCCTTGAGAGTCCACATAGTCTTTCAATTTAGTATACTCCGCATAATTAGGCACATGCCAGTCAGTCGGACACAAACCCCGCGCATCGTTGACCGTGTACCAATTATACAGCCTGCCACGGGTAGACACGTTATCACTATTGTTCCCATAATCACAACGGGCTCCAGTAACCAATTCAGCCCATATGGAATCATTCGTTACCTCTGGAATTGATGTGCCATCGGCATAGAACGTAGTGTAAAGGTTTTCAGCGAACCAGCATTGATCGCCAATTTGAACTGTCTCATAGTGTCCACCTTCGTATGAGACTTCTCCACCGCACTGCCAAAGTGGTGGTGAAAGCTCGCAAAAAGTATCGAAGAGTGACAGCATAGCGAGGATGTCATCTACACCGATGTATCCATCTGCGGTAAGGTCACCTTGGCAAAGATCGTTTGGATTCTCCACGGAAGCCAATCCAGCTATATATCCGATTGAATAATTATCCTCGTAAGCCAACTGATCATAATGGCATGACCCATCGTCTAGAATCATTGTTAAGTCGTAATTGTCCGCATTTTCATTGGTGCAACCGCTGCAAGTAGAGTTGTCTCCACCACACACACCGCAATCATCATTTACCAAGCAAGAACCATCGTCAACATTCGCCTCTTCGTTGTAATTGCAAGCTGTGGCATCAGTACAGCCTTCACATCCGGTAGGAAAAGCAGATAGACCGTAATCGGAACAAGGTACGCAATCGGAAAAGATCATGCTTTCTAACGTAGCAAAATCTGGCTGAATAGATTCTGATAATATGCCGTCAGGACAAATAGTGTAAATAGTTGGGTAGTAAGCACCAGCGTAATCATTGAAAAAAATCCCATCCGCGTTGTCGATGATGGGGTACGCGGTTCCTTCAACCCAGTTACCAACAGTGGAGGCACCCGTTCCGTACAAATCATTCAAAGTTGTGGATTCATCAGCTTCCATAAAGAAGACCATCAAATCGTCGGTTCCTGCAGGACCAAAGAGATCATACAAATCTTGCAAAATATTCGATTGGTGATAATTCCACCCTGGGGCATTCCAGGTGGCTTCAAAACATAGAATGACAGTCTTGCCATCATCAAGAATGCTCTGCAGGTTCCACTCGGTACTATCAATGTCTATTGCAGTCCAATCAGTGGCAACGCTTCCATCCGGCAACTGCGCCATCACTCCCAGGCTCAAAGCACCGATCATTAAAGAAATTAGTCGTTTCATTGTCATTAATCTTCCACATACTAAATATACATAATTTTGACCACCAAGGCAAAACATAACCTCCAAATGTAATTCAGTCCACTTACGGTCTAGTAAACTATACCAAAATGGGCCTGCTGTAAAGTTCAATTTACATAATGGAGAAGCGGGGCGGGAAATCCGATAAATTTGAGGATAACCTATGCTAACTGATAATAACACCTATGCTTGTAAGAGTAGCATTACTTCTCTTGTAGTATCATTCCGTTGGATTTTACAGTTGATTTCATCACCAGGTTTATATTGGATTATTAGCTCATGCAATTCACTTGTAGAATTCACTTCAATTCCATTAATGTTAAGGATAATATCCAAATTCTCTATACCTGCTTTATCTGCCGCACTGTTTTCTAACACTTTTGATATTAGAACACCTTTTAAATGATTCAAATTTAGATCCTCTTGAATTTGAGTATTAATATCCTTGATATGAATTCCAAGATATGCTCTCCTTACTTCTCCATACTTTTTGAAATCAGCAATTATTTTTTTAACCATATTGGAAGGTATCGCAAATCCATATCCACTAAAGGCTCCCGTTTCAGATTGGATTGCAGTATTAATGCCAATTAAATCACCATGTGCATTAATTAAGGCGCCACCTGAATTACCTGGATTAATCGCTGCATCTGTTTGAATAAATGATTCAATTCCACGATTATTAAGGATATTAATTCTTCTTGATTTTGCACTAATTATTCCTGCAGTTACTGTGGAATTAAGATTATATGGATTACCCACCGCCAATACCCATTCACCAATCATTAGATTGTTAGAATCCTCAAATTCTAAATAGGGGAGCTGATTGTCATCAATTTTTAACAACGCTAAATCACTATTGGGATCTTCTCCAAGAATTTCCGCATTGTATGTTCGTTTGTCATTTAAAACGACTTCTATTTCTTCTGCATTATTTATAACATGGCTATTCGTGACAATATATCCATCTTTAGAGATTATTACTCCCGATCCACTTGCAATATTTTCTTTAGGTTGATTAAAATACCTCCTCCCATAAAACGGATCATATACTCCATATAATTCATTGCTCAGATACTTAGATTTTATGTGAACAACAGATTGAACAGCGTTTTTAGAAGCATCAACAAAATTGGGAACAATAGACATCTCTCCTTGAATATCAAACTCATCTTCCATATAATGTGCATGAACATCTTTTGTCAATACATCTTGCAGGACAAAAGATAAACAAACCCCAAATAGAATATAAAAGGCCACCTTGTAATTTTTCATTGTATCATATTTTGTTCAATTTTATAACTATTATAGTTCCAAAATATTTCATACAAGATGACATACAATCACAATAATTGTTATCTCCAAACGAATCCTTATTTACCGAGTTCTTGTTAAATGCTAGGCAAGAACCCTGAAAAATAATTAGTGGAGCCGGGGGGAGTCGAACCCCCGTCCAAACAAGGGAGAACTGGGATTTCTACATGTTTATTCCGTGATTGATTTTCGACTTGAGGATGGCCATGGACAGCCCACCTAAAGCTTAGTTCAGTAGATTTCGCTCCGGGTGTCGAACCCACCGTTCACTAGTCCCATTTGCCTGATACCCCATTGATGCCGCGGAAGGGTCCGTACGTTGCATCGGGATAGCTCGTTCATCTATCTAATAGAAGAATAAGGGTAAAAGACTGAGTCTCTTAAGCCGCGAGCGCGTAGGAATTGTTGTCATTTCTGACTGTAATAATTCTAGATTTACGAGCGGAATTACCAAGAGCTCGACATGCTTACACAATTAACCATCTTGCTGTCAAATCCAAGATCGGCCCCAAAAACAAAGAACAGCAAGGGTCTAACGAATAAAAATGCGCAAGGTTGCCTTGAGAGGCGTAAAGGTAGATGGGATTGAGTAAATTGCGGGCATGAAAATGGGTCTAATCAGAGAAGGGAAATTGCCGCCAGACGAAAGAGTCGCACTGACGCCTGTTCAGTGTCGTGAGTTTATGGAGCGGTGGCCGGATGTGGCGCTCGTGGTGCAGGAAAGTGAGGTGAGAAGGATTCCGGCCGAAGAGTACACCCAAGCGGGCGTTTCCGTCGTGGCGGATGTCAGCGATTGCGATATGTTGATCGGCGTCAAAGAAGTGAATATAGAAGATCTGATTGCGGGAAAGACCTATCTGTTTTTCAGCCACACCTACAAGAAACAACCCTACAACGCAGCATTGCTGGCGGCCATTTTAGAGAAGAAGGTGAGTTTGATCGATTATGAGATGCTGAAAAAACCCGATGGGAATCGCATCATCGGTTTTGGTCGTTGGGCTGGGATTGTCGGAGCATACAATGGATTGCGTGCGTGGGGACTGCGCGAGAAGACGTTCACCTTACCGCGGGCCATCGACGGGAAAGACCAGGATGAGATGGTCTCAAAAGCAAGGGCAGAAAAATTACCGAAGGGCTTGAAAAT
>PACT01000041.1 GCA_002700285.1 Crocinitomicaceae bacterium | reverse complement strand
ATTAAGAAATTTAGAAAATGTGAATGGAGCAGATGCATATATGCTGCTTTTATTTTTAACTAAAAAATTCAATATTTCTGAAGAAGAAAAAATTCAAACAATTAATCTTCTTTGTAAATATTTTATTCGTAGGAATATTACAGATATACCAAGTACGAGAAATCTAACAAATTACTTTATGGAGATGATAAAAGAACTCAGTAATTGGGAATCTTTTTCATTAGATATACTTAAAGAGTTAGTGATTGAAATTGGAAGACCTGCTAATGATGAATATTTCTTGGAGAAATTGAAGGGTGATTTATATGAAGAAAATATTGGTGCTACAAGGTTTGTATTATCAATGATTGAGATACATAAAACGGAAACAAATGAAAGATATATTGACTTTTATCAAAGAGATAAGAAAAAATTTATTTGGACTGTTGAACATATATTTCCTCAAGGTGAAAGAATACCAATACACTGGATTGATATGATAGCTGATGGTGATAAACTTGTTGCAAATGATATTAGAAAGCAGTATGTACATAAGTTGGGAAATCTAACATTAACGGGTTATAATGCTACTTTGAGTAATCGTTCGTTTAATGAAAAGCAGAATAAAACTAAAGACGGAAAATTCATTGGATTTAAAAATGGACTTTTCTTAAATGAAGAATTAAAGGACAAGGATAGATGGACAAAAGAGAATATTATACAACGAACTAACACCTTAGCAGACTTAGCTGTAGAAATATTTAAATTTTGATTTTGTGAGTGCTGACTAACACAATCCAAGACCCCTACTAACAACGAAATTTTAATACTCCCCCTATGAATATTAACAAACAAAACCACCTGCCTGTCACGCATGGGGTCGCGAGTTCGAGTCTCGTCCAGACCGCAAAGAGCCTTGGAGAAATCCAGGGCTTTTTTGTTTTTAAGGCTTTTATTTATTGGCGACATAGAGCTTTTGAAAACTCATATTTTAGAGGCTCAAAATACAAGTGAGACCAAAAATGAGACCAATTTCTATACATCTGTAACATTCCTTATGCACGATTGCAAATTCAATGTTTACAGTAGTATTTGGGGTTTTCAATTGTATCGAGCCATCAATATTTGAATTACACTGATCGGAGCGACTTTTGATTTGTTGAGTAAGCCCACCTTCCGGATTCATCGAGCCGAAAAAAGTGAGCGCGAAGGTCATTCCCACTTCGGGTACAAAACGAGAGAGCGTTGAAAGATTGTCTCTTTTTTTTGTTTCTAAACGCTGTGTCGATTTAGCAAACGTTATTTTTATTTACTTTTTTAGAAATTTAATTAAATTGACATTTTCCAGTTTCAAGAAATATGCTCCATTTGTTAGATTTTTAATATCAATCATATCATTATTTGATATATACCCACTTTTAATTTCGGCACCTAAAATACTATATATTTTATAATTTTTATTTGTTGTCAAATTAGAAACTTGGATATATTCAGTTGAGGGATTTGGAAATACTTTAAATTTTTGACCACCACTACTGTACTCTTCTGTGCTTAAAGTTGTAGATGAAAATTTCACTATTTTGTTATCTCCATAAACAGAAATATAAAGGTCGTTCCCATTAAGAAATAAACCCGTAGGGTTATTAATATTTGTCACCAAATCACTTATTACTGGTGTTGAATTAGTAAGATCTATTTGTATTATTCTGTTACCGCTAAACTCTGAAACTAATAAATCATTCCCAACAACTAGTATTTCAGTTGGACTACTAAGACCAGTAATCACGTCAACAGGTGATGGGGATGATTGAGTAATATCTATTTTAGAAATTTTATTTGCATCAAATTCGGCAACATATAGATCATTACCAATCAAATTTATTCCAGTTGGATCATTAAAAGTGTTAGAAATAATTGTTTTTACTGGATTGGTATCGTTAAGATCTATTTTAGATATACTAGTGACATCTTCCCCAAAATATAAGATATCATCTTGTATGAAAATCCCTGTTGGAGTATTAAGACCTGTAATCACGTCAACAGGTGATGGAGATGATTGAGTTATATCTATTTTAGATATTTTACCTTCTATCCTTTCTGAAACATATAAATCATTTCCGTATAAAAAAGTACGATAAACACCACTTGTCGAAATTATAGTAGACTGGTTTTGTGGCGAAGTCATATCTACTTTATATAAACTTCCAAAATAAGAACCAAAATAGATATCATTTCCATCTACAAAGACGGATGTTGGTTGAACAATATTAGTTATTACATCTGTTGTTTGAGCATTTAGTTTAAAAAAACACAAAAGAAGAATTGTTGTAAATATGTAAAAGTGTTTCATTTATATAGATAATTTAAATGTTAATTATTGGCTTGAATGTATACTAACCCACAGCTAAAGCTCGATGGTGTTTATCTGCTAATATAACGTTTTATTGTACTCCCTATCTGTTCTGAAAGAACTTGCGCTCAGCAACACATAAATTAATAGGTGTATCTTGTTAGTCTTAAAACCAAAACTATGAGAACTTTACTTTCCCTTGCCTTAATAAGCCTTTGCTGTTCTTTATCTGCTCAAGAGACTATTACTTACCCTTATAATCCTGACGGGAATAATGATGGCATCATTTCACTGAGTGATCTATTGGATATTCTTTCGACGTATGGACTAGCTTTTGAAATCCAAGAACACATTTGTGGTTTGCCAGTTGAGTACCACGGCGTCATTTACAACACGACGCTGATAGGGTCTCAGTGTTGGTTTGCGCATAATTTGGCTACATCTGAGTTTAGCAACGGTGAGGAAATACCGCTACAATTGTCAAATTCAAGCTGGATGGACGCAGCAAACAATCAACTTGCAGCGAGGAGTTATCCGACTAACGCTGGACTCGAAAATGTTGAGTCTTTAGGTTTTCTCTACAACTGGTTTGCAGTTTCTGATTCTCGGGGCTTATGTCCCCAAGGTTGGAGTGTCCCGTCATCAGGTCAATTTGGAACGCTGAAAGCACGGGCTGGAGGCATTGAATTTTCAGCCATGGCGCTGAAAGATGACGATTGGGGCTTCAACTCTTGTGGATTCGCTGGAAAGCAAGGTTCCACCCGAAACTATTTTGGGACTTATGCTGGTGAGACTGGATTTTGGTCTCGCTCGGTCAGCTCGAGTCAATTTACAAATCAATACATGTCTCGGTACATGCGTCTCCCACCAGGAAATGTTGAACAAGTCTTAATTGAAGAACAAAACAATGGCCTTGGTATGTATGTCCGCTGCATAAAAGACTAATCTTTCTCTGAAAGTATCATCTCAATATACTCGTCTAAGCCTTTCTAGTCTAACTGTTACTTAGTGTTAGAACTACTGAGGCTACACATAAATTAATAGTTGTATCTTGTTAGTCTTAAAACATAGACTATGAGATATTTAATCACAGTTGTTATCGCTGCTTTAAGCTTGAATGCTTTTGGGCAGAGCGGCGTTTGCAATTATCCCATATCAAACGTTCCTACCGTCGTTTTGTTGGAGGAAAATGGAGTTTGGCTCTCTGCTACTTCTTCTGATCCGTTAATCTGGGATTTAGATGTCGTTGCAGATTCCATTTTCGTTACAAGTTGTGGCGTTTATCAGGTCCAGGAACTCGTTGATTTTGGGGATGGTTGGGAACTTCCCTGTGCATTTATTTCGGAGATATACGTTTTGAACGAAGGATGTACACTTACACCTGATTTTTGTGGAGAGGGCACGGTTTGGAATGCGGCTACTTCGACGTGCATTTCTGCCAACACGGCAGACATCAACAACGACGGTTGCGTGCAACTGGATGACCTTCTTGATTTGCTGATTTCATACGGTGATTGCGATGCTGAAGAGTCACCTTGGCAGTGTGGCGACCCACTTGAGTATCAAGGATACGATTACGAGACAGTTCTTATTGGTGAGCAGTGTTGGTTCTCTGAGAACTGCCGTTACTTGCCAGAGGTTTCGCCTTCAAGTGAAGGAAGCGAGACCGATCCCTACTACTACGTCTATGGCTATGAAGGCACAGATGTAACAGCTGCTCAAGAAACTGAATACTATGAAACTTTCGGGGTGCTTTACAACTGGCCTGCAGTTATGACAGCAGGTATGTGTCCCAGTGGGTGGCATATTCCAACAGATGGGGAATGGCAAACGATGGAGATTTCTCTAGGTATGAGCGAATCAGTAGTTATAAATTTTGACTTTAGAGGCTCAGATGAAGGTTTTAAAATGAAATCTACCGTTGGGTGGAATAATAATGGAAATGGATCTAATTCAAGTGGCTTTAATGGTTTGCCAGGCGGCTACCGAGGCTACGGTGGAATCAACTTCAATGGTCTTAACGGGAACTGGTGGACTGCTTCGGAGTCCGAATCCTACTCATTGAAACGTTTGCTGCTAACCGGCTACGACAATGTGTATCGAAACATAGACGTTCGAGAATATGGCTTATCCTCACGCTGCATAAAAGACTAATCTTTCTCTGTAAGTATCATCTCATTATACTCGTCTAAACCTTTCTAGTCTAGCCGTTAAGTTAGGTTATTTACGTGGGTTAGAGATAACTTCTTTAAGACTTGAAGATATGCCGAGGCTATGAGTAACTTACAAGTCTTAAAACCATTATATATGAGACATCTATTATCTGTTTTCGCTTGTTTGTTGTCTGTCTGTGTTCATTCTCAAGAAAGTTTTACGTTTGAACACAACGGATTGACAAGAAATTATCTTTTAACTATACCAGAAACCTTAGACTCTCAAACACCTTTAGTTTTTGTTTTGCATGGCTACGGAGGCAATGCACAGCAAATGACATATTTAGGATGGCAAGAAATATCTACAAGTAATAATGTGATGATTTGCTACCCCAATGGAACTATTGATTTATTTGGCTCTCCACATTGGAATTCTAATCTATACACAGGAGATGTAGCAGGAATACCAGAAGGTACAGACGACCACGACTTCTTAGTTAGTCTTTCTAGTCATATTCAATCAACATATCAATTAAGTTCAGATTGCGTTTTTTCTTGTGGATTTTCAAATGGTGGATTTATGAGCTTGTCATTAGCTTGTCATGAACCTGAACATTTTAAAGCTGTAGGCTCAGTTGGCGGATTAATGAGTGATTATGATTATCAATATTGTAATCCAATACAATCTACTCCTATTATTCAAATTCATGGTACAAGTGATGGAACAGTAAATTATTATAACGGTGTCGGTTTTCCTTTTTGGGGTTCAGAAGGTGCTGAAAGTGTCATGAATCTTTGGGAAGATATCATGGGCACAACACAAACCATAAGTGAACTTAACTACAACAATAGTTCTGTTGATTTTATTAGGAAATACATGGCCGCTGATAATTCTGAGTTTCATCACTATAGAGTTAATGGTGGCGGACATATATGGTTTGGTTCATCAATATTTATGGGGCAAAACTCTTCTGAGATTCTGTGGGATTTTTTTAATTCTTATTGTGACACATCAAATTCTATCACCACTTCTTATGGAGTCACGCAAGAGAAAAAAACTTTATTAAAAAAAGTAGATTCATTTGGTAGAGAAGTTTATCACACTACAAACCAAATCCTCTTCCACATCTACGATGATGGTTCAGTAGAGAAGAAGTTTATTGTTGAGTAAGCTATCCATGTGCTCTAAGAATCCTTTTAAGAATCTATCCACCACTATCTTACTCTTGCTGTTGCGTTAAGTTATATACGTGGATTAGAGATACCGAGTTTGAAGCTTGAGGATATGTCGAGGCTATACATAAATTAATAGTTGTATCTTGTAAGTCTTAAAACTAAGACCAATGAAACAACTTTTTGCTTTTTTAATGTGTGTTGCAAGTCTGTCGGCGGTGGCTCAAATCAACTATCCTTACAACCCGGATGAAGACGCCAACGGGCAAATTGAAAACAATGATCTCCTGGGCTTTTTAACCGTGTACGGAAACACCTTTGCTCCAGGCGAACCAACCCTGGCTGGTTGCAATTACACGGGATGGGCAATTCAGGCTGGATCCCCTGCAGTGTTTTTGATGAATGAAGTGATCCCTGAAGGTTACTCTTATGCATCCAACCAAATTTGTGCGGCAAATATCGTACTGAGCGACCCTTACTGTATAAACAATCAGTGGGATATCACGTGTCAGAGCGCATACGAGGCATGTATTCAACAAGGTGGGTGTGAAATGACTCTAAGTGCTTATTTGTCCTCTCTCTCCATTCGCTTGGATTCACTTGCCGCAGCCATTGAGCCAATGGATGACTTGATCATCCCGGGAAGCCTAACAGTCAATCAAAACATCACCGTTGGGGGCGGTTTTGCCCTTGGTTCTTTGTCGGTAGGCAACTTCATTGACTCTACTGCAATTCAATTTGATTCTCTGGAGACCTTCGTGGATACTACACACGTGCGGCTCGATTCCTTAGAAACATTCATGGATTCGACGCTTGTGAGGCTCGACACACTGGAGAGCAGAACACCACTACAAGGCAAGCCAGGCTACGACGGCAATTCAAGCCTTTGGCGGGGTGTGGCTGCAGGTACAACTCCAAATGCGGGTTCCTTTTCTTGGGACGAAAACTCGAATGTCCTCGTGGTGAATGCCATCAACCAAAACAACACCGATATGACTGGTTGGATCACTGCGGTTGATGCGGGTGATGTTCTTACTATCCGGAAAGCCAAGGAACCTGAAACGGAAGCATTTTTCCAAGTATTTTCTTCACAACCACAACTACAGCTAATCGGTCAGAATTGGTCAATCAATCTGGACCCGCTTTCTTCCTCCGTGGATTTTTTCCCCTTGGATACTGCAGATTATTTCATCGGCTATTCCAGGCAAGGCGAACCTGGGCCTGTTGGTTATCAAGGTGTTCAAGGTGAACCAGGAAACCCTGGCACAACATCCGGATTGGGATTCAATTGGAAGTTCACAGGTTCATTATACCCGGGTGAAGGTACTTTCAACGTTACCTTCTTGCCTCCCTCTTTTTCTCAATGTAGTATCAAGATTAATCCTGTGAACTTTGGATTGGACGGTGTGCCCATTGATTTTAGCCCTCTACTCTACAACTTTATTGAAGGAGGAGATATTTTGTACATCAAGACCCTCTCATCTCAGTCGGAGATAACAGTGTTTGAGGTCCTGACTATAGTCAATGATCTCAATGAACAGTTTTTCTTGGCGACAATGGTATTTACTAGCAATCCAACCCAACTAGGTGGAACTCCTTTGATGTCCGACGGAGAGACCTATTTCATCGGAATCGACAAAAATTGATTTTAATGAAACACCTCTTAACTCTTTCACTATGTTTCTTAGCGCTTTCTTTAAGCGCTCAAGACGAGTGTCAAGGGCCTGATTTCAATAATGATGGAGAAATCGGTAGTTCCGATTTGATTGTATTTTTATCATTCTACGGTAATGAATGGCCTATAGTGCCAGAATTCGCTGCCTGTGGTGACCAAATGGAACACGAAGGATATTCATATTCAACAGTCCAAATCGGTGAGCAGTGCTGGTTCGCTGAGAACTGCCGATACCTCCCTGAGGTGTCACCTTCAAGTGAAGGAAGCGAGATAGCACCTTACTACTATGTCTTTGTTTACGAAGGCACAGATGTAACAGCTGCTCAAGCAACAACTAACTACGCGACGTATGGCGCTATATACAACTGGCCTGCGGTGATGACAGAGGGCATCTGTCCAAGTGGGTGGCATATCCCTTTAGATGGAGAGTTTACCGAGCTCACTGACTTTTTAGGCGGAGAGAGTGTAGCAGGAGGTAAGATGAAAGAAACTGGTTATGACCATTGGAGCTATCCAAATACAGGCGCTACGAATTCAAGCGGTTGGACTGGTTTGCCTGTCGGCTTCCGCTACATCGATAGTTGGGCCACCAATAGTGGCGGCTTCTGGTGGTCTGCTTCAGAGTCCGGTTCCATGTCATGGGTTCGTTCACTGAACTTATACGACGACGATGTCGGCAGATATGACTCCAATCGAAGCAACGGCTTTTCTGCGCGTTGTATAAAGAATTAAAAATTAAACTATGAGAACTTTATTTGCCTTTTTAACCTGTTTGATTGGTGTAAGTCTGGTTGGACAAGATTGTGAGTTTAATTCCATCAATATTGAGGTCGTTGGTTCTGATGCTGCGATTGGATGGAACATCACTCAAGACAATGGATGGGCTTTGGTTTCAGGTGCATTAGATTCATATGAAAACATTTGTTTTGAAGATGGGTGTTATCCTTTTAACATGTATGATGGCGACGGAGATGGATGGATTGAGACTACAATTACAATTTCATACTCATTGACAAATGAGGTGATATTTTCAGGAACACTGGAATATGGAAATGTTGAGTCATTAAATATTCAAATAGGAGATTCAATTGAATGTACTTCTGGCTGTATAGACCCCTCGGCTTGTAACTACAGCAATGAAGCTTCTGAAGAAGATGGTTCTTGTATATATCCAGAAGAAGGAGACACATGCGACTCATTTTGCCAAGAAGATCTTAACTCAGATGGGGTCATTACAATACAAGATTTACTTCTTATACTTAGTGAGTTCGGTTGCATTACAGCATGTGAGAATGATATCACTCAAGATGGGTATGTATCCGTTGATGATTTGTTACTTGTCCTTAGCGAGTTTGGAAACAGTTGTGAAGCTGAGCCTGAGTTCTCATGTGGAGACGACGACATATCTCACGAAGGCTACGACTACAGCACAGTCTTAATCGGTGATCAGTGTTGGTTCTCTGAGAACTGCCGTTATTTGCCAGAGGTATCGCCTTCAACCATTGTGAATGCGACAACTCCTTACTACTACGTTTACGGCTTTGAAGGTACAGATGTAGAAGTGGCTAAATCAACTGAAAACTACGAAACCTATGGAGTCCTATACAACTGGCCAGCCGTAATGACTGAGGGTATTTGTCCTACAAGTTGGCATATGCCATCAGATGAAGAATGGCAAAGTCTAGAAATATCTTTGGGGATGAGTGCATCAATTGCAATGGAACTTGGCTTTAGAGGAACAGATGAAGGATATCAAATGAAATCTATTTCCGGTTGGTATAATAATGGAAATGGAACAAACACAAGTGGTTTCAACTCTAAACCTGGTGGTTTATTAGCTGGCATAACATTCTACTACGGGCTTGAACTTCATGCGTTTTGGTGGACATCAACGGCCACAGACAACAACTATTTAGCTCGTCAACTTGTATTTAGTGATGATTCAATCTCTCGACAATATGAAAACCCAACTGTAGGTTTTTCCGCCCGCTGCATAAAAGACTAATCATGAAACACATCTTAACTCTTTCACTATGTTTCTTATCGCTTTCCTTAAGCGCTCAAGAGAATTGCATTGGTCCAGACTTCAATAGTGATGGAGAAATTGGCAGTGCCGATTTGATCGTTTTTTTATCTTACTATGGAAACGATTGGCCTGAATCTAATGCGTTTGTGTGTGGTGAGGACTTGAATCATCAAGATTACAACTACTCCACAGTACAAATAGGTGACCAATGTTGGTTTAGTGAAAATTGCCGTTACTTACCAAGTGTTTCATCTTCCTCTGAAGAATCTTTCATTGAACCTAAATATTACGTTTATAATTATGAAGGGACGGATGCAGAAGCTGCAATGGCTACCTCTAACTATGAAACATATGGTGTACTCTATAATTGGCCTGCAATTATGAATACTAATGTTTGTCCTTCAGGTTGGCATATACCAACTGATCAGGAATGGCAAACGTTAGAAATATATCTCGGCATGAGTGAGTCAGACGCATCATATGCTGGATGTTGCAGAGGAACCGATCAAGGTTATCAAATGAAGTCGTCCAATGTATGGGGTTCATTTGGTAATGGATCTAATTCTAGTGGTTTAACCTGTATTCCAGGTGGATATTTAGGTTTTTGGGGATCACAGTGGCACCAAATCATTACAAAAGGAATGTTTTGGTCTTCCACTGAAAACAATTCAGAATGTTGGTATCGAAGCTTAGAATTTTCAAATGACTGGGTATATCGTGACACAATAACTAAATCATTTGGACTCTCAGCCCGCTGCATACAAGACTAATCTTTCTCTGTAAGGATCATCTCAATGTGCTCGTCTAAGCCTTTCTAGTCTAGCTTTTACTTAGCGCATAGAACTACTGAGGCTACACATAAATTAATAGTTGTATCTTGTTAGTCTTAAAATAGGCCCTATGAGACATCTACCTTATTGTTTTTTTGTATTTTTTAGTTTATCGGTATTTTACTCAGCTCAATGCCAAATAAATATTACTCCTACATCCTTTTGTGCTGGCGACACTGTTATATTAAACGCTTCTGCATTGATTGAGTCGCAAGAAGGAACAAACAATAGTTCCTTACAGTTCAGTTCTGGTAATTATATGCGAATTCCTATTTCGGATGCCTTGTCTGATTTTGAGCAGGTCACTATTGAGTTCTGGTATTATCAAATTTCAAGTGGAGAAGAATTCATTATTGCTACCGAATATTTTAATACGGGTTGGGGGTTTCACAATGAGAATCCAAACATTCTCCAATGGAGAGTTGAAGGAGGACCATATAGTCTTGGGGGGAGCAATTTCTCCATTCCAAATAACGAATGGATACATGTGGCTGGCGTTTATGACAGTCAGGAACTACGTCTTTATGTTGATGGAAACCTAATAGCCTCAGAGGCCTATACAGGAACAATTTCAGATAGTCGGAACGAGGATATTGTCGTAAATCGACATGTATGGGCTTCCGGAAGTTCTTCTAGGCTTTCGGGTTATCTAGATGAATTGAGAATATCTGGAATTGCTAGGTATAATGATAATTTCACCCCTCCTGAATATGATTTTGTTTCGGACGAACAAACGTTGGGTCTATGGCATTTTGATGATTTGAGTGGAAATATGCTGTCAGATGATTCTGGATTCAACAATCATGGACAGTCAAATGGAGTGGGAACCACTAGCAACGTTCCATATTCTGATTATAACACAGCTTCAAATGTTTCTTATGTATGGAGCAATGGTGAGACTCAAACTGCTATTCAAGTCGTTCCAATTGACCAATCACCATATTCTGTTGTGGTCGAAAACGGAGGGACTACGATTGAGGAGACAATTGTATTGAATCCGAACATGACTTGTTGTCCAGGGCCTGGTTGTTGTTTAGATGGTCAGACTTGGGATTGGGATCAAATGGGTTGCGTCATCACGAACCCCACAGACACCAATTTAGACGGATGTACTAACTTAACTGACCTCATGGACATACTTTCAGCTTATGGAGATTGTGCGGCTGAAGAGTCAGCATGGCAGTGCGGAGATCCACTAGAATACCAAGGCTACGACTACAGTACAGTCTTAATCGGTGAGCAGTGTTGGTTTGCGGAAAATTTACGCAGTGAGCTGTATGCGAATGGGGATGTTATTCCTACAAGCTTAAGTGATGAAGAATGGGAGTTGACCAATATTGGCGCAGTAACTGTCTATGGAGAAGGGTCAGATTGTCAGAACAGCTCTCCAGATATTGATGCATGCAATACAGATGAGTCGCTGACGGAATACGGGAGGCTTTACAACTTTCCTGCGGTACTTGATGCACGCAGTTTGTGTCCGACAGATTGGCACATACCAACTGATAACGAGTGGTCAACAATGACCGATGAATTGGGGGGGAGTTCAGTAGCAGGAGATATGATGAAGACAACTTTCGGATGGAACAGCGAAGGGGGAACAAACACAAGTGGGTTTAGTGGGCTGCCAGGAGGAAATAGAGGATTACAAGGTGAAAACAGTGGAGGTGGACTTTATGGAGATTGGTGGACATCCACTCCCAACTCAGGAAGCGCATGGTTGCGCAATCTATACAGTGACCGAGAATCAGTGGACCGCTACTTAGCAGCCGCCATAACTGGTGGTCTTTCTGTCCGCTGTATAAAAGACTAATCATGAAATACATCTTAACTCTTTCACTATGTTTCTTAGCGCTTTCTTTAAGCGTTTCTGGGCAGGTGTCCGATTATGTGCCTACTGAGGGGTTGGTGGCTTGGTACCCTATGGGTTCAAGTCTCGCAAATGCCTTCGGAGACGAACACAATGGCGAGTTCTTCTCCATTGACTCGGTGGACGGAGCAAATGCAGAGAGTTTGGGAGCCTCAATCTTCAATGGAACGGATAGCTATGGCTATGTTGAAGATGGCTTGCTTTTGGAGGGGGATTTTTCTGTCTCCTTTTGGATCAGATCTGACTTGGGGACGTTCAATTACAATCCAATTGTTATGATTGGAGATGGACTTTCGTGTGATAGTGAATTGAGTCAACTGGAAATTTACGTGGGGAATAATGGAGTAACGGTTTCTCATAACAGAGCTCAATCCAGCAGTTCATCCCACTACTTTCAATCGGTAGACCACATGGAATGGGTTCATGTCGGATTTTCTCAGGAATCTGGAACGATGACCATGTTCGTTCAAGGCATGCCCGTGGAGCAGGCAGATATGTCTGATTTGATTGCCTCAGACATGCCTTTGTTTGTGGGTTACACGCAATTCATCAACGGTGAAACCTGTGTTGTCGATCACTTTGAAGGAGCTGTGGATGAATTGGGGTTTTGGAATCGCTCTTTGGATGATGCTGAGATGATGGCCTTGTATATGTTGGCACCAAGCGTTTACGGTTGTACAGACATTCAAGCATGCAATTACAACGAGAGTGCGAACGAGGATGACGGCACTTGTGCGTCATGTGCTGCTTTAGCCACTGCTTGTGGGGAAGGGACGGTTTGGGATTCTGAAACCCAAGAATGTATCGTTGCAAATCCTACAGACACAAATTTTGATGGATGTACAGACCTTAATGATTTGTTGGATATTCTTTCAGCTTATGGTGATTGTTCAGTTGCTGAATTTACTTGTGGTGACCCTCTTGAATACCAAGGATACAACTACGAGACAGTGCAGATTGGTGAACAATGTTGGTTTGCGGACAATTTGCGCAGTGAGCTGTATGCGAACGGGGATGCGATTTTGAACGATGTGATCGGTGATGACTGGGAGGACCTTTCGACTGGTGCATCTGCGATTTATGGAGAGAGTGATGGGTGTGAAGAGGCGGATTACTTTTCAGCATGCAACCCTGATGAATCATTAGATGCCTTTGGAAGGTTATACAATTGGTTTGCTGTAGACGATGTCCGAGGTGTTTGCCCAGTTGGTTGGCGCGTACCTACGGATGATGAATGGTTTATTTTGGAGAATACCCTAGGTGGGGGAAACATGGCGGATGAGGCTTTGAAGACAACCTATGGTTGGAACTCTGATAACGGAACTAACTCTAGCGGTTTTAGTGCAATTCCGTCTGGCAAAAGAGACGTGCCTGGTGGTGACTTTATTGATGCAGGAAATATAGGGGGCTGGTGGAGTTCCACAGAAAATGGAACGAGTGCCATAGCTCCACTCGGATATGCTTGGACTAGATTACTAAACACTACCGCATCCGCATTGGTCCGCTATGATCCGAATAAAAAAGATGGCTACTCAGTCCGCTGTATAAAAGACTAATCTATCTCAGTAAGGATCATCTCAATATGCTCGTCTAATCCTTTCTAGTCTAGCTTTTACTTAGCGCATAGAACTACTGAGGCTACACATAAATTAATTATGACCAAATGAAAAATCTAATCTTTGTATTTGTTTGTTTACTTGCTTTTAATGTTGTTGCACAAACAGTGTATATAGAAGACCAAATCACTTTCAATGATGATTCAAATCTCGTTCTTAATAAATCTGATAATACTCCTATATCAGGAGTAGTGGAGACATATAGTGTAAGCGGTCAGCTCTGGAAAAAAATTTCTTATAAGGATGGAAGGATGGAAGGTCCAGCGAGAGAATATTATGAACATGGGCAGCTTTATTATGAGGTGAATTATCAGGATGGAAAACCCGAAGGTTTAGAGAAAATTTATCATGTTAACGGGCAGCTTGCAAGTCAAATAGATTACAAGGATGGCCTTAAACTTTCGTGTAACTGTTGGGACGAATCGGGCAATGAATTTCCTTGCCCTTAATCACTGAAAGTTTGTGTCTAAGCCTTTCTAGTCTTGCTATAACTTAGTGCATAATCTTAAATTAGCCAAGATGTTTTCATTACATTTAACATTTTAAAAGGCATTTCTAATTCATTGTTAATGTTACGCTCGTTAATAGACTACACGAAGAATATTGGGCTCACTCCTGAGACAGAGATGTTCCAAATACGGAACATTCGTCTGTTAACCTATATATGTCTGACAGCGATTATCACCTCCATCTTTTATGCTTTAATTTTTGTTCTGATTGGGGATTGGTTTTCAGCATTGCCACCATTTTTGTCAGCCCTGCTTTTTATCCCCTCCTTGTTTTTAAATATGTTTCAAAAGCATGCGTTGGCAAAATACCTTTTAATTATCAATGTTAATTTGGCTGTATTTGGTGTAATTGTGCTTTACGGAAACGACTACAGTAACGATTTATTTTATATTGGTACAGGCATGTTGGGTGCTATTGTTTTCAGGGAAACAAGAGATTCAATTGCGTCTTTTATTCTGGCGCTTATATTCTACCTGCTGTCTGTTTGGTACACATTCTACAATGTTCCGTTGCTTAAGCCCTCTGAGTCCTACATCTTTCCTTTAGGTGTTATCGGATTGATGTCTGTGGCTCTAATTGCTTATGTTTTTATTATATATATCAGAACTGAATCCAACGACTACGAAAAGAAGATTTTAGAATCATTTGACAAATTGGAGGAACAAAAAAAATACATCTTAGGCAGTCTTCAGTATGCATCCAATATTCAAAAGGCAATTATTGGCACCAAGGAACACCTCTTAAATGGTTTTAGCGATGGTTTTATATTCTTCAAACCAAAAGACATTGTGAGCGGCGATTTTTATTGGTATGGAGAAGCCCAAGAGTTTGAAATCATCGCTGCAGCTGATTGTACTGGTCATGGAGTGCCAGCAGCCTTATTGACTATTATGGGGCATGATTTGTTGAATGAAATTGTCTTTAAAGAGAACATTACCAACCCCAAAGATATTTTATATCGCCTGGATCAAAAGATCATTGAAAAACTTTCAAATGAAAACGTTTTAGAAATTCAGGAAGGCATGGATCTTTCCATATTGGCAATCAATAAGAGTCAGAAAACCATACATTTTTCAGGTGCCAAAAGTTCAATCTTTGTCGTAAATAATTCTGGGTTAGAAACCATTAAAGGAAGTCGTTTCCCAGTAGGTTCAAGCCATTATACTGAGGGTAAGCTTTATACGTCACATTTATTCGATTACAACACTGGTGATAAAATTTACTTGTTTTCTGATGGTTTTCAAGATCAGTTTGGGGGTCCCATGGGTAAGAAATTTATGCGTAAGAAATTTAGAGAACTTATTTTTGAAATCAACCAGTTCTCTATGCCAAAACAAAAGGAAATTTTGAATGAAAAGTTTTCGAACTGGCAAAAATCAGAGGAACAAACAGACGATGTTTTGGTGATAGGTATTATGATGTAGTTATTTTGGGCGCGAGATATTCTGCAGCGTGAAAATCAACAAAAGGTAGGATATACATGTAATTTACAAATCAAAACACCAGAATGGCCTTACCTTACAAATCTTAAAATCTATGACGATGAGATATGTATTTGTGGCTTGGGCATGTTTGCTGACTGTGTCATTTTCTGCACAGGTGTTGACGTTGTTTGACCCCCAAACCTTGTACGATGAAGACGGGGGGCTTTTCGAACCTACGGAAGTCAGAGAGATGCATATTAACTTCGAGAATAATGATTACCATAACATCTTGACTGAAGCGTTTTTCAATACGCCTTCATTGAGAATCCCTGCTTCTGTGACCTTGAATGGCGCGACATTAGATAGCGTAGGGGTGAGATATAAAGGCAACTCAACATTCTGCCTACCATACCAACAAAACAGTGTCAAGCTTCCTTATAATCTAGATATGAATTACTGGATATCTGGACAGAATCTGATGGATTATAAGAAAATTAAGTTGGCAAATGCTTGGCTAGATCCTACATATTCAAAGGAATATATCGCGAGCCGAATCTATAGGAAATACTTGCCTACTCCAGAAATAAATTTAGTAGCGCTTTATACTCAAGAGATTTACACCGGCCTTTATGTAAATACAGAATCGATTAACAAGCAGTTTTTAGAGAAGCATTTTGGAGAAGATGAGGGTGTGCTTTTTAAATGTGATGGGGCAGGGGTCTTTTGTGATGAAAATGGAGATGGGACAGAAGGAGGGACGCCCTCTTTGGCGCATTTGGGATCAGACTCCACAAGCTATTATGACAGTTACACGCTGAAATCTGAGTATGGATGGGGAGAGTTGATGCATCTGATTTCTACATTAGAATTTACGCCTGAGAATATCGAGGATGTCATCAACATGGACAGAGTGATGTGGGCGATGGCTGTAAATACCGTGACGAATAACTTAGATACATACAATGGCTATTACGTTCACAATTACTACCTATATCAAGATGTTGAAGGTCGATTTCAAATGATACCTTGGGATTTAGACAATTCGTTCGGGGGTGCGATAATGGGTTTTAGTTTTTTCAGCCCCAATGACATCTATCATTTCGACCCCTTTTTTGGAGGTTGGGATAATTCTGACTACAGGCCATTGATTGATTTGATTTACAACACTCCGCTGTACAGAAAACAATTTATCGCCCACATCAGAACGGTCATGGAGGAGTCGATGAATCAAGATGACATCTCTCAAGACATAAGTTTGTTGCAGAATATCGCCTCTTCTTATGCCTCAAATGATTCAAATGGATTGTTCAGCATGGAATACTATACATCTAATGTGCAAGATGCTTTTTGGTCCACAAGTTTCAATTGGGGGTTTGCCGGAATATTGAGCACCATCGAAGCAAGAATGGCGTTTTTATCTTCCCATGCAGAATTACAAAATCCAGCTCCCATCTTGGGGAATCTGAGTGTTGTAAATGGCGTCGCACATATTGAAGCGTATGATGCAAATGAAGTTCAATTGCGCTGGACCACAAATTCAATGGCCAGTAATTTCCAATCTACTTTGATGGTGGATGACGGTACCCAAGGGGATGAATTCGCCTCTGATGGTATTTTTTCTATTCCTATGCCAAATAATGATGGCGCCGACATTAAATTTTATATCAGGGCCTCCAACGCCGAAGCCATGTCGCTAATGCCTGCCAGAGCCGAATACGAATATTATATTTATGGGAATCCAACCAATACAGACACGCCTTATTTGTACTCCACGTCAAATGAGATCGCATGGGAGATAAGTCCTAACCCTGCATCGCATTCATTGTCATTCACGAACTGTCCCCATCACACGAATTTCAGCATTTTAGATTTTCAAGGGAGAGAAGTGTTAAATGATCTGTGGGTGGGCCAAACGATTGATATCAGTGATTTTTCTGCTGGCGTATATCTGGTCAAGTTGAATTCACCGACCAAACAGACTGCGAAAAAGCTTGTTGTCAAATGAACCTTTTCACCAGAATAATATCTTTTACTACCCCAGTCAGAAACAATGTAAGTGCAAATAGGGGAGAGTTTCAGATATTTAGGGGTATGAAGACATCCATATACATTCTTATCATTTCATTGGTTTGGTTTGGATGCAAGCCCATTCAAGAGAAAATTATTGGTACCTACGAGATTGATGCGGACAGAGGATGTCCCAATTGCGAAGACAACGGACCGGAATTAATGGTCTTTGAGAACTTCAATGTCAGTGATGGAATCCCTGGATATTATCGCTTTGGCTATCAAAATGGAGAAAGTCACTCTGGAACATATGATTTCTTACAGATGGACACACTCCTGCGGTTAACGCTCTATCCGGACAGTTCTTCAATTCAATTCTACGGGATTGTGGGGTCTATTCAGCGCACAGATTACAGAGTGGTAGGCAATAAGATTAAGGAGAATTGTGATGGGATTTTCCGAAACTGTGTTTGGGTGCGACGAGATTAATTCCAGCACCTCTAAAGTACACATCGTGTTGAAAATGGCATTTCTGCGCTCTTTTGGTTATATTGAGTGTTGTTATGAAGAAATGCCAACTCATATTTTCCATTGCACTGTTACTTGGACTTAATGGTTCCGTTTTTTCTCAGGTCGTCCAATTGGAGCTGGATACTTTTAACCGTTCGATCCCTACGGCAAATTTTGGTGGCCAAACCTGGAGAGGCCCCTCTTGGGTCAATGACGTTTTCAATGACTCAGTAGCTTCAATGTATCCGGATGTACTCGCATATCCGCCAAGCCCAGACATTTGGGATTGGCAAAACGGGTGGTTTTATCCTCAAGAAGTGTTAGACACCTGTTGTGTAGATACCATCACTTTAAATTGGGGGCAATTAAATGCGACGGTGATTGAAATCACACCTGAGAACTTTCAAAATGCGTTAGATCAAATTGGGGCTGAAGGTCTTTATTGCTTAAATATGATCAGTAGCAGTATGTCCAAGCAATTGGCAGACTTACAGTCGGCGAAGGAAAATGGGGTTAAGATTGAAAGAATTAGACTCGGAGACGAAATGGGAAAAGCCGGCAATGACCATAGCATCAGTCATTACCCCACGGCGGAAGATTATGC
Organism: Crocinitomicaceae bacterium; assembly: GCA_002700285.1. Classification (GTDB taxonomy): domain Bacteria; phylum Bacteroidota; class Bacteroidia; order Flavobacteriales_D; family Sanyastnellaceae; genus UBA974. The sequence continues at coordinate 11,415 of PACT01000041.1, read as the reverse complement.
TGCAACATGTGACATGTATATCGATTCGATAAGGGCAATGCTTCCAGATACAAAAATCGCTGTTTCAGCGGGGAATTTCGGCGCTTACAATCCCAGGGCACAAGAATGGAATGAAGCTTTATACAACATGACAAATCAAGCGGATGCCTTCAGGTGGTCCGCATTTTTCTACTTAAAAGAAGCAGATACCCTATTCACCACAAAACAACTGTTGGCCTATGCCTTTGACCAAATTCCAACGTATGAAAAGGTCAGAGAATTTCAAGATACCACGGCCAATTTGCAAAATCATGAACTATGGGTGGGCTATGGGATTACAGACAATACGTTGGATAAACGGTTTTTAAACAGATGGAGTTTGGTGTTGATGTTTAGTGCCTCTCATCATCTCTTTTTAAGCAACAAATTGGTTGAAGACATCAGTATGTTTAATGTCGGGGGGATTTTTGACAACTGGGAAGCTTTAGATACTCAAAATGGTTTCAGAAAAAGAGCGACAGGTGTTTTTGCCACGATTTGGAATAAAGCCAAACGAGGTAAAAACCGATCTACAAAAATTGAAACGCCTGTTCATTTAATGGACTCGGTCACGTATCTCAACAACAACAATGTTCCACGCACGGTTGTCTATCCCAAGCTTTTTGGCTGGAGATTTGAAAATGACTCCACTTTTGAATCATCTGTGATCTTGACAAATATTTCAAACGACACACTCAAGGTTTCTATAGATAGCCTGCTTTCTGGCTGTGTTTCTTGGGAGAAATGGCATTCAGATTCATTGTTTGATGTCATCGATCATGACAATTATATTCAATTAATTCCAGATACGGGACATACAAATATTGTTTTGCTCCCATATTCCATCAACGTGGCGACAAACCTGTTTTACTCTGAAGACTTAAATTTAGATGGGACAGTCAATGTTCCGGATTTGCTAAATTTATTAGGTGAATACGGATGTGCTTCGTTATGTGAATATGACCTTACACAAGATGGCTTGGTGTCCGTCGACGATTTGTTGCAAGTTTTAAGTGTGTATGGAAATTCGTGCGAGTAACATGTTTCCAGTGATTTCCTGTTTTTTTTAACTAAATTGTGGAAATGCGCAACACGTCTGAAAACTTTGATTACGATTACGTGATAATTGGGAGTGGTTTTGGGGGAAGCGTGTCAGCTTTAAGACTGAGTCAGAAGGGATATAAAGTGCTTGTGGTTGAGAAAGGGAAGTGGTTTAACAATTCGGATGATTTCCCCAAAACGAATTGGAATTTGAAGAAATGGTTGTGGATTCCGGGACTTCGGTTTTTTGGAATCATGAAGATGACTTTTCTGAGGCATGTCACGATCGTTTCTGGAACAGGCGTTGGGGGAGGCTCCTTGGTTTATGCAAATACATTGCCGCGACCTTCGCGCGCGTTTTTTGAATCTGGAAGCTGGGCTGGACTCTTAGACTGGGAGGAAGAGCTAGACGTTTATTACAAGGAGGCGCTTCGGATGTTGGGGGCTTCGCCTAACCCTCGACTTTTTGACGCCGATAAAGCGCTGAAAGATTTAGCTGTGGAGATTGGAAAGGAAAAGGAATTTCGCCATCCAAATGTCGCAGTGTATTTCGGCAATCCGGGAAGAGAAGTGGCGGACCCTTATTTTGGAGGTGAGGGCCCTTCTAGAACAGGATGTGTTCATTGTGGTGGGTGTATGACTGGATGCCGGTACAATTCGAAAAACACGCTTGACAAGAACTACTTGTTCTTTGCGCAGAAGTTGGGTGCAGACATTCTTGCAGAAAATGAGGCTGTCGGGGTTGCCCCGATTCATGGGGGTGAAGGGGCAGAGGGATATAAGATATCCTTGAAATCAAGTACAAAAATATTTGGCGGCAGGAGAGAGGTTCGCACGAAAGGTGTCATTTTTTCTGGGGGAGTATTGGGAACGGTAAAGCTGCTTTTAAAATTGAAGGCGACGACTTTGCCAGGCCTTTCGGAGATGGTGGGCGGAGATATTCGCACGAATAACGAGACGCTCATTAGTGTTAGTACGCTTCGCAAGGACTTGGATATGTCTAAGGGAGTGGCGATAGGATCGATACTTCACACAGATGAAAACTCACACTTGGAAGCTGTGAGGTATTCTGCGGGATCGGGATTTTGGAAGTTGCTACATCTGCCCGTTTCACATGGTTCAAATGTTGTCGTACGGTTGTCTCGAATGACCTATTCTTTGTTGAAAGCGCCATGGAGTTATGCCAAAATTTACGTGAACAACGTTTGGTCTAAAAGCACGGTGGTGCTCCTGTTTATGCAAACTTTAGACAGCACTTTGAAGTTTAAATTGGGACTTGCTGGAGGGCTTTCGTCTTCAGTTTCAAAAGGAAAGGCACCAAATCCAAATATCCCCGTTTCAAACGCTTTGACTCAGAAATTTGCAGAATTAATCCAAGGGAAATCGACTTCTTTTGTCTTAGAAACATTGTCTGGAATCCCCTCTACGGCTCACATCCTCGGCGGGGCAGTTATGGCTCCAANCCCNGAAAAAGGTGTCATNAATAAAGACAACGAAGTCTTCGGATATAAAAACATGTTCGTGGTGGACGGTTCCATGATCTCCGCGAATCCCGGGGTAAACCCCTCGCTTTCCATCACAGCTATTGCTGAGCGTTGTATGTCTCAGATTCCTGATAAAAATTCCTGATTTTTACTTTGTTGCTGCACTATCAAGATCCGCTCTATTGTACACATAAATTAATAATCCGTATCTTGTAGGTTCGTTTTAATTCTTAGCAACCGGATGAGATATTTATTTGCATTTTTGTTATGGTCCTTCGCTTATGTTGTAATTGCTCAAGTTGATTGTCCAAACACCTTTGACAACAATGACGATGGAGCTGTAACTATAAACGATCTCTTAGATTTATTGGTGGTATTTGGTGATTCAGATTCAGATTCAGATGGAATTTGGGACAGTGTTGATGCCTGCGTGAATCTTTCGGCGTGTAACTATGCGGCCAACCCGACTGAAACTTGTGTGTTTATTGATGCCTTGGGAGTATGTGGTGGAGACTGCCTTGGTGATGCCGATGGAGATGGATTATGCGATGATGTTGATGATTGTGTGGGAGAGGTGGACGAGTGTGGCGTGTGCAATGGTCCTGGTGCTACAGAGGTTGTGATTGAGAGTATTACATTACTTTATGACAGTGTTTACCTCCCTCAATTAGCTGCGTGGTATGTCTATGAGTACGATGCAGACACTGCTTTTACGTATGTGTGCCCCAACCTCTTCCAGAGTTGTGGTGACCTTATAACCCACGAAGGCTATGACTACAGTACAGTCTTAATTGGTGGGCAGTGTTGGTTCAGTGAGAACTGCCGTTATCTCCCTGAGGTTTCGCCTTCAAGTGAAGGCTCTCAGGTAGAACCTTTCTACTATATATATGGCTATGAAGGGTCGGATGTAGATGTTGCCAAATCCTCGCCTAACTTCGAAACGTACGGCGTACTCTATAACTGGCCTGCAGTAATGACAGAGGACATTTGTCCTGTCGGTTGGCATATTCCATCTGACATAGAATGGCAAATAATGGAGGTGTCATTAGGTATGACAGAATCTGAAGCAGCCCAAAGTAACAGTTGGAGAGGATCTCCCGTTGGAAATGATTTGAAATCCAATACAGGATGGAGTGAAAATACGGGTTCTAATTCAAGTGGTTTTAATGGTTTTCCCGGCAGTAATAGGTATTGGGGCGGCTTCGCTAGCAGTTTAGGAAGTAGTGGGTTTTGGTGGTCAGCGTCACAATCTGACGCGCTCTCGTGGAGCCGATTGTTGAGCAGCTTCAGTGGGGCAGTCTACCGAGAGAGTACATCTCGAGATGCTGGTTTTTCTGCCCGGTGCATCATTGATTATGTCGACGATTGTGGTGTTTTAAATGGAGGGAACGCCTCATGTGCTGACTGTTGTGGTGTGCCTAATGGTGCCGGATCTACATGCAATGGCGCATGTGGTCCATGCAACGATTACACCTCTTGTTTGGATGCCTGTGGGGTTCCCAACGGCGACAATTCTTCATGCACTGATTGTTGTGGTGTACCTAATGGTGATGGATCTACATGCAATGGCGCATGTGGTTCTTGCAACGATGACACCTCTTGTTTGGATGCCTGTGGGGTTCCCAACGGCGACAACTCTTCATGCGCTGACTGTTGTGGTGTGCCTAATGGTGCCGGATCTACATGCAATGGCGCATGTGGTCCATGCAACGATGACACCTCTTGTTTGGATGCCTGTGGGGTTCCCAACGGTGACAATTCTTCATGCACTGACTGTTGTGGTGTACCTAATGGTGACGGATCTACATGCAATGGCGCATGTGGTTCTTGCAACGATGACACCTCTTGTTTGGACGCCTGTGGGGTTCCCAACGGCGACGGCGCATCATGTGCGTTTATATGTGGGCAACAAATTGAGCATGAAGGCTACAACTACAGCACTATACAAATTGGAGACGATTGTTGGTTCAGTGAGAACTGCCGTTATCTACCCAGTGTTTCTCCCCCAGCTCCAGGCTCAGAGTCTACTCCTTTCTATTATGTTTACGGCTATGACGGTACAAGTGTAGCCGAAGCCAAGGCTACCTCCAACTATGTTTTGTTCGGAGCGTTATACAATTGGCCTGCAGCCATGGGAGGTGCTTGCCCAAGTGGCTGGCACATCCCAACAGATTCTGATTGGACCCATGTGACAAATTTATTTGGTGGAGAAATGGTCGCCGGTGATGCCATGAAATCAAATAATTACTGGAATGACGGGGGCAGTAACGGGGGCAATGGATCCAATTTAAGTGGGTTTAACGGAAGACCCGGAGGGTTACGAAATTTTAATAATGATGTCCCTGGTTCACAAGGGTTTTTTCCCTTTTCTGGACTGTCTGGATACTATGGGGATTTTTGGAGTTCTACGCCTACAGAAATGACCGGATATTTTGAGGGGACCGTATGGGGACGTGTTTTAAACTATGACAATCCAGAGGTTATGAGAAATGTCCCCCGCAAACATCTTGGGTACTCTGCGCGTTGTGTTCTGGATTAGATCCATTACGAATGATACATCGACTGAATATTTTTTGGAATAGGATTGCCATTGTATTCCTTTGTGCATGTGTGTTTTTCCCTTGGCAAGACGATGGTTTATACAGTCTAGGTTGGGTGGTCGTGTCTGTATTGATATCCTTAAGACTTCTTTCAGGAGCGCTGAGTAAGGTGTCCATTTTTGCGTTGGTGTTGTTAATGATTGCACTGATTTATGGAGATTGGAATCACGATGCCCTGCGATATATAGGGGTCGTTCTCGTCTTATTTATTCGGCCTCAAAATGAAGATGAAGCCGGGGGCGTTGCGGATGACTTTAAATTCCATCTCGTGTGCACCGCCCTGTTCGGTGTGGGCATTTGGATGGGCATCGGTTTTGATGGGGCGTCTTCAGGATTGCTTGAGTTGCACTGTGCGACATGGTTTGTCCTGATTGCCTTCTGTATGCTCAATCTGAAACATCACGACCCCTGGAAAGTGTATCTCCTTGTATTTGCCTTTCTCTTCACGAGTGTCTTTGTTACGGCATGGTCTTCTTTTGCTGCGGGGACAGTGCTTTTGTTGTGGCATTTTTCAAGGCGATTTTGGACACATAGGCGATTGGTCACGTTGAGTGTGTTGTATGGCTCCATTCTGGTGGGGATGATTTTTATCGCGCACGAGGGCATTTCATGGTTGAACGAAAACAAAGAGAATACCCCTTTCGGTGAGGGAATGGTGCTTGAAAGCCAAAGTNTAGATGAGCGGCTTGGTTTGTGGGNATGGACGNCATCTAAGTTCACGGGGAAGGTACATGGTGCCGGCTCTTGGAGACAGGATGTCCAAGACGCAGATTTATTTATCGGGAACAGACAGCCCAGAAGGGCTCACAATGAGTGGTTTCANTTCTCCTATGANTTGGGNTGGATTGGTATCGTTATCCTTCTGTTATTCTGTNTTGTAAGGCCCTGGTCTTCACTTATCATCGCGCCGATATTTCTTCTGTGGTTTCCGATGGAACGCCCCGATTTTATTCTTGCTTTGGCCATTTTACATTCCTCTTNCAAATTCAGCATTAATGGCATNTGGAATCGCCCAAAGATCTCAACAGCATTTGTCATTCCAATATGCGCGTTTTGGATTTTAAGTTGGACGATGGCTTCAAGGTCAGTACACCTCCAAAATCACATTTCCAAACATATTGCCTCGCATCACGTTTTGCCTGAATTGACAACGCTTGATTTATGGGCTTTGCAATTGTTTCCTGAGAATGTCAGATATGGCTCCGACGGATGGTTTCGTCTCGGACAATACTATTTGCTAAATGATGAACCCTGTGCCGCTTTTTATTGGTTAAATAGGAGGGAGGCGAGAGGTTTTCTCACAGACACCAATCTTGATGCCAAGGCACGCATTGATTGTGAAAATGCATATTAAGCCAGACATCAATGTTGAATATTTCAGCTTTGTCCGCTGACCGTCTTATTTGTGTAGTATTAAACATAATATTTTTTTCGTATCTTAAAGTACAATCTAAAAACGATGAGATATTTATTTTCACTTTACTTCATAGGACTTTTCTTTTCTTTACATGCGCAAGAGACGGTGACGTATCCTTACAACCCTGATGGGAATGACGATGGTGTCGTGACTGTACCTGATCTGCAGGATATGCTTTCATTCTACGGGAATGACTTTATACCAGGAGAGATTATGATAGGGGATACAGGTCTTTCACAGTGGGTACACATTCTTTCACAGACGCTCCTAGCTCAACAAGAATTGATTGATAGCTTGTCCGTGTCGGACACAAACTACAGCGACTTTATTCAAAGTCCAATTGATGTTTCTGAGGTTGTAAGTTGCGAAGACATCAATGGTATAAAAGCAGGAACCATCGTCCATGATCTTCATTCGGGCACTCTGAGGATGGTCGTCAATGGAATAGCATGTGGCTCAGGTGGAAATAATGTATGGTTAGAGACCTACAATTGCTCTGGTTCAGGTGGGCTTTGTAATTATTGGAATTCCAATCTTCCTGTAGCTCATTATAAATGGTGCTTTTCAGTTTCCGATACGATTGTAATTACGAGTTGGTCTACACCTTGTGTAGGTACCTCATCTATCGTTAGAATTGATGATTTAAATGGTGATGCTTACGATCCAAACATTCACTTCTCCTATAATAGCTTAGGGGTATATAGTGAAAATGTTCTCTTTCCTGGTCAAACCTATTGTTGGACCGTGAATAACTCATCTTGTAGTGAAAGCCTTAGACCCATTGACACATCTGTTTTTAATAATTTAGGGATTTGGGTTTCGAACGATGGGGAACTGTGGGGGGCTTCAAATACATTTGCTGCTGTTCCTGCGGGTTTTAATTACTGGGACTTTGGAAAGAAACTCATTACACTCAACTTTAATTAAAAGACAACGTCACAGAAAATTAAATCCGTATCTTGTAGGTTCTAAATACCCAAGAACGAATGAAACTCTTCTCTTTACAATCTGTGCTCTTTGTGCTATTTTTTGGTTTGGCCTCGATACTTCACGCCCAAACATTCACCAACGGAAACAATCTTCTGCAAGGAGAATATAACAGTGGAGGTTGTGTGGGATTCACAGATATGGATGGGGATGGCTTTGATGATGTGGTGGTCTTGGATTTAAGCAGGAACCTTCACGTGCTCTATCAAGGCCCTGATGGTTCGTTCAATGATGTGGACTACGGTTCTGTAAGTGGGAGCAGTCAATGGGGTATGTGCGTGGCGGATTTCGACAACGACGGACATAAAGATGTGTTTTCAGGTGGCTCTTATGATGGTGTGCATGTGCAGCATATTACAGAACCAGGGAATAGCAATTCAATGTCGCTTAGCAATGGAAGTATGTTTATGCAGGCTTGCAACTGGGCGGACATTGACAATGATGGTTATTTGGATGTTTTCGGATGTCATGATGATGGATTAAGCCGTATTTGGCATGGCGCAGCAGATGGGTCATTAACGCCTTCAACTTCTTTAATCACTTTAGACAACTATGCCTTGGCGGATTATTCTGGCGGAAGCGATCACTCAGGAAACTACGGGACTGTTTTCTCGGATTTCGACAACGATGGGGACATTGATTTGTTTATTGCCAAGTGTCGGCAATTTGTGAGTGATCCGAACGATCCACGTCGAATCAACCAGCTTTGGGTGAACGATGGAAACGGCAACTTTACGGAAGAAGCAAACGAGCGAGGTTTGGTCTTTTACGAGCAGAGCTGGACAGTCGATTTTGCAGACACTGACAACGATGGAGATTTGGATTGTCTGATCACGAATCACAGTACGACGCTTTTTCTTTTTGAAAATGATGGGGCTGGATATTTTACAAATATCACGGAAGGAAGTGGTTTAGAGGTGACGGGATTCTTCCTTCAAGCGAAGATGGAAGATTTCGACAACGATGGATATGTTGATTTGGTCTACTCAGGGGGAGCGCACGCTTTCTTTCATAACAACGGTGACAACACCTTCACTGAAGTGCCGGGAACATTTCCGGGAAATGACACCATGCACAGTTTCGCTTTCGGGGACGTGAACAGAGATGGTGCCGTGGACCTTTACGCGAGTTATGGCAATGGTTACGTAAGTGCTGATTCAAACAACGAAGACATTTTATGGGTCAACGCGGGCAATGCAAACAACTGGATCACATTTGAATTNGAAGGCATCCAATCGAATCAAGACGCTGTAGGCGCAAAAGTGGTGATTACGGGTGCATTTGGTACTCAAATTCGTGAAGTGCGTGCAGGAGAGAGCTATGGGATTACATGTACAGCTTCTTGTCACTTTGGCCTTGGCGCGAATGAAATCGTAGAGACCGCAACGGTCTTATGGCCAAGTGGGTTGGAAACAATCATCGAGACACCTGAAATCAATCAGTACCATGCGATCAGCGAAGTTTCGTGTGTGCTTGATGTGGATATTGCGTCTTCTGCATACGGGTTTTGTCCAGGGGAGTCAGTGGTCATTACTGCGCCAGAAGGGTATGATACCTACCAGTGGTCCAACGGCGAGACTGGAGTGAATTCAATCACGGTAACAGAAGCAGGTAATTTCAGCATTTTAGTGACGAGCCCAGAAGGATGTGCGGGATCTTCAAATATCATTTCAGTCGTGGAGATTCTAGGTCAGGAGCCTACCATTGAAGTCACTGGAAGTCTTAACCTTTGTGATGGCGGAACGATTCAGATGTCCGCAAGTGAAGCAGAATCATGGGTTTGGTCTACAGGGGAAGATACTCAGACAATCAATGTGACCTCTGAAGGCTTGTATTCAGTGACAGCCGTAGATATCTGTTCCAACACTTCTGTTTCAGAAGCGTACGCAGTAACTTTATTTGATGCGCCAGTGGGGCCTCCTTCAGTGAGTGATCTGGTTATCGTATCTGGAGATGACGCAACATTCGAAGCTGTTGGAGAAAACATACGTTGGTATGACTCTGAAGCGGGTGGGAGCCAAATCGGATCTGGTCCTTTCTACACCATCCCAGCATTGACAGAGGAGGCTACCGTTTGGGCTTCTGCCTCTGTTGTCTCTGCGGGACCGACTGCTGAAGGCGGAGAGTTCACAACACAGCCTTCAGGTCAATACCACGGAAACAGCAATCGTTGGTTAGAGTTTGATGTTTACGAAGACATGTTACTTAACAGCGTCACTGTATATGCAAACGGATCCTATGACCGCACATTCGAGCTCATAGATGGTTCAAACAATGTCCTTGCATCCACCACTGTATTTGTCGAAGATGGCGCGTTTGTATTGGACTTAAACTTCGAAATCCCAGCAGGGGTGGGGTATGGGTTAAGATCCACAACTGGTGATCCACAACTGTGGCGTGAGGGCACAAGTTCNGTACTTTCATATCCATATGCCCTAGGAAATTTGGCTTCGATCACAAATTCAACTGCTGGGCCACAATTCAGCTACTATTATTTCTTTTACAACTGGCAAGTAGCGCCGCTTCCCATCACTTGCGAATCAGATAGAGTGAGTGCGCTTGCGACCATAGGTTGTGAGGGATGTTTTGGATGTCCAGAGGATCTGAACGGGGATGGCTTCATCTCTATCGTGGATCTGCTTCTTTTGCTGAGTGAGTTTGGATGTTTGACCTTGTGCGATGCGGATGTCAATCAAGATGGCTCTGTCGCTGTGGATGACATACTGATCGTTCTCAGTGTCTTCGGAAATACATGTGATTAAGAGGCTTTATAATGAAATAATTCTTTATTGACTCTGGATGTATGCTATTGTTATTAAGTGTTGCTGCAGTTTTTTGTAATTGAAATGTAAGGTTAATACTTTGCTTTTAATACATAACAATTTTCTATTTTACGCGGTCTTTCATTCTATGTCTATACATAAAATAAATGACGTATCTTATAGATTCTTAATCACAAGCAACTATGAGACTTCTTTTTACTTTTTTTATTTCTATTATAGGTGTATCTATTTCCTTTGCACAGCAAACACTCTTACCTGTTTCTTTAGCGGAAGCTGAACAAGCAAAACATGCTGGCCAACTTGCCCGTTCCACACAACGTGGAGGCAGTAGTATTCTGTTTTCCGAGGATTTCTCTAACGGATTTGATGGGATTAACGGAAACGGCGCATGGACAACTTCAGATAACGCGAATGATTCTCTCTGGGTCTATGTCGCACCAGGCAATACTGGATACTATTCAAATGGTGATGCAACAGGCGTTTCACACCCAGGCGGAGAATTTTCTACAAACATCGGCCCTCTCGAATCAGGAACGCCTGAAAACGGTTGGATGATATTTGACTGTGACTACTTTAACACACCAATAGCGACAGGTGTTCAAGACACTGATGGGTCCTTAACGAGCCCACTGATTGATTTCTCTAATGACGGTTCAGTCATCTTAAATTGGGACCAGTACTTCCGTTACTGTTGCTATCCTTATGCGCCCATCTATGTAGATGTCACAAATGATGCTGGCGTGACTTGGACCACATTTGATGGACATGGATCATTTATCGAAGCTGCAAATACACAGTCTGCAAATCCACTCCCATCTACACTTGACATTAGCTGTGTTGCTGCTTACAGTGACTCTGTTCAAATTCGTTTCACATACACACAAGCACCTGAAACGGGTGCGGCATACAGCCACTACTATTGGGGCATTGATGATGTCGTTGTAAGTTCAAACGACAACGCTGATGACCTTGCGATGGTTCAGCTAACAAATGGAGATGTTTTCAATGTTTGGGAATACAGAGTAACACCTATGGAGCAAGCCATTCCAGCTGCTGAAGGTGGCGTTCTTGCAGGTGTTTTATAC
>PACT01000032.1 GCA_002700285.1 Crocinitomicaceae bacterium | reverse complement strand
CCTGGGGCTGTAGAAGGTCCCAAGGGTTGGGCTGTTCGCCCATTAAAGTGGCACGCGAGCTGGGTTCAGAACGTCGTGAGACAGTTCGGTCTCTATCTGTTGTGGGCGTTTGAAACTTGAGAGAACCTGATCCTAGTACGAGAGGACCGGATTGGACATACCTCTGGTGTATCTGTTGTGGCGCCAGCTGCACTGCAGAGTAGCTACGTATGGATGAGATAAGCACTGAAAGCATCTAAGTGCGAAACTCATCTCGAGATGAAGTTTCATTGAGGGTCGTTGAAGACTACAACGTTGATAGGTCACAGGTGTAAAGGCAGCGATGTCAAAGCCGAGTGATACTAATTACCCGAAAGTTTATGAGTTCCCAATCTTCTACCAGTATGTCATCCCATTAGTGGATGATTCAGATGACAGCATTTGATATTATCTATTTTAACGATAGGTGTCTATTGCGGTGAGGTACACCTCTTCCCATTCCGAACAGAGAAGTTAAGCTCACCAGCGCAGATGGTACTGCTACGGCGGGAGAGTATGTCGACGCCAACCTTGGGGGCCCTTCGGGGCCCCCTTTTTTGTTCTAAAAATTTGCGACATGCATTATTTAGTTACTATTGTAGGCCGACCCAACGTCGGTAAATCCACACTCTTTAACCGCTTAACGGAATCCCGTGAGGCGATTACAGATCCAACGAGTGGTACAACAAGGGATAGGAAGTACGGAAAGTCTGTATGGACTGACCGTAAATTTACCGTGATTGATACTGGAGGTTGGATTACCAAAAGTGACGACACTTTTGAGGCAGCAATCCGTGCTCAAGTTGATATCTCCATTGAAGAGGCTGATTTAATCCTCTTTATGGTAGATGTCGGAGTGGGTGTCACGGATCTCGATCTCGAGATTGCAAACATGTTGCGTAGATCCGGTAAAAAAATCATGGTTGCTTGTAACAAAGTCGATACTTCTGCCCATGATATAGGTAGTTCAGAATTTTATTCACTTGGCCTATCTGATACGATTTATTCCATCTCAGCAAACAATGGTTTTGGTACAGGAGAATTGTTAGATGAACTCGTCAATCAGTTGCCTGTAGAGCCAGATGAAGTCGAAAATAAATTACCTAGACTCGCTGTTGTAGGACGCCCTAATGTTGGGAAGTCTACACTGGTCAATACTTTACTTGGGAAAGAACGGAATATTGTAACAGATATAGCAGGAACAACCCGTGACAGTGTTCATACCAGTTATAACATGTTCGGTTTTGATTTCGAAATCATCGATACTGCTGGTCTTAGAAAGAGGAAGTATATTGAAGATAATCTTGAATTTTATTCCACTGTAAGGACTGTTAAAGCAATTGATCAAAGTGATGTATGCCTCTTGTTGCTTGATGCTCAAGATGGCATGGAAAGACAGGATTTGCATATATTTTGGCAAATCGTAGAGAGCTATAGGGGGGTTGTTATTGTCGTGAACAAATGGGATCTGATCACCAAGAATCACACAACCATGTCTGATTTTGAAGAGAAAATCAGAGAACGAATCGCTCCATTTACTGATGTTCCTATTGTCTTTACATCAAACCTTAAAAAGCAAAGAATTTTCAAAGCGCTTGAAGCGGCTTTAAACGTTTATCAAAACAGAAGCAAAAAGATTTCTACCAGTAAGCTCAACGATTTCTTACTTCCCATTATGGACAGGCAACCACCACCTACTTACAAAGGGAAATACGTTAGAATTAAATATGTGACCCAGTTGCCCTCGCAGACACCCACATTTGCTTTCTACTGCAATCTTCCTCAGTATGTTAAAGATCCGTATAAAAGATTTTTGGAAAATAAAATTCGTGATGAATTTGACTTGTCTGGCGTTTCACTAAGATTGTTTTTTAGAAAAAAGTAAGTATGTTGATGCTTTAATCATCTATTTTTACAAGATTCAGTATTTCATTATAAGATACTTAGTTGTTCGTTATTTTTGATTTCCACTTTTTACTATCAATATGAGTCATTTTTTTACTTCCGAATCCGTTTCTGAGGGTCACCCCGATAAAGTTGCCGATGCGATATCAGACGCTTTAATTGATCATTTCTTGGCATTTGATTCAAACAGTAAAGTTGCATGTGAAACGATGGTCACTTCAGGACAAGTCATTTTGGCTGGAGAAGTGAATTCTAACGCATATATTGATGTTCAGAAAATTGCCCGTGATACCATCAGAAAAATTGGGTATACGAAAAGCGAGTATAAATTTGATGCAGAATCTTGTGGTGTTTTAAGTGCGATTCACGAGCAGTCAGCAGACATCAACCAAGGTGTTGTAAAAGATAATCCTGAGGAACAAGGTGCAGGTGATCAAGGAATGATGTTCGGTTATGCAAGCAGAGAGACAGACAATTATATGCCGCTACCTTTAGATTTGTCTCACAAGCTTCTTTTCGAGCTTGCCCAAATCAGAAAGGAGGGGGAAGAAATGACATATTTGAGGCCAGATTCTAAAAGTCAAGTCACCATTCAGTATTCTGATGACGGCGTCCCAGAGCGAATAGAGGCGATCGTTGTTTCAACACAACATGATGATGGCTTTGAGGCAACTGACGAGTTAATCCTGGCTAAAATCAAGAAAGATGTGTCGGACATTTTGATTCCAAGAGTAAAAGCTCAAATGAGTGAAAGGGTTCAGGCGCTTTTTAAAGGAGATTATAAATTGCATGTCAACCCTACTGGAAAGTTTGTGATTGGGGGGCCACATGGTGATTCTGGTCTCACAGGTAGAAAGATAATTGTCGATACATATGGCGGGAAAGGCGCTCACGGTGGCGGTGCTTTCAGTGGGAAAGACCCTTCTAAAGTTGACCGTTCAGCGGCTTATGCGACACGACATATTGCAAAAAATCTAGTGGCTGCTGGTGTATGTGATGAGGTGTTGGTTCAAGTTGCTTATGCAATTGGAGTGGCTGATCCAGTCGGATTGTATGTTGATACTTATGGGACATCTAAAGTTGATTTATCTGATGGGAAAATCGCTCAAAAAATTCAACATTTATTTTCGATGCGACCGTTTGATATTGAGCAGAGATTTAACCTGAGAACACCGATATATTCTGAGACTTCTTCTTATGGTCATATGGGAAGAAACCCTCAAACAATCACGAAAACTTTCCAAGCATTTAATGGAGGTGAAAAAGTTGATGTCTCAGTAGAATTATTTCCTTGGGAAAAGCTTGATATGGTCAATGATGTAAAGTCTGCCTTCGGGATATAACAGAACATCCTTTCAAATTCATGACTGGGTATTCCGATCATTAAATAGATACACCAAGCTCCTTTCATTCTGATCGGATGTGCCTTAGTCGACTTTGCCTTTCAGGCTTCAAGGATATGGGATTTAATGAGCTTGTTTCGGAAAGTACGTTTGTCTATTTTCTTGGCGTCCTCTGTCATCTTATTTGTTGAAAACAGAGTCAATGAATTGTTCATAAGGATAATGGTCTAAATCGTAACTTGCAGACAGTAATAATGAAAAAGACGACATCTAAAAATACCATGGCTAAAACAACTGACCGACTCTCAGTACAGAGTAAAACCCCTTATTCTGAGGTCACACATGGTAAAGTTACCCCGCAAGCTGTAGACGTTGAAGAAGCTGTTTTAGGCGCAATGATGCTTGAGCAGTCTGCCGTTAATTCGGTCATCGATGTATTAAGCCCGGAGAGCTTTTATAAACCAGCTCACCAAAGAATATTTGATATTATTCAGAATTTGTTTAATGATTCGGAGGCTATTGATCTTTTGACTGTAACAGAAGCACTTAGGAAATCAGGAGATTTAGAATTGGTTGGAGGTGCTTTTGCTGTCGCCAATTTGACAACTAGAGTAGCCAGTACGGCGAATGTGGAATTTCATGCAAGAATTGTATCACAGAAATACATTCAAAGAGAATTGATTCGTGTGTCAAGTAACATTATTGAAAAGGCATTTGATGAGAAGACAGATGTCTTCGATTTGCTCGATGAAGCAGAATCTGGTTTGTTTCAGGTCGCTGAGGGGAATATTAGAAAGAGCTACGAGACCATGAATATCGTTGTTAAAAAAGCAATTGACAACATTGATAAAGCCAGAGCTCAAGATGGTGGTGTAAGTGGAGTGCCTTCCGGTTTTGCAGATTTAGATAAATTGACGGGAGGGTGGCAGAGATCTGACATGATCGTATTGGCAGCAAGACCTGGTATGGGAAAGACTGCCTTCGTACTTACGATGGCAAGGAATATTGCTGTAGATCAAGGTATACCTGTAGCTGTATTTAGCCTTGAGATGTCCTCAGTGCAACTCGTCCAAAGATTAATCTCTGCAGAAACTGAAATTAGTTCTGATAAGTTTCGAAAAGGCAACCTTGAAGACCACGAATATCAACAGCTACATGACCGTATAGGTAAGCTTTCTGATGCGCCACTTTTTATTGATGATACTCCTGGTCTTAATGTATTTGAATTAAGGGCTAAATGTCGCCGTCTCAAAGCGACTCATGGCATAGATCTTGTCATTATTGATTATTTACAATTGATGAATGGCAGCAATAGCGGGGGAGGGAATAGAGAGCAAGAAATCTCATCAATTTCGAGGTCCATTAAGTCAATTGCCAAAGAACTTGACATTCCGGTAATAGCCCTATCTCAGTTAAGCCGTATGGTTGAAACCAGAGGTGGAGATAAGAGACCTATGTTATCTGACTTGAGAGAATCTGGTGCGATAGAGCAGGATGCGGATATTGTGTCCTTCATTTATAGGCCTGAGTATTATGGGTTTACGGAACACGAACAAGGATTAGATACAAACGGTTTGGCTGAATTTATTTTATCAAAGCATCGTCATGGTAGTTTAGGGACTGTTCACATGAAGTTTATTAAACATTTGGCGAAGTTTGCCGACTACAGTGCATTTGCAGATAATGGATTTGGAGGTGATTCTATTTCACCGAATACGGCATTTTCAGACTCCGGTACGATCACAGTAGGATCGAAAATGAATGAAGATTTAGAAAGCAATTCTCCATTTTAAAATCATGATGAGATCTCTTCTGTTCGGGTTGTTCATGATGCTTGCTATCCCCTTATTTGCTTCAAGAATCTTAGTTCCTATGGACGATAGCCAAGCGAATCACTTGAAAGCATATGGCGTTACGTTTTGGGTTTTGGGAAATGGTGTTGAGGCCGACTGGTTGTTAAATTACAGAGGAGGTAGTTTTATGTTTAAGAACGTAGCTGCAATTGAGAACGAATGCATTATTAGAGGTGTGTCGTATCAAATTATTGCGGATGTTCAGGCAGCTCAAATTCTAGATGAAATTTCTGATCCAGAAGTAAATATGGAGATGGTGAAGCTAGAAGTTGCGCCCAGAGTGGCTGTATATAGTCCTGCGGGTAAACTTCCTTGGGATGACGCTGTCACACTTGTGCTTACATATGCAGAAATCCCATACGACATTGTTTACGATGAAGAAGTCCTCACAGGCGTATTGCCTAAATACGATTGGCTGCATCTGCATCACGAAGATTTTACAGGTCAATTTGGTAAGTTTTATAAAGCGTATAGAACTGCAACGTGGTATCAGAATGAAGTCGCTTCCCAAAATGCTTCTGCGCAAATAATGGGCTTTCAAAAGGTGAGCGAAATGAAGAGGGAAGTTGGAGTGACAATTAGAAATTTTGTTGTTGGCGGCGGATTTCTGTTTACAATGTGTTCAGGGACAGATTCTTATGATATTTCTTTGGCGGCGCAAGAAGTAGATATTTGTGAAGCAATGTTTGACGGTGATCCAGCAGAACTTCAGGCATCTTCTAAGCTCGATTTTTCAGAGGGGTTTGCATTTCAGAATTACAATCTAGAAATGGATCCACTTGTATATGAGTTCTCCAATATCGATGGCACAAAGGATCACGCCAAGCTTAAACCGATCAATGATTTCTTCACGCTTTTTGATTTTTCTGCAAAATGGGATATCGTCCCCACCATGCTTACACAAAATCATCTCAGAGTGATTTCAGGTTTCATGGGCCAAACAACATCTTTTCGTAAAGCGTTTATTCGACCTGATGTGACAATAATGGGAGACAACAGAAACCTCACAACTGCAAAATACATTCACGGTGAATTGGGGCAAGGTCAGTGGACTTATTATGGAGGACATGATCCAGAAGACTATCGTCACATGGTGAGCGATCCTCCAACCGATTTGAACTTACATCCGAACTCTCCGGGGTACAGGTTGATTTTAAATAACATCTTGTTTCCTGCAGCAAAGAAAAAAGAAAGGAAGACTTAATTTTATCCCTTTACGGTTGCAGTAAGCGTGAATAAAAACAAGTCGTCATCTTGTTCATTGAGTTCATATTCAATAGGGCCGGCACAGCGTTTAGCCATACTCATCAATCCCAAACCGGCACCTCCCTTTTCACTTACGCCTTCTTCACAAAGGACTTCAATGTAACGTTTGCGTAATTCTAAATGGTTCATGCCGTTGACAATGTTAAGCTTAGAGCGAAGTGTTGCAGCCATGTCTAAATCAATAATGTTTCCGCACTGAATTTGAAAACCGACTGGTGTGTGCTCTATGGTTAAATAAAGCAGCGTCTCCCCGTTTTCATCAATCCATCCATGACGGTGTACGTTTTGGATACACTCTATAAGTACATTACATACCCTTTTCATTTCTTTGCGTGCAGTCCCACTTTGGGTTACAGCACTTTCAGCAAGTAACAGTATGGCATCTCCGGATTGCGCATGCAATGGTCCTGTATATGAAACAAGTACGCCTAAACTGTTGTTATGGGTGTCAGAGACACAGTGCAATCTTGATTGCAGCTCTCTCATAAGCGTTGATTGGGTATTGGATAAAGTTCGGGTCATTAGAAAGATTGTGGCGAACAGAGCGAAAACATCGATGAGTGCTTATAAAAACCCTACGAAAACCACGCGTGCAAGATAGTCGTCAGTTTTTACAATACAAATGTTTTTCTCTCGACTTTTCCACAACGTATTGTTTCACAACAATGTATTGAAAAACGAAGGCCCTTTTAGGTTAATGGATTCCCCTTATCGATTTCTCAACCAAAAGTGGATGACCTTCTGGCGTTCGTATCATATTGTAAAAAGATGGGTGCATGAAATTGACTGTTCGGTCAAATGCTTTATTTGAAAAATAACACTTCCAGATTTCAAGCGCAATTCTTTTTGTAGTGTTCCAGGCATATGGATTGAATCCAATTGGTCTGGGAAAGGAATCAATCCAAAGTCGAGCTGTTTGAAGGTTTGAAATTGAGGTAGATGACAACGACGGAGCATGAATAGGAATTGACATTTGAGTGGTTTTTTTGTGTGATATAACTCTACACTACAAATGACATGACTTGCTACTCAATGTATTTACGTAGCCAATTTCCCTGTGTTATTTTTTATGAAATACCGTTAAGTTCTTGTGACTTCTTGAGGTTTTCTGATAACTTTTCTTTCAAAAGTGATGGCGAAATCACCTTTACTTCTGAAGAATAACCGAGAATCCATTGTATCAATTCATAAGTGATAATAACATTTAGAGTCACTTGAATGGAGTCATCCAGTTTGGTTATTTGCTGCGAGTCGTGTAACGGTTTAGAGGACAAGTATCTTGCAAGAATAGGGTTGCACTTAAAAACCACTTCAACTGGAGGCGAATCATCAATGACGGTAATTCCTATCGTGTGTGTGAAATACGTTTCAGCATTAAAGTCCAAAGACTGAGTGAATGTTTTGCTTTCGTNAGAGGTTATTTTTATGATTCGATCACATCCGAAGGTTCGAATGATATTACGTGCGGGGTCCCAAGCGATTAGATACCAGCTGTTTCTGTATTCTTTCAACAAGTATGGATGAATCTCGTAGGTCGTGTCTACATCAGATGAGAATTTGCGATAGGTTATGTGTGCAGGAAAATGATTTCTTGCTGCATGTAGAAGTGGTGCCAAATTTTGAGACCCTTTTGCAGATGGCGTAGATTCAAATTGCATATATCGATCGACACTTGAAGTGTCAAGGTTTGGCGCGACAGAAAGGCGGTCCGCGATTTTGCCTATGGCCAAGTCAAATTGATTAAAAATGGGGAGATCTCTGAATTGAATCAACGTATTTGCAGCAAACCGAATGGCATCGAGATCGTCCTCATTGAGTTGTATTTCGTTGATGCTGTATCCTTCATCTTCATAATAATATCCACGTTTGTCTCTGTGGTAAGAAATAGGGGCGTAGTATCCCAACTCGGACTCATTCCTCATTGCCCAAATATCTTTTTCTATTGTTGACTCACTAATATTAATACCATCACTGCCATATAAAGCTTCCTCACACGCGGCGCGTAAATCCTCCTTGGATGGGAATGGATTTCGGGCATTACTGATGCATCGGTCAATAATCCTATATCGGAGTAGAGCGTATTTGTTAGCGGGCATTGTTTGTCTCTGAGTTTAATTGATAACGTGATATCCCTGCGAGGCCNCGTGGAACATATTGTGGGTCATGGGTTGTTGGCAATCCAACGCGAGGGTATGTTCTCCCTGTATTGTGCATGTGGAAACAGTTTTTATATTCACCGCGCCGCAGTCGATCACCATACGTGATGTTAATCCAGTTGACGCCGTGATATACCCCTCTGTCGCCTCTGATGTCGCGTATTTGTACATCGAGTAAAATACATTTATATCCCATCAGTTGGAAAGGCCCCCATGAGGTCGCAAGGTTCTTGAGAGCTGCATCAGAGGCATTTGCAAGGTGTGATGGAGTGATGTTCTCGTAGTTCTTACGTTTGCCATCACGGACTGCTTGAAGACGACGGAAAACATGCGGTTCAAACCGATCACCTGCAGGTTTTCTCCCTGAGCATTCCAATTGAATAAGTGACATTAAGTATGGATAGGGCAAATTAAATGCTGCAGCTGCTTTTTGGACATCTTCAGCGTAATTATCCACAACCGATGCAAAACCTGCTTTGTCGCTGGAAGATTGCCACGGGGTCACAAAATGTGAATTGTAGTATATATATCCAAAATAGAGTACACCAAAAATGAAGAGTGCGCCCAATCCATGAAAAATTCTAGAGTTGGGACGGCTCTTTGATTGAATGCTCCGTTTTTTTCTTTTTTTCTTCGCCATTTATATTGCCCCTAATATCAAGGTGTGAATGAGGTGGATGATTGGGAGAATAA
Organism: Crocinitomicaceae bacterium; assembly: GCA_002700285.1. Classification (GTDB taxonomy): domain Bacteria; phylum Bacteroidota; class Bacteroidia; order Flavobacteriales_D; family Sanyastnellaceae; genus UBA974. Next base: position 57,718 of record PACT01000032.1, on the reverse strand, counting down.
CTAGCGATGGGAGTAAATCTATCATTTTAAAAGATTTAATATCCATGAGATCTATACCCAGGGCCAAAAGTAGAATTCCTCCGGTTGCTGTAAGATCGAGTATGAGTTCTGGTGAAATACTTTGGCCAAAACCCATAAAAAATAAAGTCAATCCTCCTTGAAGAAGGAGGACACCTAGNGCAGAAAACAGAACGCCTTTCCCCAAAACTGCGGATAGAAAGAAAGAACTGATCAAATCCATCGTCCCCTTAATAAAAAGAAGATGTGATTTTCCACTCAAACCCTCTTCCATGCAGCCGATTAATGTTAAACCGCCGACACAAAATAACAAAGTCGCTTTAATGAATCCTGTGCCGAGAGAGGGTTCGTTCAGTTTATTTCTGTCTGGTTTCCCCGATGGCATTTTGTCGAATCTGGCAGTGAATTTTGTCAAACGGTCGTGAAGAGAAAGTGTCTGGCCTAGAAGGGTGCCTAACACCAAGGCGAGGAAAACATCAATAGGCTCTCGCATTCCAGTGATCATATCGACACTTAATGCCACCGTAAATAGACCAAACACAATAAGAATTTTTGTCTGATTTTTATGGGAAATATATTTCTTGCACAGCAGGCCGATTGTCGATCCAGCAGCAACTGCAAAAGCATTGAATAATGTTCCTATCATATCGTTGTCTTCATTCTACGGTCCCAAGTTACATTTGTGGAACCGTATTCAAAATGTATGCGGGTGAAAATTAGATACAAAGCGGTGAAATTTACCCTTGAAAATAAGGATACAGGCTCTAGGGCACGCGCGGGGTCTTTGGAAACAGACCATGGCGTAATCCAAACGCCAATTTTTATGCCCGTCGGTACCGTCGGTTCTGTCAAAGCAGTGCCTCAATCTGCGCTTATAAATGAGGTAAATGCAGACATCATATTGGGCAATACATATCATCTTTATTTAAGGCCTGGTATGGATACGATGGAGAAGGCTGGCGGCTTGCATCAATTTATGAGCTGGGACAGGCCTCTTCTCACAGACAGTGGCGGGTTTCAAGTATACAGTTTGGCCAACAATAGAAAATTAACCGAAGAAGGGGCTACCTTTCGCAGTCACATCAATGGAGATTTAATGTCATTCACTCCGGAAAGTGTGATGGATATTCAGCGTACAATTGGCGCCGATATTATTATGGCTTTTGATGAGTGTCCCCCACACCCGTGTTCGAAAGAATATGCCAAAACATCCATGCAACGAACCCACCGTTGGTTAGATAGATGTTTGACCCGCTTGGCTGAGACGGAGCCCAAGTATGGATTTAATCAAGAGCTATTTCCTATTTTACAAGGAGGTTCCTATGAAGATTTGAGAAAAGAATCTGCAGAATATATTTCTGGAGTTGATGCCGCTGGTTATGCGATTGGTGGACTAAGTGTGGGTGAGCCTACAGAGGAAATGTACAAAACATGTGATTTGGTTTGTGGAATCCTTCCAGAAGACAAACCCAGATATTTAATGGGTGTTGGGACACCTGCAAATATTTTGGAGAACATTGCGTTGGGCGTAGATATGTTCGATTGTGTCATGCCTACAAGAAATGCAAGGACTGGTACGTTATATACTTGGGAAGGCATTGTGAATATCAAGAATAAGAAATGGGAGAATGATTTTTCTGTATTAGATCCGTTGGGTTCTGCCACCGTTGACAAGTTGTATAGCAAATCATACGTGAGACATTTGATTCGAGCGAATGAATTGGTGGGCATGTATATTACCAGTATTCACAATCTCTGTTTTTATTTGGATTTGGTTCGAGAAGCCAGAAAGCATATCATTCAAGGGGATTTCGTCGTCTGGAAAAATAAAATGGTTGTTCAGATTTCTCAAAAACTTTAATCTCATTCATTACCGTGACACGCATTGATCGATATATAATAAGTAAGTTTTTAAAAACTTTTTTCTTTATGTTGGGGGTGTTCTGTGTCATTGCTGTTGTTTTTGATTTGGTTGAAAATATTGGTCGATTAATCACGAATGGTGCTCCGCTTTGGGAGACGGTAAAATATTACGCGGCTTTTTGTTTCTTTTTTGCAAACTTGTTAAGTGGGTTTATTGTGTTTTTAACCATTGTTTGGTTTACGAGCCGACTTGCACAGCAAACAGAAATCATTGCCATGTTGAGTGGAGGTTTGGCCTTCAGCCGTTTCTTGAGACCCTATTTTGTCGCCGGTTCTGTCTTGGTGGCGCTTTCTCTTTTGCTGACACATTATGTTGTCCCTCTTGCCAATCAAAGCAAGCTAGACTTCGAGATGGAGTGGATTCATGTTGACTTTCATGTAAAAGACCAAAACCTATATCGCGAAGTGTCCCCTGGAACAATTGCATATTTCAGAAGTATTACTTACAGTAGGAAAACGGGGTATAGATTTCAATTGGAACAATGGAATAAGGGGAACACTAGATTGGAGCAAAGTATTAGTGCTGCAAAGGGAACATGGTTGGAGGCGGATGGTATATGGCGACTCGTGAATGTTCGTATTCGAGCGTTCAATGAAAATGGTACTGAGTCTTTTAAGTTTGTCAATCAACTTGACACAATTTTGCCGATGAAGATGGATGATTTTGCCCAACGGGCCGAAATTGTAAACAGTATGACGACTTCTGAGCTGAGTAGTTATATCGAGAAGGTGAAATTGCGTGGCGCCGATACTTCTTCTTTTGAGTTAACAAAGCATGCAAGAACGTCAACTCCTTTTGCGATTTTCGTTCTCACCTTAATCGGTGTAGGGATTGCAGCAAGAAAACAAAGAGGGGGTATAGGCGTACATCTATTTATTGCGGTACTTGTTGGTTTTACGTTTGTATTTACATCACGTATCATTTCAGTCTATGCCGCCACCATGTCAATCCCGGATTTTTTGCCTCTAAGTGATGGAGGGATACAGTTTCTAGCGGCTTGGTTTCCAAATTTGCTCTATCTGTGTCTGGGATTCTTGATTTATGCCAAAGCGCCGAAATAAACGAAAAACCCCTCTTTTTTTGCTTTTTCTGCTACTTTTTGAGCCATTAACGTCACTTTAGTGTCTTTTACTGAATTAATTGATCCGCCAAATATTCCATATACGGAGGATCCGCTTCCTGTCATCTGAATATAGTCTGCCCCAGCCTCCTTGATGAGTTGGAGCGCTTTTTTGACTGGCTCAAATCTGGATGTGACAGGATTTTCAAAATCGTTCGTGAATAAATCACACCAGTTCTTTACAGGAGTGCTTGAGAGAAATTCATTGTGCTTATCCTTGAGTTTATTTACTTGGTGCGCTTGATGTTCCTTCTTAAGCTTATCCTCTTGCAACCAAGCGAAGGCTTCTGAAGTATTGATATGTACCCCCGGATGTATGATGAGAATCATCATCTCCTCCAGTCTCTGCGGCCCCTTTTTATCATGAATTGGGGTTAGTATTTCACCTCGCCCCCTTACAAATGATGTTCTGTTTTTGACAAAAAAAGGACAGTCACTTCCCAACTCCTCAGCATATTTCTCCAGGGACTCCTCACTTAATTCTAGGTTACAAATGTCATTGATTGCCTTCAGCATAAAAGTGCCATCTGAACTCCCTCCGCCAAGTCCTGCGCCTGTTGGTATGACTTTATGAAGTCTTGCTTTTATGGCTGGTAGTCTGAATTTTTCAGACAAAATCTGGTGCGCTCTGACGATGGTGTTATCTTGAATGCTGCCATTCACTTCTATGCCAGAACATTCAAATTTCAATTCACCTTCAGGTGCATTCTCACGTGTATGCACTTCAAGAACATCACACAATTGGGTAGGTATGAAAATGCTTTCAATATTGTGGAAACCATCGTCTCTTTTGGCAAGGACTTGAAGTCCCAAATTGATTTTTGCAGGAGGGAAGTAAATCAATTAATCAAAGTATCCAAAACGTTTCAGTTTGCTTTCATCATTCCTCCAGTCTTTATCCACTCTTACATATAAGTCGAGGAATACCTTTTTGTCAAGGAAAGCTTCAAGCTCTTTTCTGGCGTCGGTACCTACTCTCTTGATCATATTTCCGCCAGAGCCTATGACGATCATCTTTTGAGATTCTCTGGCCACTCTAATCTCAGCTCTAATATTAAATATATGTGGCTCCTCCCTAAACTCCTCAACGACTACTTCACAGCTATATGGTATTTCTTGCTTGTAATGTGTAAGAATCTTTTCTCTGACGATTTCAGAAACAAAAAACCGCATCGGCTTGTCAGTCAGTTCATCTTTTGGGAAGAAAGGATGGGCTTCGGGGAGACGAGCAACGATGCTATCTAGTAAAGTGTCCACATTAAAATTATGGAGCGCACTAATTGGAGCGACTTGTGCTCTCGGTATTTTCTTTTTCCAATAATCCGCTCTTTTCATGGCCACCTCTTGCCCCTCCAAATCCACTTTATTAATTAAAACAAACACCGGAATGTCCATGTTGGCGATTTTGTCAAAAGTAGCTTCGTGTGCCATTGCATCCTCGTAGACATCTGTTACGAAAATGATGATGTCTGCATCTTGAAGCGCGGTCTTAACAAACTTCATCATCCCTTCCTGGAGTTTGTATGCGGGGTCTAGAACGCCTGGGGTGTCACTATACACGATTTGCCAATTGGGCTTGTTGACGATGCCCATGATGCGGTGTCGTGTCGTTTGGGCTTTCGCATTAATAATGCTAATATTTTCCCCTACAAGACGATTCATCAGTGTACTTTTCCCCACGTTGGGAGAACCGACAATGTTCACAAAGCCTGATTTGTGTCCGTCAGGATATTCTGCCCCTGAAGGCATTGGAGGTAAATCTGGGAGACCGATTCCTTCGGGTTGTGTTTTTTCTTCGCGCATGCTCTAGTCTGCAAAGGTACAAAGATGCGAGGCCTCGACTTACTCTTGAAGCCAATCGATCAACATGAGCCTTTGTGCTTCGGTGAGTCTCGCATCTGTGTGCGTTATTTTATAAGTGAGAATGGGCATCCATTTCTTTTCAATCAGTTCCGCGCTTTCATTTTTCAGTGTGACTTGCTGCGCGGGTGAATAGGTGTCCCAAATTGAAAAATTCACTTTTGATTTCCCGTTGTTGATATGTCTCTCTAACCACCAACTTACTGGAGCAACATGGCTATACCAAGGGTATTGGGTTTGGTTTGAATGACAATCATAGCATGCTGATTGAATGAGTTGTGTGACCTCCTGAGGTGCTTCTTCTGACGTAAGGAAGTCAGATTCAGGCGTGATTTTGAATGGTGTTTTATCTGTCGTTTTCACTTGTATTGCGACAAAAACGATGAGTAATGTTATAAGTACACTGCGTTTGCTAGGCCTTTTATTCATTTGGTGAAGATATTATATAAGTTTGTAAAAGCACAAAAGCCGATCCGTGAGGATCGACTTTCGTTGATTACAATAGTTGCGTTGGGTTTAACTCATTTTGCTATATAAACCCTATGCTGTTACTTTTTTGTCTCCAGCGCCAACATTAACTTTTGAATTTCATTTGCTTTCGCTGTTGCTTGATCACTCAATGTTCTATTTTTTGTTGAGAGCACAAATGCCTGCTTCATAAGTTTTTTATATTCAGCATTTAGCTTTTCGTACTTGGATTTTCTTCTAAAAAAATTGATCATTTGTGAAAGATTTTATTTAAAGCAATTTTACGGTAGTCGAACACTGACTTTAGTTTTTTCCGAATAAATATCAAGTTGACCAAGTCACCTATAATTCCAAATGGCAGAGCGTACGTGACGATGTCAGTCATGCGAACATGATGTTCATCAATCACTTTAAAGATGTGTTGATGATGCCATAATTTATAGGGTCCATATACCTGTTTGTCAATGAAGTAGTTTTGTTTTTTTACATGACTGATTTCTGTCACCCACTTAACACCTATATTTAGAAGTGGCGTGATTCTGTAAGTAATGATCATACCTTCCGACATTTCCGTATGTGTTGATGTCATCATCTTAAAGCCAAGTTTTGAAGGAGTTAGCTTTTTGAGATTTGAAGGGTCAGATACAAAATTCCATAGATTTTCTATATCAGTCTTTACAACCTGTTCATCGTGTATTTGGTAATAACCCATAATGAATTTTGGCCTTTAAACTTATTGAATCGTTACAAACCTCTTGACTGTCTTTCCAGACTTGTAGATATCGAATACAATCGTGTTTGTAGTGTTGTAATTGATTTCTCTTCCTGTAATGTCTACGCTGTACATGTAGATGTCATTTGAAATGAGAGCGCTTGATTCAATGATGTTGCTTGTTGTCGTTTCGATGACTGCATCAATCACGTGCACAACGCCATTGTCAGCAGTTATGTCTGCGATAATTACAGTTGCATTGCCAATCATAACTACGCCGTCTGCGATAGACACCATCACATCACCTCCTTGCAATGTTGTAATCATCATGCCATCTGATAAATCTGTGCTCAATGTCGTTCCTGAAACAACGTGATTTAAAAGTATTTGAGTGAGGTCTCCAGTTGGATCTGCAAGCAATGCATCTATAACATCTGCAGGAATTACGCTGAACGCGTCATCTGTCGGCGCAAATACTGTGAAGGGTCCTTCAGACGCGAGTGTTTCATCTAATCCTGCTGCGACAATTGCTGCCTCTAATGTGGTATGCACCTCTGAGTTTGCAATAATGTCGAATACTGTGTTGGTTGGCATTTCAGGCTGTAGGATTGCATCAATTACATGTACAACGCCATTGTCTGCAATTATATCTGCGATAATCACGGTTGCATTGTCAATCATCACTACGCCATCTGTGATGGATACCATCACTTCACTTCCTTGCAATGTTTCGATCATCATTCCATCAGACAGGTCTGTGCTTAAAGCTGTTCCTGACACGACATGGTTCAACAGTATTTGAGTTAACAGTCCAGTTGGATCTGCGAGTAATGTTTCAAGAATGTTTGCAGGGACTAAGCTAAATGCATCATCTGTCGGTGCAAATACTGTAAAGGGTCCTTCAGACGCAAGTGTTCCATCCAGTCCTGCTGCAACAATTGCTGTCTCTAGCGTGGCGTGCACCTCTGAGTTTGCAATGATGTCGAATACTGTGTTGGTCGGTACTTCAGGCTGTAAGATTGCATCAATCACATGTACAACGCCATTGTCTGCAGTTATGTCTGCGACGATAACGTTTGCATTGCCAATCATGACCATGCCATCTGTGATAGATACCATTACTTCACCTCCTTGCAAAGTTTCGACCATCATTCCATCAGATAAATCTGTGCTCATTGCTGTTCCAGAAACGACGTGGTTTAGAAGTATTTGAGTGAGGTCTCCAGTTGGATCTTCAAGCAAAGTCTCAAGTACGTTTTCTGGGATGACGCTGAATGCATCATCTGTTGGGGCAAATACTGTAAAGGGTCCATCAGAGGAGAGTGTTCCATCTAAACCTGCTGCAACTATTGCTGCCTCTAGTGTAGTGTGCACATCTGAGTTTGCAATTATGTCGAATACTGTATTGGTTGGCATTGCAGGCTGTAAAACCGCGTTGATCACATGTACAACCCCATTGTCTGCAGTTATATCTGCGACAGTAACGGTTGCATTGTCGATCATGACCATGCCATCTGTGATGGATACCATCACTTCACCTCCTTGCAAAGTTTCGATCATCATTCCATCAGATAAATCTGTACTCATTGCTGTTCCAGATACGACGTGGTTTAAGAGTATTTGAGTGAGGTCTCCAGTTGGATCTGCAAGCAAAGTCTCAAGTACGTTTTCCGGAATGACGCTAAATGCATCATCTGTTGGGGCAAATACTGTAAAGGGTCCATCAGAGGAGAGTATGCCATCTAACTCTGCTGCAACTACTGCCGCTTCGAGTGTAGTGTGTGCTTCCGAGTTTTCAATAATGCCGAATACGGATTGAGAAAAAGCATTCAGTGAGAACGAGCAAAATAAGGATGCTATGAGAATGTTAAAGTTAAAATATTTCATTTTGTATAATTATTAATTGTAAATGTTATGCAAACATAAGTGCATCAAAAGTCATAAACCAAAATTTTGTAGAACTTTTTTTGATTAAGGGTATACATTATTGTAAATTGCAAACATAATGGCACAATATTCAATAGAACAACTGTCCAACATAACTGGATTCAGCAAGTTGCTCATAAGAACTTGGGAGAATAGGTACAATCTATTTGAACCCCAACGAACCCCAACAAACATCAGGTTCTACGATGATGAAACACTTGTCAAGGCTTTAAATGTTTCTATTTTAAAGGATAAAGGCTATAAAATTTCGAAAATCGCTTCCTATTCCAACAAGGATATTGAAGACCAGGTGAGGAACGTCACGCGTGATGATGAGATTTATCATTTAAAGCAATTAAATAAGGTCATTGAATCAGCCCTGACATTTAATAAAGTGTTATTCCATGAAGTATTAAATGCTTCATTAGAGCGTTACGACACTCTTTATGTCTACAAAAATATTTTGTTGCCAGCGCTACATCGCATTGGATATTTGTGGCTTACGAATGATATATTGCCTTCTCAAGAACATTTCTTGTCAGAACTAATTAAGCAAAAGTTATATTCAAGGATTGACAGTGTCGATCAGGGCAACGTGCAAGACAAGGAAGTTTGGCTTTTATTTCTGCCTGAAGGTGAGCACCATGAAATTGGGCTTTTGGTAGCGAGTTTAATACTCACGGAAAATAATAAGTACGTCATTTATTTGGGGCAATCTGTCCCATTGAAATCATTGGACATTTTGAAAGATTATTTCACAATAAATAAAATCATGTTTTTCGCCATCGCTAAGTCTTCTGTAAATAAGCTTGAACATGTTGTTTCTTATCTGGATGAAACATTTTCAGGTTCGGGTATTTTACCTGTAACCAGAATGAACGACATGTCACTCAAAGGTTTAAAAAATGTTGAAATCATATCTTCAATAGATGAGTTTCATGCAATTCTGAATTAAGTGTCAGGCTATCATAAAATAAACGTTTCGGACCTCAAAGAAATGGAGTCTCGACCAAGAGCAGAGCTGGTTAATTCTTTGGCTGGGTTTAAAAGTCCAGTACTGGTGGGTAGTGTGAGCGATGAGGGAGTACATAATTTAAGCATCGTGAGTTCTCTCATGCATCTCGGGTCAAGTCCTGCTCTGATGGGGATCGTCTTAAGACCACCTGGTGAATACGCGCATACCTTCAAGAATATAAAAGCGACAGGTCAGTATACGATCTCTCATATTCACAATGATATTGTCAAACAATCTCACCGATGTAGTGCGAAATATCCTGAGCATATTTCTGAATTTGAAGCTGTGGGCCTAACACCAAATATTTACAATGCCAAACACTGGAAGGCCCCTGCAGTCAATGAGTCATACATTCGGTTTGGGCTCATATTAAATAAAATTATTGAGTTGCCTAACAAGTGTAATCTCATGATCGGTGATGTGGATTGGATTGAAATAAATCCACGCTTGATGGACCAGAATCGTCTTAAGTTTGATTTAAATGACATTTGTATTCTGGGCGTTTATGAATATTATAAAACAAGTCCTCACATGAGGTTAGGTTATGAAGAATATCCACATTGATCTTTCGATGGCCTTATTCAGATTGATTTATGGAAGATGAAGTAGTAAATATTCAGGGTGTCGATATCATCTTTTTCCGCAGCCATCGTGCCAAACGTTTGAACATCACGATTAAACCTTTTTTGGGTGTTCGAGTCTCTGTGCCTCGTTCTGTTAGTTTTAAAAAGGCAAGGGTGCTCGTGGAAGATCGCATCAGTTGGATTAAAACCCACTTGTCGAAGATGCAAAAAGCAGAAGGTTTGTTGACCGTCTTTCATTTAGATACAAAATTCGAAACAAGGTTTCATCATCTTGAGATGAAGTTTTCCGAAATGACAACAGTGAAGACCGTCGTCAGAGATAACAAAATAGCGGTTTCTATCCCTCACTCAACCAACATTGAAAATTCAGAGGTGCAACATGCAATTCGACAGGCCATAGAGCGCGCCTGGAGAAAGGAAGCCAAGATGCTTCTTCCAGGCAGAGTCAAAGCATTGGCAGCAGCTCACAAGTTTGAATATAAAAATGTCGCCATTAAGAATTCAAAAACCAGATGGGGAAGCTGTTCGTTTGACAACAACATCAATCTTAGCCTCCACCTCATGCGTTTGCCCGATCACCTTGTAGATTATGTCATTCTTCACGAATTGGTACACACAAGGGTGAAAAACCATAGCAAAGATTTCTGGCAACTCTTAGACATCGTTTCTGGAGACGCAAGAAAACTAGATCGTGAGGTCAAAGCGTATGGTATTAAGATTTATTGACGCGTGCCTTCAATCAGAAATGGCTAACGAGAATAATTAAGCGGCTCCGACCTTAGACCAATCGAAACAAAGCAAATCGTTGGTGGCTTGTTTGGGATGTGAGCAGTTCGAAGTATTGTGGTTTGAACAGTTTGAACATGAAGACGATTTTGTGATATTCACTTTCAAATTATGATTTTCACAAGTGTTATTCAAATCAACAACCACATTGTGTACACTACAATTAAAACTCTTTTCAAGATTCTCGCAGTTTGTGCAAGAGTTAACGATATTTAATGACATACTTTCTAAATTAGGATTACTGTTAAAATTAGTCATTATTATGTTTAGAATGAATATAAATTAGCGTAGATCAGTGATTTAGAATAAGACTAAATAAACTTAACCGGTTTCCTTGACTCAATTTTGATCCTTTTAACTTGAGTTTCCTGAATATCAGTAAAGTCCTATCTTAGTCATCTTAGCATTTCTTATAATGATGGTTATTTCTGGATTTAGTCAAACAGCTAAATCTATGTGAGACATTTTATGAATCGATATTCCTTTACATATTTAGTTATAGTATATCTTTTATTTGGGATCTACACTTTGAATGGTGAAATTGACATCGATCATCAATTGAAGGCTGCACTTGTGTTACTGTCTTTGTTTGGCATACCTCATGGCGCAATTGATAATGTGCTTTTTCTCTCGAAGCACAAGATTCCTCAGCTAACGTTTTATTCTGTATACCTCTCAACCATCGCTGTATACTGTCTTTTATGGTATTTTTTCCCCATTTTTTCCCTTCTATTTTTCTTTCTCATCTCAGCGTATCACTTTGGGGAATCCCAACTTTCGGATTATAATTTCCAATCTCGTTTTAAGAAAGCAATCTATACGTTGTGGGGTGTTTTATTGCTTTCAACTTTGGTCTTTTATAATCAATCTGAACTTTTAATATTGTGCCAATCTTTTACAGATACAGTGCAGTTTGGTCATGTGTTTGATCATCCCTCGATAGCCTATTTATTTTATGGAAGCAATGTGCTACTCATCACAGTCTTGTGTCTTAAAAAGTACAGAGATAAAAACAACACTCATGACCTCTTAACGGAGTTGTTTCAACTTTTTCTAATACATCTGACTTTTTATTTATTTCCTATTGTGGTAAGCTTTACCCTCTATTTTATTTTTCTTCATTCAATCAAAGTCCTCACCCAAGAATATAATTACCTCAGGGAGGTAAGACCGGAATTGAATCTGAAAAAATTTATTACTTTACTTCTGCCACATACACTTGTATCGCTCATTTTTCTTTTTCTTTTTTACATTGGTATCCACCTCCAGGTTGTACCCATATCCTTGTTTCTCTTCTCCGTCATTAGCATCTCAGTGATTACTTTGCCGCATGCGATTATCATGACGAACTTCTACGATTAATCATTCACTTTGTGTTGCGACCTCTTCTTAAAGTCGAGGATCTGCCGAGGCTTTAAAGTATATTACAAGGCTAAAATCAATTATATGCGACTCTTTATTATAGCTTTTGCGTGTTTACTTTTATTCAGTTGTGAAAGTACGCATACAAGCAGAAAGATGATTCAAAACGAATCTTCCCATTCATTTGAAGTACATTATTTCAGTAGCTATTATGATATGGATAGTATTTACACTGTACCTGAAAACTCATATGTTGATATAGAATTCACTCAAAAACTTGGGAATAAACCATGCGAATTGCCATCATCTCCTTGTTCAATCACTGACACTGACACACTTGTTGTTTTGCTTGACAATTATCTGTTTATTGGGGACTTTAGAGATGAATATCGATGGATTGAAGATTTAAGTGGCAACAAGCATACCATTCAGGTGTGTACTTATGTCATCACTGACGATGACTTTGAATAGCGATTGAGGATATTCCAAGTAACAGATGATTTTACAGGTATTAAAACGAATAACATGAGACTATTTATTACTGCTTTAGCTTGTTTGATTAGTGTGACTATGGTGGGGCAAACAAACACGTCTCACGTTGAACACGGTATAAAAGAAAATCACATGTTTCTAGATAAGATTAATCCAAATAACAGATATAAAAATCGCAGACAGATTCAAACAACCTGTGCAAAAGAAGATTTTATGATTTTACTAAAACAATATGATTTAACCTGTATTCAAATTCTAGTAGATCATTTTTATTGCGACATCTGTTTTCATGCAAATGAAAATAGTATAACTTCTTATGATGGAAGGAAATTTCTTATTGAGCATCAATTACCAATAGAAATAACAAATGAATGTCTCTCTCTTATTTCAAATATGAGAATGGGTTTAAATGAGCATTCAAAATTTATAAATTCTCTTAAAACAAACGAATAGTTCGGAGAGCTCGTTCAGTAGGGAAGGAGTTTGTAGTTGACGAATCCTGTCTCGTAATTCTGTGGTTTAGTGCGAAGCACTTCCGAGTCTTCAAGTTCGGATATATACAAAAGAGATCTGAGGTGGGCAATTAATTCATTCTTGAAGCATCTAGACACATTGTCTAAAGTTGTTACCCAATCATGGTCAAGTCATGGTCAAGAGCTTCAGGACATGTCCACCATTAATTGTTTTAGTAGAGTTGTAGAAGGAATAGACACCATTGACGACATTAGACAAGGTGATACTTTTAGAGTAGAGATTGTTGAGTAGGTTATTTCACAGCCTACTCAACTTAACAAAATAATCTAATGCGTTTTCGCCAATGGACTTAACGTGTTTATACCCATGGTGAAATAATGATTGAGTTCCTCCCTTTTATCTGGATTTGAAATGATATAATCAATCATAGGATAATCCTTAACATCGACACCTATTAATTCCTTAATCGCCAACTTTAGGTCTTCCACCTTAAATTCTTGAGATTGAGAATTACTTTTAAGTTGATAGTAATTCTTAAGTTTAGAAGGATGTGAAGCTGCTACTGAATTTGTTGTAACATCTAGAATGTGATCATCATAAATACTTGATACATCATAAACATCAGGCATATAATTAGGGTCCAATGACTGAACAGACGCCTGAACTTTATTTAATGTAAGTTGCATTTGGTTAATGATGCTAGACATGTCATTTTGATTTATTCCCACAGCAGTATTAATCATGTTAACATATTTATCCGAATGACTCTCTGACCATGCCACACCAACAATTCTTTGATAATCCTTAGCTTTCATATTCACTGGATGTACTGCAATTGCGAGTCCATCTTTCTGACCAGAAGGAAGTATATAGTCTCCTATTTCAACCTTTCCAATCACATTGACTGGGACTTGACCCATAAATGCTATTTTTTCAGAAATCTTTTCTATCTCCTTGGATTCAGGCATATTACCTAACACAATTGGAGAGGTTGATACAACCATAAATTTCTTTGCATTATCAAAAGTCTTGGATATTTTACCACCTACTACACCTACCACCTCTCCATGTTTTATTATTTCATCTGGGTTTGCTTTGAGCAACCATTCCGCATAGTCACCAGAACCAGATTCATAAGCCACTCCTAAATTTTCTTCTTGATACCCCATATACATAATAAGAGTGGAAGTGCGCGTAATCATGGATATGACATCATTGGCAATATCTTGAGGATCTGCAATTCCATAAAAAGAAAGCGTAAAGTGAGCATATTCTTCCATACATTCTATGACTTGTGTGGTGACGTCTAATGTGAAATCTGAAAAGACTTGGGAATCATAGTTGTATACATCCTCTTCATTATAAATACCAGAGTTCACCATAGTGGTTTTGATATTTTCCCAATGATTAATTGCACTATTTCTGTTGGATTGAGAAGGAGGAACTGCCAAATCATCAATTAGACTATTGTATTCTAACATTACACTTGTCCCAATTGGATTTGTTATGTCTCCAAGGATGCTTTCAAATGAATTAAACTCAATCGTTGGCAAAGAACCTGATTGAAAGGCTAAAGAAGGTAGAGAACCTTGCAATAAAGAGGGGAATGATCCTGCAGAAAAAGATAATGAAGGTAAAGAACCTGCATCTAAAGAAGATGAGGGTAAAGAACCTGCATTTAAATAAGGAATTATCCCATCAAAACCTAAACTAGGTAAAGAACCTGCAGAAAAAGATAATGAAGGTAAAGAACCTGTATTTAAAGATGATGCAGGTAAAGAACCTGAAGTTAAAGAGGGTAAAGAACCTACATTTAAATCTGCTGCAGGTAAAGACCCTGATTCTAAAGTGATAAAAGTGCTCAAATCAACACCACTCATAGATCTATTCCCATAGCCAGAATCAAATGGGTTGACGCTAGCAGCGACACCTGTCATATAAGTAGGAACCGCTTGTAGTATTTGTGCAAATATATTCGTTAAGCCTGTCATACTTAAATCACTCGTACCCATTGCTTCAATTCGGCCAGTTTGTTGATCATCTCTCCAAAACGAGATATAGTTGTTTCCTCGATGAGATTGATAATCTTCAGGTACATTAGAAGATAGGCTAGGTTCAAGGTTGATGGCTAAACCTTGTTTGCTGCCTTTAATCAAAACAGGATAGGTGTCAATAATGTTTTGTGCATTCTGATTTGGATGAGCGGATTGAATGGAGTCCTGATTGATTTTAATATCAAAAACAGTTTGACCAGTCACACTAACTTCATTTTTCAGGGTCACATTTTGATTCATGGTCACACTTGCGTCAAAAAGTGCAGGTTCAATAACATGTAAATTAGAGATATGTGCTGTGTCTGAAACATATAAACCCTCGTACAAGTTTAAATCTCCAAACACTTGTACATCATTTGTAAAATTTATTGCATCGGCAAAAGCAACCTGACTGTTAAACGTGACAATATTTCCATTAAATGCTACATCATCTGTAAACACAACGCCACTAAAAAAATAAGCATCGTCGTTTACAGAGATTTCAGAAACTTCAAGGTTTTGAAGAATAAGTTCGGGCTGCCATTGCTGAGCATCTTCATTCCATCTTAGAAACTCTCCATCTGCTGAGCCTGTGCTCAAAGCCTCAATTAACGCATTAATATTTAACAGATAATCTCCTAAAGTCTCTCCGTCTATAAGTATTTCAGTGGGTGTAAACTCTCCGCCATATACACTTAATACATCTAATAAATCAGGAGATGCAATGATTTCATCTCCATTTCCATCAGGATTGTATGGATAAGTTATTGAACCAGAACCTTGTGAAAATATTGTGGAGCACCAAAATAAACTAGTTACTAAAATAAGAAATCTCATTATGTCATTGTTTTCATTCAGAGTAAATCTAATTATATTTTTATGTAAAAACAAATTTGGAGTTATGTAATACGGTTACCCTCATTTTTTAGCTCAGTAATACTCAGAGACGGGATAATACATATATAGGAGCGGTAAATTGTTAAAACCGAAACCGTTTACTCAAGGGTGAGGGTGTACTATAGAGATTAAAGTTGGCTATAAGTTCCAGCTTTTAAATATGTTGATCAAGTGTGGAAAGTGTGGCGCATTTACCTTGAAGTGTGGCAGTTTAAGGTGTATACTTATAACACGTATAACCAGCCACTCAGCTGAGGATATGTTCTTTTTAGTTAAACGAAGCAGGCAGTGACTTGGGTGTAATCAACAGCAAACACAAAGCTTTAAAATGCGAGGCAAAAGAAAAAGAGCAACCATTTCTGATTGCTCTTTCTTAGTAGCGGGGGTAGGACTTGAACCTACGACCTTCGGGTTATGAGCCCGACGAGCTACCAACTGCTCCACCCCGCGATGAGGTTCCGATTTAGCGATGTGCCAGGTCATAAACCCTGACGCCGAAGCGGGGACCAAAGGTAGTCCGTCTTTTTCAATATCCAACTATAATCTCAGTTTTTATATAAATATTGATATCCATAAGATATCAATGCGATATACTGTATGTAAAGGCTTTAACAAGATGTGCCAAAGGCGGAAAGGAGTATCAATAAGTCAGATATTCCGAAAGACGCATCTCCGTCAATATCCGAAGTGCAGTTTATGCATGCAAAAGCACTCAAGGCGATGGTAAGGTCCTGCACTGTAATCATGTAGTCATGGTTCATGTCACCTTGGCACGTTGGGGCATAAGTGATGGCGCACATGGATGGGATGGGATTGAGTTCAATCTCTTCTATCGGTGAAAGGTTTCGGCCTATAAATGCGGCAAAGTTGGGCGCATATCGCTGAGCTTGAAATACAGAATTTCCAAATGGACTTGTTGTTTGTTCAAGCGCTCCCCATATGCTCACAGGGTTTATATAATCCCAAACAATCTCATCCATGTCATTAATCTCAAATAAATGGCCACTCGCGCCTTCACAGATAAGCGTGTTTCCGTTTGGAAGTCTTTGTGCGCCGCTCACGTTTTGAGAAAAGAACTCACTGTCCCAAGTTTCTGGATAACGCCATTCTACATTCTCAGGCCCATAGGGCGCGTCCGAACTTATTGGGTATTCTCCATTGACGACATGAGGCAGTTTTACTTGTTCAACGGAGCTGTAATCTCCTTCTGGTCTATGGTTGCCATTGTTGTAAATTAAAACATTTCCTTCTCCTGGGAGTCCAGGTTTAATCCAATGACAATTATGTTGTTGAAATAGTACCTGATCTTCCTCCATTCCTCTTCCATATGCCCTTGGATTACCCCAACGATATTTGAGGTCCGAAGATGATTCTCGGTCAATAATCCAAAGTTCACTAAATCCCCTCACACTAATCATTATTTCATTGCTTAATGGATTGTAGTCTAAAGAGTTTGCATGAAGCCAGTCCCTTGCCGCATATGAAGATCCTCCAAATGCTTCATAATTCACATCGATTTTCCCGGGAAAATCTCGTGGATGTCCGAAGAAGGGTAGGCTTGGGTCAAAATCTTGTACCAAGTGATCCCAAGCATCCCAACTCCATACGATATGTCCTCCTTGTGGATATAAAGGTTCTATTTCTACAATCAAGGTACTCCATACACTGGTTCCTGTTTTATTTGGATCTCTTCCTTTTGAGATTGCGTCTTCTGCACTATTCATTTTCCAGGCGATTGCAAGCACATTCCCATTGGGGAGAACCTCTATATCATGATGGAGATGTACACTGTCATTTGCCATGGTGAAAGTCCATAGCAATTCGCCACTCCAACTAAATTTCTCAATGACTCCGCCAATTCCGCCACCTTGGAAGACTTTGGAAGAGGATCTTCCAGACCTCATAATGCAGCCGTCTTCAAGAAGGTAAGCCATCATTCCAGCTTTGTGTGTACTTTCCCAACTGTTTATTTCATACCCACAGTTGTTTATTAAATAGGTGGTTTCGTTTGAAACAGGTGCGAATAAAGTATACCCGTTAAAGGAGTCTGATTCGTTTGCAAATAAACCCAACGTTCGATCAGTTTGGCATATACAACTCAATGCGAGACCCCACAAGGCCAATGTCGTTGTGGTATACTTCAATGTTCTAATCATTACACGTTTCTATCATAAAATTTAACTCTGAACGTATTCATGAGTGTCTCTTAAGGTGGATCTTCTTTCTTGGACAAATTCACTCATTTCCGTTTAAACACCAAAACGTCAAATGTCTAATTTTGGTTGCTTATGGTTATCAGACTTGTTCATATCGCAGGTCAATGTGTGTGATTAATGCATCTGTATATCTACTTTGTGAGATAAACCATTATCAATCATGATGACCTGCGTGGAAGAAGAATCTCGGACACGGGGAAGGATTTCTGAGGTGTCAGTATTTTTTTTAACGCCTGTCTCATTTAAGACAGCCTTTAAAAATCCTTCGCCGATAGGGGTTGCGAGTGAGCCAGAGGGGTCACTTCTTTCAGGATGCCACTGTACCCCTATGAAAAATGGATAATGTGTCGTGTCAGGATGTCTTATTCCTTCGATTAATCCATCTGGAGCAATTGCCCAAGCCTCCAAGTTGTCTGCGAGACGAGAAATGCCTTGATGATGGTTGCTTACAGTTGCAGATTTGTTGCCCCGATTGATGTCAATTGCACCAAGCGCTTTTGTCACATAAATTTCATGCTCTGTAGATTGACCATCCTTTCCCCTGTGAATATCGCTTAGTGTATCTGGGAGGTGAGGGTGGAGGCTTCCTCCCATATAAACATTCATGAATTGAAGCCCTCTACATACCCCCAGACAGGGTGTTCCGCTTTCTAAGGCATGGTCTAAAAGTGTTGTTTCGAGCGCATCTCTTTTGCTGTCTATCGTGCCACACCGTACCGTGTCATAAGCGTTGCCGTAAAGTCCGGGGTGGATATCTACTCCACCCGTCAATATGATACCATCCGCCTCTTCAAGATCATCAGTTAGTTGTGAAAGGGGAGTCGTGTATGCATCGATCCAATTTATTTTAATGGTGGGATCAATGTCTTCAATAAAATGACGATATGAGGAAGAACTGTTTTGTTTGGACAGAACAATTGTGATGGAGCGAGGCGATTCTTGGACATGATCGTTTTCATCACTGCACGAAGTGAAAACGAATATAAAGAAGACTGAAAATAAAAGGCGAAGCTTATTCATACGCCAAAAGTAGGGGTTAGCCTTTGTGCCGCCCACACTCTTGCAACGATTTTTCTGTTCGGAAGCTGACCATTGGCTACATTTCGAGCAAGAGGGGGCAGCGCTCGAAATGCATGTTGAGTTTTTTGATAGCATGGGGAATTAGATTTCGGATTCCAGAGAAGTAAAAGAAACCATACTTAGTATAAATTTATATGCTGTCTTTTTTTCAGTATATTTACTTCACAATTAGAACCCCTATTTTACAACAAGTGCCCACCATGTTTAAGCTTTTTTTATCCACGTTTCTCTTATCGATCACGTGTTTTTCTGTGAGCTTTGCTCAGTCAGGGCATATTGCTGTAGAGTGGAATGAACAGGTTTTAGAAGCGATTAGAAACGACTTTGCAAGACCCACCATTCACGCACGTAACCTTATGCATTCCAGCGCTATTATGTACGATTGTTGGGCTGCATACGATACCACATCTTCGAAGCAATATTTTTTAGGCAATACGATTGGCGACTTTACCATTGAATTTGATTTTGAGAATTTCGCCCCAAACATTCCTTCCAATTCCATGGATAAGATCCTGGCTCAGGAGGTTGCAATGAGCTATGGCGTATATAGGCTGATCAAGCACAGGTATATGAATTCGCCCCAATCTGCGTCTACAATGTCTAATATCAGTCATCAGATGGCCTTCCAGGGGCTTGATACATTAGTGGTGTCAACTGATTATTTGAACGACGGTCCCGCTGCGCTTGGCAATTATGTTGCTGAACAAATTATTGCATTTGGGTTGCAAGACGGTTCTAATGAGGTCAATGATTACGGAAACTTGTGCTATACATCTAGTAACCCTAATATTTTGCCGGAAAATCCAGGAACTGGCGGTATTGTGGATCCAAATAGTTGGCAACCTATTGAGTTGTCTGTTGCGATTGATCAAAGTGGTGAGTTAATTACTGAGGTGCCACCATTCTTAGGACCTGAATGGGGCAATGTGCAAGGCTTTGCACTTAGGGACTCAAATCTGACACAGTTGACTCGAAATGCATGCTTATACAACACTTATCACAATCCTGGACCTCCTGTTTACCTTGACACCACTGTTGCATCAAATTTTGATGAGAGTGATTACAAATGGGGATTTGGGATGGTTCTTAAATGGTCAGAGCACCTAGATCCTTTTGACGGAGTCATGTGGGATATTAGTCCTGCATCATTGAAATACAATGGTGAAACACCAGATGTAGACGGTTTTGATTCTTTCTATGATTGGGAGCGGGGAGGATTGGTGAGTTGGCACAATCCAGATGGGTCATTCGGTGGCAATGGACACCAAACAAACCCATACACAGGTTTGCCATATGAGCCAAACATCGTTCCGAGGGGTGATTATGGACGCGTCATCGCTGAATTTTGGGCAGACGGTCCAGACTCCGAGACGCCTCCAGGACATTGGTTTACGCTTTTGAATGAGTTTATTTTAATTCCTAATGCAGGGGCTCACAGATGGCGGGGCCAGGGTCCGATCATTGAGGATATAGAATTTGTTGTTAAATCATATTTGACCCTGGGAGGAGCGATGCACGACTGTGCCATTTCTGCCTGGAGTAACAAAGGATATTATGATTATTTAAGACCCGTATCTGCCATTCGTTTTATGGCAGAACAAGGTCAAAGTACAGACGCATCCCAGCCAAATTACCATCCGGCAGGTTTGCCATTGGTGCCAGGTTTAATTGAGATTATTGATGATGACCATCCGCTTGCTGATTTCGGAGGCGTTGATCATGTTGGGGACATCGCTATACATACTTGGAAAGGACCAGATTACATTGAAATTCCTCAGATAGATCAAGCAGGTGTAGATTGGATTTTGGCTGAGAATTGGTGGCCATATCAGCGTCCAAGTTTTGTGACCCCACCCTTTGCAGGTTATTTCAGTGGCCACAGCACGTTTTCAAGAGCTGCTGCAGAACAGTTTGAAATGCTTACAGGTTCAGCTTACTGGCCGGGAGGCATGGCCGAATGGCCTGCATCGATGAATCAGTTTCTTGTATTTGAAGATGGTCCTTCAATGACTTTTAACCTTCAGTGGGCGACGTTTATGGATGCCTCAAATGAAAGCGCATTGTCTAGAATTTGGGGGGGGATTCATCCACCTGTTGACGATGCTCCAGCGCGTTATGTGGGAAAGATGGTGGGGGAAAACGCCTTTCATTTTGCGGAAACCATTGTTTTTCCTGAATTAGCAATGGAATTTGGCGGCACAGGATTTATCGCAAGTGACGAGTGTGTGGGTGATTTTAATGCCGATGGCCTTATAGGATCGTCTGACTTTTTACTTTTCTTGTCCGCCTATGGTCTGGGCTGGACAGGCGCATATGATATGGATAACAGTTCTCAAATTGGCGCATCAGACCTGTTGATTCTGCTTCAGAAATTTGGCCAAACTTGCTAAGCAAAACAAAAATTTAAAAAAAGAAGATGAAATTATATTCTAAATTATTCAATGTAAGTATGTGTGTGTTTTGTGCTGTTTTATGCATGAACATCATCGGTTGTGATGCTGAGGGTAATGCGAAGGAGGCATCACATGATGTTCCTAAGGCACTTTCAGTGGAAGAAATAAATGCCGACCGTGGAGATGCATGTGAGTGTATTGACTCAGCGCTTCTAAAACTCAACGCTTTTCTTGAAGTGATGACAGGTGAGGAATATGCTACCAGTAAATCACTGAATGATGGTTTGTCCTTAGCAATGGCTGGATGTATGACTCCCACAGGCCAAAAGGAAGCTGATAGTGCGTGGTCAAAAGCGATCGCTAAGTGCGAATCATTTGTTCAGGTAAGGGAAGCGATGTTTCTAGTGAGAGAGCAGGCGCTTATGTTGAAAGATATCGAACAAAACGAGTTCGCAAATAAATCAAAAGATTCAAAGGGTGATGGCGCAGCGGAGATTCTTGATAGACTTCGTGATGGTACTCAGGGGAATTAGTCGCCTAATCCCAGTTTTACGATAATTTCTTCCACTTCCTTTTGAGTCGTTAGTAAACGAGAATTACATGCTTCTAGGAGTTCTGAGGCCCGTTTTATAGACGTCGTTAAATCGTCAATGGAAAGGGTCTCATCCTGTAATCCACCTAATATTTCCTGCAATTCAATCAATGCTTCGTCGTATTTGAGATCCTTGACGGGTTTTGGGGTATTATTTTTTGCCATTTTCGGTTTTGTGTTGAATATTTTTTACTTCGGCTTCAATCGATCCCAGGTGAAACTCAATATCTATGGTGTCACCTTTTTTGACCTGATGTGTGTCACTGATCGCTTTTTTCTGATGTCTTACAATACTGAATCCCCTTGCAAGCGTTCGGCTAGGCTTCAATAATTCCATGGTGGAAGCCAATCCAAGTAACGTTTCACTTTTACGCTCTAGAATCCGAAACAACTCTCGGTTTAGATCTATTCGTAACGTGTCGAATAATCTTTTTCTTGCCGACAAAATTCTGATTGGAAGATCTCGAAGAATGATTCTTGCACCACTTAGAGTTGTTGCTTCTCGATGTAGGACTGTTTTACTTCTGCTCCCGATTCTTGTCGCAATGTCTACTAAAGTTGAAGAAAATGAATTGGTCCTATCCACGATAAAATCTCCTACATCTGTGGGGGTTTTAAAGTCTCTATTCGCCACCAAGTCAGCCAAACTAAAGTCGGATTCATGTCCTATACCTGTTAGTACCGGGACTTGAAGCTTACTGATGTCAATCGCCAGCGTATAGTCGTTAAAGCAATCAAGGTCCAATGGAGATCCTCCGCCTCGTAAAATAACAATCACGTCTGGATTGTCTTTGTTTGCATTTAGAATAGCTTTTGAAAGTTGAGTCGGTGCTTCAACTCCTTGTACAGAAGTTGCGTAGACATTTATCTCATATTTAAATAAAAAATCATTGTCGATGACATGTTTTACAAAGTCTCTAAATCCGGCTGTTCCTGGTGACCCAACGAGCGCAATTTTCTGAATAACTAAAGGGATTGGGAGCGCCGAATTGCGTAGGTGTATGCCTTCTTTTTTTATTTTTAAAATGGCCTCGGCCTTTCGGCGTTCCAATTCCCCCAGCATAAAGGACAAATCAATCGCATCAATCAATAAGCCAAGTCCATGAACCTCATGAAAGGATACACTGCATTTGAAAACAATCTCACTTCCAACTTGTAAAACAGATTCAGATGATCCCCCCAATTCTTTTTTAATCTTTTCAAAAGTACTGCGCCAAATATTTCCTCTTATGGCAGCCTTCTGAACGCCATTTTCTTCTTCAACTAGATCCAGATATGCATGTCCTGTTCTACTGACAGTGATCTTTGCAATCTCAGCTCGAACCCAAAAACGCGCATGTTCCGTCTTACTCTCAAGTGTATTTTTTATACTCTTATTCAGTTGGTATAAAGAAAATACTTTCTTCTCAGCAGTTTTATCTATGATGGGATGACTACTTTCCATGTTTGAGGAGCGAATGTTTCATTGCTCTGATTCTGAGGTGTAAAATGAATGATCTGTAGACCACGACTGATTTGACTTATCTCGACATTGATTGTCTCATTTGAAAAGACCTCTCTGATAAAGTTTTGTCGTCCACTGATGTCAAAAATTGCAATCGTTCCATCAACTTTCGGGTTTAAAATAATGCCGTTTGATGTTGCCACAGGTTGCGCCATAATCACAATGTCGTCAATGCCAATAATGCTACTTTCAGTAAGCGCAAGCGCGGTTTCATGGTGACCATCACCCCAGTTTTGATTTTGAAGGTTTGCGGCGAGGCCAGACATAAAGAACCCCACATCTCCACTTCCTACTTCAGGGGCAATCCATGTCGTTGTAAATATTCCTGTGGTATTTGTTGTGCTATGTTCCACGATATGTCTGTCACCTACTGACTCTAGTTGAACTGCGTCACCAGGGTTGGAGAATTCTCCAGCGTTTGAGCCATCGGTCAGGATAGAAGTGGCTTGAAACCCAAATCCAGCCGCACCATTCCCTGAAACGATAAAGTTTACTTCATAATTCTCGCCTGGTATATACGCGGTTATTTCTTCTCCGTTCGTATTGAAGACAGAGATAGACGTAGATGCGGTGATTGAACTTGGAGCATGACATAACACGCAAGACTCAGAAGAACCTGGGGCGCCTGTACGGTCTTGGTTTTGCGCTTCTGCGACACCGTTTGAACTAGACATCAGTCCAATTGAGAAAATAGTGACACAAAAAAAAGAAATAATCAAATTATTTTTCATTGCACTAAATTACGATATTTAGTAAATAAAGCAACCCAAATAAAGGAAGGATCTCACCTTTTTGACTGTTTGTGATTGTCCCGAAAACGTTATTATTGTTGCCCTGATGACTGTTCTGGACTGACGATTTGGTTTACATCTAAACAGACAATCAGATGCAGGCGGAGATTAAGATATAATTTTCGCGCCTTTTTCTTTAGCAGCGTCCAAAAATTTATACGTTATAAATATTTTCCAGCCCACGATGCCCTTTTCTAGATTTGATAGTTTTTCTAGATTTTGTTTTAAATAAAATTGAGGTAACACTTTTTTATTTAAAGTACTGAGTAAGTTCCATAAAAAGTAATTCATGTTTATTTCTTTTCTCCAGAAAAACTCTCCTCTTTGTACTTAAAGAGAATATTAAAGGTGGTTAACGAGCCATATATTCGGGTAATATACTGTTGAAGTTTGATTTTATCTTGATTGTCTAATTTATCTTCTGCGTTCACCTGTTGCTCGAGAACTCTTAGTCGATCTCGCATCATCACTATTTTATGAAAAAAAGTTTCAATTGGAATTTCTTTGGTTTGCAATGCTGAATCTTGTGGCGTTAGAATCATTGTCCCACCGAGCCATTTTTCACCCAATTGGATAGGTTCGGGTTCAAAATGGGTTGTTAATTCAGTTAATTTATCATCGAATACAACCTCTACCGCTTCGATGATGTCGCTTAAGTCAGGTTTTGGATGATCTCCCTTTGAAGGCTCAATAATTGTAAAACCTTCATAATCTATACCAAGTTCTTTCTCTCCTAAGTCCTTAAAGTAGACCCTGAAGTATTCCCCTTCTTTTCCAAAGATGACACCTTCACCGAAGGTGGGATGTTCAATTTTTGCTCCTATTCCTAACATGCTCCTTGTTTATTTTTAAATGTATTACTTACCCTGCCTAGTTGTTCTATTTTATGAGTTGTCGTTTCAACAGTGTTGCGTGAGCAATTATATCATTTGAGTCGAATCCATCAAGTTCTTGTGTTGAACTTTGTTTCACATGACTATAAATATAAATCGTAAATTTAAGTGGAACAGGGTCGGTGTGATTTTGGTTGTGTTTGTGTGTTGTTCAAGTGGAATGGTGGCCCTAGTAGGGGACAATGATGAAGTGTCTTCTAAACCCAAGTCATTGTCACATCCTGAGCCACTTCAAAGTGTCAAAGGATATATTATCCCAAATAAAACACTTGCCATTGTTGCAAATTCAACCAAAACGGATGATGTTTCATCGGACAAAGTGGTTTCTTCAGAAGAGGCTTCACCAAAGTTGGGGTCGCTAGACCCCTGCAGTTGTTGTAAAAAAACCCTTCACATTTCTAAAAACCCATATACCCGCCACCAGGCTGCTGCGAGATCTTTGCCCAATAGTTTTTTTGTCAAAAATGAAGCTGAGTTAAACTACGGGCTCAATCAAAACAAATTGGTCAATGTATATGATGGCAGAGGTTATCGCATAGGCCGTCTTACTCACAGTAAAGCAATGCTTCTTCCTGAAGTGCGCACACTGTTGGAGGAGATGGGGAATGACTATGCAGATGCTTTAGAGGGAACTGATTCTGAAGGGACAGTCTTTCGAGTAACCTCCATGACAAGGACACATGATCAGCAAAAAAAGCTTACAAGAAGCAATAGCAACGCTACGTTAGGAAAATCAACGCACAGTTATGGGGCTTCATTTGACATCGCATTTATGGATAGAGCGAATTCAAAAGCGAATTGTAACAGACCTACACGTGAGATTCAAAAACTTCTTCTTAGATATCAAAAAGAGGGGCGCATTCTCATCATCCCTGAACGTGGATGTATGCACATCACTTTATTAAGGGTGAACTAAAACCCTTTTCACGCCCCAATTGTCCGTCTTTATAAAGTAGATGCCTTCAGCGTTTGAGGAGAAGTCCACTTGTAAACCAGATCCTGAATGGATGGTTCGGCCTGTAATGTCTACAATTTCCCATGTTACACTTGTAGGCAATCCTGCAATCACAGTTGTGCCATTCACGCTTGGATTTGGAGCGATGGTCCATGGCTTACGGGCGTTTTGACCCACAAAACTTGTTTCACATTCAACTGCGAAATCTTGCATCCAAAGCATTCCTCCAAGTATAGCAGGGCCGGCACAATCGCCGTGGTCTAATGGACCTCCGTTTGAAGAAGATACATTTTCGGCGCCATTTTCATTCATCCAGGCTTCGGCAACAAGTGCATTTTGATAAAACACCTGCTCATCTTGCGTGCAGTAGTACATTTTTAGAGGTGTCTGAGGGACCCATTCGTAAACATCATTGTTTTGCGCCGCTATGTTAAAGGGGTGGTCGGGATCACCTGTGATTTCTTCAACCAGACCTGGTTGAATTAGGTCTTCTAACAGGAATGGGAGGTAGTCATTAATTTCCATTGCTGACATTTCTCCATTGAACATCCCAGGTAGACCAGTGGCATAGGGCTCTTGAAACACCTCACTTAAATCTTCATAGAGGTTTCCGTAATAGCTGTTCCATCCGATGATGTTATATGCCAAATATGCAGGATTAGAATAGCTGGTGTTTTCAAAAATCTGTATAAACTGTGTTCCTGAAATGTCATAAGGGCCACTTAGAGGCGCTGATGCAGTGAGCGGGTATACATCTGAATAATTGGTCTCAAGTTCACGAGATAAGGCCATTGAGGCATGTCCTCCCTGAGAATATCCTGTAGAAAAGAACTCTCCATTGAAGCTATATCCCAATTCTTCACCTAAGGCCTCCGCAGCTTGAATAAGGTAGATGCCTGATTCGGCTTCACTTTGTGCGTGCACATACGGGTGCATCAACTCAGAAGTTCCTAAGCCAACATAATCGGGCATAAGAACGATGAATCCAGGGCTCGACATTAAAAATCCAAATTGTCCCTCACTGGAGAGGAATGATGGCGCAGAAGTACGCTGAAAGATGGTGCCATGCATGTAAGTAAGCACGGGCAAGGAACATGCATCGTCTACGCCTTGTGGCACAAATAAGGCGCCGCTGACTAAAATGATGCTGTCCAAATAAGGCATCTCATATGTCACCCGATAGGCATCAACGCCATATTCGGCAGTGTATACATTCGATGATATGCCGAAATATCCAGCGATGTCTGAAATCTCGCTTGAGGTATATGAAGCTATTTCCTCCGTGGTTTGGGCAAATGTGTTCAAAGAAAGTGCGCCAAAGAACATTAAAGAAGTCAGAGAGAATTTATTAAAAAGTGTCATGATCTTAAATGTAGGACTATATCAAATACAGTGGAAATTATTTTTATAAGTGTATAACCTCATCATAAGCTGCTGCTGCAGCTTCCATAATTGCCTCAGATAGGGTAGGATGGGGGTGGACTGTTTTGATGAGTTCGTGACCCGTTGTTTCCAGTTTGCGAACAGCCACCAGCTCGGCCACCATTTCTGTAACATTGGCGCCAATCATATGACCGCCAAGAAGTTCACCATATTTGGCGTCAAAAATGAGTTTCACAAATCCGTCTTTGTGTCCTGATGCGCTTGCTTTTCCAGATGCAGAAAACGGAAATTTCCCCACTTTAATGTCATATCCAGCTTCTTTTGCAGCCTCTTCAGTCATGCCTACGCTTGCAACTTCAGGTGAGCAGTAAGTACACCCCGGGATGTTGCCGTAATCGAGTGCTTCTGGGTTCGCACCCGAAATCTTTTCTACGCAAATAATGCCTTCGGCAGAAGCCACATGTGCGAGTGATTGGCCAGGCACACAATCGCCAATTGCGAAGTACCCTGGGATGTTTGTTCCGTAGTATTCGTCCACGATAACCTTCCCGTTGTCAGTCACAATACCGACATCTTCAAGTCCGATGTTTTCAATGTTTGCAATCACGCCTACGGCACTCAGTACAATGTCACATGCGATCACTTCTTCGCCTTTTTTTGTTTTAACAGTCACTTTACATCCTGAACCAGATGTGTCAACGGAAGTGACTTCCGATGAAGTTTTGATGCTGATTCCCTGTTTCTTTAAGGAACGGCCAAGTTGCTTTCCGATTTCTTTGTCTTCTACAGGGACGATACTGTCCATATACTCAACAACGGTCACATCAGTGCCAATCGCGTTGTAGAAGTATGCGAACTCTACGCCTATCGCTCCTGACCCTACAACCACCATCTTCTTGGGTTGCGTCTTAAGCGTTAATGCTTCACGGTAACCGATGATTTTCTTTCCATCTTGTTTGAGATTTGGCAATTCACGTGACCGTGCACCCGTAGCGATGATGATGTTGCTTGCCTCAATGACTTGCGTTCCACCATCATGTGCCTTGACTTCGATACGCTTTCCAGTAAGTACTTTTCCAGATCCCATGATGACGTCTACCTTATTCTTCTTCAGAAGAAAAGTGACACCCTTGGACATTCCGTCTGCCACATCTCTACTGCGACCTACCATGGCCCCGAAATCAGCTTCAGACGAGGAAACCTTGATACCATAAGATTCTGCATGTTGGATATATTCAAAGACGTTTGCACTTTTAAGAAGCGCCTTCGTAGGGATACATCCCCAGTTAAGACAAATGCCTCCAAGTTCCTCTCTCTCTATAATGGCAGTCTTGAGCCCCAGTTGAGATGCGCGAATTGCTGTCACGTAGCCACCAGGGCCACTCCCTAAAACGATAACGTCGTATTTCATTTTTTAAGTCTTATTAAAGGAATTTTGATGTGGCGAAGTTAGTTATTTTAAGTCACCGTAGTAGTATGTCTGTAAGCTACCTTTGTCCAATAAATTAAAATTATGAGAAACCTCGTTTTATTTGGTCCTCCAGGTGCAGGGAAAGGAACTCAAAGTGAATTTTTAGTGAACCATTATCACCTGGTTCACCTGAGCACGGGGGATGTTTTTAGATATAACATTAAATCTGGAACGGCGTTGGGGAACCTGGCTCAATCATATATGGATCAAGGTCAATTGGTCCCTGATGAGGTGACAATCTCTATGCTTAAAGCAGAAGTAGAGAAACATGCTGAAGCAGAAGGGTTTATTTTTGATGGGTTTCCAAGAACGACAGCTCAAGCTGAGGCGCTTGATGCGTTTCTGACGTCGAGGGGAGAATCCATTGAGACCATGCTTTCTTTAGAAGTTGAGGAGGGTGAACTTAAAAAGCGACTTTTGGCGAGGGCAGTGACAAGTGGACGGGCAGATGATGCCGACGAGACTGTGATCCAGAATCGTATCAATGTGTATCATGCAGAAACTGCGCCTGTCGCTGATTTTTACAAGGCACGCGGAAAATTTAAGACCATTAATGGACTCGGGTCTGTGGAGGAAATTACGCGTCGTTTGGTTCAGGCTATCGGATAATCATGGCGATTCAAAATTTTGTGGACTATGTAAAAATCTGTTGCCGTTCTGGAAAAGGAGGGGCTGGATCGTTGCATATGATGCGTAACAGAACCACATCGAAAGGAGGACCTGATGGTGGGGATGGTGGGAGAGGTGGCCACGTAATTGTGAGAGGAAGTTCCAACAAATGGACGCTTCTCCACTTGAAGTATCAAAAACATATCATTGCCGGTCACGGTGAAAGCGGAAGCCGAAACCACAGGCACGGCGCTGAGGGTGAAGATAAAATCATCGATGTTCCTCTAGGCACTATTATTCGTGACGTTGAATCTGATAAGGTTGTGTGTGAGATCACAGAAGAAGGCCAAACCGTGGTGGTGACGAGAGGTGGGTTAGGTGGAAGAGGAAATGACCACTTTAAATCGTCAACAAACCAAAGCCCTGAATATGCGCAACCAGGTCAAGATGGTTTGGAAGAGTGGAAAGTTTTAGAGTTGAAGTTGCTCGGAGATGTAGGCTTGGTAGGTTTCCCAAATGCCGGAAAATCGACATTGCTGTCTGTTGTAAGTGCTGCCAAACCTGAGATTGCAGATTATCCATTTACGACGTTAAGACCAAATTTGGGGATTGTAGCCTACAGAGATGATCGATCCTTTGTGATGGCCGATATCCCAGGGATTATTGAAGGCGCAGCGGATGGTAAAGGTTTGGGAGTAAGGTTTTTAAGACACATAGAACGCAATCCTGTACTGCTCTTTTTGGTGCCTGCCGATGCGGATGATATTGTTGCTGCGTATCGGACATTGCTTGGAGAGTTAGAAAAGTACAATCCTCAAATGCTTGACAAACAGCGGATTTTAGCGATTTCAAAATCGGATCTACTGGATGAAGAATTGGAGGAAGAAATGAGGTCTCTGCTCATGAAAGAAGCACCGAATTTGAATCCCTTGTTTTTCAGTGCAATCGCACACAAGAATTTGGACACCTTAAAAGACCAAATTATGGCAGCCATAGAAGATGCAAATCCTGATACGGGACTCTCCAAGGGTCCCTTTGCGCCACTCCCTCCACCGCTGGTTAAGTAGTTGTGAAAGCGCTGATTGCATATAGCGAAGAGGTCCGTGAGGCCATGCGTTGCGGTGTGCCTGTTGTCGCCCTAGAGTCGACAATTATTGCGCATGGAATGCCCTATCCTGAAAATGTCAATACCGCAAAGCGACTTGGCAGCATCATTAGGGATGCAGGATGTGTTCCAGCCATCATTGCAATCGCAGGGGGCAAAGTATGCGTAGGAATTGATGATGCCTTGTTGGAACGGATTGCAAAGGAGAAGGACGTGCTGAAAGTAAGTCGACGAGATATACCGATTGCAATTGCATCCAAAGCGTTGGGGGCAACGACTGTAAGTGGAACCTTGGTCATTGCGCATGCAGCTGGCATTAAAGTGTTTGTGACAGGAGGGATAGGTGGAGCTCACAGAGGGGCGGAAACATCCATGGATGTCAGTTCGGATCTTGAGGAACTTGCAATTCGTGATGTGGCCGTCGTCAGTGCTGGCGTCAAGGCGATATTAGATTTGCCGAAAACGCTTGAGATTTTAGAAACCAAAGGCGTGCCTGTGGTGGGATACAAGACAGACGAGTTACCTGCTTTTTATACAAGGAAGAGTGGCCTTAAGTTGGTCGCAAAAGCGGACACAGTAGACGATCTTGTTAACATTATGAAGTCAAAATGGGATTTGGGCATCGGCGGATCAATCCTGATAGCCAACCCAATACCCGAAGCGTTTGAGGCGGACCCTAAGGCGATTAATGCGGCCATTGAAAATGCTTTGATTCGCGCAAAAAAAGCAGGTGTTGCGGGTAAGGAAATCACTCCTTTCATTCTTTCGCATGTGTCTGAAGCGACCGGAGGAGACAGTTTGGCAGCAAATGTGGCGCTCGTTGAGAATAATGCGAGACTCGGCGCAAAGATCGCTTTTGCGTTCGCTAAGCGCGTCTGATTCGGTCTTTGAATTCGTATCTTCGCGCTGATGTCAGACAAGAAAAATGCACCCGAAATAGAAGTTGATTTCCGTAAAATGTTGTTGGCGGATTTTCAATTGGCGTGCGTGAGTCGTGAGGTGTCTTTGTTAGGCAGGAAGGAAGTGCTCACAGGCAAAGCCAAATTTGGCATTTTCGGGGATGGCAAGGAAATGTGTCAGATTGCGCTTGCAAAGGTTGTCAGACCAGGAGATTGGAGGAGTGGTTACTACAGAGATCAAACGTTTATGATGTCCAGAGGACTCCTCAATGTTCAGCAATATTTTGCGGCCCTATACGGCCATGCAGATGTCAAGCATGAGCCCTTCTCAGCGGGACGCCAAATGGGGGGGCACTTTGCAACGCGGATCTTAAACGATGAGGGAGACTGGTTGGATCAAATGGCAGATGTAAATAGTTCGTCAGACATAAGCCCTACAGGTGGTCAGATGCCACGTTTGCTCGGACTGGCTCAAGCCAGCAAGATCTATAAAACACTGCCTGATTTGGCCAAATTATCTAAAAAGTTTACTCGTGAAGGAAACGAAATTGCGATCGGCACCATTGGCGATGCAAGTACTTCACAGGGCGCATTCTGGGAGACAATAAATGCGGCTTGTGTGTTGGAGGTGCCAATGTTGATGTCGGTTTGGGATGATGGGTATGGCATTTCTGTTCCGAAGCAATACCAAACCACGAAGGAAAGTATTTCAATTGCTTTGGGCGGTTTTCAAAAATCAGAGGGCACGAATGGGCTTACTATTTTTAGAGTCAATGGATGGGATTACCCTGCACTTGTAGCGACTTATGAAGAGGCGGAGCGGGTTTGTCGGGAGAACCATCTCCCAGTTTTGGTTCATGTAGAAGAATTAACACAACCTCAGGGTCACTCCACTTCGGGTTCACATGAGCGTTATAAGACTAAGGAAAGACTTGAGTGGGCTGCCGAATATGATTGTATTTCGCAGATGGAGAAATTTCTCATTTTAGAGGGTGCTGCCACAAAAGATGAACTTGTTGAAATCAGAAAAGAAGCAAAAAAGGAAGTGCGTTCACATCAAAAAGAAGCGTGGAGGCAATACAGACTTGACATAGATGGAAATGTGAATTCAGTCGTGGCATTGATGCGGGGATTAGAAGGTGACAATTCCGAGAGCGCATCCAAGCTTGAAAAGGCATTGGAGCCAGGAAGGGCAGAAATTTTCTCGGAAGTTCGCCGTGCATTGATTGATTCTGCAGGATCAAATTCTACAGGGAGAACCGCCCTTAGCAATTGGCTTGCTGCGGCAAGATCTATTTCAAAAGAGAAATACAACAACCATCTTTATTCGGATGATTCAGACAGCGCATTAAATGTCCCCGAAATTCCAGCTGTTTTTTCCGATGAACAGGTGGACGGTCGTCTTGTGCTACAAAAAAACTTTCAAGAGATTTTCTCACAGTATCCAAACGTGCTGACGTTTGGGGAAGACGTGGGCGGAATCGGAGGGGTGAATCAAGTCATGGAAGGCATGCAAGAACAATTTGGGGAGGTGCGCGTTTCAGATACAGGAATTCGCGAGTGTACCATCATCGGTTCCGGCATAGGCATGGCGCTGAGAGGATTGCGACCTATCGCTGAGATTCAGTATCTGGATTACTTATACTATGCGTTGCAAATTCTTCGTGACGATCTTGCCACTGTTCGTTATCGCACAGCAGGAGGTCAAAAAGCACCGCTCATCGTTCGGACCAGAGGTCACAGACTTGAAGGTATTTGGCATAGCGGATCTCCAATGGGCGCAATCATCTCTAGCTTAAGAGGAATGCATATATGCGTGCCGAGAAATATGGTTCAAGCAGCGGGGATGTACAATACCCTGTTGCGTGCTGAAGAGCCTGCAGTGGTGATCGAGTGTCTTAACGGATACCGCAAAAAAGAATTCATGCCCTCAAATTGCGGTGCATTTACTGTGCCGCTTGGAAAACCAGAAATCACACGTTCGGGATCAGACCTGACAATTTTGAGCTACGGATCAACATTTAATCTCTGCACAAATGCTGCTGACCGACTCTCAGAACTGGGCATTGAGGTAGAGCTCGTTGATGCTCAAACACTCCTGCCATTTGATATCCATGGTATCACTGCCGAATCTGTGTCGCGAACGAATCGCCTTCTCATCGTCGATGAGGATGTTCCTGGCGGAGCGACTGCTTATCTTCTTGATGATGTACTCAACAGACAAGGCGCGTGGACGCATCTTGACAGTCAGCCGAGAACGCTCACAGCCAAACCTCATCTTCCTGCGTATACTTCAGACGGTGATTACTTCTCAAAACCCTCAGTTGACGATATCGTTGAGTCTGCTTATTCATATATGAATGAAACAGACCCTTCACGTTTCCCAGTTATTTAACAACATACTTGATTTTATATGGAAAGCCAGGACTTCCTCCTTAAAACAGAATACATTGATCTTGCTCAGCTTCTGAAAGCGACAGGACTTGCCATGTCAGGTGGAGAAGCAAAGATGTTTGTGACAGAGGGGATGGTGTCTGTAAACGATGAAATTGAATTAAGAAAGCGGAGAAAACTTCGCAATGGAGACATTGTTGTCTTTGATACAACGAATAAAGTCTGCATAATTAAGCATTGATTTCGTCGAATTCCGCATAATATTTATCATCTTTCACGTTCGAAAACATAGATATGAGTAAGGTACACGTCATTTTAATTTTATTTTGTTCAATGGTCAGCTTGAGTGCGTCCGCTCAATCCGTTGTGCGTGGCCATGTGATTGATGGTGACACTGGCGAGCCCATGTTTTCTGCGAGCGTGGTAGTTCCTGAAACTGGGCAAGGTGTTACGACTGATTTTGATGGGCTTTTTCGACTCGAAGTTGCAGGGTTGCCAGTCGTTCTTCAGGTCTCTTTTATCGGATATGGAATAAAATCAATCACGGTAAATTCGACACAGGAGAAGTTAGAAGTCAAGCTCATTCCAGATCAAATATTAATCGGGGCCGCAGAAGTCGTAGGCTCGAGGATTTCGGAAAAGCAGAAACAAGCGCCACTCACCGTTGAGACGATGGACTTAATCGCAATTAAAGAGGCACCTTCAGGAAACTTTTATGAGGGGTTGGGAAATTTGAAGGGTGTTGATATCACCTCTGCTTCTCTCGGTTTTAAAATTATCAATACGCGTGGTTTTAACTCCACTTCTCCGGTGCGTTCATTGCAACTGATTGATGGTGTAGATAACCAAAGTCCTGGACTTAATTTCTCATTGGGAAATTTTCTAGGGGCACCAGATCTCGACGTTAAATCAGTAGAAATCATAGCGGGCGCGAGTTCAGCATTTTTTGGCCCTGGAGCTTTTAACGGTGTTATCAATATGGAAACAAAGGACCCCTTTGTATTTCCTGGGTTAAGCGTCTCTACCAAGCTAGGGGAAACTACAAAAAAAGGAGAGCGTCCCCTTTTTGAAACCGGTTTTCGATGGGCTGACGTGATAGAAAATGATGAGGGAGATCCCTTTTTTGCTTACAAGATTAATTTTTTCAGATTCGAAGCCTATGACTGGCAGGCTACGAACTACGACCCCATTGATGGGTCATCAGTTTCAGCCTCAAATCCCGGGCGCTATGATGCGGTGAACATCTATGGAGACGAATTCCAGCCTCGCTTTGACTATAATCCTCCTCCCGGCAATGCCTACAGAGGTTTAGGCACCATTTACCGTACTGGATATAAAGAGGTGGATTTGGTAGATTACAATACAAACAATACGAAGGTGAGTGTGAGCGGTCATTGGCGTTTGCAACCTGAGAAAACGTATGAGAGTCCAGAGTTGATTTACGGATTTAACATGGGCAAAGGGACAACGGTTTACCAAGGTGACAATAGATTTAGCTTAAAAAATATTGAATTCTACCAACATCGCTTAGAGTTAAGAAAGAAAAACAAATGGTTCATAAGGGCTTACAGGACAAATGAAGATGCGGGAGATTCATATGATCCCTATGCGACTGCTTTAAAGCTGCAAGATTCAACAAGGAACCACAACAATTGGGCGAGAGTCTATGAAGAATACTGGGTGGATTCTATCGCACCATCAATCTCAGACACCTATCCTGAATTAGAGTTTCTGGGTTTTGACAGTGTCTTCACAGCTGACGGCACATTTCTCTATTTGTTACCCCTTGCAGGTATTCCTGAAGGTGCAGAAGATCAGTGGTTTGATGAAAACCAGGGCAATCTCACCTATTGGCACAGTCAAGTGGAACAGTGGACAAACGAAGGATATGCGAATTTGTCTGCCGTAGCCATTGATCCTGTCGGTCATCTCGTCCCTGGTTCAGATGATTTTAATACGCTGTTTAATCGATTAATTACGAGCAAAAACAACGAAGGTGAGGGCGGGACCAGATTCCACGATTTATCGTCTTTGTTACATGTCCATGGAGAATACAAATTTGAGCCGTGGTTTCTTGAAGAAATAAGAGTGGGCGGAAATTTCAGGCAATACACACCTGTCAGCGAAGGCACTATTTTTAGTGACACCTCTGGAGTCGTGATTTCAAATGCAGAAGCGGGTGCCTATTTGGGGGTGAAAAAACGTTTTTTAGAAGACAATATGATTGTTACTGGAACAGTAAGAGTGGATAAAAACGAGAACTTTCCTCTTATGGTATCTCCCGCAATATCATTGGTTTGGTCACCCAACACCAAGGATTTTGCTCGAATTTCTTATAGTTCAGCCCTCAGGAATCCTACGCTTGCCGATCAATACCTTTTCCTTGACGTGGGGCCCGCAACATTGGTNGGTAATTTAAATGGNGTTCANGATTTAGTNNCNATCCANAGTTTTATTGATTACAGANNTGCANNNANNNCNTNAAGGNTCTATAAGCTATGGANNCGNNGTTATTTNGANTATTTCGANATCGCNCCNATNAGACCTGAGCANGTNNNAACNNTTGAAGCNGGNTATNGAACNACAATNGGAGANAAGCTATATATAGATGCTGGNTGNTANTTCAGTACNTANACNGATTTNATNGGNTATAANATNGGNCTTGATATTGCNTTTNCGGATACCTCTCAATNNNCANCGGTNCANGGTATNGATGTTTATCGTTATGCAGCGAATTCTATTAATGAGGTAAAAACGCAAGGTGCTTCAATGGGTCTACAATATTATTTAGATGAAAATTTTTCATTTACTGGTAACTACAGTTGGAATAAATTGGTGAAAACAAATGAGGATGACCCCATCATACCTGCTTTTAATACACCAGAACATAAGTTTAATCTAGGCATCACTGCCCGTGGTCTTGATGCTGGCAATAAAAACAGCTGGGGCT
This sequence comes from Crocinitomicaceae bacterium, assembly GCA_002700285.1. Lineage (GTDB taxonomy): Bacteria > Bacteroidota > Bacteroidia > Flavobacteriales_D > Sanyastnellaceae > UBA974. Next base: position 20,812 of record PACT01000032.1, on the reverse strand, counting down.
TCGGCGTCAATTACCGTTGGGTACAGCCATTTGTCTTTGAGGGCTCCCCGCAATTTACAGGGGCGATTCCTCAATACGATCTTGTTGATGCACAACTCAACTTTTATGTTGATCAAATTAATACCACCTTCAAGGTCGGCGGATCGAACCTGCTTTCTAATATACATATTGAAACATATGGAGGTCCCTCAGTAGGAAGGCTTGCGTATGTCAGCATCCTGTATGACTTTAATCAAAAAAGAGATTAAAAAAAGANGGGAGGTACTTATTGTATCCACTTTTAGGTCACAATAGACGTTGGATTACGCTTTTTTATCTTGTATTGTTAATCACAGACTGTTCCAAAGACGCTTAACAATTCGAGTAAATCATTGATGCTTACAGTTCCATCGTTGTTAAGGTCACCGGGACAATCACCATTCAGGATAAAGACGCACGAACCATCATCATCGTTTGCGTTGACATTGTAATTGGTTGCATTGGAATACGTGCAGCCTAAAATCATGGCATGACCATTGAATGCGCCAATGCTTGGAGGTTCAGACTGTGAAAGCGGATTGCCAAAATAATCTTGACCTCCATTGTTGTGTAAATAATCAATCGTCTCATTACTTCCATTGATTAACTTTCCATTGCCAATCGCAATGCTGCTGGCAAATGTTTTATAGAACATAGGATCTTCGCCTCCTTGTTGATTGGCGTTTAACAGAAGAGGATTTTCAAATAGTGCATTGTTTGTTAAATCAGTGTCTAAATCCATTCTATCAGCATCGAAAAATAGATTGTGACTAATCTCAAGAATATTTGACGTATTCTGAATTAAAGTTGGAATGATGTCACCCTCAGGTGCTGCATAAATAAGATTATTGAAGACGTGAACATCCCCAATGTTTGGCCAAAAGTAAATTTCGGGATTCAACGTATCATTCACAAAAACAGTATTATTGTATATAAAAGTTCCTGAACTAGGACATCTAATGGTATTGCTCCCACAATAATTAGAGACCCAGAATATTTTGCCTTTTTTATTCCAGGGTTCATTGTTTGGATCTTCTCTGTAGCCGTCATTGACGCTTATGTTGTAGCGGTACCCACAATTTATATTGTCACCTAAAATTTCTGCAAACCCTCCCTCATTGTTGTAACTGAAATTGTACTGATAAACAACATTTTCATTGCCATAATCAATGTGACAACCATATGAATCTTGCGGACCATGCGCATTCATGAAATGATTGTGTTGAGATATGACATCTTTACAATCGAACACCCACATTCCACTTCCTCTTTTCCACATACGTTCGTCTAAGCTAGATCCAGTGTGGTTGAAGCTACAACCTTCAACAAGTATGTCTTCACTTTTATTAGGGACAAACCCTGAACCTCCAGTATGGAAAAAAAGACAATTCCGGACTGTTATATTGCTGTTTTTATAGGTGTCAATACCGTTTAAGCCTAGTGATTTAATCCATATTCCATAATGGCCTGTTTCCTGTATTTCGCAATCTTCAATGGTGACATTTGAGATGAGTCGTACTTCTCCAGATCCCTCGTCTTCGTCACAAAAATATTGGTCTCCATTTAAAATCAAAGAATCAAACCCCAGTTCATTCGTTGAAACTTGGAGTCTTACCGTCCTGTGGAATGTGACTGGGGATACAGAAATGAGATTCAGACCAGTTGAAAATGAAACCTCGGGACCATTGTACCAATTTCCATTAGCCATTGTCTTAACTATTCTATAGCTTGCACCCTCAATGGGGAGTGATGTTACATTTATTTGTATTATTTGCTCGCTGCCACTGTCTAAAGAGTCGGGAGTTGTGATGGTTAAAGCTCTAGGCCAGTTGTCGTTTGGTATCGAATTAAAAAGACTACACGATCCAGATTCTATGTTATTTGGAGTGGTTGATAATGTTTCAAGTTTAATCCCATATCCTTTGTAAATATTCGCTTCATTTGTGGGTGTTGGGTAAATATTGTGAATATATAGGTTGCTCAATTTAAAATTTTGAAGCGATTGAGAATCGGCGACAATTTTAACGCCAAACCTTACATTTTGACCTGACCCCCATAAATTAGACAATCCATTAAAACCTTCTAACCTCTTTATGTTTCCATTTAAATCCAAATGTGAGGCCTCGTTAAATAGCTCTAAATTGTTGATTTGAATATGTTCGTCGTTGTAAACCAAAAGGCAGGATTGAAAGCCATAACCATTGATGACAGGTTGTTCGAGACCTCCATACCTGTCTACAACGATTGGAAGCTCAACGGTTCCAGATCCTTTTATCCAGAACATTCCCTCCCAATAATCTCCAGATTTGAAAAGAATAGAATCACCTTGTGCGAAACTCATGGAATTGATCTTATCTATGGATTTGTAAGGGGACCATTCATTGAGACCATTGTTTGTATCTGAGCCGACTGAGCTACTTACGTAATAAGTAGTTGCGAAAATATCACTACTTATTATGGTCAGTAAAAACAGGCAGATATAGGCTGGTAATCTCTGAATTTTTATTAGTTTGGTCATCTGCTATCTAAAACGGCTGATTTATTTCACTTGTGCGTACTGCGATTGATGAGTATTAATTTAGTGCTTATGGTATTAGTTACAATAATATAGCTACCTTGTTTATCTATAGCGTTTAAAATTACTCCATAATAAATCCAAAGCAAATGTTTTTAAAGACTATACATACATACACCTTCAGCGTGTTGTTTTTATTTGTTGTTTCTCAAAGTTCTGTTCAGGCTCAATTGGACGGTCATTGGCAGCACTCTCAAGAAGACTCAGCAAGTGCATTGGAGACCTTCGAAGGTCATCAGATGGTTGGACAAGCAGCTGAATTTTGTCAATGTGAAGAATTTGTTCAGGGAACCAATGAAAACTGGCCACATGTTTTAACAGCAGCTTCATTGAGTGATGGAAATATGGGGGAAGCGCAATCCTTTCAAATTATCGTGACATCTCTTCCAGAAGCAGGGGCTAATTTTCGAGTCGCAAAAACAGTCGCAAATGGGAATTGGTATTTTGCTCCTGGCGAACCCTTAGAAATAGGTGTCAACACCAAAACTGTCTCAGAAGTTGCTTTTGCTCGTGCGGTGAAATTTCAATTTTCCGACTGCAATGTAGAATATACTGTTTTCACTCTCAACGATGAGGGCGTCTGTGGAAGCATTCCCCTTGTTCTTGGATGTACGGATGAGAATGCATGTAACTACAATCCAGATGCCACAGAAGATAATCAGACATGCTTCTCTGTTGGTGATGTATGCGATGATGGAGATTCCACAACGATCAATGATGCCATCGGAGAAGATTGCGTGTGTCTGGGTGAAGAAGATGTTTCCCGTGTGGCTTCTTTGGATGTGAATGTGAATGTGTTCCCCAATCCATGTTCAGATTTACTTTCGATTTCTGCGGATTCAGAGTTCACAAGCGTGTTGCTTCGAGATGTTTCAGGGAAAGTTCTTTTTTCTCAGAATAATCAAATGAGAGACGTGATTCTAGACCTGACTTCTCTCCCCAACAACCTCTATATTTTAGAACTTTATATAAATGGACATTGGCAAACGCATACCGTTTCAGTCTCACATTAAATAAAAGTTGATAGGGTATCTCCACGGTACTATATTTTTGATACCAAAGGTGAGCAGATGAATAATCTCAAATTGTATTATATTTTACTTTCGTGTTCTTTCCTGTGTGCTTGTAATGAATTTAACACAGTGATTCAGAAAGAAAATGAAAAGCTGAATGTCTTGTTTATCATTGCCGACGACTTGAATTGTGATCTGGGTTCATATGGCAACGCTATGGTGCAAACACCCAACATTGACAAGTTGGCGGAACGTGGCATGTTGTTCGAAAATGCCCACAATCAATATCCATTGTGTGGTCCTTCGAGGGCTTCTTTTATGACCGGAATGTATACCGATCAAACAAAAATGACACAAAACAATGTGTTCATTCGAAGTACTGTTCCAGATGCCATTACCTTAGGGCAAAGGTTTAGACAACAGGGGTACCAGTCTGTGCGTATTGGTAAAATATTTCATTATGACAATCCAAGTACCATTGGGACATCTGGTATGGATGATATTTATTCTTGGGATCAAACCATCAACCCCTATGGAAGAGATAAAAAAGAGGAATATAAAATAAACACNTTGTCTCCCAGAAGATANGGNGGTACCCTNAGCTGGCTNTCTTCNGAAGGNCAGGATACTGAACAAACCGATGGGATTGCNGCTTCNGAAGCGATTGAGCAATTGGAAGGNTTTNNGGAATCGGGNGACAATTTCTTTTTGGCTTTGGGTTTTTTCAGACCCCATACGCCNTTTGTNGCNCCTCAANAGTATTTTGATTTGTACNACAGAGANTCTATANATNTTCCCCAAAGTTCAGANTCATATTTGACAACATTNCCTNTGCCNGCNGCCAAATCANTNCGTGCAAAAAAGAACCAAATAAACTTGCCAGATACCTTGGCGCAAGAGATTAAGGAAGCATATTATGCCACCATTTCATTTGTGGATGCACAAGTTGGAAGGGTTTTGGACAAACTCGAAGAAACCGGACTGGATCAGAACACCATTGTCGTGTTTACTTCAGATCATGGTTATCATATGGGGGAACATGGGCATTGGCAGAAGCAAACGCTTTTTGAAAATGCCACGAGAATCCCCTTGATTGTCTCGGTGCCTGGTGATCATGACCAAAGTGCGCGAACCATGTCGCCAGTTGAGTTGATAGATATTTATCCCACCCTGATGGATCTTACAGATATTGTCGTGCCCTCGCATGTGGTTGGAAAAAGTTTGGTTCCAGTGATGCACAATGAAGAAGAATATGTGCGAGGAAGTGCATTGACAAGATGGAGAAATGGGTATTCTATGAAGACCAAAAGATATCGAATGACCAAATGGGGCAAGGAAGGAGAGTTGGGGTATGAACTTTACGACCATTTCTATGACCGTGAGGAGCTGATCAACTTGGTTTCAGACTCTGCTTACGCTGAAATTAAAGACTCCTTGTCAATCGCACTTGATCTTCGGATTGCTCAAGCCAATGTCAAGCCTGATGGTCTGGGACGACAATTTGAAAATGCAAAACAGTTGCCCAAAGCAAAGAACATCACGTATGGTGATTTGTTCGATGAATCAGGTAAAAAATACAAGAGCAAGGAATGAAAAGAGTAAAAACAGCATCTGTATTAGGTGCTTCTATGGTCGCTTTTTGTGTCTGTGTATTTTCATGTTCAAACACCGTTTTGCAAGTGAGTGAGATATCGGACACTTCTGCGCCCAATTTTATTCTCATTCTTTCAGATGATCAGGGATGGAACGGAACTTCCGTGCAGATGATGGCTGATGAACCATTGTCTAAAAGCGATTACCATGAAACGCCTTACTTAGAATCCCTTGCGTCCCGAGGAATGAGATTCTCTCATGCATATGCTGCAGCTCCAGTTTGTGCACCCTCACGTTACAGTATTCAATTTGGGAAAACACCTGCGCGCCTTTCTTTGATTCGTGTGGGCATGAATGCAGATCACATTCGACACGAGACTTGGACGAGTATTCCCAAAGCATTGAAAAGCATCAATTCAAATTATGTCGCTGCGCATTTTGGAAAATGGGGCATGGGGAGTCTTCCTGAAGTGCTTGGTTACGATCAAAGTGGTGGTCCTACACAGAACAAGGAGGGAGGATTTGTCAATAACAAGAGTCAGTGGGATTACACCACGATGAAGGATCCAAAGCGCATCTTTTCAGTGACCGATCAAGCGGTTCGTTTTCTCGATGAAGCCACTTCCAACCAGACACCATTTTATCTTCAGATTTCCCATTATGCAGTTCACTCCTCTCTTCAAATGCAAGCTTCTTCGCTTGAGAATTTTCAGAACAAAGCACCAGGAAGTCATCACAAAGATGCCGGGTTTGCGTCCATGACGTATGATTTAGATCAAGGATTGGGGATTCTTATGAGCAAAATCACAGAGTTGGGAATTGAAGACAACACCTACATCATCTATATGTCTGACAACGGTTCTGTTCCAAATATACCTGGCGCTAAAAAGTACCAAGAGAGTTACAACTTTCCATTAAGTCGAGGAAAGTGGGATGCCATGGAAGGAGGCATTAGGGTGCCTTTGGTGATTGCAGGACCTGGCATTGAATCTATGACAGAATCCACGGTTCCTGTTTCTGGGTCGGATATTTTACCAACGATCACCGCCTTGGCGGGAGATTTACCAAATGAACTGGATGAGATCGATGGCGGAAGTTTCAAGCACATTCTTCTGCAGGAATCCAATGAGGCTATTGATCGATCTGTCGATGGACTCTTTTTTCATGTTCCGTATCAAAATGGGATCGCTTTCAAACGTGCACATTCAGCCGTTCGAAAGGGGGATATGAAGCTCATCCTATTTCAGGATAACGGAGAATTGCAGTTGTACAATGTTGTTCAAGATAAAATGGAAATGAACAATCTTTCAGATAGCTTGCCTTCCATGGCGCTGGAAATGAAAAAGACCCTGTTGGATTATCTGAAATTTGTGCATGCCCCCAAATGGAAGGAAGGCATTACATGGAAAGATAAACCTTTGTCTGAATTTAATTCATCCTATTAAATTGAGGACCTTGCGGATATTCAAGACATATATTGGGGCCATTGCAGTGTGCATGGTGTTATTCATGCTCTCATGCGAATCTTCCTCAGAGTCGCAAGATTTTGATGCTGCTTCATGTTGTATAGAATCAAAAAATCAATTTCTGATTGAGCTTGGTTCGGATACGGTGACAATACTTCACAATGACACTTGCGTTATGGCTGTCAATGATCTTGATGTGACAAGAAACATGTCACTCATTCCAGCAGGTGAATTCATGATGGGTGCGAGTGAGGAAGTGATGGCTTTAGGTCGAGAACTTCCTCAACACCTGGTTAAGGTGGATTCATTTTACATGGATATTCATGAAGTTACCAATGCCCAATTTGCCCAATTTGTCAATGCAACAGATTATATGACAGTTGCTGAATTACCAATAGATTGGGATGAATTCAAAAAACAAATGCCTCCCGACACTCCTCAACCCAATGATGAAGCTTTACAACCTGGATCGATGGTCTTTAGTCCATCGGAGGACCTGTTTAATTACATTGATTATTCACAATGGTGGACTTGGGTGAGAGGTGCAGATTGGAAACATCCAGAAGGTCCCAGCAGTAACATCAAGGACCAAGGGCAAAGTCCAGTTGTTCACATATGTTATGATGATGCGCTCGCTTATGCTGAGTGGAGCGGACTGCGTCTCCCTACTGAAGCAGAATGGGAATGGGCTGCAAGGGGTGGTCTGAATGATAAAACATACCCTTGGGGTGATCAATCTGTTGAGCAAGGTGAGCCCAAATGCAATTTTTGGACAGGTGTGTTTCCTTTTAAAAACACAGAACAAGATGGATACGTAGGATTAGCTCCTGTGATGCAATATGAATCCAATGGGTATGGCTTGTATGACATGGCCGGAAATGTTTGGGAGATCTGCTCAGATTGGTACGATGAGAGGTATTACGATACCCTCGCAGCATCACAAATGACAGACAACCCTCAAGGTCCAAAAACATGGCATTATCCTTTGGAACCATACGACCCCAAACGTGTGATTCGGGGAGGCTCTTTTTTATGCAATGACAGTTATTGTTCAAGTTACAGAGTGTCTGCAAGAATGCCATATTCAGCAAGTACTGGGATGAGTCATACAGGGTTTAGATGTGTTAAAGATTTTCGAAACCTGAAGAAATAATGCACGTTGAATTAAACCTTACATTTGTCAACAAATTTCATTCTATGTCGTTGGTTCGTTACCTCATTTTGGGTCTTTTGGTATGTCAATTTGCAGTGTTGTTTGGACAAGATACAATGGCAGTTTATACACCCTTTTCTAGCAACGCCATTAATGTTAAGAATGAGACAAGTGATATTGGCTTTTCAGGATTTTACAGGTTTTTAGGTTTTGTACGAAACCAAGAAAACACTTTCCCAAACAACAGCGGTAAAACAACAGCCATTCTTGTAGGAGACCTCTACAGGGAGCCGATGCTTCTCCTGAAGTTCAATGGGATGACAAGGGACAAGATTTCGTTTGGTACAGATTTCATGATCAACAGCGTTTATAAAGGACCTTCTGAAGAACTCAATCAATCACTGACCTTGAATTTAGGGTTAAATCTGAGAACTTCTCTTTATACTGATTTCGGTAATTTTACAATTAAGTCAGGTGGCGTTTCATGGTACAGGCAGAGTCGATTGACTGTTTGGGGTAACCGTTCATTCAACAGAATGAGTATTTATGAAAGAAGACCTCAAACACCTTTGACCAAAAGAACAGGAGATAGGTACACGAAATATTACAACAGTGGATTGATTGACCAGGGTGTGCGTTATGGAAGTAGGGCCTTTCAAGGTGTTTTTCTGGATGGAAAGAAACTGCCGCTTAACTTTTCAGTCAAAGGAGTTGTAGGAAAAAGCAACTTCAATCGCTCTGAACTCATCACAAATGACAACTTTACGGGGTGCTTTAAGGTGAAAAATGATGTGTCAGATTCTTTGATGATATCATACAATTACCTCATTTCTTCTGCCAATGTGGATTCCTTGACAGAAAATAAAAGAAAGTATGCGATTCATACCTTTGAGTTAGAACGGAAATGGAAGACATTTAAAATTCAGTTAGAAGCTGGGTTGGGGAATTATTCTAGTCCAGAGTCAGACCTTGGATACGGAGAAGCGATTGTGGTGAATGTCAAATCTATTCAATCTGCCAAAGTCCCTCTGAATATTCAACTTTATCGTGTTTCTCCTCAGTTTGTGAATGTGACTGGTAATTTTTTGAACACTTCTGTTTTGGAAGTGTTCCCAAATGTATCCGGAGTGGGAACCACCGTACGTACACCATACAAAAGTCCCATTGTGGGATTGGGTTTTCCTGCCAACAACCGCCAAGGTGTCTCCATCAATTTAGATGCTCAATTAGGTCAACTTAAGTTCAATGGTGGTATTGGAGTTTCAGCAGAAATAGATACATCCTCTGCAGGTCTAACCTACATTCACAATGTGAACAGTGAAACCCTTTCAAGACTTTATTTGTTTGCGCAAGGGTGGGGACCTTACAATAATCTTAATTCAATATATCGCCGTGTTTTTGAAGAAGTATCTATCTCAGACACCACCTCTGGCGGCATGTCTAATTTCAAAAAGCATTTTTCCACAGTTGAGTTTCAAGCCAAGTATCACAATCAAATATTTGGACACAACTTTTATGTGTTTTCCCTCACCAAGCTCAATTCATGTCAAAAGTCGTTTCTTCCTGTTCCACATCTTGCGCCCAACTCAAACATCCTTTTAACACAATTCAGTCAAGAATTTGACTTAAGTGTTGAATTGACCGAGAAAACCACCATGGTCATGAGTTACGGCGTTGAGAAAGTGTTAGGAAGCAACGACACTGAATTAGGAGATACTCCTGAACAGCTTCCGAGAAACCAAACCAACACCTTGGTCGGCGTTGGCTTCGATTGTCGAATAGGAAGCAATGCCATGATGTTCATGCGGCACAACATGTACCGTTATCAAGACCCCAATTTTATAGACAACGACCTGAAAGGAACAGAAACCATGCTGGAACTTAAATTTACATTTTAACCATGAATAGAAATTTATACACTTTCTTTTCTTTCTTCATCCTTGGGATGTTTCTACCAGAACTTGCCAATGCACAAGAGCAAGACAAGGTTTGGTTCGATGGAGCAGCGCGTTCTTTCTTTGCCAGAGATGCTGTGGGTGAGACAGAACTTCCGGACACCACTTCTTCGATTAATTCTTCCTCGGGATACAATTTATTAGATTTGAACACCCACATCAATCCCAATGAAAACATAGAAGTGTTTGCCCAATTGAGGGTGAGAAATACGTTTGGAGGTTTTTTTGGTTCAGGAACGTCTGTTGATGTACGTCAACTTACGGCCAAAGGGACTATCAACGATAAAATTCGTTTTAGCATTGGTGATCTTTATTTGAAACAAACAAGGTTTACACTTTTCAACAGTGACGAAGAATTATCTTCTCAAGATCAGGGGATGTTTCAGTCCTATAGAGACATCATTCATTATGAAAATTTCTATACAGAAAACCGTTGGAGACAACAAGGTTTGCAAACCAATTTCTCCTTTAATTTTGACCGATTTATTCGAACCCTTGCGTTTGATTTTTTCATCACACGACCCAGAGGTTCTGAATTGATCACAAGCTCAATAAATTCCAGTGACATGCTACTCTCTGGGGGGTCTATGGTCACACAAATTAACAAAAGGTTCAATGTTCAAACCCATTATGTAAATCTGTTCGAAGTGGGTTCGAGTGGCACATCCAATATTTCAGTGAGAAATCCTGTTTATCAAATCTCTGTAAGCCACATGCTTAGTTTGGAACGATCAAAGGTCACACAAACCATACAAACAGGTTTTTCCCAAAGACATTGGTTGTATTCGGAACTCCCTAACAATTTAGAAGATTCAATTTCTAATGTGACCAAGGGGTTGTTTTTTGAATTTGAAAACAAGTATTTTGAAAATGACTCGACTTTTAGTTTCACAGTAGGATATAGGTATGTAGATCCTGCGTTTCGAAGTGCGGGCGCCCAAACAAGAAGGTTGGATTTCGGCCAAGAATCACTCAATTCAACTTACCCCTTATATACCAATGCCTCTTTACCTCGGCCTACTTCTCTTTTTGACATTATTTCAGATGAAAACATCTACAACCAAGATCTCTCGACGACCTTGATGGGATTCAATCCGATGTATTCAAATGTGTTGCCTTATGGGGATGCAACTCCCAACAGACATGGGGCGTATTTGAGTTCAAACCTTCAAACCTCATCCAAGTCTTTGATCACCAATGTTAAGTCAGGATATTTTACGGAAGTGATAGGACAAGGCACTTTTGAGAGAAGGACCTTTTTCTCTCTTCAAAGTGGCCTTAAATTTAATGTGCATCAAATGGCAAGTTGGCGTAAAATACTCAGTGTTTCCTTGTCGTCTGACTATGAAAACACACAACGGTCAGGGGATGAGTATGCCTCACTTCAATTGCGAAGTCAACAGAACAATGTGTTTGTGAATGCAGAGGTGACAGACGACTTATTTGTTCAATTCGGATGGAAACAATTTAAAACGAAGGGGAGAGAGTATGTTTCTCAACGCAATGAATTTGGAGAGATTGTCAACTTTAATCTTCGTGACTTTGACCAAAAAGACCATTTTGTTTCCACCGGAATTTTGTATCAACTTAGACAAAATGTATACGCAAACCTCCAATACAATTGGTGGGGTGTTGCTAATGATGACCCCACCATTTCGGATTTTAATTATACACGGTTGATGTTTGTTTTATCCATAAAACTATAATCATGAATAGACACATTCTCTTGCTCATGCTTTTTGTTGCATGCTTGTATGCTTGTACGAAAGATGATTTTGAAGGTCCTGCACTTGACTCCCTTTTCGGGGATTTCAGTATTGTAGATTCCCTTGTAATATCGACGAACGCACCGGATTTCACAAACAATGAAGAAGTAACATTCTACAGTAAATTCACGACTGTTGTGGATTGGAAGATATCCATCAAGGGACTTTCGTCCAACAGCATTAAAGAATTGTCAGGCTTTTCCAACACCATCGATCCTGACGTGGTGTCATGGAATGGAAGTACCTCACAAGTCCCCTTTTTTCAGTTGGAGGATTGTGCCATCGAATTGACATTTGAAAATTATCCAGATACATTAAGAGACAGTTTGACTGTCTTGGGTACAAAAATCTATGATGGGATAGTGGTTGCAGATTTTGAAGATGGTCTTCCTGAAGATGCTGTTTTTTGGAAGCAAGCTGGAGGAAACATGACATTTGATATGTCAAATGATGATCCATTAGAAGGGGAGACCTACTTCAAAATGGGAGGTAAAGTGGGGTGGGATTGGGTGTTGGGGTCGCTTGACATCCCCTTGACGAATATGTCAGATGTGACCACCAATCCATCCAATTTCTATGTGAATTTAGGAATCTTGTCTGGCATCAATGGGGCATTTGCGGACAATCAATTCATCAACATCCTCATTTCAGAATCCAACACGCCTTTCGACGACAATTCGTCCAACAATGCCTCTGATGTTTTTGAGAATGACATGGAAGTATACCAATACAAAATTCAACCTGTAGATTGGTTAGGATGGCAATTGAAAACCTTCAGCTATGACATGTTTGAGGAAAAAAATGCGAGCAATGCCTCCGTGATCTATGACAGGAACCCGCGTGACATCACCGCCATCAGAATACAGTGTCAGGCTTGTCCATATAATGCCTCTTCGGCATGCCCAGGCAACGAGTTTATCGATGTGCGTACAGATGTTGATTTCGTTGTATTTACTGAAAACGTAGGGCTATTAGATCAGTGATGAAAATATTCTTTCCTCTTGTTTTATTTTCTGTATGTGCCTTATCGTGCAATCTCATGAACGATGTCACGTTGTATGATCGTGAAGTTGCCATACCTGATCCAATAGCAAGCTTCCCATACCACGACATTTATACGGACGCTCATCTGACAGACATTAAGGGATTGAAAAATGCCACATGCAAGCAGGTTTTTTTTGACACTGAGAACTCGTATTCAGGTCAAGATCACTTGCACATTCAGTGGGACCAAAACAATGGATGTAAGTACATGGGTATCATCTTTCCATGGGCAAATTTTAAAGGGAAAAACCTTGAAGCCATTGTTGATCATGCAGCCATTGAATTTATGATTCGAGTAGATCAAGGAACCTTCACCAAATTGCCTATGTTTTTTGCGATGTTGGACTATGGCGGGAAGCAATGCAACTCGAAAATCAATTACCTTGGCATCGAAGGCGGGATCATTGATTCAGAGTGGCGTCGCATTCAGATTCCTTTAAAGTCATTCAATTACCAAAAAAAAAGCGTCAATCTGGCGAACATCAAAGAGTTGAGATTGGAATTTCAACAATCAGGGGATGTTCATATTGATGAAATGAAGATCGTTGCATACAAGGATGATTATCAGGTGACCCCAACATCATTTGTCACGACTTATGAAAAGCACCCCATTCAGATTGGCCATGGAAAAGAATATTGGTGGGGCATAAATGCGTCTTATTCTGACAATTTTCATTTTATTTCAGATGTGAAAACATGGCGCGGTAGAGAAGCTTTGTCGGTTGACATTCAAATGCCTGAGGACAAGTCTTGGAACCAAATTGGATTTGCAGTCTCCTCATGGAACCGAATGGATATCTCAAGCATGTATTCAACTTCAGCGTTGCGCTTTAGCATCAAAGCAAGTGAGGTCCCAAAGGTGCAAATCATGCTTGTTTCCTATTCAGGAGACGTCAGAAGAATTCAGAAAGTTGTCAATGAGTCTAACATTTTATCTCGTGAAGATGATATGTTTGACGTTCTAATGCCTCTCAAATCTTTTCAAAAATACGGTGATTTTGACTGGTCTTCTTTTAAAGAAATTAGACTCAAGGTGCTCGAAACATCAACATTTGAAATGGGTTCTTTTAGCCTTGTTGAATTCCGCGGAAACCCCTTAAAACCAAATCAATGGAAAGGACTTTAACTGTGAGGAATGTGTTTCTCTTGTGTGTTGCTTTTGCAGCCTGCTCGATATCTTTGGCGCAAGCGTCTAAGGTAGAGCTTGTAAGTGACGACAAGGGTTTTACCTTGCTCAAGGACAGCGAACCCTATTACATCAAAGGCGCGGGTGCGAAGAGTCATTTTGGGCTCTTGGCAAATTCAGGTGCCAATTCGATTCGCGTGTGGAGCACCAACAACGAAGCATATTTAGATTCTGCCCTAGCTTACAACATGACTGTGGCTTTGGGATTGTATGTGCGTCCTGAACGCAGCGGTATGGACTACAACAATGAATACGCCGTTCAGAGTCAGATAGAACAGTTGAAAACGGAAGTATTGAAATACAAGGATCACCCCGCCCTTCTCGTCTGGGGTATCGGCAATGAAGTTGATTTACAATATTCCAACTTCAAGGTTTGGGAAACCATTGAGGTGTTGGCCAAGTTTATCAAAGAAGTCGATACGAACCATCCTACCATGACTGTCATCGCAGGCCTAGATCCTTCGAAAATATACATGATTAAGAAACACTGTCCGAGTGTCGATATTCTAGGTTTGAATGCTTATGGATCTCTTGAAAATGCCCCGCTTAATATTCGCAAATACAATTGGGATAAACCATATATTGTTTCCGAGTGGGGTGTGAATGGGCCTTTTGAAGCGCCAAGAACAGCATGGCAAGCCAAGAAGGAGCCGCCAAATGGTGTGAAGGCCAATCAAAGGCTTCGACGTTATCAGCAAAAGATCGAATCAGATTCTGTAATGTGCTTGGGGAGTTACTGCTTTTTATGGGGTCAGAAACAAGAATCTACAGCCACCTGGCATGGTATATTTTTAAACAATGGCTATCCAACAGAGGCTGTCGATGCGATGCATTATTGTTGGACTGGGTCTTGGCCAGAACAACGGGCTCCTTCCATCCTTGATATCAAGCTTGAGGGAACCAATTGGAGGAAAGATCATTTCCTATCTCCCGACAGGGAAGTCACTCTGGACATTGATGTGAATACAAACAACAATTCGGAGATCATGGTTGAGTTTCGTTTGTTTCCCGAATCAATGTCAAAAAAAGTAGGTGGAGATATTCAGAAGTCACTCGAGGAAATTGAATTAAACATTGTCCGTCAAAGCAAATATCAAGTGACTTTTTTGACGCCCAAATCCAAAGGCGCATATCGAATATTTGCGTATATAAAAAATAAAAACAACCAAAGTTCAGTCGCCAATGTTCCTTTCCTTGTTGAATAGGGAGTGACATAGGCATGAGCTTGATCTACAAGAATCATCATTAAAAATCATGAATAAAAGATATTACGTATTGGTGACTTGCATGTTGATGCTCTCACTTCATCACATTTCCTTGGCTCAATCCCACATTGATCAATTGATTTCCAACATGACCTTAGAGCAAAAAGTAGGTCAAATGACCCAATTGAATTTGGGCTTTTTATCTACCAAAAGTGATCAGGAGAATGTCAACATCAAACAAGTTGATCCAGACAAACTAACTGAAGCCATCCATGGTTACCATGTGGGTTCTATTTTAAACAATGCAGGAACGGCTTATACAGTTGATGAATGGCATGATATTTTGCGTTTGATTCAGGATATAGCCCTAGATACAGAATTGCAAATTCCTGTATTGTATGGCATTGATGCCATTCATGGGGCCACTTATACAAAAGGCTCAACATTGTTTCCACATAACATCGGTTTGGCCGCATCAAGAAATCGTCAATTAGCTTACGATATTGCTGTGGTGACGGCAAAAGAAACCAGGGCATCTGGATTGAGATGGAATTTTGATCCTGTGATTGATGTCGGAAGAAACCCCTTATGGCCAAGGTTTGGAGAGACTTTTGGTGAAGATCCTTATTTGGTGTCACAAATGGGGGTGAATATCATAAAAGGTTATGAGCACGATGGTTTAGACAGCCATACCGCCGTTGCATCATGCATGAAGCACTTTGTGGGTTACTCTGTACCTAAGTCTGGTAAGGACAGGACTGAATCCTACATCTCTGACATTACCTTATGGCAAAAGCATATTCCTTCCTTTAAGGCGGCTATCGAGGCCGGGGCTTCCACGATCATGATTAATTCTTCCATGATCAACGATGTACCTGTACACAGCAGTTATGAGATTCTCACGGAACTCCTCAGAAATAAGTTGGGTTTTGAAGGTTTAATCATTACAGATTGGGAGGATATCATTCGCCTTCATGTACGTCACAAAATTGCTGAAACACCCAGAGAAGCAGTTAAAATTGCCATTAATGCAGGCATTGATATGAGCATGGTGCCCAGTAGTTTTTCCTTTTGTAAACATCTGGTCGATCTTGTGAAAAATGGCGAGATTCCTGAAGAAAGACTCGATGAGTCTGTTCGTAGAATCTTAACCTTCAAAACTGATTTAGGATTGTTCAATAATCCATATCCAGAAGTGGAGGCAAAGTCAAACTTTGGTGACCCTCAGTATCGTGTTCTCGCTTTAGAAGCGGCCAGGGAATCCATGACACTGTTGAAAAATGAGAACAACATATTGCCTTTGCCTAAGGACAAACATTATCTTGTTTTGGGGCCGGGGGCCAATTGCGTAAGTGCACTCAATGGAGCGTGGTCTTATTCTTGGCAAGGTGACAAAGAAGAATTATATCCTGATGATTATAAGACGGTGATGGATGTTTTGACAGCACGGATTTCGAACAAACAACTGATGTCTAATGTCACAAATGGCTATGAAGATAAAAACAATTTCACCCTTTCATTTACTGAAGATGAGTTGAAAAAAGTGGACTATGTTCTGCTTTTTTTGGGAGAGAACGCATATGCTGAGTCACCAGGAAACATTGATGATTTGACCCTTGACGAGGATCAAATTGAACTTGCTAAACGTGCGGCAAATCTCGGTAAGCCTGTTGTTTTGATATTGACAGAAGGTCGACCAAGAATCATCAATGATTTTTCAGACAAAATGGATGCTATTTTAATGAGTTACATTCCAGGAAGTATGGGTGCTCAAGCGATTGTTGATGTCTTGTTTGGGGATTATAACCCTTCAGGGATATTGCCTTTTACATATCCTTCTCATACAGGTGATTTGGTGACTTATGACCATAAGTTTTTGACGGCGATGGTTCAGACAGCGCCTAACAAAACCAAATATGGCGGTCATCATCCTGAATTTGAATATGGACATGGATTGAGTTACACGACATTTTCCATATCCCCTATTCAGTTTGCTTCAGATACGATTGACATAAAGGGAGTATTAGATGTCAGTATAACTGTCACCAATACTGGGGACGTCTACGGCCAGAAATGTATCGATGTATTTCTCCAAGATCATTATGCCTCCTATGCACCTGACATGAAGAATCTCAAGTATTTTACTAAGGTGTCTTTAAATTCAGGCGAGGAGGTGGAACTCAAATTCACACTTGACAGCAGTGATCTTTTTTACTACAATGAGAAGGGTGAAAGGATGTTTGAAAAGGGAGATTATACTTTGATGGTCGGAGATCAATCCAGGGATTTTTATTTTGCCAATTGATGTTTAAGCTGTTTACTTATATGTCTGTGTGAAAACTTCGTAACCTGGTTTGAAGAGGACCACTTCATAGCTTTTGTTTGGATTTACAATCTCATTTGGAAGATAGATCTGCCATGATTTTTCACCTTGATTTTTCCATCCTACAGATACATCGTCTTCAAAAGGGTCAATAGAAATGCCATTTTGATGTTGATGAATGCTTGGTGTCGTAAGTTGAGAAGGCTTGATGCCATTGGGAAACATGAGGTCTACCATTTCTTTTTCTGTAAGATTTCCAAAGTCAGACGCTTTTAACCAAGCCATCAATTTATCTTTAAGCTCTACAAATACATCAGCATATTTTGAATTTTCAATGATGTTATCTAACTCAAATGGGTCGTCAGTCACATGGTACAATTCGAATTCAACTTTACTCGGTTTGTACCACTCATTAAAACAATCATCTAATGCACCAATTAAGTAAAGTGAATCTAGCAGCTTCATTGTGTTCATTTGATGACGGTATGAAATAGGCTTTCCGATGGGCGATTCAAGGTCCAGATTGTAGATGAGTTTGTAATTCTTAGTACGAATGCACCTTCTTTGATCCGTAAATCCATCGAAGCGATCTGTTGCGGCGAAGATTTCATTGCGTTGGTCTTTTTGATAGAAGGAAACGCCTTCCATCTGATGGTCGCTTTTGATGTCTAGTATATCTAAAACTGTTGGTGCAAAATCAATAAAACTGATGAGTTGATTGTTGCGCTTTTCTGTCTCATTGTTGTGCCATTTAATGACCAATGGGCACTTTATACCTGTGTCGTATATCGATCGTTTGTACCTTGGAAAAGGTCCTCCATGGTCGCTAAAGAAAAATATGATGGTGTTTTCATACAAGCCATCATCTTTTAATTGCTGAATAATATCACCTAATTTTTTATCTAATTTTTCAATGTTTTTGTAATTCGTCAGAAAATCTGTTTTAATCCTATCATCTTGGGGGAAAATCGCTGGAAGTGTGATGAGGTCTAATTCTTCTTTGGAATAAGACACGTTGTTTTCCCAAACTTTTGATTCATGGGTGATGCTGAAATTAAAAACAGAGAAGAAAGGTTGGTCTGAATCCCTATTGTGCCAATGGGCTTTTGGGCTGCTTTCATCCCATGCCAGTGGAGAAGTGAGCATGTTGTAGTCTTCTTTTGAATTGTTCGAACAATAGTATCCGTGAGCTCTTAATGTTTCAGTAAAAAAATGTATGTTTTTATAAGGTATCGGTGAGTAAAACGGAAGTTGATTATGCGGGTTAATGTCATGTTTTTTGATCTTTTTATAGTTTCTCATATGTTGAGTGCCAATCGATGTTGGGTACATGCCTGTGATGATACTGCTTCTACTTGGAGAACATACTGGTGAAGGGGTGAAACAGTTTTCATAGACTGTTCCATCTTCACTCAATCGATTCAGGTGAGGTGTGTCTGCATGATTATCTCCATAGAGTGAAAAAGACATGGATTGGTCTTCGCATACTAACCATAGAATATTAGGGGAGCTCTGACTATGCAATAATGATGATATAGAGACTAATATAAATAAAGGGATTGTTTTCAATTGTTCTATTTATTGTTGGTATGTAAATCTAAGAGATTATTCATCAACCATATTAAAAGGCAGGAGAGCAAGTCCTTTGATTGTTGTTAAGTGAATAATTATTCATAATATTGCCGCTTTAAAATTTATTTATGATGAAGAAACTTCTTGTGTGCTTAACATGTGTTGCCTTTTTGCTTTCCTGTGCGAACACGACATCCGACAATCAGGCTGATCGAGATCAACCATTAAACGTGTTGTATATCATGGCTGATGATTTGGCATATCAAGCCATTAGTGCATATGGAAGTGAAATAAGTCAACTGGCTCCAACGCCAAATATTGATCGAATTGCCAATCAAGGAGCTAGAATGGATGCGGTTTATTGTACAAACTCCATATGTGGACCAAGTAGATCTGCCATCTTAACGGGTAAGTTTTCTCATGTGAATGGGTTCTATAAAAATGTCAATGGAGGTGATTTTGATGGAGATCAACAAACATTTCCAAAGATTTTTCAGGAGAATGGTTATGAAACAGCTGTGATTGGTAAATGGCACTTGGGAACAACACCTACAGGATTTGATTATTCTAAGGTATTAGTTAATTGGGGGGGGCAAGGCACATATTACAAGCCTGAATTTTGTATTAATGGTGTTGACACTGTGACCGATTATAAAAGACATTCTACGAAGGTCATTGAAGATGATTGTATTGATTGGTTAGAATCAAGAGATGAGGAAAAGCCTTTCATGCTGCTTTATCAGTTTAAGGCGCCTCATAGAGATTGGAGGCCTGATTCAATGTACCATGATCTATTTACAGATTTCGATTTCCCCCTTCCGGAAAACTTTAATGACGATTATAAGGGCCGAATCGCAGCTGGTGAAAACATGATGGAAATCGAAAACCATCTCAACAGAAGGGATATGAAACAATTGCCACCTGAAGGGCTGAAAACACGAAAGGATTCAATGAGGTGGTATGCCTATGGTGATAAGGGGCAGTTTTGGACCCCAAATGATACACTTCAGGGAGAAGATCTCAAATACTGGAAGTATCAAACCTACATCAAGGATTATTTAAGATGTGTTGCAGGTGTTGATCGAGCAATTGGAAGCGTTCTTGATTATTTAGATGACAATGGATTAAGTGAAAACACGGTTGTTGTGTATACTTCAGATCAAGGATTTTATCTCGGGGAGCATGGATGGTTTGATAAAAGATGGATGTATGAAGAGTCATTTAAGATGCCATTTGTGATTAAGTATCCGGGTTTAATTGACGCTGGTTCTGTTTCAAATGAAATGATTATGAATGTTGATTTTGCCCCTACATTGTTAGATTTTGCAGGATTGCCAATTCCTGATGAAATGCAAGGTCAAAGTTTTAAGGACGTTCTTACGGACGACAATAAGACTGGGAGGGATGCCGTCTATTATCATTATTATGAGTATCCACTTTGGCATAAAGTGCAACCGCACTATGGAGTGAGGACAGATCAGTACAAATTGATTCATTTTTACTATTCTATGGATGAATGGGAACTGTATGATCTGAAAAATGATCCAGATGAAATGAATAACATTTATTCGGAAGCGCCGGCTGAACTCATTACCTCTTTAAAGCTTCAACTCGATTCGATCAAAAAAGAGTACCATGACGATTTTTCAATGGATCAAATGAAGTTGATGACTGATACTGTGATCTCCCGAGTCTATAATGAACCTCATAAACAAAAGCTTTAGATCCTAAGGTCTGCGTTTTTGTTAGTCTCTTTATCATTCGCACATGATATTATCGATATTATCATTCAAGTTTTGACCTGTAACAAGACGAGGTGATTATTGAGAATTCATGGAATAATAAAAAAGGCCACCCTTCTGGGTGGCCTTTCTTCAATAAGTGAGAGTTTATTTAGTTACATGTAGATCCGAAGACCGACAAGAACAACAGAAGGTCAGCAG
>PACT01000031.1 GCA_002700285.1 Crocinitomicaceae bacterium | reverse complement strand
GAGCAGTGTTGGTTTGCTGAGAATTTAAAGACTGAGTTCTATCGAAATGGAGAAGTGATTTCATTCGGTAGCGTGAATAGTTGGCCGTCGGATTCTCAGGGTAGACAGGTCATTTATGGTCAAAGAGAAGATTATAATTGCACCAATTGGTATTGGCCATCTGAAGCTCTTTCTTTTTCTGCTGACGCTTGCGACTCGGAAGCTGTTTTAGACGCTTTCGGCCGCCTTTACAATTGGCCAGTGGTAAATGATTCTCGACAAATTTGTCCTTCTGGGTATATAGTACCAACGGATGAGGACTGGTTTGATTTAGAGATTCACCTTGGGCTTGGCTTTCAAGTTGCAAACGTCTTTGGTGATCGAAGATTTTACAATGAAGGTTTAAAGTTGAAAAGTAGTCTCGGTTGGTGGGCTTGGGATGGAGCGGGTAATGATTTAGTTGGGTTTGCAGCACAGCCCGCTGGAGAAGCTAGTGGCAATGGGACGGTCGTTTATTCGAATGCAGGACAATGGGGTTTGTGGTGGACATCAAGCCCAAATGGAGATAGCAACGGTACGTTGATGGCTACGGCAAGAGCGGTTAGAAGCAATTACAAAGGAATCAGTAGATTTGTTGCGCCGAGGAAAAATGGCTACTCCGTCCGCTGCATAAAAGACTAACATGAAAAACTTCTTTACCCTCACACTATGTTTCTTAGCGCTTTCTTTAAGCGCTCAAAACTTT
This sequence comes from Crocinitomicaceae bacterium, assembly GCA_002700285.1. Lineage (GTDB taxonomy): Bacteria > Bacteroidota > Bacteroidia > Flavobacteriales_D > Sanyastnellaceae > UBA974. The sequence continues at coordinate 8,585 of PACT01000031.1, read as the reverse complement.
CCGCTTGAAGTTGAAGTGTATCAACTTCACTCTACCGATGAAGGTGTTGCGGCCCTTGACGGATTGACAACCTATCGACTTTATATTTCAAACATGGGCGCAACTGATTTTGTCAGTAGTATCTTTGGAAACAATGATTATCCACTCGAAATATCTGTTCCAGAGGGTGCTTATAATTCCAGTTTGAATGCTTCCTGGAGTGCTTCTGGAATATCCCCTGTGTTTGTTAATTTGTTTCCAGAAATGGCATATGATTCATTTGCGACAATAGGTTTGTCACAGTCGGCTGCGACCTCTGGTGTTGAAGGAGCTCAGGATCCTTCCATTGTTGAGGATCCGACACAACAAATAACGCCGTTGTTTATTGTTGATGGTGCTACTGAAGCATCAGTGAATTCTGTAACCGGTGTTGCATACTATATACTTAACGGCAACCCTGTCGGTTTGCCAGATGCTACTGGCCGTGTTTTGATTATGCAAATAACGACTTCAGGAACGCTTAGTGGTGTTATAAATGCTCAGCTTTTCCCTGATGGTGAAGGAACAAACTTTATTTCGGCAGTCTATAGTTTCGACGGAGCTGGCCTCTATGCCGCTGACGGAGCTTGTCTCGCTGACACTGACGGAGATGGGATTTGTGATGAGGATGAAGTTCTTGGGTGTACAGACATGGCAGCTTGTAACTACAACTCGATGGCGACAGATGACGATGGTTCGTGTGACTTTGCTGATGCAGACGGAGATGGGATTTGTGATTCAAGTGAGATTGCTGGATGTACAGATATGACTGCCTGTAACTACGAACCGACAGCCACTGATGACGATGGATCTTGTGGTGTTCTCGATGCTTGTGGCGTGTGTTTAGGTGATGACAGTTCTTGCACTGGATGTTCTCTTGATTTTGCGTGTAACTATGATGCCACTGCGATTGTTACAGACAATACATTATGTGAATACGAATCTTGTGCTGGGTGTATGGAGACAACCGCTTGTAACTATGATCCCGATGCAACGTTTGACGATGGTACAAATTGTATAAATGCAGTTGAGTTTTACGATTGTGATGGAAACTGTTTAAATGATACAGACGGAGATGGTGTATGTAATGAATTAGAAACAGTTGGATGTACTGACATGGTTGCTTGTAACTATGATGACTCCGTGACAGACTCAGATGATTCATTATGTGAGTATGCAGTGGAAAACTATAATTGTGCTGGAGAGTGCTTAAATGACATGGACGAAGATGGCGTGTGTGACGAGTTAGAAGTGGATGGATGTACAGATATGACAGCCTGTAACTATGACGCATTGGCAACAGACGATGATGAATCATGTGAATATGCACAAGCGTTCTATGATTGTGAAGGCAACTGCCTTGTGGATACGGACGGCGACGGAACATGTGATGAGTTGGAAGTGAATGGTTGTACAGATATGATGGCGACAAACTACAGTGCGGATGCAACTGAAGATGATGCGTCTTGCTGTTACCTCGTTCTATCTCTCTCTGCGACTGACGCAGATTGCTTTGGTGGTGAAGGTATGATCACTGCAACAGTTACTGGTGCTGAGGAAACGGTGACATACACTTTAGGTATGGAATCAAATGAGACTGGCGAATTTATGGTTACTGCAGGAACCTACACTGTTTCAGCAATGGACTCTAACGCAAACATGTGTTCTTCTACAATGGAGGTCACCGTAGGTGAAGGAACAGAAATCATTGTCGAAGCTTCAGCAACAGACGAAACAGCAGGAGAACTTGGCGTAGGAACCGCAACCGCAACTGGAGGTTCTGGTGACTATACATTTGAATGGTATGATGCTGATGGAAACGCAGTAGATCCATCTGCGCTAGCTGCCGGAGACTATTTTGTGAAGGCTACGGATTCCAATGGTTGTAACGGAACCGTAATTGTATCGATCATATTTAACGGGGTTGATGACATTGACCCACTTGCTTTTGGTCTTTTCCCAAATCCAACGACTGGTGCGATCACATTGCAGGTCAGTTCATTGATGCAAGATGTCAACATGCTAGTTCTTGATGCAACTGGAAGAGTCGTCTTTACCCAGGATGCATTAGTGCTTCAGGGGGCAACGACATTTGACCTCTCGAATCTTTCAACAGGAACGTACACGGTTATGATTCAAAATGACAACGGCACGTCAGTACGCAGACTGTCTGTTCAGAACTAGGTTTCTGCGGATTTAACTTTTTAATTAAAAGAGCCCAGGCCATTTCGGTCTGGGCTTTTTTGTGTACCTAATTTTCGTGCATATATTTACATACCTGCTTTTAATTTGAATCGTTATCCTCATTATGAATAAATCATATCTGGTATTTTTGTGTTCTGTCCTGTTTTTTATGGGCTTTATTTCTCAGACTTCAGCTCAAACCCCTGCATATGGATTGCCTGGAGAAGCTGTTCCTGGACAGTTACTTGTCATGTTCCATGACGCTCCTGAAATCGAAAAATTCGAAAAGGAAAACAGGGTGCTCGGCGGGTATTTTTTGGGATTAACATTTGAAGAGGTCTTGTCTCCTCTGTCCCATATCATACTCTTCACGTATGATGAAAATTATCCAGAGGAAGAGTTGATGCTTACCCTGATTGCAGAAGATGAAAGTGTAGAAGCGGTTCAGTTTAATCATTATGTAGAGGATAGAGAAACGATTCCGAATGACCCGAATCTTGGCGCGCAATGGCATCATATAGAGGATGGAGATCATGACATCGACAGTGATTTGGCTTGGGATATTACAACAGGCGGTTATACCGACAGTGGTGACAGAATCGTCGTTTGTGTATTAGAGGGGAGTGGCTCAAATTATTCACATCCAGACCTTATTGATAACCACTGGACCAACGAACTTGAAATTGACGGAAACGGTGTTGACGACGATGGAAATGGTTACGTTGACGATGTCAACGGTTGGAATGCCGTTATGAATAACGATGGGGTCGCAACAGGCAATCATGGAACTGCGGTGAGCGGAATGATTGGTGCGACCGGTAACAATGGTCTGGGAGTCTCAGGTGTGAATTGGGATGTCGGTATTATGCAAGTCCAAATGGGCGGCCTTACTGAATCGAATGTTGTGTCTGCATATAGCTACCCGCACATCATGAGGGATCTGTACAACACGACTGGAGGCGCAAAGGGTGCGCTTGTCGTGGCGACAAACGCGTCCTGGGGAATCGATTTGGCGAATCCCGCGAATTACCCAATTTGGTGTGCTTATTATGACGATTTGGGGTCTGTCGGAATATTGAATTGTGGTGCGACGGCAAACGCTCCGTATAACATTGACACACAAGGTGACATGCCTACCGGGTGTGGCTCAGATTATATGGTTTCTGTCACTGCCACAAACGACAATGACGTTCGAACATTCTCTGCTTATGGAGCGACGACGATTGACTTAGCTGCACCGGGAGAAAATGTATATCTTCCTTCAGGCGGTAGTAACTATTCAAATACTTCTGGCACTTCTTTTGCCAGCCCATGCGTTGCGGGGGCCATCGCTTTAATGTACAGCGCGCCTTGTTCTTCGATTGCTTCAAACTCACTTGCTGATCCACAAGGGACCGCCGATGTAGTGCTAGGTTTTATCTATGATGGAGTCGATCCCATTGATCAACTTCTCACGGAAACGGTCACGGGTGGTCGTCTGAATCTGGCGAACTCGCTGGATCTCTTGATGCTCGATTGTGATCCAACACTAGGCTGTACAGACACAATAGCTTGTAACTACAGCGAGCTTGCAATCACCGATATTGGGAATTGTCTTTATTTCGATGAATGTGATGTGTGCGGGGGAGATAATTCTTCATGTTCTGGGTGCATGGATGATACTGCAAATAATTTCGATGTTGAGGCAACCTTAGAAGATGGTTCTTGCTGCTATTTGTCTCTTAGTTCTACTATCGATGCGTCAAATGTCTTGTGTTTTGATGACAATGCTTCAATCATTGTCATTGCTTCAGGGGCAGTTGGTGCAGCTGACTCTGTATTTTTTGCTTTGGGGAATTCACCTTTATATCAGAATTACACAGGAATATATAATCAATCCGTGGGGTCGTATTCAGTGGTTGCAACAGATCTTAATGGGTGTTCAGCATCCATTCAAATCGTTGTAGATGGCCCTGAACCTCTACAAATTACGCTTGATGCGACAGGTGATATGGGAGGGGCATCTGGCGTGGGAACAGCAACCGCTGAAGGAGGGACAGGCGATTATAGTTTTGTGTGGTACGATTCTACAACAGGGGAGGAGGTAGATCCGAATGCGCTTGAGGATGGTGTATACAATGTTATTGTTACAGATTCTAATGGCTGTATCGAAGATGGGAATGTGTATGTTGATGATGTCTATGGCTTGAATGATTTGGACCCCCTTCCTTTCACATTAGGGCCAAATCCTACTTCGTCATTTGTAACCATGCAATTCACTGCTGAACGTGGCGTCTCTTCAGTTGATATATACGATGGGCAAGGTCGCCTCCTTTATTCTGAATTGGTTTCTGTGGGTGACGGTATCATGACACTCGACTTCAGTGAATTTCCGAATGGTTTGTATTCCATCACGCTCCGTGGAGACGCTGGATTTTCTGTGCGTCAAGTGGCTGTTCAAAAGTAATCGAGATGTTGTTGCCGGTATTTGTGCCCTGGCTTTCCTCTCTATTTCAATCCTTGTGACAGATCTCTTTTCTGATGGTTGTGAAATCGGGAATCGTTTTTTTCTCCCTTTCTCCGTGCCACCTGCTCCTCTTCTGGAAGGAGGGAATAGTCGATACAGCTTTTAGAACAGCATCCAGAGTGTTTAGTAGCACACTTTTTACATTGTATGAATAAGAGATTGCAGGTCTTATTCTTGCAGTTCACGTGATCATCGGAGGGTTCTCCACATTGGTGACAATTTGAAATAACCTCCTCGGAGATTCTTTCTCCCAAGCGCTCATCAAAAACGAAATTCTTGCCGATAAATTTATTCTCCAGACGCGCATCTTTTTCAATTTGTTTGGCATAATCTATAATCCCTCCGTGGAGCTGATTCACGTCATTAAATCCATGATGTTTTAGATATGCAGATGCTTTTTCACAGCGTATTCCACCTGTACAGTATAAAAGTATTTGATCATCTTTCTTGTCTTGTAAATCAGAAAGGACCTCTGGGAGTTCTTCTTTGAAGGTTTCTGATTGAGGGCAAATGGCCCCTTNAAAATGTCCAATTTCACTCTCATAATGGTTGCGCATATCCACAATTGTAGCACCCTTTTCCATGGCTTCATTCCACTGCGCTGCATTGAGGTGATTTCCCACATTCGAAATATCGTATTCACCAAAATCCAAGCCATCTGCCACAATCTGTTTTTTGACTTTGATGATCAGTTTGAAAAACGATTTTCCATCGTCCTCAACAGCATTTTTCTGCTGCATCACATCAAATTCTTTGTGAGAATGGAGTGTTTCGATAAAGTTTGACCATTGAGGCTCGGGTACTGAAATTTGAGCATTGATACCCTCTTTCGCAATGTAAACTCTTCCAAAAACGCCTAGGTTTGACCATTCGCTATAGAGCAGGTCTCTCATCGCGTTGGGGTCAGATATTGTGACATATCTATAGAATGATGTCGTCTTACGCTGAAATTCTTCTGCNTCAAGGGCAGCAATTGCTGCGTCTCTCCCGAGTTTATTTCTCAATTTCTTTTTGCCAGCGTTAGGATCCATTCTCTCATTTAATATCAAACAAAGTTAGTTTCTATATCTCTAAAGTCGTAAATTTTACAAAAGCACAAATAGTTGTTTAAGAAACATCTGTCTGTCCCTACATTTAAATAGCTCATAAAAGAATATACTTTCTGATCCCACATACAAGCGATTTACGCGCGACAACGTACACTCATGAAACATATCTTTACGCTTTTACTATCTTCCTTAGCACTTTCTTTAAGTGTGTGTGCCCAAGTGGCTGATGCCCGTGGATACATTGTTCAAGTCGGCGACACCTTGCCTGCTTTGAATTTAACCTTAACAGACGGAAAGCAGGTCACGCCCGATGATTTAAAAGGAAAGGTTGTTTTGATTCAGTTTACCGCCAGCTGGTGTGGGGTGTGCAGAAAAGAAATGCCTCATTTGGAAAAGGAAGTATGGCTTAAATACAAAGACCATCCTGATTTTTTCATGGTGGGTATTGATTTAGATGAACCGCTGAATAAAGTCATCTCTTTTGGAGAATCTGTCGGTATCACCTATCCATTGGCTTTGGATCCAGGAGGAGAACATTTCTATCAATTTGCAGCTCAAAATTCAGGTGTGACGCGTAATATCCTCAGCGATCGAGATGGCAACATCATGATGCTCACACGCCTCTTCGAGGAAGAAGAATTTAATCAAATGACAACTGAAATCGCAAAGCAATTGGAGTAGATCCTGTACTCAAAGGCATCACTGAAAGTCCTTGTGTTCAGTCGTCATTATCTAAACATAAAATAAATTTTGTATCTTGTAAGTAAAATCAATTACCATGAGACTTTTTATTTCTACTCTGCTTTTATTATGTCATTTCTCAATTTTAGCTCAATATCCGACTGTTAGATTAGAAATGAGTCAAGGCAGTAATCAAATAAGTACAATGGTTATATTCTTTGATGGTGCAACCACAGGCTTTGATGCATGGTATGACGCCCCATATCTAGATGGATTTTCAGGATGGCAATTCGGAAGTTTGATAGGTACACAAGAGATTAATACGAATTCATTACCGCCTTCACTTTTATCAGATATGGCAACAATCACAGTGCCATTATTTTTTGAAACAACCTTTTCANCANCATTTACAATTTCGCTGGCGAGTTTCGACAATATGCCATCTGGATGGGTGGCCAATTTACTCGATAATCAGACAGAAATATCTCATGAACTTTCTAACGGTGCATTTTCTTTTGCCGGAAATACTGGGACATCATATAACCGTTTCACTCTTAATATTGAAAATGGCATCGCCATATATGGTTGTATGGATGCTGCGGCGTGCAATTACGATTCGTCTGCGACTGTAGACGACGGCAGTTGTGATGGTGGCGAAATAGCTGACGACGCATGCGATTGCGAAGGCAACATACTTGACGAATGTGGCGTATGTGGTGGAGGCAATAGCTCATGCAGTGGTTGTACCAATGAAAACGCAACGAACTATGATTCAACAGCAACAATCGAAGATGGCACTTGCTTGTATGACCAAGAGGTATATGATGTTGCATTGGCTTTATGCCCAGAATGCATTAATGAAGATCAAATAGACGAAGGGTTTACATGTATTGAAATTTGGGAGCCTGTTTGTGGTTGTAATGATGTGACATATTCAAATGATTGTTATGCTTTTTATAATGGTGTTACAGAATGGACTGATGGGGAATGTGAGTTACTCACTCCATATAATCCAGATTTTGATAATGATGAAATTATTGGTGTCAACGATTTACTAGCTCTATTATCTGTTTTTGGAAGTTCTTTTGTTTCAGATTCTGATTGTGGAAATGGCATTGTTGAGGATGGTGAATGCTGTGATGATGGCAATGACATCCAAACGGATGGATGTAACGCCTGTCAGTGCGAAGGAAGTCCTCAAGACTAATAAGAAGGGGCTAATCTTCAGACTCAAGATTAGCGGGGGTCTTTGATGGGTTACTTTCCGATACAGAAAGTATTTAGTATTGATTTATATGACATCTGACGTGATGAGGTACAAATAGGGCATAATAACCGTTCTTTTCTAAATAGATTCTTGATGTAAACCTCTATCTCTATTGTTGCATTCAAAGGTAGTAACTCAAAGTGAGCGAAACTTAAAGAACTCGTGTTCAGCGATCTTCTGGGCTACACATAAATTAATAGTTGTATCTTGTAAATCTTAAATCCAAGACTATGAGATATTTAATCACAATTGTTATCGCTGCTTTAAGCTTGAATGCCTTTGGGCAAGGCATACCTCAACTACCATACAACCCAGATGAAAATGGAGACGGCTTAATTGGCGTCCCTGATTTACAAGCACTATTATCTCAATATGGCCTTGAGTTTAATTCGGCAGTATTGTCTGAAGATGGTGAAAATGCTGTTGTAAATATTGGAGATATGTCATACCCCGAATGTGCTTCATCTTGCAGAAACCTTCCTGGATTTTGGTCGGTGGCTACATTAGAAGATTTAGGAATAGTATGGAGTACACTTTACAGCACTTATCATATATGGCTTCATCGTTCAGACTCAAGCCCCAATCCTGGATTATTAGTAAACTCTGGGAATAATAATTGGAGTGTTTACGAACAAATGTATTCAAGTGCAAAATGTTTTTGTGCTGCTCATGAATTACCCAAGGTGGAGTATTTTAAATGCATAGGATATGGTTCAGATGCTATTGAAGAATGTGTGCTTTGTGCACAACAAAAAGTTTCTGAAGGTTGGTATCCGTTGTCACCATCGACAGCAACTACTCAAGATCTGTGGCGCTGGGCTGAATAACTACAATCATGAAACACATCTTCACTATATCACTATGTTTCTTAGCGCTTTCT
>PACT01000030.1 GCA_002700285.1 Crocinitomicaceae bacterium | reverse complement strand
CGTTACCACAATCATCAGTAGCTGTATACGTACGGATGTACTGTCCGACCGGGAGAACACATCCACCACTTACCTGTAAGTCAGAGTAAGTAATTGTAGCCGTTCCACAGTTGTCCTCAGCTGTAGCATAAACAACCTCATCAGGGTACTCATCACAAGAGATCGTAACCTCTGGCGCATTTGTAAGTACAGGAGCAGTCGTATCTACAATCGTGATTGTCTGAGTCGCACTTGTTGTATTTCCACAGTCGTCAGTAGCTGTAAATGTACGAGCGATAGAGTAATTCTGCGGGCAACCCATGGATGTATTCTCAGGCACAAATGACATGTTATCGTATGTCCCCTGGTAAACGGCAGCCAACTTGTAGCGCCCTGATTCAGGCAGATCCGATGGTGTATCGAATGTTACAATCTCCATATCATCAATCATAAGACGTGATCCAGTCGACAATATCTCAAGAGTCACCTTGAACCATTGATCTTGACTCACTGCAGGCGAACCAAGGTGGATATCCAAACCAAATCCAGTCACATGAACCCCAGGATTATCTGTGTTTTGTGGAAGCACAGCAATATTCAATGCTGGAGAATTGTAATCGTCACCTGCAAACACCCGCATGATGTTGTCGGAAATGAAACCGTCTGCGCGGGCCATAACTTCGTAGGTTCCCAGTCCAAACATGATATTAGCAGGATAGAAGTTGTGCGGGACTTGACCGGCATAATGAGTCATATAAACGGCGCAGCTTCCATCATATGCATTGGACGTGATAGAGATGCTTCCTCCCGTCGCGACGAATCCATCTAAAGAGCAATCTTCAAAATCATTGAAGTATGAGGGAGATGTCTCCAGTGCTGAGGTCATCATTTCCTCTTCAACCGTAATCTCTACAGAACCACAGTTGTCAGTAGCAGAAGCGTCGTCCATAGGGTGAACATCTGAACACTCCGCTGTGTAATCAGCGGGGATGCTGAGTACTGGAGAAGTTGTGTCGATAATGGTAATCATCTGAGTCGCACTTGTTGCATTTCCACAGTCGTCAGTCGCTGTAAACGTCCGAGTGATCGTGTAATCACCAGCACAAGCGCCAGGGATCGTCGTCTCCACTAAACCAATCGTCACCTCTCCACAGTTGTCTGTCGCAGAGGCGTCGTCCATTGGATGGTCGTCTGAACACTCGGCTGTGTAATCCCCTGGGATCGAAAGCTCAGGGCCAGTAGTATCAATAATGGTAATCGTCTGAGTCGCTGAAGTTTCGAGGCCGCAATGATCTGTCGCAGTAAACACACGTGTGATCGTGTAATTACCAGCACAAGCGCCAGGGATCGTCGTCTCTACGACATCAATCGTTGCCTCTCCGCAGTTGTCTGTCGCAGAGGCATCGTCCATTGGATGGTCGTCTGAACATTCAGCTGTGTAATCCGCTGGAATTGTAAGAACTGGAGCTGTTGTATCTACTAACTGTAGAATCTGCTCGAAAGTCTCTTGGTTTCCGCACTCGTCAGTCGCTGTGTAAGTTCGTACGTACGATCCATAAGGTAAAACACATCCGCCACTTCCTTCAGCATCCGTGAAAGCAAGTTCAACCGTTCCGCATTCATCAGTAGCAGAGGCATATGGAGTGAGAGCCGAATAATCACTGCACTCTAGCTCTACAAACTGAAGTCCTGAAATCACTGGAGCAACATCATCAAACACGGTGATGATCTGCTCATCTGTTGAAGCGTTACCACAATCATCAGTAAAGGTGTACTCACGACGAACTTTGTAACAACCTGCTCCTTCAATGTCGAATTCTTCAACATTGACCCAAGAAACAGCTACCTGAGAATCGCAGTTGTCAGAATCAGCATATGAACCGTATTCAGCACCCCCATCATAGTCTGCACAAGCAACATCAGCGTCCTCAACAGAACCAACTGGAGCTGTAACATCAGTAACAGTAATGGTTTGGTCTAAAGACATCGCATTGTCACAACGGTCTGTCGCTGTCCAAGTACGGGTTAATGTACGTGTTCCTTGGGTGTCCTCATCATCACCAGTACAGGTGTAAGACCAATCACTGTCAACGTATGTGATGAAAATCATCTGAGAACCCCAGCAATCTTCAGCGCCACAGTTGTCGGTAGCAGAAGCTTCTCCAGCAGCAGCTGGCGTAATATCAGCACTACAATCAGCTGCGTCAGCATCTACCGTGAAATCAGCAGGAATAGTAAGTTCAGGTGCTGTAACGTCGTAAAGACTTACATACTGTTCTACTGTTTCAGATACGTTTCCACAATCATCAGTAGCAGNCCAAAAACGGATCATGCTGTATGGACAACCACCTGAAGCGCAAATACCTGTTACAGAGTAAGTAATCTCTCCACAGTTGTCTGACGCAGTGATTGGCAAGTATAAAACGCTGTTTTCATCACCATCTGTACACTCAACGGTTACGTTGGGCTCATACGCATCCCAAACTGGCGCAACATCATCAAATACTGTGATGATCTGTTCAGCGGTAGAAGCATTTCCACAATCGTCAACGAAAGTGTACTCACGACGAACTTTGTAACAACCTGTTCCTTCAACGTCAAATTCTTCAATATTGACCCAAGAAGAGGCTACGTTAGAATCGCAATTGTCACTCTCTGAGTGAGAACCATATTCAGCAGTAGCATCATAGTCTGCACAAGCTACATCAGCATCTTCAGCTGAACCTACCGGCGCGGTTTCGTCAGTTACAGTAATACTCTGTGTGTCAGAAGAAAAATTGCCACAATCATCGGTAGCAGTCCAAGTACGCGTTAAAGTACGTGTACCTTCTGCGTTATCATCGTCAGCAGCACAAGTGTAAGTCCAATCGCTATCTACAAACGATAAAGCCACATCTGAATCACAGTTGTCAGTCGCAGAAGCGTTTCCTGCAGCAGATGGATCAATGTCCGCGCTACAATCAGTTGCATCAGCAGTGGTTGAATAAGCAGCAGGAACTGTGATTACAGGTGCTGTTTCATCAGTTAAAGTGACAATCTGCTCAGATGTAGAAGTATTTCCACACTCATCTGTTGCAGTGTAAGTACGTANATAAGCNCCTACNGGTANAAGACATCCGCCACTCACTTGAGCGTCAGNAAATGTAATATCCACCTCTCCACAGTTGTCGGTAGCAGAAGCATAAATAATTCCATCTGGATACGTATCACAAGAAATCGTGATCTGTGGGTCGTTCGTAAGAACTGGAGCTGTTGTATCGACAATCGTAATCGTCTGTGTTGCTGAAGATGCGTTTCCACATCCATCAGTAGCTGTAAACTCACGAGTGATCGTGTAGCATCCAGCACCATCACCAGGAATCGTCGTCATGACGACATCAATGGTGATATCTCCAGCACAATTATCCGTCGCAGAAGCATCATCCATCGGATGATCGTCTGAACACTCAGCTGTGTAATCAGCTGGAATCGTAAGCTCTGGAGCTGTAGTATCAACAACTTGAATGTTTTGAGAAACAATTGTTGTGTTATCACACTCATCAGTCACGCTCCATCGACGTACAATAAGATAGCTGTTGTCACAATCTTGTGTGCCCTCCTCATCAAAAGTTATTGCGCCTTCATAAGCAATGGTAAGGTCTGCAACCGCTGCACAATTATCAGTAGCGACGATGTCGCTGTTAGGAGCAACAGCAGGTATTGCATCACACTCAGCAGTGACATCAGCTGGGCTAGATGAAACAACTGGCGCTATTGTATCCTCGCGATCAACTCTAGCAGTCTGTGTAAGCACACGTCCACAATCAAGGTCTATCGCAGTGAAAACAAATTCTGCATACTCTTCACATTCGTCAAAAATTTCACGGCTTGGATTGCCATCTAATTCTGATACGCTGTTTGAGCTTAGCATTGTACAGAAAACATAGTATTGTTCTCCCGTACATGAATTTAAAGCGACAAGGTTAACAATGCCGAGACCTAACAAATACGCTTCGCAAGAAGTAGGAAGATCATCTTCACACTCGACTACCGAATCTGGCAGTAGGTCAGAAAACACCATTGGACAATCTTCTGAAGAACACGGGTCGGCGCATGGCAATCCGTTTCCGTTACAAACACCACATTCATCTAGCTGGTTTCCAGCACAATCACAATCGCCTTCTGCTATTCCCGTTCCACCACAAACACCACATTCGTCTATCTGGGTTCCAGCACAATCACAATCGCCCTCAGCTATTCCCGTTCCACCACAAACACCACATTCGTCAATATACTCACACGATCCATCATCTTCTAAAACAGTAGGATTGTAATTACATGCAGTTTGGTCTGTACATCCAGGGCATGTACCAAACTCACACGAACTGTTACTTATCGTCGCATTAAGGTCATAATTGCAAGCGAATTCATAAATGCAACCTGCACAAGTAGTGTATTCACACGAATTGTTTTCGTCTGTGGCATCTGCATTGAAATTGCATGCTACAGCGTCCTGACAACCAAATATCTCGGCTTCATCACAAATTTCATCTCCATCTTGATCGTTGATGCAATTCCCATCACAATCATAAAATCCGTCTGGATAGAAGTCTGTATTGTACAAACAAGACCCATCGTCATCTGTCGCGTCAATACTGAAATTACATGCTACAGCGTCCTGACAGCCAAGGATTTCTTGATCGTTGCAAATCCCGTCATTGTCAATATCCCCATCAATTATTACTCCTTCTTGACAGATGTCACAACCGAGAGCATAAATACAAAATCCATCATTTTCAGTTGCCAGGGAGTCATAATTACATGCCTCATCATTATCACAGCCTAAAATCTCGTCCTCGGAACAAACACCATCACCATCAGCGTCATTCAAACAGATCCCATCACAATTAACATTATCTACCCCGAAAATATCTACTGGATATAAGCAAGTACCATCATCTTGAATGGCATCAACATCATAATTACATGCACTCTCATTTGTACATCCTGGACAGTAAAACACACATGACCCATCGTCAATAGTTGCGCCAGGGTTGTAATTGCAAGCATTTTGATAAACACATCCTACACAAGTTGTTCCGTCTCCTCCACAAACGCCACACTCGTCAAATTCGTTGCCATCGCAGTCACAATCTCCGTCAGCAATACCGTTGCCGCCACAAACACCGCACTCGTCAAGAACACCACAAGACCCATCTTCATCTGTAGCGGTCTCGTTGTAATTACAAGCCGTTTCGTCTGTACACCCGAGAACTTCGTCCTCATCACAAATCCCATCTCCGTCTGTATCGGCGAGACAAGCTCCGACTGCTGTATAAAGGCCAGGTCCGTCGAAACTATAGACTGCCGAAATAAAGTTTGTTCCTTCACCATCAGGGAAAAGCTGGGCATTTATAACACCACTAAGCGTTCCTGAAGTCGTGATTTGCATAATCAAAACACGGCCAGTAGCATCTGGCAAACCGACAGGGTTGCCGTTAAGTATATAGTATGCAACACCGGTTATAGAATTCACTGATGCTCCCGTAGAACCATCAACAATAAACATCGGCGTTATTTGTTGTGTCGGATCCTCAACAATGGAAGGATCCTGAGCTCCTTCAACACCAGAGGTCGCAGCCGACTGTGACAAACCTATTGTCGCAAATGAATCATATGCCATTTCTGGAAACAAATTAACAAACACAGGGGATATTCCAGAAGCACTCCAGGAAGCATTCAAACTGGAATTATAAGCACCCTCTGGAACAGATATTTCGAGTGGATAATCATTGTTTCCAAAGATACTACTGACAAAATCAGTTGCGCCCATGTTTGAAATATAAAATCGATAGGTTGTCAATCCGTCAAGGGCCGCGACACCTTCGGTGTCGGAGTGTACTTGATACACTTCAACTTCAAGCGGAAAACTTTGGGCTTGAGCCCCGAAAACAAAGAGTAAGGATAAACCTAAAAGTGTGTAGAGTCTTTTCATAAGATGAGATTATTCTGAAAATATATATTTACTGCAAAGTAGTGTGTAATATACATTTAAGGTAGAACAAGGCAAAAGGGTTTTCAACAAAGGAGTATAGATATACTATAAGTAATATTTACACGTATAAAATGCCTTAAATAACTGTCATAGCCGTATTTTGCGCTTTTAAAGGCCACACCTGTGACGCTTACTTCTACAACCTGCACTCATAAAACCATCAAAAACCACGCGCTACGCGAGGCTTTCATTACGGTTATACTCTTATTCAGCTCAGCGTTTTCATTTGGGTTTGAAGTTGACAATCCATTTATTCTACCCTCGTTCACTGTTGATGCAACACAAGGAGCTGGCTCCTCTGGATTCATCGTTCACACAACGAACACAACCACCGATATTGATACCGGCTGTGCATTACCGGAAGTATACACCTGGTCAGTGAGTGGTGGAGTTCAAGGTGTAGATTGGGTTTTTGCGGAAGGAACATCTGCAAATGATGTCACTGTGGCGATTGAATTTATCAATCAGGGATGTTATCAAATCCAAATGAGTGTTCTTGAATGTGCCACACAAAACAATGCCACGCCAATAGAAATTACTGTTGCTGGACAACCAGACATCACATTCAATGACATCTCTTCGTTGACATCTTGTACAAATATTAACGTAGGTACACTTTGGCAATTGGCATCCAACAACAACTTATCCGTTGACTTTGACATCCTACTTGATGGAGCCCCTCTTTCCTCAGAAACATTCATTGCTTCAACTTCCTGTACTGATCCAGGAATCGTTGACTTTGCAGATGTTTTTTCGACTGGATTTCTAATGGCAGGAATGCATCAGTTGGTATTTAATGCCACGGGTGATATCAATACAACGACAACGTCTGTCGTCATAGATTTTGAGATTTTCCAAACCCCATCGATCACTCTCTTTGTCCCTCCAGTTTGTGAAGATTCTCCTGTGGATTGTAGTGTTTTCACTTCTGAACCCACTGCTTCCATTGTGTATACGCCTTCGCCAAGTGCTGAAAATGGACTCACAGCCACATATGATGCTGGCACAATTAACAATGGTGAGATTATATCTATCGTTGGAGAGATGACGTATGGTTCAATTACATGCGCTACTTCCACAAGCCAGATTGTCGTTCTACAAGAAAATCCAGATGTTGCAGCCATTGTGACTCCGACAACTGTCTGTAGTGGACAGTCCGCAACCGTACAAGGAACTGGAGCTGGTGTTTTTACATGGAACTCAACCCCACTTCCTTGTCAAATAAACAACATCTCAAATCAAGCTGTTTTCTGTGATATCGAGTCGGCTATTTCATCGACTTTGACAGGATATTTGACCTATGGTACCACAGGTGTGACATGCGCAACAACCGTTCCTTTCAATATTGACGTCACGCCACTTCCTGAATTAACTTTGGTTGATTCTCCATCATCAGGCTGTGTGGGAGACCCTGTTTCATATGAAGTCACTAGCTTGACAAATTCTGGCATTGCTGAATACCTTTGGTATGTGAATGGCGTTCCTCAATCAGATTCTGATGCGCCGGTATTCTCAACGAATCTCTCTGCCCCTTCCCCATTTGAAGTTTCTGTCGAGGTTACGGAGCCTTCCGGATGTTCTGCTCATTTAGATATGTCAACCGTTGTCTGGGAGAACCCAGTGGTGACAGCCACACCGAATACGCTTAACTATCCAATCTGTCTTGATGTGAACCTTCCCCTTTGTGCATTCGGAGCGGAGACATATGACTGGGAAGGAGATCCAAACCTCAGTGGGAACTGCGTAGATGTTCCTTTTGCTTTATTTACAAATGATGGTGTCATTTCTGTCACTGGTAGTTCAACATTTGGCACAACGACATGTAGCACCTCTTTTGATTTCATGGTCGAGTATGAAGAGCAGCCCGTGATTGAAGTGACTTCTTCTGGATCTGTGTGCGCAGGAGATGACATTACGCTTATCGCCTCAGGAGGTGTCTCTTATTTTTGGGATGTCAACCCCATTCCAGACGTCAACAATGGCAACTCTATTACTTTCAACAATTTAAACATTGCACTTATCAGTGGAAATGTGATCGGTGCGGGCGCAAATGGATGCTCTTCAACGACATCCTTCAGCTATACCATTAACGCATCACCTGTTGCAACCTTAGACGTTTTAGACAACGATAATGTGTATTGTTCGACTGAAATAGCAACCATAGAAACGGCGCTCAATTTTGGCACTCCACCTTATACCATAGCCTGGAGTCAAGATGGTGTGTTACTCAATACAGAAACAGTGAGTGGACCATTTAGTGAACTTCCTTTTGATTTAAATGGGGTGGGTTCAACCTCTATGATAGAAATCGATGTCACTGACGAAAGTGGCTGTGTCACGCAGGATGCAATATCGATTGAAGTTTACGAAGGGGTTGAATTTTCTTTAACATCTTCGCCAGCATGTGAAGGAGATGCCGTTGAATTTATGGCGAATGGCAATGCCATGAACTATGAATGGCCAAGCCCACTTTTCACAAATAGCAGCGTGAATCCAAACACAGCAATTGTGGCAAACGGGACAATTGTTGATGTTACCGGCACGATCACATATCCAAGCACATCGATTGGAGAACTCATTTGTACAGGCACCGCCTCAACCTCAGCTGTTGTTCAGGAAAACCCTGTTTTATCAATCGATCCAATCTCAGGAACATTTTTCTGTGCGAACCTGAATCCCATTGTTACAGCATCTGGCGCTGATTCATATACCTGGTCTCCTGCGCCACTGTCCCAGAATAATGGAATTGCAACATATGCCACGTTTATTGAATCCCCACTTCAAGGAACTGTCACTGGAGAAATCGTATATCCTGGTATATCCTGTTTTACTGATTTGGCATTCTCGTTGGATATTCTTGATTTACCCGATGTCGACCTCGCTGTAGATGGCGCGCTTATTTGTGGAACAAATGAGGCCCTTGTAACTACTGGTGGAATGGATCCCTTATCATATACTTTTGAATGGGCACTGAATTCAACCAACCTGCCATCAACAGACAATAACATTCTTATACCGTTTGTATTTCCAGATGATGCTGGAGTGCAAAATGTGTCATGTGTGGTGACAGACAACAATGGTTGTGTGGGTGAATCATCCATAGATGTTGAGGTTCTAGAAAACGCACAATTGGACTTATCTACTTCTCCAATTTGCGAAGGTGACACATTACAGATTGACATTTCATCTAATGGTGTAATTACCTGGGATGTCATGGGCGCGATAGAGAACACAACTGGTGTTGGTTTTCATCCCGTAAGTGATGGTGAATTATTTACTGCGACGTCGACATTCACCGCCCCTTCTATCTTGTTTGGAAGTGATTTTGACTGCACGACAGAAAGCACCATTGTCTCTGATGTTAGAGACAATCCGGAACTTGCATTTTCATTAGATGGCCTGGCATGCGAGGGCTCTGACATCACAATTGATATTGCTGGCGCTGAATCTTATGTTTGGGTGAGTTCTCCAAACGAAGACGCTTCATCAGAAGTAGTAGATGCAGCTAACCCTAATCAAAACATATTATCTCTGTCCTTTTTAGATATTGCTGCAGGCAATCTTAACATTAATGTGACAGGAAGCATCATCTTTGACGATGCAGGGGGATTAACATGTGCTACAAATGCTGTGTTTGATAGAGAAATAAATTTAGTTCCTTCCTTCTCATTCGATGGATTAAACGCGATATGTACAGGATCATGTATCAATTTTGAAATCGATTGGGACAACACTCCTGCGCTTCCCTTAACACTCGACTGGACCTTAGACGGCACTTCATACACAAATGGAAATACGTTCGATTTCTGTCCGTTATATACGGAAGGCTCCTCTGATGTTGCTTTGTTTGTGATTGACGGTAACAACTGTACCGCAAATTCAGCGCTTACTGTAACGATGTCTGAATACCCTGTTGTTACTCTCGATGCTGATTTCACAGAGGGGTGTAGCCCCGTAACGGTCAATTTTAATTCCACATCAACACTGTCATCTGTGTCTGCATGGAATTTCGGCAATGGCACCGCCCCTACTGGCATTGCCAATCCTCAAGTTACATTTGAGTGTGACAACTACGCATTGGGAGATTGTGTTTATGACGTCAGCTTTACAGCAATATCGTCATCCAATCCAAATTGCATCACAACAGAAAATGTCGACATCACCGTTCATCCAATTCCAGTTGCTGATTTTACATTTGAACAAGACGCAATATGTTTTGATATAAATGGGGACGCTGATCTTTTAATTGAAAACTTATCTTCCGATATCTTGGGACTAACATGCTCTGGAGGAGCAGAACCATATGCTTGGACGGTATTCCCCACAGGTGTCACAGACTGCACGGAAACAAGTGCAGAGACACCTCAATTGGTTGCTTCTGGCACAGGGGTGTTTACTGTTGGACTAGAGGTTATAGACATTGAAGGATGTACGTCTCAAACATTTAATGATTTTGAGGTCTATGAACTGCCTGTTCCTGAAGTGACCTTTTTGCAAAACTCAATATGTTTGCCCCTTGAAGTAGAAATACTCAATACGTCCATTGGCGCAGCTTCATTCGAACTTGAGGTTCCAGGATTTGTGATTCCAAACAACTTTGCTTCTCCTCTCACAATCGATGTGATATTTCCAGGAATTTATGAAGCTGAATTTATCGTGGTAAGCGACGATGGATGTGCTGTTAGACTTGACCTCGATACAGCATTCCAAGCTTGGTACCCGCCAATAGCGAATTTCATTGTGACTCCCGAAGAAATCACAATCTTAGACCCCATCATCACTTTCGAAAATGAATCTGAAGGTGGGGCCGAATACATATGGTCATTTGGAGATGGAGAAGGGTCCTCAGAAGTGAGCCCTGAACATGAATATGAACGTGCAGATACCTATGACGTACAATTGCTTGTCACAAACGAATATGGCTGTACTGACGCTATCACACAAACGATTTTCGTTAACAGTGAATTACAGATCTTCGTACCTAATGCATTTACTCCAAACAATGATGGAAATAACGACGCATGGACCCCTCACATAAACGGTGAGGAATTTATTATTAGTTATGAATGCTGGGTGTATGACAGATGGGGAAAGTTGGTCTTTAACTCAACAACGATAGGCGAATCTTGGATAGGAGATAACACTTCAGATGGAGATGGCACGCACTTCGTGAGCTCTACAGAGTCATATAGCTGGAAAATTGAATTAAAACAAGTTGACGGAAGAGGTGCGAAAATTTCAACTGGCAACGTATTCCTAATTAGATAATACACTGTTTTATCTTTAGAAAAGTAAAAATATATTTATGAAAGCATTTGTATTCCCTGGTCAGGGAGCTCAATTCTCAGGGATGGGAAAAGATTTATATGAGTACTCAGACCTTGCAAGGGCACGTTTTGAATCTGCGAATGAAATCCTTGGATTTAAAATTAGTGAAATCATGTTTCACGGCACAATTGAAGAGCTCAAACAAACCAAAGTAACGCAACCAGCTATCTTCCTACACTCAGTCATTTTAGCTGAAGTACTTGGGAACATGAACCCAGATATGGTCGCTGGTCATAGTCTCGGTGAATTTAGTGCGTTGGTTGTGGCTGGAGGTTTATCCTTTGAAGATGGGTTGCGTTTGGTTTCCGCAAGAGCCAATGCCATGCAATCAGCATGTGAAGCATACCCATCGACCATGGCAGCCGTTTTAGGTTTAGAAAATAAAGTCGTCGAGCAAATTTGTGATCAAACTGAAGGCGTTGTCGTTGCCGCAAACTATAATTGTCCTGGTCAAATTGTGATTTCGGGAGAAATAGCGGCCGTGGAATTGGCATGTGATACCCTGAAGGAAGCCGGAGCGCGAAGAGCGCTGATGCTTCCTGTTGGAGGCGCATTCCATTCTCCTATCATGGAATCGGCAAAAGAAAAGCTCAAGGAAGCCATAGAGAACACAGATATTCAACCATTAAGCTGTCCTATTTTTCAAAATGTAAGTGCGTCAGCTGAGGTTGAAGTGGCAGCGATTCGAAAAAATCTAATTGATCAATTAACCGCTCCAGTTAAATGGACTCAGACCATGGAAGCGATGATCGCCTTTGGTGCCACTTCAGTAACCGAAGTAGGTCCGGGAAAAGTTTTACAAGGTCTATTTAAAAAACTAGACCGTGGATTCGAAACGAATTCAGCTACATTAGAAAGATTAGAAGCGTAATTAATGGAACCCAGGCAAACCGTGAGATGCCTCAATCCAAAATGAGATTGACTAAGCGTTGTCGTTAACGTAAGTCAGTAGATTCTGAGCCATATGCTCTGTCGCATTTAAAGATTCTCTAAGTGCGTGGTTCTCAGATCTAAGGTCATCGTTGCGTTGCTGGGTTCGAACGAGCTCAGCTTTAAGATTGAGGAATTCACCCATAACTTCGGTGCGATCCTTTTGGGCAATCTTGAGGCTTTCTGCAATTTTTGTCTCCATACCCGAAAAGTACGGGCAATATCCCCACAATTCCTACTTTATCTTAAGTAGTTATTAAACAGAGAATGGTGAATTCATCGTCGACATCATTTTGCGCTTTGCAAACAGAAGAACAAGTGCCATAATCAAGCCCGATAAGGCACAGAATCTATATAGCAAGGGGAGCCAAGAATAATCCGAAGAGAAAAGAGAGCCTGAAATAAACGCTCCCAAGCCTATCCCTATTTCCAAAGAGACCAAGGATGTCCCAATTGCCAATGCAATTTTACCCTTGGGGGCGAGGTCGGCTGTCCACGCAAAAATAGTAGGCATATTTATTCCAATGGAGAGACCATATACCACACCACCTATTGCAGCCCAGAGCTGGGTCGTTGAATAGGACAAGATACCCATCCCTAAAAACAGAAGGAATCCTCCGATCGCTAAAATCGGTTCTCGACCATATCTGTCCGATGCCTTGCCAGCGACAAACCTCATTGAAATAGATGAAACGACAATAATCGTGTTAAAAACACCTTTGTATTGATACCCAAGGTCTGATACAAAATCAGGCGTAATGGTAAGAAAAACGCCGAAAGCACAAGCTACTGGAAGCAATGAAAGTGCCGCAGGCCAAACTGATAGCTCAAAATTCTTTCCTTTAAAAACATTTAAATCAGAGCGTCGAATAGCTCTTGCTTTCGGCAAAGTTTCGGGCAGCTTTAGGGTTAAGAATAGTGCCACAATACCTAGAATTGATGAGCATATAAACATCTCCTCATATCCATATTCAACAGTGAGCAAACTACCAAGGGCGGGTCCTCCAGCCATTCCAGTATTTCCGGCTACGCCCAAATAACCCAAAGCTTCTCCCCTTCTATCTGCAGGCACGATATCTGTGAGGAGCGCACTTGAACCCGCAGGTCGGAAGCCGGTGCTCAAACCATGAAAGAATCTGAGACCCAAAAAAAGCCAGACCCCCAACATACCAGTCTCTAGGTCATCTTGATTTGATGTATAGAAAAAATGAATCACCACATATAGGAAACCCGCAATTGCAGTCACTGCAGTGCCAATAATCATCACCACTTTCCTACCTGCTTTGTCTGCGATTTTTCCTGAGAAAAACCTTGACACCAAAGCACCTAAAGTGAATAATCCCACAATATATCCCAACAGATGTCCAGCCCCCATGAGTTGAAGATACCCAGGCAATTCAGGCATAATCATTCCAAAACTGGCCATAAACATCACCGTACTAGAACATAGGAGGACGAAAGTTTTTGTAAAAAGTGTAGGTGCTTTTATCACGAGCTCGTAAAGGTACTTACCTTACAGCCGTGAAGCAGTACTCTCCTAAAATAATCGTCGCATGGGCAGAAGCGATTAGTGGGAATAAAAAATTGAGAGACTGGCTAGCCTCAAATGGTTACGCAGAACTCTCCGCTTTTACGTATGCGTTAAATTTAGATAATAACGCAAGAGCATGGCTTATGTCAGAAGGACATCCTGAGCTCATGGCTTTAATTAGAGGCGCAGAAGGTGAGGAAAAGGCGTGTATGTGGCTGAGAAAAAACAAGTTTTCCAAACTCGCGCTTATTGCAGAAGGCGCAGACAATGATGATGACGCAGTTCGTCAACTTCTACTTGATGGAAACAGAGAATGGGCGATGATTAGTCTGAAAATGCGTTCAGTTAAAAACGACATTCAATCTGATCACGATGATGTACACAAATTTTCTACAAGGTGATGTCTACGAGGTCATTTTATCAAGGTAGACAAGTCTGCTGAGTTTTTCAGGACTGATAAACTGATTAGAAACACGTAGAATATCCTCGGATGAAATTTGCTCTATTGATTTAAAAAAGTCCGCAAGAGGTTGCACCCGATTGTACAATAAAAAACTCTTTGCCAAACCAGTCATCATTGCTGGTCCACTATCTTGACTAAGTGCAATTTGTCCGATCAGCTGTTTTTTTGCATCGTGAAGCTGCATCACACCTAAACGATTGTCACATAAAAGCTGGAGCTCTTTGTTAACCAACGACTCCACCTTATGATGGTGCCTCCTGTCAGTCCCGAAGTACACAGAAAACACGCCACTGTCCTGATAAGGAGAATAGCCAGCTTCAATGTGATACGCCATCCCATATTTTTCACGAATGTTGAGGCTTAAACGACAATTCATCGCCGGACCACCCAAATAATTAGCAATCAAGGTGAGGGGAAGTTTGTCGGGATGATCCGCACCGACAGTCAAACTACCAAGAAGATGATGAACTTGATGCGTGTCTTGCTCAGTACGTTCATCAAAGACTTTTTGCGGACTTGGAGCGACCCTTTTAATTGCGTTCCCTTTGCCTGTTTCATGACTCAAGTATCTCTCGCAAAGTTTTTTGAATTTCTTAATCGGGGTCGACCCCACGGAGGCAAACACCATAGATTCAGTACAATAATTGCGTTTGACAAAGTTCTTGATTTCTTCTACCCCAAGACTTCGAACAGAATCAGTGGTGCCGAGAATTGTTCTTCCCAGCGAATGCGTTCCAAACAACCGTTCCTCAAACTCATCGAAAATCACATCACTGGGATTGTCCAAAACAGATGCGATTTCATCTAAAATGACATCGCGTTCCTTGATTATTTCCTTCTCTGGGAAGGTTGAGTTAAATACAATGTCGGATACCAATTCAATCGCCCTTCCTAAGTCCCGCTCTAAAAATGAAGCACTAATCCAAGTTTCTTCTTTCGTCGTATATGCATTCAAATCCCCACCGACCCGCTCTAATCTGTTTAGAACATGAAAAGTCTTCCTCTTTCTTGTTCCCTTAAAAAGGCAATGTTCTATAAAATGCGCCACACCAGCTTCGCCTTTCACTTCATCACGCGTACCCGCATTCACAACAAGGGCAATATGACTGGCCGCCCTTGGTACTTCCTTATGAATGACACGGATGCCATTGGGTAGCGTAAATGTGTGAAATTCTTGAGCCATTGCGGGTGCAAAGATATCTTGTAATTAAATAGTATTTATTCAATCCTCATTTTTAAGCGAGAAGAAGAAGAGCAACAACAAACACCAGACCGGAAACGATGAGAGCAGCCAGCGTATATGGCAAGATATCCCTTGCTTTCAACCCAGTAATCCCCAGCAAAGGCAGCGCCCAAAAAGGCTGTAACATATTCGTCCACTGATCACCATAAGCCATGGCCATAATCCCTTTTTCCAGACTTATGCCCATTGCGTGACATGATTCAATCACCAGGGGACCTTGAACCGCCCATTGCCCTCCCCCACTGGGAACGAAGATGTTTAGCAGACCCGAAGATCCAAAAATTGCCAACGGCAATGTCCCAGAAGTCGTCGCCGAGACCAGAGCTCCCGATAAAACATCCGCCAATCCAGTTCCCGTTACGATCCCCATAATGCCGAAATAAATTGGAAATTGAAGAAGGATTCCTGATGCGCCTCCTATCGCTTTTTCGAGAGCGTTCAACATATTAGATACAGATCCATGAGCGAGCATGGCCAAACCCAATAAGATTAAATTAATCCAATCAGGCGTCACAAATCCAAGACTTGTTGTATGCGACCCGAAACTCCCAACGGCAAGCCAAATTGCAGTTCCTGTACATACGATTCCAAAAGACCACGCCAGAATCTTTCCCTTATCTAAAGCTTCTGCCACAGACCTAGGTCCGCGCTTAACAATCATGGGATTGATTTCCTGGGCATCATTGACATCGCTATTTGATCTCATCTCACCCGCCCTTCGTCCCACAGTTGACCCTAAGAAAATGAAAAGCAAAACAATGGCAATGATCACCGCAAGCGTAATCGTAAAATTCCAACTTGTAAAAACTGTTCTAGAAATAGAAATGGCTTCTTCCAAGGGCGTAGCCCATGTCGCGCCATTCGGGTAAAGAGACATTAAGTGGCCAGGCTCTGCCACTTTTAATGGTGCGCTTCCACTTAGACCACTGTGCCAAACCAGCAACCCCATATATCCAGCGGCGCCAATTAAACCAGGGTTAATCTCTGCATTTTCACTACGTGACCTGTCGATGACCGATTTGGCCAATAATGCACCTGCAACAAGTCCGAGACCCCAATTGATCCAACCTAGCAACAAGGAAAATAGAGCGACCCAAGCAGCAGCATATCTGGTGTTACGCATGGCCATCTGCACGACAATACGTAAGAATTTAGACACAGGTTTAGAAAGGGCAAGAACGTGACCAAGCACAAGCATAAACATGGCTTGAAAACCAAATCTCATTAAATCGGGGTTCCACAAACCAGTTGACCACGCTTTTAAAACAGGCTCAAACCCGTCGCTTCCAATCGCGCAAGCACTCACAAAAGCAACAGCTGTAAGAATAAGCGCTATTGCAAATGGTGATGGAAGGAAACGTTGAAATCCGCGCGAATAAGCCTCAAGCCAATCAGAAAGTTTGGGCATGCGGTGATTTTCCACTATGAACTATAGAATTAGGCTGACTAAAACGGCAGATCGTCATCAGTTGAAGCCGCAGCACTTAACTCGACGGGCTCAACTTCGGGAAGTGGTGCTGTACTCACCGATTCCGATGGAGTCTGAGCATCAGCGTTATTCGCTGCAGGAGTTTGACCTTGAACACCGCGTTCAATACGCCAAGCATTTAAATCTACATAGTAGTTGCCGTTGTATTCTCTTCCTCTAACATCAAATTTGACAGTTATCTCATCGCCTTCTACAAGGCCATTTAACTGATCGACACGCTCTTTAAGCGCGCCAAATTTAATATCTTGTGGATATTGTTCGTTTGTAGTTATAACGAAATCGCGCTTATAAAAGCCGCTTGGAAAGTCCTGTCGATCGTACAGAACTTTAATCTTACCTTTTACCTCAAATGACATACTATAAAGGTAAAATAAGACCTTGCAAAAACAATACTACCCGAGGTTAAAACTAAGAAGTGTTTTCCACGCTTCATTAACATTTCCATTGTCAAGAAGTCGAACTGAATGTAAATGGAGTTCTTTTTCTAATTGCTCACCATCGTCAGAGTGGTCCATGAAAATGGATGACAATTCCATAAGTTTATAATCATTGACATCTGTTTCATCAGGCAAAGACTCAATATTACCTAGCATTGCCAAATGTCTTCCCGTTAAAAACCGACTGAGACGAATGTCCTGTGGAATCTTATCGACGCCTATTCCCAAATTCGATACGGGCTTAGGTATTTCAAACAATGCATCTCCAGAAGCTCTGACATAATGAGAACCGCCACATCGCCCGACGAGGTCAAGCAAGTGCGCATCAGGCAATCCATTAGAGTCGAGGACATCTTCCCTGAAATGCATTCGATTAATTTCACACACCACAAGGTTTCCAGCACCTGGTTTGTCGCCAAATGAATCCACCCTAAGCACTTTGCATTCGAACGACACAGGTGATTCCATCACTCTGGGAGGTGCAATGGTATCGGAGGGAATCTCCGTGAGCCCTGCTTTTTCAAATTCGTTCACGCCGGCAGCGTAATCCGTACTGGCGAGTGAACACGCATGAACCAAATTGAAATCGACGAGGTTGACGACGACCTCAGGAACTGAAAGGACATTGTCGAGGGTATGCTTCGTCGTATTATCTCGGCCCCGTCTCGCTGGAGAAAAAATTAAGATTGGGGGGTTCGCTGAAAAAACGTTGAAATAACTAAATGGCGCCAAGTTGACCCTACCTTCCACATCTATTGTGCTCGCGAATGCGATAGGCCGCGGAGAAATACCGCCTAACAAAAATGAATGGCGTTTTTGGGGACTTAATTCCGAAGGAGTAAAAGATAAATGCGACATTAAGATGGTGTGTGATTCTCCACTGTTGATGTCGCTTTTTCGACTTTTAATTTCAGATTATTCTTAAATAAGATCATTCGATCAAGAAGAACGGGATCTGAACAGGCCATAATTTGCGCAGCGAGAATACCCGCATTTCTCGCTCCATCAAGCGCTACGGTTGCGACTGGAACACCTGAAGGCATCTGCAGAATACTCAGAACTGAATCCCAACCATCAATCGAATTTCTGCTTTTAACAGGCACCCCGATGACTGGCAAAGGTGTATATGATGCTGTCATCCCTGGCAGGTGAGCTGCGCCACCTGCGCCTGCAATAATCACAGATAACCCTCGCTCAACGGCAGTAGACGCATATTCAGCCATACGGTCAGGTGTCCTATGTGCACTTACAACCGTAGATTCGTATGTAACGCCCAACTCATCGAGTACACGCATCGCCTCTTCCATAACCGGGAGATCAGAAGTACTGCCCATAATGATACCTACTTTTTTCATGGTGATCTTATTTCTCAGATTCAAGTTTTTCAATGGCCATCTTTAATATCGATGCAGCCTCATATTCTTCATTTTCAATGGCTTGATTTAATTTATCTCGCAACGACTTCAATTCCTCCGATTTATCTGTTTTCTTTTGGGGCTTCTCCACATCTTCAAAAACATCCCCAAAGACGATTTCTCTGTCTTCTTCTAAATCATCCTCAGAAGTAGAATCATCACTTGGATCTATCCCCATAGATTGAAGAATCGTCTCATAGCATTTAATAGGAATTCTAAACCGAACCGCAATCGCAACAGCATCGGAAGATCTAGAATCAATTTCTATGATTCGTTCACCATCTGTAACGATGACTTTCGCGAAAAATATACCCTCATTGTAATTGTAAATCAACACTTCAGTGACTGTCATATTAAATGAAGTCAGTGTATTCTTATACAGGTCATGCGTTAAAGGCCGACTCGGCTTCATGTTCTCAAGCTCTATTGCAATCGCCTGAGCTTCCGAACTTCCTATGATAATAGGTATTTTTCTGTTGCCGCCCTTCTCAACTAAAACCATAGCATAGGCCCCTGAATTAGTCCCGCTATGGGATATATCAAATATTTCGAGGTCTATCTTTTTCATCTCTAACTATACTTAAGCTGCTAAAGTGCGTTAATCGCTGCCGTTAATTTAGGAAGAACTTCGAATACATCGCCCACAATGCCATAATCAGCTGCTTTAAAGAAAGGCGCTTCAGGATCTGTATTAATTACGACAATGACTTTACTTTGATTCACACCCGCAAGGTGTTGAATTGCACCCGATATACCACAAGCAATGTAAAGATCCGGACGAATGGTAATGCCCGTTTGCCCTACGTGCTCATGATGAGGACGCCACCCCATGTCACCCACAGGACGACTGCATGCAGTAGATGCGTCCAATGCATTCGCCAACGATTCTATTATCCCCCAATTCTCAGGCCCTTTGAGTCCTCGGCCCGCAGAAACAACTCTTATTGCTTCAGGAAGTGGCACATTGCCTGCTGAACTGGTCGGCGTAAAACCATTTAATTTCACTCTTGCCTCACCCACATCCGCAGAAAATGCTTCAACCACTGCTTCGGAACCTCCTGTGTTTTTTATGCCAAATGAATTTGGCGTCACTGCAATCACAATCGTCTCAGTATTCACTTGAACATGCGCCGTTGCTTTGCCACTAAAAACATTGCGTGTGTAGGTTTTTCCTTCAGGAAGACCTGTCGCTCCCGCAATATATCCAGCATTCATTGCAATGGCAACACGGGGTGCTATAGCATTTCCAATACTATTCCCTGAAAAAACAACCGTCTGTGCACCAATAGATACCGCGGCTTGTTTTGTGAGCTTGGATTGCTGACTGTTGTCAGTAAGTGCATCAGTACAATGCATGACTTTAGAAACCCCCACAGCACCAAGACCTCCATCTCCTGAAATGTCCCCCGCTACGAGCGCAACAACTTCTCCTGAATGAAGTGCAGCGGCATACGATGCTACTTCCAAGGCCGCATTTGTGGCTTTACCTGCTTGCGTTGATATATAAACTAATACTGACATCTTAAATAATTTTTGATTCCTCACGTAAAAAACGAACTAACTCTGCAGGGTTATCTGCATCTACTATGACACAATCTCCTTTAGGTGGTGGAAGCTTAAAAACATCCACCTGAGTTGAAATCTCAACTGCAGAGGCCTCCACAACCTGAAGCGGTTTCGTTCTCGCAGACATGATGCCTCTCATATTTGGTATTCTTTGCTCAGCAATTCCTTTTGCAGCACTCATGACGAATGTGCCTTTCACTGTCAGGTTATTTGTTCCTCCGGTTGTTTCGGCTGTTAGCGTTGCCTCATCTCCAGACATTTCTAATTTGGTTACGAGCGCAACATATGGAAGATCGAGACACTCCGCAATCATTGCAGGCACTGCTGATGAGTTATTATCTATTGTTTCCTTACCACCGAGAATAATGTCATAGCCTTGGTCTTTTGCATAATTTGCAAGAAGCCTCGCAACTTGAGAAGAGTCGGTTGGGACCGCATCTATTCTGACAGCATCTGTCGCACCTATCGCAAGAGCTTTTCTAATAATGGGGTCGCAGGTAGCATCTCCGACAGTAATTGTCGTGACAGAACCGCCATTTTGTTCTACGAGTTCAATCGCACGAACAAGCGCATACCACTCATCATAGGGGTTGACAATAAATTGAACGCCACTTTCATCGAAGTGTTTATCTCCGTCTGTAAAGGCGATACGGCTAGTGGTATCAGGTGCTTTACTTATACAAACAAGCAATTTCATATTAAAGTAAATAAAATCCAAGATTCATTTCTTGGGGTGGCAAAGGTATGAAGTGAAGGTTGAGAATATTAACTTACCTTTGACGCCCTAATAGTTCCCTAAAACCATGCGTGAAATTACATATAGAGAAGCTGTAGCTGAAGCAATGAGCGAAGAGATGCGACGTGATGAGCGTGTATTTCTAATTGGTGAAGAAGTTGCTGAATACAATGGAGCATATAAAGCTTCGAAAGGTATGCTTGATGAATTTGGTGCGCGGAGAGTCATCGACACACCTATTGCAGAGCTTGGATTTACGGGCATCGCCGTCGGGGCAGCGATGAATGGACTTCGACCCATTGTGGAATATATGACTTGGAATTTTGCTGTGTTGGCTTCAGACCAAATCATCAATCACGCTGCCAAGATGCTACAAATGAGTGGGGGGCAATATACAGTGCCCATCGTTTTTCGTGGACCAAACGGGCCTGCCGGACAATTGGCGGCAACTCACAGCCAGAGCTATGAAGCCATGTACTCTGCAATTCCTGGGCTGAAAGTTGTTACACCATTCACACCTTATGAAGCGAAAGGACTTTTAAAGTCAGCCATTCGCGACAACGACCCTGTATTAATTATGGAGTCTGAGAAAATGTACGGCGACAAAGGAATGATTCCAGACGGAGAATTCCTTGTACCGATAGGAAAAGCAAACGTGAGACAGAAAGGATCTGACGTCACCATCGTATCCTTTGGCAAGATTCTCAAAACGGTTCATGCTGCAGCAGATGAATTGGCGAAAGAAGATATCGACGTTGAAATTATCGATCTCATTACAATAAGGCCTCTTGATTTAGACACCATTATTGAGTCTATCAAGAAAACAAACCGTCTTGTGATTGTAGAGGAAAGTTTTCCTGTAAGCTCAGTCTCTTCAGAGGTTGCTTATAGGGTTCAACGCAATGCGTTTGATTACTTAGACGCGCCAATTGTGAGGATCTGTCAGTCAGATACGCCTTATGCCTTTGCAACAACTCTCATTGAAGAAGCGACACCACAAATAAAAGAAATTGTGGAAGCTGTTAAAACTGTAACGTACAGTAAGTAATAATTTTCGAGAAACTTATCCGATTAACCTATAAATCAATATCATGCAATTTTTAATTGACAACATTCTTTATCTGGTCCCTACAATTGCCATTTTCGGCTTAATCATTATGGCTATTCAAGGCTCTTGGGTTCGCAAACAATCTAAGGGCAACGAACGTATGACGGAAATTGCAACCTATATTCACGAGGGAGCGCTTGCATTCCTAAACGCTGAATACCGACTACTGGCCATTTTTGTCGTGATTTCTGGAGCGGCGCTTGCAGTCGTCTCAACGCTTGTACCAAACACGCATTGGTTTATTGTTGTGGCCTTTGTCATAGGCGCAGTATTTTCTGCTATTGCTGGAAACATCGGGATGCGCATCGCAACTGAAGCAAATGTGAGGACTGCTGAGGCAGCAAAGACAAGCTTGTCGAAAGCCTTGAAAGTATCATTTACTGGAGGCACAGTCATGGGACTTGGCGTGGCAGGTTTGGCTGTTTTCGGATTGAGTGTAATCTTTATTATCCTGATCAAAACATCGATTCTTGGTCTTACAGGAGAAGTTACTGATGTAAATAACATGATTATCGTGCTTGAAGCACTTGCTGGTTTCTCGTTAGGTGCTGAATCAATTGCGCTTTTCGCGCGTGTTGGAGGAGGTATTTACACCAAAGCCGCTGACGTAGGCGCTGACCTTGTGGGTAAAGTTGAAGCTGGTATTCCTGAGGATGATCCTCGTAACCCTGCGACTATTGCAGATAACGTAGGTGACAACGTAGGTGATGTAGCCGGCATGGGTGCTGATCTGTTCGGATCTTACGTGGCAACAGTTTTAGCCGCTATGGTTCTAGGCGTTTACGTTGTTCGTGAC
Source organism: Crocinitomicaceae bacterium (assembly GCA_002700285.1). Taxonomy (GTDB): domain Bacteria; phylum Bacteroidota; class Bacteroidia; order Flavobacteriales_D; family Sanyastnellaceae; genus UBA974. Next base: position 56,562 of record PACT01000030.1, on the reverse strand, counting down.
ATGGGCGCTGGATACGTGGACGAGTTCGATGGCCTCGCTACACTACTCCTACCACTTGTCATCTCTGCGCTTGGTATTATATTCTCGCTGATCGCAACGAAGTTCATTAAAGTGAGTGACGACGGCAAAGAAGCTGAAGTTCAATCTGCACTTAACAAAGGAAACTGGGGGTCTATCATCATGACCGCGATTGCGTGTTACTTTTTGATTGATTGGATGCTCCCTGATATGATATCTATGAATTTCTTCCAAGACGCTGAGAAGTCTTCGACTCCTTTCGCTTCAATCAACGTTTTCTATGCTGTTCTTGTAGGACTTGGTGTAGGAGGTGGGATTAGCTGGATGACTGAGTACTATACCGGACTCGGCAAAAAGCCTGTCATGGACATCGTTCGCAATTCTAATACAGGCGCTGGAACGAACATCATCGCTGGATTGTCAACGGGCATGATCTCGACCTTCGGACCTATTCTTCTTTTTGCCGTTGCGATTTACGCATCATACGAATTCGCAGGATTCTATGGGGTTGCGATTGCAGCATGTGCCATGATGGCGACTACAGCTATGCAATTGGCAATCGATGCATTTGGACCTATCGCAGACAACGCGGGAGGTATTGCTGAGATGTGTGAACTGCCAGCTGAAGTCCGTGAGCGTACAGATATTCTCGATTCTGTTGGAAACACAACGGCAGCGATCGGAAAAGGCTTTGCAATTGCATCGGCTGCTTTGACAGCTTTGGCACTTTTCGCTGCCTACGTTACCATGACTGGTATTGATGGAATTAACATTTTCAAGGCGAACGTTCTAGCAACACTGTTTGTGGGTGCGATGATTCCTGTAGTGTTCTCTGCTCTCGCTATGAAATCAGTCGGAAAGGCTGCGATGGAGATGGTAAAAGAGGTGAGACGCCAGTTTAAAGAGATTCCTGGAATTATGGAAGGAACAGGGCAACCTGAATACAGCAAGTGTGTTGATATTAGCACAAAAGCTGCCCTCAAAGAGATGATGCTTCCTGGTGCGATTACAATCGTTTCTCCAATCATCATAGGGTTCACTATGGGTGCTGAGCCACTCGGTTCTTATATGGCGGGTGTCACAGTGAGTGGAGTGCTTTGGGCAATCTTCCAAAACAACGCAGGCGGTGCTTGGGACAATGCAAAGAAGAGTTTCGAAGCAGGTGTTGAAATTGATGGAGAGATGACATATAAAGGTTCTGAAGCTCACAAAGCGGCAGTCACCGGAGATACTGTTGGCGATCCATTTAAGGACACATCTGGCCCATCTATGAACATACTCATTAAGTTGACTTGCTTAATTGGCCTTGTTATTGCACCGCTTCTTGCAGGAGGTGACAATCACTCTCACACAAGCAATGAAGACAAATCAACAGATGCGAAGATTGAACTGGTTTCCACATCCATTGAGGTCTTCGCTAAAAAATAAACCATGAAGTTATCGCATCTTCTTTTTGCCTTTGGAGTGTTCTTATTCACTTCTTGTCAGTCTGAATCTACAAATGAAAACTCAGACGCCCCGTCTAAAAATGAGACGAAAACACAAGTATCAAATACTTTTGGTGAGTTGGGCATTCCGGACGNAAAGTATTCATTAACAAAAAATAAGCCGCGTATAAATTGGACCGCAAAGAAAATATCAGGATCAGGTCATTCAGGCATTATTCCCGCATCAAAAGGAAAATTTAAAGTTGAAAATGGTATCATTACAAAAGGGCTTGTCACCTTCAATATGAATGGCTTTGAGGCCACCGATATCGAGGGCGATTCAAAAGAAAACTTTGACAGCCACCTCAAGAATGAAGACTTTTTTGATGTCGATAAGTTTCCAGAAGCAAGGCTTTCTTTCAACAGCTCCTCTATCAACAAGGATGGCATCAAGACACTTTCATGTACACTCGACATGCACGGTATCGCTGTAGATTACGACATCCCATTTACAATAAAGGAACAAAAGTTACCCGAGGGAGGGATGGGCTATAACATCACAGGAGAGTTTTTCATGGATAGAACAAAACATGAGCTCACATATGGGTCAGGATCCTTTTTTGATAACCTGGGAAACAGAGCAATCAATGATGACGTACTCATATCATTCGCATTTTTAGCGCTATAAACTTAAAACTGTAAACACAAAAAAGCCACGAAAATGCGTGGCTTTTTTTATGCTTTAGAGGGAGATATCTTACTTGGTTTTCTCAAACAAACCGTGAAGTTTTGCATCAATAGCCTCAATGATTTTGCTTAGATCTTCTTTGTTGTCGCCAAATTCTAAATCATCTACATCAATAATAAGAAGCTCACCTTTTGTATATGTAGAAATCCAGGCTTCATACCTTTCATTCAAACGATTTAAGTAATCCAGACGAATTGATTCTTCGTAATCTCTTCCTCTTTTTTGAATCTGAGAGACCAATTTTGGGACTGAAGCCCGCAAGTAAATCATTAAGTCGGGCGGCGAAACAAAGGTTTCCATTAAATCGAACAATATTCTATAGTTCTCATGGTCACGCGTCGACATAAGACCCATCGCGTTTAGGTTTGGCGCAAAAATATGAGCGTCCTCATAAATCGTCCTGTCTTGAATCATTGGCTTCCCTTTCTCTTTCAAATCGATTAATTGCGCAAATCGAGAGTTTAAAAAGTACACCTGCAAATTGAACGACCAACGTTGCATGTCTTTATAAAAATCGTTGAGATACGGATTGTCATCTACACTCTCATAATGAGGTGTGTATTTATAGTGCTTTGCTAAAAGCGTAGTGAGAGTGGTTTTGCCTGACCCTATATTTCCTGCGACTGCTAAATGCATTTTTATACTTCGTTATATTACTTATTTAGCGCGAAAACTAACACCTAATTGAAGCCTAACCAAGCATTGTANATCGATTGGGGATAACTCTTAGTATTTCATCTAAAAATGTCCGCGTATTTGAAAGCCTGAGAATCTTGTGTTGGCCACCCAACTTGTTGTTTTCTTTAAGCCAACGCTCAAATGTACCACACGCTACCAATTGTATTTCAGGCATTTGAAGCACCAAGTCTCCAGTTCTTTTCGCATCATAATCTGAACTCAACAACTTGAGTTCTTTGTCTAAAGTCACGCCCAAATCAAAGGTTGACAATGTTGACATAGACTCTGACAACAACTCAATGGCCCATGTGTGTCCGATCGGATGTCCATCATCAGCAAAACGTGGGGCAACGGTAAAATCTTTTGCGGATACCGAATGTTTTAACATGGTAGATGAAATTGCTTTTTCCACTTGATCAACCATCAATTCTTCTCCAACCACATTTAAAAAAGAAGAGACTCTGCCTGTGACTTGAATGCGATATGGATTTCGACTGGTCAAACGCACGACATCACCTAGCATATACCTCCACAATCCCGCATTTGTAGAAATCACGATGGCATATTCTTCGCCTACTTCTAAGTCCTGCAATTCGAGCGTTATTGGGTTGGCTCCTCCTGCCTCGTCTCGCGGTATGAATTCATAAAAAATCCCGTGATTTAACAACAAAGCCATGTCGTCCCTTTTTAGAGAATCCTGAATGCTAAAGAACCCTTCTGACGCATTATAGGTTTCCATATAGTTCATGTCGGGAGACTTTATTAATCTTTGGAATTCAGATTTATACGGTGAAAAACCTACGCCCCCATGCATATATAACCACAGGTTTGGCCACACCTCATCCAAGCTTGACGTACCGGTTTTCTCAAGAACTCTATTGGTGACGACAAGCATCCAACTTGGAATACCGGCCAGAATCCTCACGTCTTCACGAATGATTTGATCCACCATTAAATCAACCTTCTCCTCCCAATCCTCAAGCAAAGTGATGTCACGACCTGGGGTTCGACGCATTTCAACCCAAGCCGGTAGGTTTCGGACGATAATGGCAGACAAGTCACCCGTATATGAACCACTTCCATTTGCATTCAGCGTACTACTCCCTCCAATAATAAGGTGCTTCCCGGAGTAAAGCGGGGCTTTCGGTCTTTGGTCACAAAACATTGCCAGCAAGTCTCTCCCACCTTTGTAATGACATGAGTATAGAGAATCTTGGGTTACTGGTAACAATTTCGACCGATCTGAAGTTGTGCCTGATGTTTTTGCGAACCAATTGACCCTCCCTTCCCAAAGCACATTACGCGCTCCTTCTTGCGCTCTTAGGATCCAAGGTTTAATCTCATCATACGACCGGATAGGTATCTGAGATTTAAAGTCCTTTAAAGTAATCGTGTTTGAGGCCTCGGAGAAACCGTGTTCTTCCCCAAACTTTGTTTGCTTTAGACCATGTGCCAAATCAAAAAAGACAGATTTTTGAGACTCAACAGGGTTTTGCAACATCCGATGAATCTTTGCCATTCTGAGGCGAATCATCGAAGAAAAAAGTCTGTTAATAGGCATCAGTTAATGACTGACATCAGCTAACTGTGGCTGAAGATTCTATGGGCGCAAAGACACGAGATATGGCTTCAAGAGCCGTGTCAATATCTTCAAATGTCGTATACCTCGAAAACGAAAACCGAAGACTTGCTCTTGTGGGATCATGGTACCCAAGTGCTTTCAAGACATGTGAACCTGAGGTGGCGCCACTTGAACAGGCACTTCCGCCAGAACATGAAATACCTTCTAAATCAAGCAGAAATAAAGCCATACCGCTGTTTGGATGGGGTGGGAATTTGACACTTAATACCGTATAGAGTCTGTTCTCTTTGTCGGAATTTGCATTAAAACTCACTCCGGAGATTCTGCGCTTCAACCCTTCAACCATATACTTCTTGATGCTTCGAACATGAATTGAATGATCGTCAAGCTCAGCATATGCGAGTTGCAAGGCTTTGGCCAACCCCACAATTCCATGTAGGTTTTCAGTACCGCTTCTCAATCCACGCTCTTGACCCCCTCCCACGATTTGGCTTTTAATTTTATTCCTGGGATGAGTGTATAAAAAGCCAGTCCCTTTTGGACCGTGAAACTTATGCGCTGAACACGTCAGAAAATCTATTTCTAGTGCATCAAGTTGAAAGGGATAATGTGCCATTGTTTGGACAGTGTCACTGTGGAAATACGCATTCGTTTCCTTACAGGCATTGGCTATTTCATCCAGAGGCTGAATGACCCCCACCTCATTATTTGCGTGCATTAGACTGACAATCGTCTTGGGGCCAGATGCCAAAATATTTCTTAAATCATCACAATCAACAGTGCCATCTGAATGATGTTTCACATACACCACTTCGATGTCGAATAACTGGGACATTTTTTCCGAACTCGCAATGACTGCAATATGCTCCGCCTCAGAAGTAACAATTCTTTTGCATCCCAAATCTTTGACTGCAGCTCTTAAAGCGAGATTATCTGCCTCTGTGCCGCCCGAAGTAAAAGTAATGGAGCGGGGTGCACAACCAAGTAAATGTGCAATATCTCTTCTGCTGACCTCTATCAGCGCCTTTGCTTTCCTTCCTATAGCATGGGTTGAAGATGGGTTTCCGAACACATCCCTTAAAACGGGGAACATGGCTTCGGCAACTTCTGGTGCTAGCTGTGTTGTCGCAGCATTATCGAGGTAAATAGATTTCACTTGGTCATCTTTAATTCAGATTGCAAAGGTAAGATTTAGCACAGCCATTACGCAAATCGCGCAAGAAGCGCTTGTAACTCAGTTTTAAACCTATTTGCAAGGCTCTGTGCAGCTTCATTTGTATCTGATTCTGCATAAACACGAATAATCGGCTCCGTATTGCTTCTCCTGAGATGTACCCACCCCTCTTCCAGGTCAAACTTAACGCCATCAATGGTATTCACTTTGGCATCGGGATGATTCAATACCAATGTTTCTAAAGCCTCCTCTACACCAGATTCAGGGAGAGATAATTTGTCTTTTTCGATCACAAAGCTGGGATATGTCTGTCTTAATTCACTGCACTTTACCCCAGTCTCAACCAGGTGGCTTAAAAACAAACCTACGCCTACCAAGGCATCTCTGCCGGAGTGAGAAGCAGGATAAATAATACCTCCGTTCCCCTCACCACCAATGATTGCTTGTGTATTTCGAATCGCTTCTACGACATTAACTTCGCCTACTGCAGAGGCTGTATACACCCCCCCATGACGTTCGGTAACGACACTGAGTGCTCTTGTCGAACTCAAATTGCTAACCGTATTTCCAGGCGTCTTTGACAACACGTAATCAGCGACAGCGACAAGTGTATACTCTTCTCCGAAAAAAGTGCCATCTTCGTTCACGAAACAAAGCCTATCTACGTCTGGATCCACACTGATTCCTAGGTCACATTTCTGATCGACAACAACTTTCATCAGGTCTGTCAAATGTTTTGGCAGTGGTTCAGGGTTGTGTGCAAAATTTCCTGTAGGCTCACAATGAACTTTAACGACTTCCACCCCAAGGCTTTCTAACAACATAGGAATCGCAATACCGCCCGATGAATTCACAGCATCAACAGCGACTTTTAATCCAGCGCTTCTCACAGAATTCGCATTGACCAAATCGAGATTTAACACATGTTGAACATGCCATTTCAACCACGAATCATCATGAGAGGTCGTACCCAAATCATCCACCTCTGCATATTGGATCTGTGAATCTGACAATTCCAGAACGCTTTCTCCTTCAGAAGCCGAAAGAAACTCTCCACGCTCATCTAGAAGTTTTAACGCATTCCACGCTTTCGGATTGTGGGATGCGGTAACAATAATCCCTCCGTTCGCGCCGAGTTCAGGAACCGCCAATTCGACTGTTGGAGTCGTACTCAGACCCAGATCCACCACATTTATTCCCAATGCATTCAAAGTAGAAGAAATTAAATCACTGACCATCCGACCTGACATCCTGGCATCTCTGCCCAAAACAACCGTTGGGATATTGGAATGCTCAACTTCCATCCTAGAAAGAACCCAAGCACCATAACCTGTTGCAAAACGAACAATATCTGGTGGCGTAAGACATTCTCCTACAGACCCACCAATTGTTCCTCGAATACCTGAAATAGATTTAATAAGCATAAACACAAAGTAAAGGCGCACATTCTATGTCTGAACATCCACTTTCACAAGCAATAATTTAGTTTTCCCCTATTGTTGTTAAAAACCCTCTTGAATTAACGCTAAGTTTAAGACATTTGTATGGTAGTTTTGATAAGGATGGTTGAAGAAGAAAATCACATGAACAGCGAAAGCCAAATAGATGATTTAGTCAAGCGATACGAGCTCATGGTCGATAATGGTGAAAGCCGTTATTTTGATGTGGAGGAGTTCGAAATGTTGATTGGACATTATCTGAGCTTTGGAGAAGTTGAGAATGCACAGATGGTTCTACATTATGCGAGCAATTTGTTTCCAGAAAGCATCAATCTTCAATTGAGAGAGGCCCAAATACTGGCCGGACTCGGAAAGCATATCAAAGCAATTCCCCGATTACAAAATCTACTTGCTTTTGAACCTCAAAATGAAGAAATTCATTTAACCCTTGCGTCTATTTACAGCCAAATGGAAGAGCATATAAAAGCAATTGACCATTTCAAAAACGCCTTCAACAATTCTGATAAGGAATTAAAATCAGAAATAAGACTTGACATTGCGCTTGAATATGAGAATTTAGGTGACTGGAAAAAAGCCATTTTCGTCCTTGAAGAAGCGCTTTCGCATGATTCTTCTAACGAGGCCGCCTTGTATGAACTGGCTTTTTGTTATGACAAAATCAATGACCTTCAAAGTGCCATTAAATTTTTCAATCAATTTCTAGACGAAAACCCCTATAGCAATATTGGCTGGTACAACCTAGGCAATGCTTACCACAGAATAGGATCCATTAAAAAAGCGCTTGATGCCTACGATTTTGCAATCGCAATTAACGACAAGTTCATTCAGGCATATCAACAAAAAGCGGAGGCGTTCGGATGCAATGACAATTTCTCTGATGCGTTAGAAACATACCTCGAGATTTTCGAAATTGAAGGTGCAACACCACATACGCTTTGTTCTATTGGAGAATGTTATGAGAGACTCCACAAATATTCAGAAGCAGAGATCTATTATAAAAAGTGCTTGGATCTCAATGAGGGATACCCAGACGCCTTCATAGGACTAGGTGTTCTAGGTGACATTCAGTCTGATGATGCTTTGGCAGTCACGTGTTTCGAACACGCTGTCCTGTTGGCGCCTGAAAACACTGACTATCGGTTGCTTCTTGCAACTGCGTTAATGAAACTCGCNAAGCCTCAAGAAGCTGAAGCACAATTTGTGAAAATCCTAGAAAGAGAACCGAAAAACATTGAGGCTTGGGAAGGTCGCGTTGACAATCTACAACGTCTCAATGCGCATGAAGCAGCGTTGGAACTGCTAGAAGAGGGACTCAAAACAGTTTCTGAAACAACGCATCTTAGATATCAAGAGTTTGTGAGCACCTTCTTTAGCGGAGAAGAAGCAAAAGCACTTGACGTATTGGAAACACTCCTTATCAATCATTACGACAATGCGCGTAGAATTTTTAAATCATTCCCTGACTTGCTCAATGACAACAGGATTGCGGATAGATATAACCGCCTTAAACCCTGAATAAATGAATGCTGAATTATCCTACATCCCTCAAAGAACCGAAAAACCCAGAGAATATGGACTGAACATGGTGATGGACAAAGGGCTAAGTCTCAGACAAACTGAAGATTTTATCGAACTTAATGCCGACAGGACGGATTTGCTCAAGCTTGGCTTTGGCACATCGCTTATTACGCCCAAGCTTAAAGAAAAGGTAAAGCTATACTTGGATGCGGGAATCGAGGTTTACTGTGGAGGCACATTATTCGAAGCGTTTTACATTCGAAAATCTTTGGATGACTATTTGAGATTTATTGATGACCTGGGAATTGGTTGCCTCGAGGTGAGCGATGGCTCCATGGTCATCAAGGGAGAAGAAAAATGTGAGATTATCCGCAAGTTGTCAGCAAACTATAAAGTTTTAAGTGAAGTGGGATCTAAAGAAGCTGGGATTTTAATCAGTCCAAACAAATGGACCGAGATGATGCGCAACGAACTGGAAGCTGGGAGCTGGAAAGTCATCGCCGAAGCACGCGAAAGCGGAAACGTTGGTATATACAGACCAAATGGAACTGCACATACCGCGCTTATTCGTAAAATTTTAGCCAAGGTTAATCTGGAGGACATCCTTTGGGAAACGCCAAAGAAACCTCAACAAGCTTGGTTTATTCAGCAATTCGGTGCAAATGTCAATCTTGGAAACATCGGACCATGGGATGTCATCCCTTTAGAGACCCTTAGATTGGGACTTAGGGGAGATACCTTTTTCGATTTCTTACCAGAGTCTATGTCCACTGGATTACGCCAGGAAATAGATCCAGAAAGTTAAAAGTGTGAAGAGTATAGAAGTAACAACGCTCAAGAAATGGCGTGAAGAAAAGCGAGAACATCAACTTATTGACGTTCGTGAACCCTGGGAAGTCGAAGTCGGAAACATCAATGGCTTACATATCCCTATGCATGAACTCCTAGACTCAATTGAAAAAATTCGAAGGGATATACCAGTCGTGGTTCACTGTAGGTCCGGTGTCCGTTCAGCTGCTGTCGTGCATCATCTTACACTCCAACTCGGTTACGAGGATGTGCATAATCTTCAAGGGGGGATAGAGGCTTGGTCGCAAAAAATAGATGGCAATATAGAAGTCGCGTGAGATCTGGAACGGATTGGATAAAACTCTCCGCAAAAGGCTTTGCGATGGGTGCCGCAGATCTTGTCCCCGGTGTGAGTGGTGGAACAATCGCATTTATCTCCGGCATTTATCATGAATTAATCTCTACAATTGCAGGGCTGGGCATGGGTACTATCATCGATTTATTTAAAGTCGGCCCCATTGAAGTTTGGAAAAAGTATAACCTAAGTTTTTTGGTTGTATTGGTCTTGGGACTCATGTTTGCCGTCTTCACACTGGCGGGACCGATACATTGGATTCAAATCCATCACCCATCTGAACTCCGAGCTTTTTTCTTTGGACTTGTACTTGCTTCGGCGCCAATCATCTCAAGGGAACTTCGTCCCTATAAACTCACGGATATTGCATGGGGCACTTTAGGCATCGTCACCGCATTAATGGTGACAACTCTTCCACCTGCATTTCACTCTGAATCAGCATTTTTCATTGCTATTTGTGGCGCAATTGCTATTTGTGCAATGCTCCTTCCAGGAATCAGCGGAAGCTTCATTTTAGTGATCTTGGGGGCTTACAATTCCATTATTTCTGCACTCGCAAACTTTGACATCTTAAGGATTGGCGCATTTTGTTTGGGTGCGCTCATAGGACTACTCAGTTTCAGTAGAATGCTCAAAAAGATTCTACATAATTTCAAGTCACAAACGCTTGCGATTCTGACAGGCTTTATGTTAGGGGCACTTCATGTGCTTTGGCCATGGAAGGGGAAAGATCCTGAGGTGCTTTTTACGCATCGTGATGGCAGGGAAGAATTGTTGTTACAAAACATTCTTCCTGATTTCCAACCTTTGGAAATGAGTTGCATGATTCTATTAGCAGCACTTGGCGTAGCTATCGTGCTGGTTTTAGATAAACTTTCGAAAACCACATGAAAAAGTTGGGGCTTATAGGGCATCCTGTGTCTCACTCGATGTCGCCCAAACTGTTCTCTGATCAATTTTCGAAAGCAGGACGACTCGAGTTAGAATATCTCACCTACGACCTGCCTGAAATTTCTGACTTCAACACATTCACAGCAAACAACCCTGAAATCGTTGCGCTCAATGTAACGATTCCTCACAAAGAGACCATCCTTCCTTATTTATCTGAAATAGATGAAGAAGCACAAGCGATAGGTGCTGTCAATACTCTTTTCAAAGCAGAGGGCAAATGGAAGGGGTACAATACGGATGGTTGGGGATTCCGAAGATCCATGCAACCCTTCCTAAGGGGACGCCACGAAAGAGCGCTGATTTTCGGGACTGGTGGGGCAGCAAAAGCAGTTGCATATTCTCTGAAATTATTAGGCATTGCGTTTTACTTTGTGAGTAGAACGCCAGATAATCAGCGTGACATGTCAAATGTCATTGGCTTTCATGAGTTAACACCAGAAGCAATCAAACACCACCTTTTATTAATTAATTGTACGCCTTTAGGAATGGAGCCCGCTATAGATGGATGTGTTCAAATCCCCTGGCAAGGTGTCGGAAAAGATCATCTGATTGTTGATCTGGTTTACAATCCTGAAGTGACTACATTTATGAACAAAGCTTTAGATAAGGGTGCGGAGGTGATGAATGGATGCGACATGTTGAGACTTCAGGCAGAGAAATCGTGGGATATTTGGTTAAAGAATGGATTATAAAAAACAATGAGTAAGGTGACACCCCCTACAGAACAAACTGGTAAATACACCGACCTCCACGAGATGAGCGTCGGCGAATTGATTTCTGCCATGCATGAAATAGATTTCGAAGCCTTAGAAGCTGTGGGCAGAGTGAAGAAAGAAATTGAAGCATTTGTTGTGCGTTTGGTGGAAAGGATGGAGGAAGGAGGAAGGTTATTTTATATGGGAGCTGGAACAAGTGGTCGATTGGGTGTTGTAGATGCCAGCGAATGCCCTCCTACATTTGGTGTTGAAGATGGACGCGTGGTGGGATTAATTGCTGGGGGAGATTCCGCAATCAGAAAAGCGGTAGAAGGTGCCGAAGATGATGTCCATCAAGGATGGAACGATTTATCGAAACATGAGGTCACGAAACGAGATACAGTCCTGGGAATTGCCGCAAGTGGCAGAACACCTTATGTCATCGGAGCGATTGTGGAAGCTCGGAAAATGGGTATGCTCACCGCATGCATTACATGCAATCCCGAAAGTGAACTTTCACGAGAATCCGAATTTCCCATCGAAGCTATATCGGGTCCAGAATTCGTAACTGGATCGACACGTTTAAAGGCAGGAACAGCCACTAAGCTTATTCTCAATATGATCACGACCATCACCATGATTCAACTTGGGCATGTGAAAGGCAGCCAAATGGTCGATATGAAGTTGTCAAATAAAAAACTCATAGAACGGGGCACAAAAATGGTGTCCGAAACAACAGGACTGGGAAACGATGAGGCGAAGGTGCTTTTACTCACTCATGGAAGTGTCAGAGAAGCTGTGGCAAGTTTTAATTCAAGCCCCGGAACAGCTAAGTAGATGCATCTGATTGAACCATATTACAACTGGCGTAACCACTATGTGGCCAGCAATGATCCACGAAGTCCTTTTTTTGAGAGAACGTATAATGAAATGTCTTACCATATCAAGTTATATGACCATTTCATCCACCCTCAGTGGGATACATTTGGATCAAACACACTCTATCTCAAGATTCTTTTTGTTGAGTATGAGGATGGGTATGCCATCTTAGAACTCATGGGAGAATGGAATGACTGTTTGCACAACGACATCATGTTGCTCAAGCGAGACATCATAGAATCCTTGCAGGAGGAAGGCATCTCCAAGTTCATCTTAATCGGTGAGAATGTACTCAACTTCCATTACAGTGACGATTCATATTATGAAGAATGGTTTGATGAACTGGTCGAATTGGATGGATGGATTGCCTTACTTAATTTCAGCAATCACGTTCTTGAGGATATGAAAACGATAGATTTAGACAGCTACTTTGTTATGGGAGGTGCGCTTAACGAAATTGGATGGAGAACATACAATCCAGACCAGTTGTTCAATAAAATCCAAGACAGTGTTGAAAACAGGATTGGGCTCATTCACTAACTTAGGCTCAAAACCCTTCTATCGCACCCAATCCGAAGAGTGCAAAATCAAATTTTACTGGATCATTTGCATCGAATCGTCTCAGCGAGGTGTCCAATTCTTCGACAGATTTCCAATCATTTTGCATGCGATTCAATAAGCCTAAGGCTCTTCCTACATTAGACGTATGAACATCTAAGGGAATACTCAATACTCGTGTAGGTATCTGATTCCAAATCCCAAAATCCACTCCCCTATCCGCTGATCGCACCATCCATCTCAAGTACATATTCAAACGCTTGGCAGCAGATCCATTTTCAGGATTTGCAACATGTTTACGTGTTCGGTCAGGATGTGGGTGGTTGAAAAAAAGTGTGTGAAAATTGCTGATGACGTCTTTTAGATTGTTTGGCCGACCTGATTCTTCCCATTCTGCAGCAAAAACGGACTCTAAAGATCCATAATCACGAATAATTCTTTGTAAAGACCTCATAAAACACACCGCATCCTCAGGTTGAAAAGTTCTGTGAACAAACCCATCAAACACCTTCTCGTCGGACTTTTCAAAATTTAAAACGAAGTCAAACGGAGAAAAATCCATCCGCTCCATCAAGCTATGTGCATTCTTCAATATTGACTTCCTTTGCCCCCAAGCTATTGTAGCTGCAAGGAATCCTGAGATTTCAATATCGGCTTTATTTGAAAATAAATGAGGAATTGAGATCGGGTCATCAGGAATAAATTCGCGCGTTTCAAATAGCTGATGTTTTTCGTGCAAAAATGCACCGAGTTCTTTTTGAGAGAGCCTCTTTAATTTTTTAATTCCCATANCAGATATAATAATGGTGTAAAGGTCGTAAAAGCAATTAACTTTGCAGCAGAAATGGAGTGGGTCAGACCAGAAATACTTTGGGGATTAGCAGCGCTAATCATTCCCGTATTAATCCATTTACTTCATTTGCGAAAATTTAGAAAAGTGTCGTTTTCAAATGTGTCGTTTTTAGCGAACATCAAAAAAGAAAGCAGATCTAAGCACAGACTTCGCAACCTGTTGATTTTGGCTTTGCGACTGACCGCGATAGGCGCAATCGTTTGTGCATTTGCGGACCCATACATTCCATATTCAGAGAAATCTCAAGATGCGTCTAGGGTAGGAAATGCCGTCTCTATATACATAGACACCAGCCCATCAATTGATGCCATTGGTGAGGAGGGGCCACTTTTGCAGGTGTGTAAAACACGCGCTTCAGAAATCGTTGAGCGATACGCTGAGACGGATAAATTTAACATTCTCACCAATTCGTTTGCTGGCAGCTATGCACATTTTTATAGCAAAGACGAAACTTTAGAAAGGATTGCAGGTATTCGCACCGAACCATTTGTAAGAAATGTAGACGCTGTGATCTCACGCTCAACTGACCTTTTACAAAAAGAAAATGACCGCGTAAAATCCATTTATTACTTGAGTGATCTCCAAAAAAGTTCACACGTCCTTTCAGATCCATTTCTTCCTGACTCAAACATCTCTATTTACTTTCTTCCAAGTCTTGCGAATGAAAAGCCAAATGTTTGGATCGACTCCGCCTGGTTTAACGCTCCGATTGCAACCGCAGGCAAGCCTGCAGAATTACACGTACGAATAAAACACAATGCAATTCAAAGCGTAGATGGATTAGGTCTTCAGCTACATATTGATGGAGAACGAAAGGCAATTGCCAATTTCAACCTCATTCCTGGCATAGAAACAGACACAGTTCTTAGGTTCAGTCATGGACAACCTGGACTTAATCATGCCGTATTATCTATCGATGATTCTCCGATTCAATTTGATGACACATACTTTCTAGGGTATGAGGTTGTAGACCAAATCAACATCTTACATCTCACCCAAGATGCTTTTTCTAAAGAAACGAAAAGTTTAAATCGTGTGTATGAATCCAGTAGCGCATCTGTAAATATCGAAACCTCCGAATCTATTCCTGACCCCCAAACATTGTCCTCGTTTGATTTAATCATCACAAATGGAATAGAGGACCCTACAAATGGGCTCACAAAAACACTGGTAGAATTTGCGTCTTTAGGTGGAACTGTTGTTGTCATACCAGATTCATCAAACAGTTCTTTGAGAGCAAATTATTTACGCACTCAATTGGGGTTCGGCTCTGGGTCTCAGTGGAATCTATCTGAGTCTCCGGTTTCGATTGGGAATTTAAATATTGACCATCCGTTATTCGACGGGGTGTTTTCATCGACTCCAAAACGTATGGACTTACCCTCTTCGGACAGATCTATCACGAGGAGTATTTCTCCAAACGAGGAAATTCTCGGCACGATGTCGTCTGGATTGGTTTTTTTATCTCGGATTCCTGTAAATAAAGGTGCGGCATTTCTTTTCGGATCTCCATTAGAAAAAGAAACGGGAAACTTGGTAAATCACGCACTTTTCGTTCCAATTCTTTTGAGAATATCTGAGGTTTCCCGATCGGCAAGAGTAAACGCGTTTTCACTCGGATTGGACGATGCCCTGACTTTAAATTTCGAATCAAACGAAGAAAATGAGATCCGTATCTCCTCATTAGACAGCTCTAGTGTTATCCTTCCTGAAACAAGATCAGCATACGGATCTACAAATTTACGCCTCGGCCCAGAGCTAGATACACCTGGGAATTATTTCGTAGAAATAGATCAAGTTCAGGTCTTTGCATTTGGCCTCAACGCAGACAGAACTGAAAGTAATCCTTCTGCATGGGACATCCCTACATTTCGAGAGCAACTGTCATCCTTTGGATGGGGTAATGCTTCCGTTCTAAATGTCACAAACGAAACTATTTCCTCTGTCGTGGGGAATCTCGATACTGGAAACCACTTTTGGTGGTATTTAATACTAGTCGTAATTATCGCATTAGCAGGTGAAACAATTCTTCAGAAAAGATGGAAACACACATACTCATAAAGAATGTAAGAGTCGTCGACACAGGCGGTTCTTTCAATGGTAAGAAAATTGATCTCCGGATTAAGAAAGGAGTCATATCAGAAATTGGCACAGATTTAGAAAATAAATCTGCACTTGTTCTAGATAAAAAAGGCAGTTACATAAGTCCGGGATGGATGGATGGACAGGCTCATTTTCGGGATCCTGGTTTGGAGCTAAAAGAAGGACTCGAAAGCGGACTTCATGCAAGTGCAGCTGGAGGCTTCACGGATGTCGCTGTGCTTCCTTCCACCACACCTCCAGTGGACAACAAATCGTCTGTCTCTTATCTTCTCACACGTGGTGCGGAATACAACACGCCATGTGACCCACATCCACTTGGATGTGTCTCAAAAGGAAGGCAAGGAAAACAACTGGCTGAGCTTTATGACATGAGTAACGCAGGCGCCATCGGATTTTATGATGACAAACCCATTGAAAGGGTGGGGCTACTCAAGATGGCCTTAGAATACCTCTCTCCATCTGGAGATGTTGTCTTGTCGGATGCAAATGAAGAAGACCTTAATCCAGGTGCCTCAATGCATGAAGGAGAGACGAGTACAGCGTTAGGGCTCATTGGATCTCCGTCTGAATCTGAGACAATCAGACTTCAACGCGATATTGAAATTCTCTCATACACTGGCGGACGATTGCATATCCCTGTTGTATCTACTCAAGGTGCAGTTAAACTTATTAAACAAGCAAAAAAACGCGGGCTTGCAATAACGGCATCTACCACCCCCCATCACTTGACGTTTATCGATGAAGATTTGCTGTCCTTTGACGGAACATTGAGGGTCAACCCTCCTTTGAGATCCAAATCTGACAGAAAGGCTTTGAGGACGGCATTGGCAGAAGGAGTCATTAACTCTGTCGTCTCTGACCACAGACCTGAAAGCATCGAAAGTCATGATGTTGAATTCGCTTTGAGCCCAAACGGAATTTCAGGAATTGAATCCGTATTTGCAGCATTGAATACAGCCTGTCCTGATTTAGATTTAGCCCGTTTGGTGGATTCGATCTCAAATGCGACGCGTCGGATCTATCAACTTCCAGAGCTGCACATTGAATTAAATGCACCTGCAAAAATCACATGGTTCTCACCCAAGCAGAAGTTCTTGTCACCAGAAATATCTGGTGGCGTTAATAATCCTTGGAAAAATCAGGAACTCAATGGCGTTGTATATGGCACCATTAATGGCGAGAGAATACACTTAAACGCGTAACGCCCACATCAAAGCTTACGCTTCCCCTTGTGGACCTCCGAATGCCAATGGCATGGTCTCTTCAGGTCCGCTAATTTCAGATATCACACCATGTATATCTTCATATCGTTTGATATTCCCAGCCAAAGCCTTTAGCAATCGCTTTGCATGTTGCGGAGTCATGATCACTCTAGAACGAACTTTCGCCTTGGGCATGCCAGGCATGATTTGAATGAAATCTGTGACAAACTCCGTCGGACTGTGCGTTATTACTGCCAAGTTTGAGTAAATACCCTCACTAATTTCTTCTGGAAGCTCGATGTTTAGCTTGTTCTTTTTTTCTTCTTTTGCCATTTCACTAAGGTAATACACCAAACCTTCTTTATCCTATTTTCTTAAGGGAAGGTCTAAAATTGATATTAAATCGACCACTTCATGAAGAACAATTTCATTGTGGGGAATCGACTGTGGGTTATAATACACCTGTCCCCACCCTGCTTCTCTTGCACCTATGATATCTGCCGCCAAACTGTCCCCCAACATGATGGCATCTTCTCGCTTAGAGTCCGTTGTCTTTAAAGCCAAATTGAAGATCTCTCGGTGGGGTTTCTTCACCCCAAGGGCGTCGCTTGTCAAGACGGTTTCAAAAAAAGGTTCCAGGCCACATTGTTTCACTTTAATGTGCTGCACTTCCTCAAAACCATTTGTGAGCATAATTAATCTGTGTCCACGGTCATATAAACCTGTGACAACTTTCAAAGCATCTTTGACGAGATGGGTTTTATAGGGGGAGGTTTCAACATAATGTGACCCCAAGCGATCTCCCAATACAGCATTATTTTCTAACCCCCAATATTCAAGGGTCATGGCAAACCTACGCCATCGCAATTCCGCTTTATCCATTCGGCCAGCTTGATACTCTGCCCAACACCACGCATTGGATTTTTTGTACTTCGATATATATTCTTCAACGCTTTCAATCCCAAAGGAAGAAAGTGAAATTTCATCATAACCTTCTCTTAGAGCCTCCACAGAATTTCTTTCAAAATCCCAAAGCGTATGATCCAAATCAAAAAATAAATCTTTCATATCATGTATATGTCATCATTAAACCCAACCCGATTTAACACTCCAACTTAAAAAGGTTAACACACAACCCCACACAAAAAATGCAGCAATTAAGTACACGGGCGTATTGCGATTGTGCGAAAAGTATTTGGCGCCAAGGAATGCGGTTATAGGCACGGAAATAAAAACAGAAATGAGCATCAATCCCACAAGACCATACTGTCTTTTAAATTTTATAAACTGCCTTTTTCTTTTCGTGACGAAGCGCTTTTTCTTGGGTGGTTTGATGTTCAAAGAAGAAGCCTTTACTCTTTTCCACCACGAGGAAATAGTCTTCCCTGCGTTATAAAATAGCAGGATTCCAATTGTGGCACCTAAAGAGCATGTGACAATCACTTCCAGCCAGTTATTACCCGCAACAATCATAGCTGATGGTGTGAGCAAAAACTTAACGATGGACATCAAAATCCATACCAGGTAAGCAATAATATCAGAAATCAAACCTTCCCCCATCGCTGTATTCTATGATCGTGATTTCGGGCCGTATGACAAATCTCCAGCATCTCCTAAGCCTGGAACGATATAATCGTTTTGATCTAAACCTTCATCTATCGCACCAATCCAAAAAGTGGTTCCTTCCGGCAATTCTTGTTGTGCATATTTTACGCCTTCAGGACTTGCTATCGCACAAATGACATGAAGCTGTTTGGGCGTCCCATCTGAGCAAAGTGCTTTATATGCCGCTACCATTGATGCACCAGTGGCGAGCATCGGGTCCACCAATACGAGGATGCGACCCTCACAAGAAGGAGCTCCGAGATACTCTATTTCGATGTCAAATCCTCCACTAGAGTTGTGTTTCCGATATGCAGATACAAATGCACCATCAGCACCATCCCACACGTCCAAAACTCCGGCATGCATAGGTAATCCTGCACGCATTACGGTGGCCAGTACTGGCTGTTCTGAAGGTATGCTACATCGGGCTGTACCCAAACCGGTATTCACCTCTACATCTTTCATGGGCCAAACCTCCGCAAGCGCATTTCCCAACATCCACCCCAAACGTTGAAGATTGTGACGGAATACTGCGCGATTGCTTTGGGCTTGAGGATGACGTAAACTGAAAAGTAAATGTCCAGCCAGTCCTTTCTTTTTACTGAAGTCGTGAATCAAGTGTTCATTCATACGAGCTAAGGTAGGCACCTTCTTACAACATCTTTATAAAGAGTTTGCCAACCTTCCCAAATTCCATGATTTGAGACTGAAGTGTTGTGCCAAACAGTCACCATCACACCTCCCACTTCTCTCACTGCGTCTGAAAGTTCAGACACAAGATCAAGGGACTGTTCACAATCAAGTTTCAAGTATGATTTCAATGTTGAATCCATCACAGCGAACGGATGAATCACAAGTTCAAGGGGCGTGTCTTTTTCGATATTATATGCTGGAAATGGACGACTCAAACCCGCTCTAAACCCAGGCTGATCAGCGTATCCCATAGAGTAATCATGCTGAATTGACGCATCTTGAAATGCGGTCCACATTGAAGATTGTCCTCTTAAAAAGTGCGTTCTTATCTCAGAGGTATTGCCCACATCTTCAAACGACCTTTTTTCATTTAAAAAGGTTTGACCACGATGTGAAATTGCATGATAGCTCGGATGCCAGTTTACAGTGGCCTGAGAAGATAATTTATTTATTAAAGGCAGTAATGCTGACTTCGAGACGCCCAGGTCATATGGTCTTTTATAATCGGCAAAATGCACAAAACATTTTGTCGTCAGATGTGAATGGACATGGAGATTTAGGAAAAAATCGTAAGAATCGTATGGATCATGGGCACGATTTAATAGGACGTTCATTCTTTCACGAACGCGCCCCCACCTTAACAACACAAAATCTCGCGAACCTGCAGCTATATTGTGAAGACGTGACCGCCCCTGATAGGCATACGCAATATCAATGTCAATCGTGGGTTGATATTCATAATCTTGTCTTGAGATTTTGGGGGTAATATCCAACTCTTTCGCAAGGATGTTTGCGAGGTTTTCAATAAGGGGCGTCCGCAACATCCCCTCCTTATAGGCCGCGCTAGAAACGCCACGAAAGCGACCATGCGTGTCTCGCATCACTGTATCTCGTTCACCATCTGAAGGGATTTCTTCCCAACGTGAACAACAAAAAAACGCCGCTGCCAATGGATCAAACATTAAATCAGTCATGCCCAAGACTTCACCTGGAAATTTAAAACCCTTCCATTCAACCCAATTGACACCCGAAGAACGTGTTGTTTCATCGTCACCAAAGCTCAAAGAATGAATTGGACATTGTATCGACTTGGTCGATGCGACAATTGTATAAAAGTGATGCCCCTCATTTTCAAGGTCAACATGTTCTACCCATTCAACTTCAACACCCAGACATGTTCTAAATAAAATATCGGCACCATACCTCATTCGTTCAGTAGGCGAGCTGTAGGATATCGAAATTTTACTCATGTCAACGTCTCACTTAAGATCCTAAGAATGTCATCCGCGGCATCGCCATTTCCATAAAGTGCATCATCACCATCTATCGTTCGTCCAAATTGTGAATCCGCACATTCATTAAGTGCTTTTGGCTCAAAGCATAAAACAGTATGACCTGCATTCACAAGCTCAACCCATTCTGTATGACGACGTATGACGACAGAGGGCGTTTCACAACTGTAGGCTTCCTTTTGAATCCCTCCTGAGTCTGTAATCACTAGGCTACTTGTCTTAATGAACCTAAGAAGTTCAATATATCCGACTGGATCAATGGCACGAATGTTTTTTTCCGACAGAACGTGAGACCAAACACCACCATACAATGCGACCAGAGATTTTTTTGTGCGAGGATGCACCGGAAAAGTAGCGTCAACTTGATGAAGCAAACACCAATCCCCGACAGCATCAATCCAAGATTGTAGACGTGGAAGATCATCTACATTGGAGGGCCGATGCATGGTGAGGAGGATGGATTTAGATTTAATTTCCTGCATCTCTTTTGTGAAATACAATGCATTATCGTGCATGATATCCCCTGTCAGAAAAGCCCCGTAAATCCCTTCATTGTTGAGGTTATCTATGGCCGTAGTTGTGGGCGCAATTAAAATGGACGACAATTTATCTGTTGCAATCCGATTGACCTCCTCGGGCATGTCAAGATCAAAAGACCGAAGACCTGCCTCAACATGAATAATGGGGATTCCTAGCGCATCAGCAGCCTGAGCCCCTGCCAATGTTGAATCGGTATCTCCGTATACGAGCACCGCATCTGGCTTACATTCCTCAATGGCATGCGTTATCCCTGATTTCATTTCATTCATTCTAACCGCTCTCTCGCTACTTTTTAACTGTAACGTAAAGTTTGGTTTTGGCAGGTTTAATTCCTCAAAGAAAATATCTGAAAGCTTGGCATCGTAATGTTGCCCCGTATGAATGATTGATTGGCTCCAGCCCAAATCAACTTTTTTTTCAATAGCTCTAGTCAAAGCCGATGCTTTAATAAACTGAGGTCTGGCCCCTAATATGGTGAGTAACAAAGGCATTTTTAGATGAGTCCTTCGTCTGCAAAGCTAACATACTGCTTGCCTGCTACGATGATATGATCCAATACAGGTAAATCTAAAAAAATTCCGGCTTCTCTCATGTTGTTTGTCAGTGATTTATCTGTGGAACTCGGTTTGGGGTTTCCCGACGGATGATTATGGATTAAAACGATTGCAGAAGCCCTTAAGGCAAGTGCCCTTCCAAAAATGATCTTTGGGTCTGCAACAGTCCCTGACACCCCCCCTGATGAGATTTTTATCTCTGCAAGAACATGGTTAGATCTGCGAAGAAGTAATATCCAAAACTCTTCATGTGGAAGATCCGACAACCGATCTACAAACCTTAAAAAGACATCTCGAGAAGAAACGATTTGGATGGTGACAGGCCTCATACTCGCCATCCTGCGGCGACCAATCTCCATCGCAGCGGTAATTATAGAGGCCCTTACATATCCTATCCCCGAAATTGACGCATATCCTTCAGGAAGTAATTTACCTAACTCATACAAATTGTCACCCGCCAAATCGAGGAGGTCAATCGCAACATCGTGAGCTGTCTTACCGCTGGGACCATTGCCTATTAAAATCGCCAATAACTCAGAATCTTTTAAAGCATCTGCCCCTTGAATGAGCATCCTGTCCCTCGGTTTTAAATCATTCACCATAACACATCATCTCGAAAATTATTCAAAAAAAAACCCCCCGACTTAATGTCGAGGGGTCAAATATGATCATAGTCTTGACTTAAGCTAAGCTCGATGCATGAACGGCGAGGCTCGATTTAAGGTTGGACGCTTTATTCTTATGAATGACATTCGTTTTTGCAAGCTTATCTAACATAGACGAAACCTTGGGCAACATAGCAGCTGCTTCTTTGGCGTCAGTTGACGCACGCATGTTACGAATAGCGTTACGAGTGGTCTTGTGCTGGTAACGGTTGCGATCGCGCTTCTTTTCGTCTGAACGAACACGCTTTAATGCTGACTTGTGATTTGCCATTTTAATTTTAAATTCAGGGGTGCAAATATAGTTCGGAATCCAACGTATCCAACAAAAAAAACAAATTTAACTGCTGCATTCCCATTTTAATAGCAAATCTAGCTCTAAAAAGCCACCTTGAACAGTCTCTCGACGGTTGCGTTGGAGTAGAAAATCGCTCGGAACGAACGTCGTGCTCCCGATAAAATCCTCAGTAGTCGCTTCATCGTCATCAAAGATTAATATTTCGATCTGGAGATTCATCTCTTCGCCAATAAACAGAAAAGATTCTAAATCAATTGAAGCAGGCAAAGCTTGACTATAAGAAACCTCCGATATATAATCGTTGACACCATTAATGCGAATGATGGCATATAACTCTGGGAACCCTTCATCTGGAACAGTATCATCAACATAATCTTCATCAAATGCATGGACATCAATAGATTCAATAATGATATAATCCTGTGCCGATTCATCACAACACCCTGTGAGAAAAAAAACAAGAAAAAAAATGGCTGTATAAATGAACGTTTGTTTCATGGTTGTAAGTAAGTGAAAATAAAAAAAAGAGCGCATTAAAGCGCTCTTTTTATCCTAACAATCTACTTGTATTCATTCAAGAAGGGCTCATTCACTTCCCTTAATGATTAATAATACGCCATAAATGTAGTTGAGTTCCTGTATAATAAAAAATTATTATACAGCTATTTTAAAATTAGACGACAATAAAGAAAGCTTTGTCGATATTAATCAGTATCACATCGATGAATGACCACTTCGTAAAACAGACCTACAACTGCGAAATCATGATGGTTTAGGCAAAGGTCTATATCGTATTTTGCAACGTGAAAAAAATCCGTCTGTATCTTCTTCTTTTGTGTGTCGTATTTACGAATGGCATAACCGCACAAACTGCGCTAGGTCTTCAGGGCACTTGGCAATGTCTTGACTCGGTGGAAATTAACGTGCCTGGAAGGCTGCCTGGCAGTCTTTACAATGCACTGTTAATCGAGGGGGGGATTGCAGATCCATTTGTGGGAACAAATGAAGATTCCATCCAATGGGTAAGCCATATGGATTGGACTTTTACTTCTCATGCATTTGATGCTTCGGAGCGGGACTTGAATGCGGAATTTCTGGAAATTGATCAAGTATTAACGTATTCTGTGTGGACTCTCAATGGCGTGAAAATTGGCACAACGAACAACGCTTTCCACATGTGGAAGTTCGATGTTAAATCCTTATTAAAACCGACCGGAAACACAATAGAAATTATTTTCAAGTCTCCACATAAACAGGCAGAAACAATCATTTCAAATGCTTCGCATCCACTTCCTGGCGACGCCCAAAGAGCGGTTCATCGATCTCCTCAATTTGCGTTCGGATGGGATTGGGCAATGTCACTGGTGGACAACTCCGTCGGTTCAATAAACATTCTGCAATCACACACAAAACATCCGCTTCAAATAAATAAACTAGATGTCATTACAGATCGCATTGAGGCAGGTACGGCAACAGGAAGAGTCAGGTGGGAAATCGAAGGTGAGTCAGATGAAAATCTAGTGCTAAGGTGGGCATTAACAAATCCTGAAGGACAAATGGTCGCAGCTGGAAAACTAAATCATGGAAAAGGATTGGTTGAAGTCCGTTTTGAAATCAAGAATGCCGACCTGTGGTGGACACACGACCTAGGAACCCCCACCATGCATACGCTAGAGGTTGTAGCTGTGGGTCAAGGAAAACTAATGGCGAGAGAAAAAATTGATGTGGGACTGCGTACACTTCAACTTGACACATCGGAGGATAAAAGAGGTGCGACCTTCAGATGGATCTTAAACAATGTTCCCATCTTTGCAGGTGGAGCCAATGTTGTCCCTGCAGATCTTATTCTACATCGGATTCGTAACTCAGAAGAAGTCCGATTGGTAGAAAATGCTGTTGCGGCTAACATGAATACGCTCAGAGTGTGGGGAGGAGGAAGTTATGCATCTGACACGTTTATGAATGCGTGTGATGAATTGGGCGTGTTGGTGTGGCATGATTTCATGTTCGCGTGTGCCATGTATCCTGGCGATGGTGAATTCATACATTCTGTCACTGAAGAAGCTACATACCAAACCCAAAGACTGCGCCACCATCCATCCTTGGCGATGTGGTGTGGCAACAATGAGGTGAGCGAAGGTTGGGCGAGATGGGGATGGAAGGACGGCCTTACAAACGATGAAATCTCAGATATCCAATCCTCCTACGACAAAATATTTGAGGAACTTTTACCTTCGATCGTTGCTGAATTTGATGACGCACCCTACTGGTCATCCTCTCCATCTTTAGGTCGAGGGGATTCGGACTTTGTGAAGTGGGGAGATGCACACGACTGGGGAATATGGCATGACGGATATTCTTTCGATTCACTTTGGACAAGGGTTCCCCGATTTATGAGCGAGTTCGGATTTCAGAGCTTCCCAGAAAAATCGACATGGGAGACGGTGGTGCCTGACGCACAATTTACACGTGAATCAGAAGCAGTCATTGCACACGAAAAACATTCACGGGGATTTGACATTATCGATTCTTATCTCAACGAAACCCACGGAAATGGTTTTGAAAACCTACCTTATGAGGAATGGTCATATCTCACACAAGTGATTCAAGCCAAGGGTATTTCTGATGGTGTCAAAGCTGCACGCCTCAATCAAGACTTCTGTTCGGGATCTTTGGTTTGGCAATTAAATGACTGCTGGCCTGTCGCCTCATGGTCTTCGATTGATGCACATGGGAAATGGAAACTGCTCCATCATTCACTGAAGACTGCCTTCGCGCCTACGCTCCTATTCGGAAGATGGAATACCGAAGGTCGAAAACCCGTCCTCGAAGTGGGGCTCGTCTCAAATCCCACCAGAGAAAAATCCAAAGAAATTCCGGGGATTTTACGTGTGTCCGTCGTGGGATTTAATGGCGAGGAAATCTCAGTGAGTGAACATCCTTTCAACCTCACCCCTGGCAAGCCAGCGTGGACAGAACTCGAAAACATTCTCAGCAGGAAAGTCGACCCCACACAATCCTTTATTCAACTCTCGTGGAACGACAACGCTTGTGAGGTGGACACATCCAATTGCCAACCATCAGCGAGGGCTGTGGTATGGGCAGTATTGCCGAAAGACCTCAACCTCGACCAAACCGAGATCACTGTGCGCAACGGACCGGAAATGTATTCCGAAAACAACAGCACGAAGCACATCATAGAATCTCCCGTCTTCGCAAAAGACGTTCAACTTACGTGTAACGCTTCAGGGAATTTCAACATCAATGGCTTCGATCTTCTCCCTGGCGAAAAGAAAACCGTCATATTCACTCCTCACAAACTAGAAACTTGGGCGCCAGAATTTTCAAAGAGTGGAACTTCTCATTTACCTCATTCTCGATTTTTGATTCAAGCAATGAGCCTTAATACAATACTTGGAGAGTAGTTGCCGAAATCTGTTACTTGGATCTTACCACGAGCTCGTCACAAAAAAGCCATGTAGGCTCTGTAGCTGCAGCGTGCCAGTCAGGACACAATCCTGAATTCGACGCCCGCATCTTGATATACTGAGCTTTGACATTTTCCAATGCCCCAGTACTGATTGTCAAAATATCTTGCGCATCATTCTTGTCTAGGGATGTCTTAAAAACAAGGTCCGAAATCACCTCGAAATTCTTTCCATCTGAGGAAACCGAAAACGCAACAGAACTTGGCGGGAAAATCCAAGCATCTTGATACCGATAGAAATTCGCAGACAAAGAATCAAGTACCAACTCCTTTTCTAGATTCACAGTCAACACGATATCCTCATTTTGTACTGCTTGCCATACCCCATCGTGGAATCCAATCGAGCCTATTCTTCCGTCTACCAATGCCATTTCTCCTCCTCCAGAATAATATGGGCTTGGTACAAATCCAAGTTCAACAGGTCGGTACAATCCCGCATGCGCATCGAGAATAAACGCTTCATGATTCTCAAGTCTTTTCCCTCTATAAACAATGGAGGCACTTAACACCCCTGGACCATCAATCACCATTGATTGACCTAACACAACACTGTCTCCTTTAAAATGAGAATACCCTTGGATATAATCACCCTCGGGCGCGAGTATCGCATACAACCGTTCTTCCTTGACAGCGAGAGACAGGGAGACTGGAATAGCCTCCATGCCATAATCAACACCGAGCAGTGAAAGCCTTGAAAAATGTGGCTCTAAGCGATTTATAAAATGTGCATATGCACCGGTTGCGCCCGTGATCTCTGTACCAGACCAAAGCACCTCTGCAAGCCCGATCGCTCTCGGAAACACCTTAGATTCCACAAGCGCTTGGGGTGCGCGTTCAGTCCACATGTTACACTCCCCGCCTAAGATTCTACCCGGCCCATCCAAAGTGCCTTCAGGGCGTGGCTGGAAGCTATAAACTTCTTCAAGATTCGTCGAGCTTAAAGGGTAATCTAAATAGCAATGACTCGTAGGAGACACAATGACGTCCGTTCCAATGGCGACCGCTTCAATCGCGCCTTCCATTCCACGCCAGCTTTGGACCATCGCTCCCTCGGGCAAACCACCCTCCAAAATCTCATCCCATCCGATGATCCTTTTGCCTTTGCCTTCCAAAAACTCACCTATTCTTTCAATAAACCAAGTTTGTAGTTCATACTCATCTTCTAAATCATTCTCCTTTATTCTTTTCTGGCACTTCTCACAACTGTGCCACCTCACTTTCGGCGCCTCATCCCCGCCAATGTGAATCCTGTCAGAAGGGAAAAGATCACATACCTCCTCCAAAACAGTTTCTAAAAAGGCAATCGTACTGTCATTTCCTGCACAATAAATATCTTTAAAAACACCCCACTTATTTGCGACTTCCAATTGGTCTCCTGTACAACCTAACCAGGGATAGGACGCAAGTGCCGCCTGACTGTGACCAGGCAACTCAATCTCTGGGATAATCTCAACATGCCTATTTTGTGCATATCGAATCACCTCTTTGATCTCCTCCTTTGAATAAAATCCGCCATGCTGTGATCCATCCAATTCAGTTCTCCATGCACCAACATCGGTAAGAAGAGGGTATGCATCAATCTCAATACGCCATCCCTGATCTTCTGTCAAATGCCAATGCAATACATTCATCTTGTGCAACGCAAGGTTATCGATTGTTTTTTTAATAAACGAGACATCCATAAAATGCCGACAACAATCCAACAGCAACCCACGATGTTCAAAATCAGGTGAATCTTGAATGGTGATTTCTGGTAGAAAAAAACCATGCTTACATCCACCGTATTCACAGGCGCTCGGCATCATCAACCTGAGCGTCGTAAATCCGCGAAACAGTCCCACTTCACTATTTGCAGACACATGAATCACATCGTCTACGATGGTCAAATCATAAAACTCCTCTCCCACTCCCTCCTTTTCGACTATCTCAAAGATCAAATTTGCATGTATCGGAAAGTCCGTCTTGACTTCAACCCCCACACCCATTAACCAAGCCTCAACCACATCTGCCGAGTTCCCCAAATGCTCAAAACCTTGAACCCTTAAATCCTTACCCGAAAAAAACGACTTAACATCCGCACCATCTCCGATGAAAGACATCAACTTAGGCAACGGTATAAGTGAGTCTACCCCTCCCGATGGGATGTTGTGAGGCAATCTTGGGCCGCAAGACATGAGCGCAACAATTGACACCACACTCAGAAGACGGACGTTAAAATGTTTAAGATTCATATTCATTCCATTTGAGCACCCCGTCACTGAGAAGAAGCGCCTTGTCAAAATCCACCGGATAAGTGCTTANATCAAACAAACCGTCAGCGACATTTGTCANTGTGTTTGTGAGCGTTTTTAATCTACAAGACGCATGTACCGCTTCAACTCCCGCCTCGCCTAGCGCTGTGATATCTTCTAATCTCACCCCCCCTCCTGCGATCACCTCCATGCCAAGTTTGGTAAGATCACCAAGTAAGCCCAAACCCAAACCCGCCGCTGGAGCCCCTCCACTTGACAATACTTTGTTGATCCCAAAATCTTGTAAAACTTTTGCTGACTCTAAAGGATGTGTTGACAAATCGAGCGCTCTGTGAAACACCATAATTTCACTGGAAATTCGTTCGCAAAGCATCTCAATGAGATTCTCATCCACATGTCCAAATTCATCCAATCCACCGACCACAACCATCTCTGCCCCTGCATCTAAACAATCCAATGCTTCAGCGATAATTAATTGTTTTTCAGAAGCATTGTAGACAAAACTTCCCGCTCTAGGTCGTATCAAAGCCCTCACTGGGATTCCGATGGTTGCACTCGCTCTAACAGATGCGGGGGTTGGCGTCAGACCTCCACACTCCCAGTGCCCACAAAGTTCAACTCTATCCGCACCTGCTTCTTGAGCCAAAGCAACATCCACAGGCGAACTTACACAGATCTCAAAATTCATCTTTTGCTTGGACAAGGTTAATTTGGACACGGTTCTCCGAACACCGACAGAACCGACAGAACATCCGAAACAGTAACCGCGCCATCCGCATCAACATCTGCAAAACAATTCACATCACACCCAAATTGTCCCAGAATCTCAAGTACATCTGCAACAGTAATGAGGCCGTCCGCTACGATATCCGCTGGGCATGTATTTACAATTGGAGGGGGCGCATCCACATCGTACCATTCACACAACGGAGGATATAAAGGACACACTTGTCTGCTCGTAAAACCCACCGTGACAGCCCTAGTGGTGTCATAATATTGAGTAGAAGACTGATGGGGGGTATGACCCGCTCCTGGGAAGACATGGAAACAGTTGTCCAATCCTAACAGATCAGCTTGGTTGTGAACTGTCTCGCTGCCATCTACAATCGTCACAGGGATTCCATACAATTGAACATAATCAGTACCAAAGGGAACGGTGCCATCACTGGTGCCATGGACACTTACCAATGGCTTGTTTCCTGATGACATCCAGTCTACATCTCCTATCGCACCAGAAATACTGAATATGGAGAGTATGTCTGANGAATAGCCTGGAGATCCTGAATTTCCTTCGATGCCCCCTGACAAACCATTCGCATTAAAATCTACCGACGAAGGGATCTCTGACAGATCATCAACATAAGCTGTGTGAAGCGCAATAAAAGCACCTGCGGAAGACCCTCCCAAAACAATGCGTTCTGGATCTATGCCCCAAGTATTGCCATCTTCTGCATGTGTTTTACGTAGATATCGCACCGCGGCTTTTGCATCTTGAACACCNCGAACCACAGCCTCTTGAAGTGAGGATTCNAGGGCAAAGAAATTNGANATNCCCAATCTATANCTGATCGATACGGCAACATATCCCATTCTTGCCAAGTCTTGACAAAGTGGCACCACATCTGAACCATCATTCGCCCCCCCTAAAAAGAACCCCCCATGTGAAACAACAACAACTGGCCTATTTGTGACCACATCTCCTTCAGGCTGATAGATATCCATCTCTAAAGAAACATTGCTCCCTGTTGCGTTTATGTTGTTGCCATAAATGACGTTATAATTAACTGTGAATTCTTCAAAAATGCGATATCTATATCGTGCGCCGTCACAACCTATGCCAGTTTGGGCAGGAAGATTTATTGAAAATATAGTTATTAAAATAACACAGAAAAATAGTCTCATCTTGATCGTTTAAAAAGCTCTTTCGAACCAGTGGTTTAGCTCCCTTTCGAGTTCGGGAATACTATCTAAAATATAATAGTCGTTTTGAATAACATCCGTCTGAAATGGCGTTGACATGACTTCAGCGAGATTGAAACTTTTTAAGTGATGACGTGATTCCCACGCGTGGGTCGTTTCTCCATATGAAGACATGATCCCCGCACCGAATAGCTTGGCTTCACCCGCCTCTCTTATAAATCCAAATTCAACAAAGTACCAATACAACCTTTGAAGTTGAGTGACCTGAAACGCACGCCCATCATTTGAAAGCGCCGTTCCAACTTCTCCAAATCTGTGCATAAAACTTCCGAAATCTGCATTCATTAAAGGCGGGATATGACCAAATGTATCGTGAAACATATCTGGCTCTTCAATGTAATCAACTTGGTCTTTGCGACGCACCCAGGTTGATGTGCAGAATTTTTTTTGTGACAACAGTTTAAAAAACGCGGAGGGTGTTATGAGTCCAGGCACAATCTCAATAGACCATCCAGTTGCTTTCTTCAATTGACATGCCATATTCTCCACCATAGGGATCGTCGTGCTGGTCAAAGTAGCTGACATTGCAGCAAGCGTATCTAAATAAAGCTGGCTGGCTTTTCCCTGAAGATGCGCTTTCTGTCTATCGTATAGAAATCGCCAAGTGGCGTGATGCTCTTGGCTATAATCTTCTAACTTCTGTGTGGGAATCATTGTATGCAAAAGATACACACAATTTTCTCACGAAACGACTATTGAACTACAACTTGAATCGATCTGTTTAATTTCTCAGAGCGCAAGACATAAACACCACGTTCTAAACCACTAACATCTATTGAAGTACGCTCGGAATTCACATTCACGACTTCAATCAATCGTCCATTTATATCTGAAAGTAAAAACGCCGTACCGACATACGCATTTGATACTTCAACATAAAGCACATCCGAAGTTGGATTTGGAAACGCAGTCATAACAAAATCACCATTCTCGTCTTCTATTGAGCTAATGACACCCATAGAAATTAACAGTCCTCTGAATTCTTGATAGTAGAGGTTTGATACTCTTGCATCGTGAACAACCACAGTATTTTCATCGTTCATGTTCTCGGCTGTAGATGACCAGTTGTGAGACCCCGTCACAACAGTCGGATCAGAAAGGGGTTCGCTGTAGTCAATCACGGCATATTTATGGTGAAGTGATCCGGCGACACCTTGGTGAGAATGCACATCTATTCCGGCAGCAGTCAGATTGTCAAATTCAGTACCTGTACCGCTGATTTGTTCTATTGCTCCCTGAGGGCTGACAAAGAAACTTGAACCATCAATAATCGCATCCGCTAAGTCGTCACGTGTAAAAGACAATAAAGCGAAAGCCATATCGTAATCCATGGTTTCAATGGTTTCACGAATCGCAGAAGTCGTTCCATCTGTAGGAGAGAAATAAACCTCAACAGGAGAACCTCCCACAATGTATTTCAATGGCGTGTTGACCGATTTTGCAGGTCCAAACTTTGCGTTTGCGTCATCAGGAACCATGGTGTCGCTTCCCCACATCTCATTGAATTCAAGTCGATATCCTCTGGCGATACTTTGGTCTTGAAAAACAATCACATTGTTCTTGTCAGTATTGAGATTTGCTGTCGTCATATTTGTGGAGCCTGTCAACACGAATGCCGTCTCAGGATAATCAGCATCCCCAATAAAGAACTTGTTGTGCATCCCTGAACCCTCACCGTCTGTGCGGTAATGAACCGGAATCGAGCTGTCAAAATTCTGGATCCCTAGGTTTGCATTTTGTCCTTCGGCGATGTATCTAATTTGAACCCCGTTTGCCGCAGCTGTATTTACCGCATTTTCAATCGCGACATTGTTCGTGTTGTATACGGCGATATCGAGCGTGTGTTGCGCAGAAGTGATCCACGCTGCAATCGTGTCATTTGTGCTTGTGCCCAGTGACATCGCCTCTTCATCGATCGCTACTGATGTATCCACAGAGCCGGTAAAGTACACGTGAATATTACCAGAAGACTCTGAAATGGTCGCGTAAACTCTTGTAGGAGAGGTAACTGTTTCTCCATCTTCACTTGTGGATTTGACACGTGCATAGTAGAGTGTACCAGGACTAAGCCCACTCAAAGAAACCAAGTGATCGGTCACGGGTAAAACATCTTCATCTAGTTCTACCTGACCAAGGTCTGGGGTTAACCCCCACTCGACTTCACTGTCCCCAGACACATCTGTCGTCCATGAAAGATCAAATGATGATGATGAAATGTTTGTTTGTTCTACTTCAGAAGTAAGACAAATCCCAGAAGTCGAGACCATATCGGAAGCTCCTCTCGGCAAAAGTTGGTATCCACCAAACCCATCAAATGTAAATTGACTTACAATGCCCATGAGATTCATCTCACATCCATTCATGACTGTGCCCACAAGAGAATTGGATGATCTGACATAGATAATGCCTTCTTCACCTGAAGCGTTGAAGGTATAGGTGGTATTGCTCTCTATGGTTTGGCCACCTGAATCGAATGTTGTCGCCTGAATCACCACAAGCTGGCCTTCCAAAGACTCGTTCAGCTGATTGGGCGTCACCACTTGCGCTTCGGGCAGATCATTGCCAGAACTTAGAATATCAACCTGGGTGAGGTTGGGTCCAATTTCGAGCAAACCATTGTATTCTGTGATTTCTCCAGTCACTGTAACTTCATCACCTGGATTTGGTTCTGCTGACCAAGCGCTCCAATCATTTCCAGGATATAGAGCGATTCCGGCTGAAGAATCCTGAATGTAACGAACCGATCCCAAATCTGCACCACTTGTGACAATACCTGTGATGGTGACTGTTTGGCCAATCGCATAATTGGTACGGACGTCTAATATATCAGACTGAGCAGATAAAACAGTCGAGGAAAGAATCGCAACGAATGCGAGAGTACAGCTAAATAATTTCATTGAAAAAGAGGTTATCGAGAGTAATTAAAATCTAACGCGAATAGAAAAATTTGAACGGAAACCATACCCCATATATACGCTTGCGGAAGCAGCGTCGAAGTTGTTTTCCGTAAAGGCATAAGTTCGGTTTGTATCCGTAAAGTTCCACTCACCGTAGGGGTCATTGTTTTGTGCATTCACGAGATAAATCGTGTTTAAGATATTAAACATGGAGAGCCTGAAGTCAATTTGAGATTCGTTCAGGTCCATCGTATATCCCATGTGAAGATCTAAAAGCCCATACGCAGGGAGCTTCCAAGACTGGCGCCCTTCGTTTTCGCCATTCAAAGAGAAGGGATCGAAATTGGCGTAAAATCGATCGAAGAAGGTATAGCGTGGCTTGATATAGAATCCATGTTTGCGGTATCTCATGGCAAATCCGAGTTGTGTTTGGGGCGCATCTCCTACTGAAACACCCGCTGCATTGTATTTCACAATCTCTGGATTCCCTTCCCAATCCAAATAAGGAAGGTTCGTNTTTTCATCCAACAAAATCAAACTNTCCTCAGAGCTTGTCCAGCGCCAATCTCCATAGGAAGCATACCCTTCAATTGTAATGTGACGATTCAATTGGTAACCGAAATCAAGTTCAATTCCTTTGTGAAGTGCACTCATTGAGTTAATGTTCGCCCTTACAATTTCTCCGTCCGCAGTCTCAAACCTAAGCATACTGTTGAGAGGCCTGTTCTGCCAATCTGTGTAATATCCATTGAGATTCAATGTCCACGGAAACTTGCTCCACTTCACCCCAAATTCAACCGATGAAATCCGCTCATTTTGCGTGTTTTGAATAAATTGATTGTCAAAATCTATCACACTTGAGAACGTCGGTGTCCTGTTGAGGTATCCGAGATTCATAAATGCATTCGTCCACTCATTGACATTGACATTACCTCCCCCCTTAACGGTATAACCTGAAATCCACTTCCACCCCGATTCGTTGTGTTGCATGTCACCTGTCTCTTCATTCTCTTCAAGTGGCTTGAAGTAATCCACCCGATTGTACCCTTGGTTAACAGCACTTACATTCACAAAGTAATTGTACCACGGGCCTTTATATTCCATAAGCGCAAA
Organism: Crocinitomicaceae bacterium; assembly: GCA_002700285.1. Taxonomy (GTDB): domain Bacteria; phylum Bacteroidota; class Bacteroidia; order Flavobacteriales_D; family Sanyastnellaceae; genus UBA974. The sequence goes on along the minus strand of PACT01000030.1, from coordinate 22,199 downwards.
AACCCCTCCCCATTTCACAAAAGCATCATTGTGATACCCTATTGTATCTCCCACATTATGCATGGGCTGGGTGTCATTTGCATCATCTTGATCGATGAAATAATCTCCCCCAAGTAAATCATAAACAGTACTATAATGCTCCCCTTGGTAGGTTCTGAAATCCGCGCCACCTGAGAACGTGAGCTTGTCGCTATGCTCATACCTGAAAGTAGAAAGCGCACCAAACCATTTGTGATTGTTGTAGAGTTTCCTCAGAATCCTCGTACTTTTAAGAAGCGACTCTGAGTACGTAGGATCAACAGGCGGTCCGAAGATCCCACCCACAGTATTTGTATTCCAAAACTTCTGAAAGTCCACCTGACCATCCGCCGAATAATCTCCCGAACCAAGCGAACCCTCTAACCGGGTTCCTCCACCATGTCCATAAGACGCGTATGCTGTGGTCGTGATGTAAAGCTTATCTGTCGTTCTCCAACTGTGACGCAAAGACATCAATGGCTTGTGGTATTTGTTCTGACGCTCATAGAGGTTCGCGTCATTAAGCTCGCCCCAATGTACATTGTAGTTGAGCCCCATCTCTCTCAGTCCAGTGGTATCAATGTAGTTTGTCGATGTCATTTCATTCTCAAACTCTGAAGCCCCACCATTTTCATCATACTGGTACTGAGCATTCAGTTCAGCATACGCTGCTTGCTCATCTTCTAACGAGAGTGTTCCATCATTAAAAATCGCATCATACGCTTGACTGTATTCTGTCATTTGTGTGTATTCTGCCTCCGTCCCCGTGAAAAGACTTCGTGCATACGCTTTGCTGTGCGTTGCGATTCTTTGTTGATAACCACGTGCTGAGTTTTTTGAAGGTGCGCCAGTCACGCTTAGAGACAACACATGCGACCCGATAATCTTTTGAGCCTTGCCGTAATAGAACCAAGAATCTGTATAGGATTGTGCGACATATCCACCACTGTTCCTGTAGCTTCCAGCAAAAGTAAATCCCCAACCACCCGCCAAACGACCTGTGGTATGGCCAAGCGTGGTTCGCGTCATTCCGAAACTACCAAGTTCTTGCTTCACACTCGTTTTCTTCTTGTTTTCAATTCCGACCGTCACAATATTGACCGTTCCTCCGATCGCGGGAAGGGCAAGTTTAGACGCACCCAATCCCCTTTGGACTTGCATTGTTTGAGTGACCAGATCGAGGCCAAACCAGTTGTTCCAAAAAACCCCTCCATTCTCCATGTCATTCACAGGAATACCATCGATGAGAACACTTACGTTTCTCTGCTTAAATCCTCTGATACTGATACTTGGCCCATTGTCATCTGACCCCGCTTGAGTGGCATAGACTCCCGGTGTTGAATTAAGTAACATAGGGATAGGCTGAGACCCTAACTCCTCTTGAATCTGAAGTGGCTTTATATTTGAAAACGCCACAGGTGTTTCTCGCTCTATTGCAATATCTGCAACCACCTTTGCTTCTTGAAGGACCACAGTCTCCATCTTAAAAACAACTTCAATGGTCGTGTTTGCAATGACATTTAATTCTTTAGACATGGGCTCATATCCGACATAAGACACACGAAGGCTGTAAGCACCTGGCGTCAGTTCGATGGCGTATAACCCATCGAAATCTGTGAATACCCCTACCGTGGATTCACCTGCACCGTAAATAACAGCTGCTTGAATTAAAGCCTCGCCAGTAATCGCATCCGACACCGAACCACGTACAAGACCTGTTTGGGCTGATGCGGTGAGCATCGAACCAAAGAAAAGCCCCAAGAAAGTGGACAGGACAAACCAATGAATACGAATCATGACAAAAGAGGTGCTAAGTAGGTAGCGAAAAACGAATTAACGTACAACGATGCGGTGGGCAAAGATCGAACCGTTCAAGTACTGAACGTTCACGAAATAAACACCCGCATTCCAATCTGAAGTAACGATGGACCATGTGCGGATATCTAAAGCAGGTGCAATCACCTTCACAAGACGCCCCTCAGGACTGTACACTTCAATTTGCTTGACAGCCTGATCACTTTCAATGTTCATCTGTCCGTTGACAGCAGGATTTGGAAAAATCTCTAAAGAGGGTGTCGCCTCTAGATTGTTGATTCCGGTTGATCCACATGCACAGCTGTGAGATCCCAAGCCGTCCCATGTATTGACTGGCAACGTATCCCATTCGAGAAAAGTATCAAAAACCACAGGTGGAACATTGACGCCATGCACCACATCGAACTTGCGGCGCAAGGTGTGGTTCGAGGTAAGCCAAGCAGCNCCATCACCCACATCAGTAAAACCATTTGCAGCATCGTTTGTCCAAGCCACGCCAGGATTCTCTCCTGGCTTTCCGAAAATATCGACCACAGTTGTCCCGTTCTTGACGAGAACCAGCGCATCATTACCATTCATATAAGTTGGGGCTGGATAAGGATTGTCTAGTTGGTCAGCCATACCCTGCATGATGGGATCACACATTGGAGAAATTGCGCCACCACCAAGGTCTACATCTTCCGTCTGACCATTGACCAGAACCCAAGTCGTGAGCGATGGCAAAGTGCCGAAAAGCGCAGTCGCATCAGTCACTGTCCCTTCTCCATTGCTCCAACGCTGTAATTCATACGCACTTAAATCAATCGCTTCTGAAGTGGGATTAAAAAATTCAAGGCCTTTGTTATTCCCTGTACCTTCAAGGTATTCAGAGATGATAAGGTCATCGCAAGTGAGCTGTGCTGTGGAACTTGCAGTAAACGTTAGGGCTGCAATAAGACTAAGTATAAAGGTATAGCGCATAAAAAGTATGTTTTGAATTAGCATGCCAAACTTACTGAGTATCTTGCGTGTAATGAAACCTATTCGCTCTTTTTCTGTCTTTTTGTTAGCAACAATTTTATTGCTCACCATCTCTGTCATCTCAAATTACGAGAATTCCACGCGAAACGAGAGTACAGAGAAAGATGCCTATACGAAGTTTAAACCATGGGAATCAGCCAGTTTCAAATGGTCGTACCCAGACTCGGATTGGAATATCCAAGACGCAGATCTTGCATTGAAAAATGTTCGTAGTCATTTTGAAACCCTCGAAGCCGCAGACTTTTCACGAGAAATAGGAGGCGACTGGAGAATGGAAGGTCCCCAAAACATCGGTGGGAGACTCAATGTCATTAAACAAGACCCTTTCGATGCAAATCACATCCTCGCTGGGAGTTCTGCGGGGGGATTATTTGGCACTTCTGATGGCGGCATAAACTGGTCGCCCTTGACAGATGATTTTGCATGGTTGGCCATGGGAAGCATAGCCTTCCACCCATCTCAAGAAGGCACGATCTACCTCGGCACGGGTGACCCACAAATTTCAAGTCATCCCAGAATAGGAAATGGCGTATATCGCTCCACCGATGGCGGAAACAACTGGGTTCATTTGGGCCTTGATTCTGCACGTATCGTCAGTCAACTTCTCATTCTTGACGATGCGCCCGAAATTATAGTGGCAGCTACAATGGGAAACCCAGGTGTAAAAGGACCCGACAGAGGGCTTTATAGAAGCACAAATTCAGGCGCAACTTGGAATCAAGTTTTACTGCCTTCAGACTCCGCCGGGGTAAATGATATTGCCTACGATTCCTCGACTGGCATTATGATCGCATCCGGATGGAATAGATTGAGGAATTCAACGCAGTCTCTCGTGTACGGTCCTGAGTCCAAGTTATATCGTTCTTCAGATCAAGGTGCAACATGGAGTCCCATTACAAACCCCTGGGGTGATGAAGAACGTTGTCGCATTGGCATCCAAGAATTAAATGGTGAATTCTGGGCCCACGTCGTGGGGGTAGATATGCAGACTGACAACATCTATAAGAGCACAGATGGTGGACTCAGTTGGTCTCCTGTAATTTCAAATACAGAACCGCTTGCAAATGCGCTTGGTGGATTTGGTTGGTATTTTTCAAAAGTCAGAATCAATCCATGGAATTCTGAAGACATTACAATCTTAGGGGTGGACCTTTGGAATTCCTTAGATGGCGGGATGACATGGAGTGAGATGGCCCCACCTTGGTGGGAATATTCTGTGCATGCAGACAAACATGACATGCAGTGGGTGGGACCCAACTCAGCCATCCTCGCCACCGATGGAGGGGCTTACAGAACATCGGACCATGGCGTGTCATGGACAGATATTGAAAACCTGCCCAATTCTCAATTCTACAGAGTAGAATGGAACCCCCACAATCCAGGACAATATACTGGAGGTGCGCAAGACAACGGCACGACAACAGGATCATACTTGGGACTGAACAGTTGGAACCGAGACCGAGGAGGTGATGGGTTCACGCCTGTTTATCATCCNACAAACCCCAACTACAGAATTGCCACAGTTCAGTGGGCAAACTTCGCATATTCATACGACCCACCTTCCAGCTTAACCCCCTCATGGAACGGTATGGCAGATACCGATGCGCTCGACAGAAAAGGATGGGATGCTCCCATTATGCTCCACCCTGCAAACCCTGAACATATTTGGACTGGAACACAAAGAATGTGGAGAATGGTTGGCGAACCTTCGGGCACTTGGACCCCCATGAGTGACGACCTCACATTAAATACAGACCCTGCATTAAGTTACCGAATCATCACCTCAATTACGGGGTCTCCGATTGACGAAAATATCGTCGCAGCAGGAACGGCAGACGGACAAGTACACTACACGGCGGACGGCGGCACAACTTGGAATCTGATGACAAATGGACTTCCTGAGCGATATGTCACAGACCTTTATTTCGACCCCTACAACCCTGACTCTATATTCTGTACCGTCAGTGGATACAGAGACTATGCATACACGCCTCACATCTTAAAAGCGGCACTTGGCGGACCTTGGCATTCTGTGTCTGGAGACCTTCCTCAGCACCCCATGAATTCCGTCGTCGCATTGAACGAAGTGGTGTGGGCAACCGCCACAGATGCAGGCGTATATGCGACCGTGGATGCCGGTGCACATTGGGAGAGATTGGGGTCGATGCCATGGATCCCCGTCTATGATCTTGTCGTGGATACCGTGGAGAGGAGACTTGTAGCTGGGACCTTCTCAAGGAGTATTCAAAGTTTCCCCTTGGATTCGATTTTGGCTGGCACTCCCCCACCACCGACTGCTTCCTGCCCTGAGGATGTGGTGCCTAACGGCATTATCGACATCAACGATATTTTACACTTACTAAGTCAATATGGATGTATGTCTGCATGCTCTGCAGATGTGGATGGTGATGGGGCTGTGACGATCTCAGATGTACTCGCTGTCCTTGCTCTATTCGGTGAGAATTGCACCTAAGACCTTTTGTCTTACTTTACATTAATTCGCAATAAAACCACCTTAAACGCATTAAAGCGAGGTAATTAACCTTAAAAACACATTTAACTACATTAATTTCGATTTAATTTTAAGCGGTAAAGATTGCTTGACGAGCGCGTAACTGTGCAACAAGAGCTTCCAAAACAATTTTGCTGGAACATCAGAAATGGGATCGGGAGACACTGAATTCCAGTGCGTTTTATTCATATGCCATCCCGGCTTAACCCCCTCGTATCGCCCTCTTAAATCAATCGATTTTTCTGGATCACACTTCAGATTGACCCACTCAAAATGATCAATATTAAAGAGCGCAAATATTTTATGCTTAGAATCGGCCCCCACTTTAATCACCATTGTCGATTCATCAAAAGGAAAGCCAGTACTCACTCCTTGAATCTGACTTACAAAATCTAAAATGGACGCTGCATTTACCTCAGTATAAATATTAAAATCCTTAAATGACTCTCTATTCATTGCTTTCTCTTGATGGATGGGAAAGACATCGGCTGAACTATACGGTCTTCGATGAATCACCGATCAATCGGTACATCTCTTCCAGTTCGTGCTTCTGAAAGTCTCGCCACGTTCCCACTGGCATATCGAGATGCATATTCATGATACGGACACGCTTAAGTCTCCCCACCCGATACCCGAAGTACTCACACATTCTTCGAATCTGTCTGTTTAAACCCTGCGTAAGCACAATCCGAAACTCCCTGTCTCCTGTTTGTTCAACAAAACATGGATTCGTTACTGTATCCAGAATCGGCACACCTTTGCCCATATCTCTTATGAAGTCACCGATAATAATTCGATCTACAGTGACGATATACTCCTTCTCATGGTGATTTCTTGCACGCAAAATCTTATTCACGATATCTCCATCATTTGTCAGAAAAATCAGACCCTCACTCGGCTTATCAAGTCGACCTATTGGAAAAATACGCGTTGGATATCCGATAAAATCAATGATGTTATCCTCCTCGCGTTTCTGATCTGTTGTACACACGATGCCCACCGGCTTATGGAAGGCCAGATAGACCAAATCATCACGCTCTCCTCCTCCCACTAACTTTCCCTCCACCCTGACTTCGTCCCCTTCCTGCACCTTCGTCCCCAACACAGGAACATGGCCATTGATCGTAATCTTACCCGCTTCAAGTAGCTTATCTGCTGCCCGCCGCGAACAAAACCCCACCTCACTAAGAAATTTATTGATCCGCGTTTCCATGGGGCAAAGGTCGTGATTTTAATACTAAACGCGAATCGTTAAAATATCTGCAAAACGCGTCGTATAACAAGGAGACAATCGCTCTTGCCTAAGGCGCCATTTCCTGTCGAAACCCTGAACAGCAAGCCGCACTTTATCTCGCCCCATTTGGGCATTAATGGTGTCAATCGATTTCATTAACGTGCCGCGCTTCGACCGGTCTACTGAATCAAAAATTCCGAGCTGAACTTGATCCGACGGAACGATATCACCCACGAGAACACCCGCCTTTTTATACGTACAGTCCGATCGAAATACTTCGCCCAAAGCACGCATCGCAGCCGCGACAATTTCGAGGTTGTCATTCGTGGGAACATCGAGCTTGATGGTTCGTGCACCGTGATACTGAGTCACTTGAGGTTTAAAGGGATTCGTACTCACAAACACCGTGACTGATGCGCAACAACTCCCCTCACCACGAAGCTTCATGGCACAATTGACCGCAAAAGTTCCCACAGACTCTTTCAGGCCAGCCAAACTTTTCACTTCCGTACCAAATGAACGTGCGGTTCTGATGTTTTTCTTGCGAGGAGCGACGTCGTTGACTGGGGAACAAACCGTGCTGTTCAGCTCCTTCTGCAACCTGACGCCGGTCACACTCAGGTGGCGGCGAACCCAACCAGGATCAGCGCAGGCAAGCTTCAACGCGTTTGTAATCCCAAAGGACTTCAGCTTGGACGCCGAGCGATGTCCCACGCCCCAGATATCAGCGACATCGCAGCGTTGAAGCGCTCGGTTGATATCAGCGGACGAACGCAATGCAAATACGCCATTCATCTCGGGCATTTTTTTGGCAATCCGAGTGGCAATTTTGGCCAGGGTTTTTGTCGGTGCGAGACCTATCGAAACTGGAATTCCTGTCCACATTTCTACCTTGAGACGCAATGCGCGAGCACGCTCCTCAGCGGCGGGNCCTTCAAAAACAATAAACGCCTCGTCAATAGAATACACCTCCATGTCATCTACTTCAGGACGGATGGTATCCATGACACGCTTAGACATATCTCCGTACAATGCGAAATTGGAGGAAAATACATGTACGCCGTTGTGCGCAAAAAACCGCTCGCTCTTAAAAGCCGGCACGCCCATTTTGACACCCAAGGCTTTGGCCTCATTGCTGCGCGCGATCACGCACCCATCATTGTTCGAGAGAACGACGACGGGCTTGGAAACGAGGTTTGGCCTAAAAACGCGTTCACAAGAGGCAAAGAAATTGTTACAATCCACCAGCGCAATCATATGTTCTGACGCACCAGACATCACACCTTATGAATCACAAATGTCACCACACCCCACACCTGAAAATCAGACTCCTCCCCCACCACAATCGGTTTAAGCTTGGGGTTTTCTGGAATTAAAAGAAGTGTGTCGGCCTGAACATCAACGCGCTTGACCGTAAACTCTCCATCCAACACCGCGAGGACAATGCTGCCCTTCTGGGGCGTAAGCGACCGATCGATCATGATCACATCCCCAGTCTGAATACCCGCTCCCACCATCGAATCACCTTCAACCCTGCAGCAAAAGGTTGCCGACGGATGCTGAACGAGATACGAATTTAAATCCAAATCCAAGTCCAGATGATCTTCTGCCGGAGAAGGGAAACCCGCTTGCACCCCCTCCTCAAAAAACGGCACCGCATCAAATGCAACATCACTTGCGGGACACCATTTTAATTTCATTTTCCTATTCATACTTAGGGGTTAAAGAATTTAGACAAAGCGGACAGGGAAGTTACACAAATCATGTGTGTTTGCGTCCCTAAAAAAAAGTTTTAACTTTTCCAAACCGATCAAGTCATGAAGCCAGCATTAATACCCTCTTTATTGCGTCTCCATTTTCACAAACTGAATTTCTTAATTTCGTCACATGAAAGGACATTGGAATGACAGATACATCGAAAACGAAGCTGCATACGGAAAAACACCGAATGTATACTTTGCAAAAACGTTAAGAGAGCTGGGTAAAACAAGAGACTTGACGAAGATGAATATTCTTCTGCCATGTGACGGTGAGGGGCGCAATGCGATATATGCAGCTCAGCTTGGTTTAANGGTGAGGTCTTTTGACGCAAGTGAGGTCGGCGTAAAAAAATCTTTAAAATGGGCAAAAGAAGCTGGGGTGACCATACAAAGCACATGCGAAGATGCTTTTGAATTTTATCCAAAAGAGAACTACGATGTGATCGGATTAATATTTGCGCATATGCCCTTTAATCTCAGAGAGGAGTTTCACCATAAAATAGAATCGTGGTTAGCTCCTGGCGGCACACTCATTCTAGAAGGCTTTCACAAAGAACAACTTGGCAGACACTCTGGTGGCCCCAAAAAGGAAGAAATGTTGTTTGACGCTCAAATGATGAAAGCCGATTTTTCAAAACTTGAATGCATTCAGATTGAAAAAACAATCACAGAAATCAATGAAGGCGAATTTCACAAGGGTGAAGCCGTTACATTGCAGATGAAGGCACAAGCATTCACTTGATGTTCAGCAAGACCGTCTAGAAATCCATTCTCAAAAAGAAAATCGGCAAGAATCCGAGCTGATATTCTTGTCGCACAGGGCTGTAGTTCGGATCGTTCTGATCCATCTCATCCGGCGCATACGTCAACTTGAGGATGTTTTCAGTGCCGAGAATATTCACAAAATCAATACCTAATTCCCACGTGGTTTCGGGACGATTCCACGTCAAATTTGTCTTGATATCCAATCGGAAATAATCATCAAATTGTTGTGTGTTTCTGTCTTGATCAATGAATATGATTTCTCGTTGCGCAAGGCTTGCTTCATCATCGACAGGACCGTACCAGCGTCCACCTGCCATCGTGGCTTTAAGTCCAGTCACCAAGCCCAAACTGGGGCTTAATTTCCATTCTTTACTTGCGAGGAAGTTCCATGAATACCGCCCGTTGAAATCGGTGTTTCTGCTCACGCCATCCGCACCCGTGTATTTTGCATCGAATACACTGGCTGTAAGGAGCATAAACCACCCCTCACGGAACGCACGAGAAAGGGTCATTTCCACGCCCATATTTCTTCCGGTACCTTCGTTTAAGAGGGTGTCCGGAAACAAGCGTGAAAAGCCTCCTCCAGCGTTGATCAGCGAATAACTCCCGTTGTTCGCGCCCCATGCCGTGCTGAGATCCGCAACGGGAATCTCAAACAAATGCTGGTGATAGACTTCCAATTTCAGGGTCCACAAATCAGACAGTTTGCGGGTCACACCAATGACATTGTGTATACTTCTCGTGAATCCCAGCTCTTGATTGGGCATATTAAGCTGACCGTTCTCTTCAGTCGTGGTGGCAGACGCATAGATGTAAGGCGACTGAATTTGACTGTGAAGCCCCGATCCTGCCGACCAAACTGTACCACCTTTCGAAACCCACTGCATCCCCAGTCGCGGCTCAAACAAAGAGGAGGCCCCGCTTCGCGTATCCACCATGGCGTGTAAACCAGCGGTCCACGTCAACGCTTCATTCGGACGGCGTTTCAACTGAATAAACGGCTGAATCAAGGCGCCTTTCATATCTGCATCCCAGCGCCTCCCCCATGTCCCTAAACTGTCAGGCACATCGGTGAAAGCACGTATGCTGTCTTGAAACGACCACATCATCAAATCGGTGTTCAATCCCATGCGCAAAGTCGCAGTACCCGTCTTGGGTTCAAGTTTGTGGTTCGCATGGACGGCCAAGGCGAGGCGGTCTTTTACGAAACCATATGTCATTAAAGGGCTTGTTTGGATGTTGGTATAAGTGGTGTCACTGTCTGTGATGAGTAACTCACGTGTGACATAATCGTGATTACTGTCCTGACGATCCCGACTTAACGCCAGCGTCGTCTTGATGTACGACCGACTGTTAAGCGGTTGTGTGTGGGTCAGTCCCATCATCCCTGTTCCAGTTCTGAAGTATTGATCTCTGTCATTGTCTCCATAAATATTGCGCTCGGGTGCCTCTTGATTGGATATAAGAATATCTACACTACTGTTTCCGCCAATGCCCCAGAATGAAAGGGACCCACCTCCTTTTGTAGGTGTGAAAAGCTTAAAACTNCCGTCCTGGTATTTCGGAACGGCAGTGGTGCCGATGTCGATGCCCACAGCAGAAAATATAGANGCTGTAGAGTATCTGTAATTCACCAAAAGACTCGAGCGCTTGTCTCGGTTTAACGGACCTTCAAGGAGTACCTCAGTACCGAGAAATCCCAACTGAGCGCTCCCGTGCCAGTGGTCCTGGTTTCCGTTTCGTAATTTTAAATCAAACACCGCCGCAGTGCTGTTGCCAAATTCAGCGGGAAAGGCTGCAGTAAAGAAATCCGAATTCGCCAATGTTTTGTTGTTGATGATGGCTACGGGACCACCCCCTGTCCCAGGTACCGAAAAATGGTTGGGGTTTGTCAAGTCTACCCCTTCAATACGCCACAAAACACCGCTTGGGCTGTTGCCACGAACCACGATATCGTTCCGAGAATCATCGGCTCCTTGAACTCCGGCGAAATTGCTCGCCATACGTGCTGGGTCTCCACGAGAACCTGCATACCGATCGGTTTCCTCCACGGTAAACGCACGTGCNCTGACCGTTGCCATTTCATTCATCACCTCTCCTGTTTGTGTCGCAGTAACTTCAGCAGCTGCAATTGAAAAAACACTTTCACTCATTTTGACTTCAAGAACAACTGGTCTGCCACTCACCAACACAACACCATCAATCGTGCGAGATTCATACCCCATAAAACTTAATTTGACCACGTGTCGTCCAATAGGAACATCGACAAATGAGAATCTGCCGTCCATGTCAGTCGGCGTCATAAACCCTTCTAATGTGGAAATTTGGACATACGCGCCCGGAAGTGGGTAAAGGGCTTCGGAATCAAGAACAGTTCCTGAAATAGTAGATGTCTGAGCTGATGCTTCTAACGAAATCAGGAAAAAAAAGACAGATACAAGAAAAAAGTTGAGCGATAAATTACGGATCATACTGCGATTAAGTTGGAGGTTAATGCTTCAAATATAGAAACAAATATGAGACTCCCTGCGCCGCACCCGTTTAGGTCAATTTATGACGCATATAATAAAAACGAGCGCTCTACTTGATCAGATCTCGCTGCTTCACATTCACGTAAGCCGTTTTGTTCTTAAAAAGGGTCAACACACCGCAAAACTTTTTTTTCACTATGTGTGTTAAAGACAATTGAGAACTTGAGAAATGAAGTAAATTGACCGTATGAAATTTCAATCCGTTAATCAGCTAAAATTTGGACTAGAAAACATCTTTGTCACTCTTGGAAGTGCGCTGATTTTATTTTCTTGTGCTTTTAGCACTTACGCACAATCTCAGAACCCCATGAACGCAGAGACAAGACAATTCGATACAATCACTTTGGGCGCAGGATGTTTTTGGTGCATCGAAGCCGTGTTTGAATCCATCCCAGGGGTGCAACAGGCCGTTTCAGGGTATTCTGGCGGACACATTAAGAACCCCGCATACAGAGAAGTTTGTGCCGGAACAACTGGTCACGCAGAGGTGATCCAAGTCACATTCGACCCGAAGGTATTGCGTTTAGAGATGTTGCTTGAGGTCTTTTTTGGGACCCATGACCCAACGACGCTCAACCGTCAAGGTGCTGATGTAGGCACACAATACCGAAGTGCCATTTACTATCACACCCCACAACAGCAGGAGGTCGCTCTCGCTGCATTGAGCCGTGCACAAAATGACTGGACATCCCCTATCGTGACAGAGGTGACTGAATTTGATGTCTTTTACGAAGCTGAGAATGTGCATCAAGCGTATTATGAGATGAACAAAGAAGCGCCTTACTGTCGGGCAGTTATCGCGCCAAAAATGAAGAAATTTAAAAAGGATTTCGGAACCAAATTCGACTGAAAACAGATTCTGTAAGTATTCCCCAACCCATTATAATGACCAACCTCAACAACGCACTTGTCGCCCAAGCAGGCTTGAGAACTTGGTATTCAGATCATGCGCGGAAGCTGCCATGGCGTCTCACACCCTCGCTCTACGGAACGTGGTTGAGCGAAATTTTGTTGCAACAAACGCAAGTGGGAACGGGGCTACCCAAATGGCATCTTTTTCTGGAGCGCTTTCCCACTGTCNGCCATTTGGCACGTGCCTCGGAATCCGACGTACTCAAAGCTTGGGAGGGTCTTGGCTACTACAGACGCGCCACACTTCTTCACAAAGCAGCCCGAGCCATTGAAGTCGCAGGAGAATTTCCAATGTCTTATGATGCTTGGCTTAAATTGCCTGGCGTAGGACCGTATACTGCTGCCGCAATCGCCTCCATTGGACTCGGTGAAGCTGTCGCCGCTGTGGACGGAAATGTTCAAAGGGTCGTCGCACGTTGGGCAGGAATCACAGACCCCGTGGATGGAAAAACAGGGGCACAAGCAGTTCAAAAAGTTGCAGACGCTTGGTTAGATCACGACGCTCCCGGAAACCACAACCAAGCGGTGATGGAACTGGGCGCCCTGGTCTGCAAACCCCGCAATCCGTCATGNATGCTATGCCCCATTTCGAGCCACTGCGCTTCCGCAAATAGCCCTGACATGTGGGGTGTCCTNCCCGCTAAGAAACTTAAAAAGAAAGTCCAACGCTGGGCATTGACCTGGCATATCGCGCGTTTTGAAAAGGACATCGTCGTCTCCCAACGTCCTGAATCTGGGGTGTGGGCCAAAATGTGGGCNTTTCCGGAGACACCTCCATCGGCTGAATTTCATCCACTTGGCGAGGTGATGAAGCCCATCATCCATCTGCTCACACACCGAAGAATCGAGGCCACCTTTCAAGGATGGAAGGCCCCCAACAAAGCCGCAATAGAATCTTTTGCAACAGAAGTAGGTGGCGAAGTGATGACTTGGGAGGAGCTGGAGAAGCGAGCGATGCCACGATTGATCACAAAAATCTTTGACGACTTACAAACGAATTAGGTTATTTAATAAATAGAATTTTCTCGTTTATTAATGACCATTGTACGTCACTGAATTTTTTACAAAATCCTAAGCCCATTAAATTGTCATTGTTACCCGGATCATGGGCCACAGAAACGACAACATTATTGATGGTGAAATCACCAAGTTTAAGATTGTTGAGCTGAAATGTATCGTAAAAATTGGGATTACCACCTACCCCCATGCCACACGTTTCAATATTTAAATCTTCATACTCAACGTCAACTTGATCAATGATGCGTGACCACAAATTATATCCTATTGACAGATCACCACCGCCTGTATCAAACATCCATTCTCCCTCAACCTGATTTATTTTGACAGAAATATATTGATGACTATTTCTTGTGTCGATTCGAACATATGTGGAGTCACCCTTTGAAATAATGTCTTGAGCGTTATAGTGATTGTCAAAATTTGATGTCTCGTCTAAAACTTCGTAATCCTTATATGTAACAATGCGAATGGTATTTCCTGGGGTTATTTCAGATGTGCCACACTGAAAGGTGAGAGAACCATAATGTTTGGAAATGCCGGTTTTTAAATGTTGTGAATGACGGTTAAATTCCCCTTTTTGATACAGTGTCGTATCACCGTGGTCAAGCAAAGTGATTTCACCATTTAAAAACACATCATACTCAAATTCACCAGACTGAATTTGTTTTATATCTCCTTCAGTTCTGGTAAGGGTTCCATATCCGTGCATTTCTTCTGAATCATTTAAACATCCAAAGTATGTCATTCCTTCTCTAACAATCTCTTCGGGTTGATCACATTGTGACACTATGGAATTTGATAGAAAAAAGCAAAAAGCAAAATAAAGCAATGGTCTCATACCCTCAAATATCGGAAACTTTTGACGTCCCTCCTAAATGTAAAACTTGCGCCTTAAAATAGAATAGCATTACCTTACAACTAAATTAAGACTGCGAATATTTAAACTAAGCCATGATGAAAATCTATATTCGCACACTTTCACTCGCTGTCCTTTTAATCCTATCACTAAATAGCTCAGCACAATTACCTAACGGGAGTATCGCACCTAATTTTACGGCCACAGACATTAATGGTGTAGAATATAATCTCTACGAACTCCTTGATGCTGGCAACACGGTCATACTTGATTTCTTCGCCACGTGGTGCGGTCCATGCTGGAGCTACAAGGAATCTGGAGTTTTAGATGATATTTGGAACACCTACGGCCCAAACGGCACTGGCGATGTCTACGTTTTTTCTTTAGAGTCCGACGGCTCAACTACTTCAGCAGATCTATATGGTACAGGATCAAATACAATTGGTGATTGGGTAACGGGAACACCACACCCGGTTTTCGACAACGCTCAGAGTATATTTAATGCATATGGAAACACCTATTTCCCCACGATCTATACCGTATGTCCTGACCACACTTTAGTAGAGTCTGGTCCAGCAACTTTCCAAAGCCTCGTGAATGCGATTTATACGACTTGCGACATGGAGCCTCCTGTATGCGCAATACTTGACATCTCTCCTGGACCTCAACTTGCATGCAATCCACTGACCAATACATACACGCAACAACTGATTCTTTCCTACGAAAATCCCCCAAGTTTAGGGGTTTTTAATGTTAACGGAACCTTACACGCAATCACCAACAGTCCTCAGCTCATCTCTTTGGCCAATACACCTGCAAATAGTGAAACTGTGGACGTTGAGGTCTTTATCAATACGGAAGAAACGTGTTCTGCAAACTCCCTCAATTGCTATACACAAAGGGATCCGTGCTGTGAATTGATTCGTTTGCAATACGTCAACCCCAACTCTAATGTCATTAAGGTGAAAAACACCTCGGACTGTGGTGGCGATATAAGTGGTTGGGGTGTCGCGTCTAACGGCGTTTACAATTCCTTTGACGCGCTTTCTGGCAGCCAAAACCTCTATTTAGAAGCAGGTGAAGAACTTCAATTGGCCTGGGTCAATTGGAACGCTGACGAAACATTTGGCGATTTGCAATTGTACGGACCCACAAACGTATTAATGGACTACATCCAATGGGGAGGCTCAGGAAGCTTAAACGAAGCTGTTAGCTCGTCGCTGGGGTTTTGGGAAACAGGAACTTTCGTGAACGCCCTCCCTCCTTTTGAATATATCGGTGATGGATCTCATGGATATGAATTTTGGATTGGTGCGGATATCCCTTGTGATATTTTAAATGTTGACGTTGTTTCAAACACAGCCTGCAATCCAGCCACAGGGGATTACTCAGTCAGCTTTACTGTTGAGTACACAGGCGCGCCTGAATCGGGTGGCTTTTTAGTCAATGGGAATGCGATTGTACTTCAAGAGTCAGGCTCGACTTATGTCATTGACGTACCGTCAAATGGCGCTTGGCTTAATCTAGACGTAAGCTTCGAAGATGAACTAGAATGTTCTTACTTCTTAGGCAATGCGTTATACGGTCCCAGTAATTGCTATGTGAATCCCGAATGCTTTACAGACTTAAGCGAAGATGGGTCGACAACTGTTCAGGATTTATTGCTCGTATTAAGTGAATTCGGTTGTGGATTTTCTTGTCAGCATGATGTGAATGAGGATGGGAATGTCACAGTCGATGACCTTCTGCTCATTCTTGGTGCTTTTGGAAATTCTTGTATCTGACAGAAGTGTTTCTTTGCGCTGGATGTGTGGTCCAAACCTCATGTGAGTGGTGTGATGATGATGGAAATGTTTCAATGAATGATGTTTGAATTATGTCTTAATAACACGCAAGAAACAATTGCTGCGTCGCTACATTAGCAGTATGAAATTTCGACTGTGTCTCCTTGGGTTATTAGTGTTTATTGTTGGATCGAGCTCTGCTCAAAACATGGCCCAAGTGGACCGCCAAGCCCTTTCAGAATTGGAAGCTCTTGTCGCCGTAAACGACAACCCCAAAAGCCTATTGCAGGCCACCGGAGCATACCCCTTAGCCGAAGTTCATGGGCAAGCCACGGTGGGATTCTTGGGGCGATTGACACCCGGCGTTTCGGAAGCCGAGTGGCGCGTTTGGGCCGCGGATGAAGAAGCTATCACTGCGGGGGCATGTCGACAAGGGATCGCCTCATTTCGGGTGGATGCCTTCGCGCTCCATTCCTTGTGGCAAACCCCTATGGATTTTTTGGAATTGGCCTCCCGAGCGGTACCCGATGTCAACAAAGTCCGCTACGGAACACGGGTGGACAGTGTACAAGCGGGGTTCAATCTTCCTCAACCATACCATGGCGAAGGCGTGCTCATCGGCGTGCTAGATTGGGGCTTCGATTACACCCATCCAATGTTTCGCGACACCACCCTCTCCACCTCTCGAATCCGAGCGGTTTGGGACCAATTCCGTCAAGCTGGGCCCACGCCCGGTGATTACGGGTACGGCACCGCGGCAGACTCCCCAATGGACATCCAATTGCTGGGAAGCGATACCTCAAACGTCTACGGATATTCTACACACGGAACCCACGTGGCCGGTATTGCCGGAGGCAGTGGCGCTGGGATAGGACTGAAAGGCATGGCGCCTGCAGCCGAATTTTTGTTCGCCACACTAATGGTAGATGAGTCTTCAGCTTTGGATGCCTACGATTGGATGCAAAGCGTGGCGGAAGCCGACGGGAAGCGTTTGGTTATTAACAACAGTTGGGGCTTGCCACAATGGGGTACGCCGGATGGCAATGCGTTGAGCAACCAATTTATCGACGCCATGTCCGACGAAGGAGTCGTGTTTGTGAGCTCCAATGGTAACAACGGTGATGTGGACTTTCATCTTGACCATACCTTTGAAGCGCCGGGGGATACCATCCGCTCCCGGGTCAAGTTTTACCCACTAAATGCCAACCCCAACGCCTGGGGCCAGAATCTCACATTGTGGGGCGAGGTCGGTGAATCATTTGATATGGGATTCCTGGTGACCACTGGATTATCGACTGTTGTGGGCGCAAGCCCGATGTACAGTACTTCCGACGGTCCTTTGATCCTGGACACCATGGAAGTGGTCAACAACGATACCATCATTTATGACGTGGTGTTGGAACAATCACATCCGGCCAACGGCCGACCGTTCATGCAGTTACGCATCCACAAAGGGAACGCCAATGTCGCCATAGCAATGCAAGTGACTGGAGAAAGCGGGCGGGTGCATGCCTGGAATCACACACACTTGACGAATGATGTGGGCAATTGGGGGCAGGACTTCCAAGCCGCCCAATCGGGATGGGTGGGTGGTGATCCGTTCTATGGTATTCAACAACCCGCTTGCGGCCACAGTGTCATCGCTGTGGGGGCGTACACCTCGGAATATCTGAACCCCGTGGGAACGGAAGTAGGTGGAACCTTGGCCAATTTCTCGACCTACGGGCCTACCCTAGATGAACGGCTCAAACCCAATATCTCCGCCCCGGGCGTGAACGTCGAATCATCCTTGAGTTCGTTCCGAGACGGTGGGTATAGCATCACCAATACCGTTGATTTCGAAGGGACCGAATACGAATTTGCACGGCTCTCTGGTACGAGCATGAGCGGACCCGCAGTAGCTGGCGTGGTTGCGTTGATGCTGGAAGCGAACCCCGAGCTGACTCCAGCTGACATCCGTTCCATATTAGAATCAACAGCGCGCGAGGACGAAGACACNGGTACGCTGCCTGCTTCGGGAGACCACGTTTGGGGGCATGGCAAGGTGNCCGCTTCACAAGCCGTTCTGGCTTCTCTTTCTTGGAATTCCAGCCTGAACCTGTCGGACTTGGTGATTGAAAGCCCCACTGTTTATCCGAACCCTGTTCGAGAACAACTTTGGTTTTCTGGACTTCCTGGCGGCGAATTAACCTGGGATGTCTTTGACATTCACGGACAGTTGTGCCAGTCCGGCCAGACCCTTCATCTCACTTCGATTGATGTTTCTGGTCTGCAAGCGGGGTTTTACCTCGTTCAGGTAAGAACCCCCCGCGCTTCGCAGGCATTCAAGTTTCTGAAACGACTGTAATCACCGTCAACCGAAGGGAGTGGTTTTCTGGCGGAAAAGTGATTTGGGGCGTGATTTTATTCATGGTCAAAGTCAAAAGTGTTTTAAAATCCTTCTAGTAATGCAAGACAATTCTATCTGTAAGTATGATGACACATCTCCACTCCCAAGATCAGCAACTGTTTGCAAGTTCAAATATGAGATATTTCATGCCCGTTCCTAGGGGTCCAGAAAATTCAACTCTAATAATGATTCGGGTTGGAGCTACTCGGCCATGGTCCGGATGAGGCAAGCTCATGATATTGCGATATTCTTCCGCTATGTCTTCACTGCCACAAGCCGATCTAAAGGCTGCCAAAAGCTCCTCAGGCAAGTAGTCAGGAAATCGTTGACGTTCTTCNGCCTCATAAGTTTGAGTCATAAAGAAATTCGATTCGCTATGTAGATCTTTCCATGAAGATCTATATCGCTTCCAGTTTTGTAATTCACAGTGAGTGCCGTCGCCGGGGAACATCATCACATTTTCATGTCGCTGTGAAACCTTGATGATATGATGGTTTTCACTTGGTTCAAGAAAAAAAAAACTGACGATCCCATTTCGCACCGTAGTTGAGATGTATGACAATACTATCGTGTGAATCCATATCGCCATAGGTGATATGCTTTTCACACCACAAAGCATTCTCTGGTCTGTTATCATCACTGACAGTGAATATGCTTAGCTCATGGAATTCAACTTCATGAATAGCGTGAATTTGTTTTTCTCTTCTGAAGATGATGTCCCCAGTCTCTTGGAAATCATCTGAGGAATAAACGAGCTCAAAGTATCCTTGATCATTTACCATTAATTGATGAAAAGACTGATGGTATATGGGATCTTGCGTTGGGTTATTTAAATAGGGTATGGGGTCGTATCCATAGGTAAGCTGATAAAACTCGAATACATTTTGCAGTTGATTGAAGTGATATGGCTCAGTATAGGAGTAGGATCGAAAGTTTTTCTCATAGAGATATCCGTATTTATCGTGCAAAAGAAAACTCTGAATAGGTGTCCCATCCATTCTGAGACTTGCGACATGAATTTTTGAACCGGAGCCTTCGTGTAATAAAACCACGACAAGATCTGGTCTTATTTCAATCACATCTTTCTTAACAATGGGTAAAAATCGTTCCATTAAAATACGACCATTTTTAAGATCCTTTTGCTCCCTAAGGTTAAACTGCTCCCACCCTTCTTGATTGAATTGTTGAACAGATACGTCCCCGAAAGATTTGAGGGACAGAGAATCAACTTGATGGTTCATTAATTGTTTGATTCCTTGTGTAAAGTCTACCTTCTGGAATTCTTGAGCCTGTAAAATATGGCCTTGAAAAAGAAGTGTCATCGACACCCATAATCGTTTATTCATCACCTTTTAAGTTCATTATAACCTCAAATATCGATGGTTTCACCTACATCTTCTCACACATTTTTGGGTGTTTTGAAGCCCTTGTTGTCATATTATTCAAATATTCCTTGTAAAGCGATGCTTTAGAACAATGAAAAGAAGAAGATATCTTCGGGTTTGATTAATTAAAATATACCTCAAATTTTACAATATGATAATATTACTGATATAACATCTTATTGTAATGGTGATTAATCTTGTTCTTTAATTATGAAGACTTAAAAAAAATCAATATTAAAATGTCGAAATTAGATTCTTCAGAAGTCACCTACATTAATAAAATTCACATTAAGGATCAAATCAATCTTCTGAATCAAAGACAAAAAGATTTAAGAAAAGAACTAATATTCATTCTAGATTTACTTGATGAGTTAGAAAACAAACCCAGCTAGAATTAAGATTTAATGAAAAAAAACATCCTTATTATATGTACCGGAAACTCATGTAGAAGCCAAATCGCTGAAGGATTTCTGAAAAAATTAATGCCGCTCACAAATGTTTTCAGTGCAGGTATTGAAACACACGGTGTAAATGAGCGCGCAATTAAAACAATGTCAGAAGTTGATATTGACATTAGCTTACAAACATCAAATCATATTGATGAATATAAGGATATTGATTTCTCACATATAATTACAGTATGTGACCAAGCCAATGAAAACTGTCCGGTTTTTCCATCTCAATCACTAAGGCATCATGTAAACTTTACAGATCCTTCAAAAGTAAACGGGACGGAGGAAGAAATTATGGCTGAATTTCGAAGAACAAGGGAACTGATAAGAATGTACTTAGAAGAATTCGTTAAAGAAAAAAAATAATCTAAGTATGTATTAAGTGACCGCCTTTAATGCAACCAAGTTGCATTAAATTTGATGTATGAAAGAACAAAACAACAAACTACCCGTCACTGTATTAAGTGGTTTCTTAGGATCTGGAAAAACAACCCTCTTAAACCATCTATTAAACAACAAATCTGGTTTAAAGGTTGCAGTTATCGTAAATGATATGAGTGAGGTGAATGTTGATGCAGATATTGTAAATAGTCAAAACACTCTATCACGGACTGAAGAAAAATTAGTGGAAATGAGCAATGGTTGTATCTGTTGCACGCTTAGGGAAGATTTAATGATTGAAGTTGAAAAGCTCGCAAATGAAAATAAATTTGATTATTTAATTATTGAAAGTACAGGGATAAGTGAGCCCGTTCCAGTAGCACAAACTTTTTCATTTGTTGATGATGAAAACGAAATTGACCTTTCAAGATTCAGTTACATAGACACAATGGCAACAGTAGTGGATGCATACAATTTCTTCAATGATTTTGGCAGCCCTGAAACATTAAAAGACCGTGATCTTAGTGACTTAGAAGATGACTATAGAACGATAGTAGATTTAATAACTGATCAAATTGAATTTGCTAATGTGATTATTCTCAATAAA
The DNA here is from genome assembly GCA_002700285.1 of Crocinitomicaceae bacterium. Classification (GTDB taxonomy): domain Bacteria; phylum Bacteroidota; class Bacteroidia; order Flavobacteriales_D; family Sanyastnellaceae; genus UBA974. The sequence goes on along the minus strand of PACT01000030.1, from coordinate 758 downwards.
TCAGATCTCGTAAATGAAGACGAACTAAAAATTCTAAAAGGCATAATCTACAAACTCAACTCAACAGCAAAAATACTTACCACTAGCTTTAGCAAAGTAGAACCAAAAGAAATTCTCAATACAAAACTTTTTAACTTTAAAGAAGCAGAACAAAATGCTGCTTGGATTGATGAACTTAATAAAGATCAACATACGCCTGAAACAGAAGAATATGGAATTAGTTCTTTTGTTTATAGAACTAAAAAACCCTTTGACCCAGAAAGATTTTGGGAATATTTACAACACAATTTCAATCACAAGGTAATTAGAAGTAAAGGGTTGTTTTGGATAGCATCAAGGCCAAATCAAGCATTATTGTGGAGTCAAGCTGGGGGATCATTAAGGTCAGAAAATGCAGGAGTATGGTGGAGTAGTATGACATTTCAGGATAGAATGCAAAGTATGGCTTTTATCGAAAATCAAAATGAAATTGAAAAGGATTGGGATATAACATTTGGGGATCGTAAAAATGAAATTGTCTTTATCGGAAAGGATATGGACGAACAACTAATAATACAGGAACTTAACACCTGCTTGTTTAGTGATGATGAATTAGAAACAAAGAATTGGAAAAGAGGCTACCGGGATAAATGGCCAGTTCAAAGAGTAAACAATGTATAGCTAGAAGCATCGATTGCATATTCCAGTCAATAAAACACTTTTAACGAGAAATTGCGAGCCAATTAATTTAGTTGCGTTGTTAGTATGATTGATGCATT
>PACT01000002.1 GCA_002700285.1 Crocinitomicaceae bacterium | reverse complement strand
CAGGTATTGATACAGCAGGTGAGGAAGCTTTCACAATTGCGTGTGGTGGTCTCAAAGGTGCAATCACCTCTAAACGATCACAGCTGGTGCTTATTGATGACCCTATCAAATCTGCCGCTTCGATCAACAACCCAGACATTCGCCGTGAGATGGAGCAGACGTGGTCTAACGTTATCGCACCAACGATGTTTCAAGGTGCACGGGCTATCTGTTTGGGAACCCGCTTTCACTTCAACGATATACACGCCACATTATTTCTGCCCAAAAATAATTGGAAACAGATAGTACAAAAAGCTGTTATCACTGATTCTGAAGGTCGGCAACGTTCTTATTGGCCAGAATTTTGGTCAATGAAATACTTAAATGAACGTAAACTAGAAGATCGAGTTGCTTTTGCATATCAATATTTAAATACAGCAGTCAAGTCAACTGATGTTGGAATCTCACCAGAACTAATTATTAAAGGTGAAATACCTGAAGATTATGATTGCCTTGGTGTGGGAATAGACTTGAGTGCGGGATTACGTGAGAAAAACGATTGGACGGTAATGACACTCGGCGGGATTAAAGAAGGTAAGATCTATTTGATTGATCAGAAAAGAGCACGCACCTTAGGTAATCTTGAAAAGATGGATGCCTTGTGTGAGATGTTAGCCGACTGGAACATTCTGCTTGAAAATGATGAAGGTCAGTATTTTCCAACAATGTCACCATGCATCATTTGGCCAGAAGCTGTTGCTTATCAAAACTCATTTGAAGGAGATTTTAAAAGAGTAATGCATCAGAATCGAGCTTTGCATAATCTAACTGTTTCACCAGTAAAAGGATTTAAAGGAGATAAGTTAGCAAGACTACGTGGTGTGCTTGGGTTGTATGAGCACAAAAAGGTTATATGGAATAAATGGCGTAAATGGAATGTACTAGAAGATGAGCTTTTAAATTTTGGTCATTCAACACATGATGATGCTGTAGATAGCATGGTTTTAACAATGGGCGGGTTGTTAAAAAGAGGACGTTTACAAATTGACTACAATAGTGACAGCTTTAATTTATAAATAGCAAGATGGCTCGTAAAGCAGGTACCAGAGTTGCTGAATTTAAAAAATATTTAGATTCTTTTGATCGAACAGCTGACGGAGCGGGTTCTGAAAAAGGAACAGATCGATTTAGTGGTAAAGATATTCGTACTGCATTTGACAATCGTGGAGATTTAAGTAAAGCAGAAGGAGCACAAATGGTCCTTGATTATGCATTAGATTCTGCTACAGAGGGATCTAAGATGGGAGGATCATCTCAAGCAGCTTTAGATAAATTACGTGGTTATGTGAAAGCCGGAGAATCTAAGCCAAAGCCAAATAAACCCAAACCAACTCCAGATCGAGATCCAAAACCTGAGCCAACTCCAGAACCCACACCTGCTCCACCTTCAAATACAATTACTGATTCAATTGTTGCTGATAATGCACTTGTTGCTGATAATATAAATTCAGGTTATGTCGCTCCAGGCAGTATCTCACAAAATCCGATAGGAAATAATAATTATTTATATGCGAACATCGATACTTCAAGTAGAGAGGATGAAGGTTCAGGTAATTACTATTCATCGAATTTAGATGATTTTGCATTTGATGCAGATGACTTTAAAAGGTCATATATGGCAAAACTCCGCGCTTAATAGGATTTATTATGAATAAAAGAACTAAAGAACAAAGAAAACAGCATAAGGAAGATCATTTTACAAAGCATGATCGAAAGCTTTGGGCAGACTATAAAGGTGATCAGAAGGGACGGGTTGCTGCCAGAAAGGCTGCTTATCAGACAGATAATAAAACAGCCGCTGACTTTAACTTTGATAAATTTGGTAAGGGTCATATAAGTGCAGGAGAAATGCGCCACTTGAAAAAACAAGGGCATTCAAAACAAAGCATTATGGATGCTGCTAACGCAAGTGGTTATGAACTTGGCAATCGTGTAAAGAACAGATTTGCTAAGTGGGAGGCTAAAGCAAATAAAAATAATAACCAGAGTAAAACTCCACCAGCTAATTCAACTCCTGATCCTCAGCCAGCTCTAGAGATTGAAGATACCAAGAAAGTTGAAGATGCTAAAGAAAGGGCACAGAAGTTTTCAGGAGATATTAAAGATTCACCAGGTGCTGCTGTTGGTACCGGGAACACTGCCAATACTCAAAAAGATATTGGCAATACAGAACAGGACATAGAGACTAGTTCAGGGAATATAACAAGCAATCCAATTGGAGACAATAATTATTCCAGTGCGAGAATAGATAGTTCTGTAAGAACCTATGGTGGGAGCAATCGTGTATTCAACTATCAAGGAGGTAGTGGTCAGAGTTCACTCTATGATTCTCCAGTATCAGCAGCAACAATGGGTGGATATTATGATGTTGATGATAGTCCGGCAGCACAAGCCAAATTTGTAGATTTACATACTGGTCTAAATAACGATTATCAAAAACGCTTTGCTGGACAGGCAATGGATGGTGCTATGGGAGCAATAACTATGAACAGACAATTACCCTCAAAAGATTATGAGGCACTTAAAGCGGCCAACCGTCAGGAAGCGGATGATCGTCGAACTATCTCAAATATAAATCTATTTGGAGATCAAGATTCTGCAAAAGGCTATCTACCAGATTATGAGTTTGGCGCAAGTCCTAAACCAATTGAAGATCCCTTTGAAAAATATGATGATGATGATGATGATGATGATTGAGACTTAGCTCAAGAATACAAGAGACATACTAAACTATACATAGGAACGCTAAAGCATAATGGACAATAGCAGTATTCAAGGCCAGTTTTCACAGATACTAACAGCTGCTAAACAACGTCGTGGTGATCTATCAGTAGATTCAATGATTGTGTCATCTCATCTTTCACAGATGAGGACATTTATATTGCGTCGTGGAATTGAATTTTATGCAGAACAAGATTCATTTGGTACACGTAAGGAATTTATCAGCAAGGTCGTAGAAGACAATATGCTGGAAATGAAAATGGAAAGCATTGTTGATTACTTTTTATGTGATGGCCAAGGATTATTTTATTTCAGACCAACAGGAGACAATTATCAATTACTATTTTTCCCAAAAGATAGTTACCGTGCATACCGGGGACAGAGCGGTGAATTAGAGTCAGTTGTATTAATCTACTCGTTCAATATTCAACGATCAAATGTGCTTAATACATATCCATCTCAAAATGGTAATGGTGGTACCAAAAAATGGATTCAACTAAAAGTCTATAGAGACAAGATTGAACAGACGATATCAGATGAAAAGATTGAATTTGAAAATAACATGGGTGGTGGGTTAATGCCATTCAAAATGCCAGGGTCTACTGAAACACTAATAAATACTCTTGGTTATATACCTGCAGTTGAAGTGTTCAATCATATGGATTGTACAGGTGAATCCACAGGTAATGGAGAATTTGACTGGTTAGCAAATCAAATTCTTTATCATGATGAATTAGTAAGAAACATTCGAAAGAACCTAAAGTTTTTTGGTAACCCAACACTTGTATCTAGTCGTCCTAAGCACGACATTGTTGAAAGCGGTGACGAGAATACCTTCCGTCCCACTATTAGTTCTCAAGCAGGATTCGCTCCTATTGCAGGATTAGGTGGTAGTACTAGAAACAGTCAGCCATTCGGCACTAGTGGAATTGATGGACAGATCAGAGTACCAAGAGTTATTGCTAATTTAGAGCCAACTGATCGTGTTCAGTATATGACACCTGATTCAGTATCAGGTGATCAAAATCTATACGTAAAACAGTATCGATCTGAAATACGCTTGGCCCTTGGAGGTGTTGATGATATTGATATTACTACGGCACAAACTGCCTATGAGATTAAAACACTTTATGGCCGAGTAGCTGCAACAGCTGAGAAGAAAGCACGAGCTTTATTTACTTACGGCTTGTGTCGTCTATTTTCAATGATGATTTATACAGAAGAAGAACTATTTAAAAAATCGTTCGCTGCTGTCGAGGGCTTAACTGAACCTGCAATTCCATTGCCAGAAGACTTTAAAGATGTGAGTGAATTTGAAATTGCAAGTGCAGATTATCAGGAAGCAATAGCTATATTTTCGAAAACGAGAGACGAATTAATGCGTGTTAAACTAGATTCAGGAGAAATCCCTGCTGGAGTCACAGGATTAATCCCCGATGGCAGTTCAAGTGTTGACTGGCGTTGGATGGGAGAAGTATTTGAAGAAAGTACAGACGATATTCTTAACAACAGTATTGTCGTCCGAAACCTTCAAGAATTAGGTGTTGATTCAATTGAAGCACTTAAATACTTATTTCCAGGAAAAACCGATGAAGAAAGAGCTGCCATGTTAAGTGGTTATCCTTTCAGAATGGTTCAACAGACTCAGCAAAGTATTAACAGTTTTATCGGATTACTTGGTAATCTATATCAATTACCACATCCGCAGATGCCAGACAAACCGTTGGCAGCTGACCCGAATCTTGATCTAACAGGGTTCCTTTATCGATCTTTAGAATTCTTACGTAAGGAGTTAAGTTACAGTGGAAGTTACAAACCAGACAGCGCCGGCCCAACCCCAACAGAGCTCAGCGCCGCAGACCAGTTACGCGCCGCAAGGGGTGCCCCAGTACGCGACGAACCAGAGCTCAGCATCCCAGGCATCAATGGCACAGCCGGTGATTCCCCAAATGCCGGCTTACCAGGCACCGGCCCAGGCAGCGCAGGCTTCGGCTCCGGCGGGGAATCCATGGCAGCAGGCCTTTCAGGCTCTAAGCGCAAGTTTGAATACAAGCAGCCCCTCCCTGGCCCAGGTTTCACCCTCCGCATACCAGACAACTCCAACACCGCAGGCCCAAACGCAACCCAATTGGGCTTCAATGGCTCCTTCGGCAGCCCCGACTTACAGTCCCCAAGTTTCAACCCAGGGTTACTCGGAATCGGAAGTGAGCCAGCTGGTGCAGCAGGCAGCTCAACAAGGAGCAGCACAGGCGAGCGACGGGTACCTAAACGGAGTAAGCGACGCAAGTCTTGAAGTTCTTGAGCACTTTGGTGCTGAAGCCCCTGCTCTTCTCAATACATATGCTTGTGCTGTAGAAGATGCACTGATTGAGCAAGTGCAGCGTGGTAACTCCATGAATCACATGCTTGAGGCAGCTGCTGAAGAGCGTGGTGCCATGAACATCATGTTGACTAACCCTGACGTTCTTGCTGATTACGTCAATGAGTTCTTTGGTCCACAGGGTCCCTACCCAACCGAGACCGCTGAAGAGACACAAATCCGTCAGCAACATGAAGCTCGTGCACAGTTCGAAGCTGAAATCCAAGCTCAAGAGCAAGGTCGTGTACCTCAGCAATTCCAACGCCCACAGATGGAAATGCCAACTCCTGGCCGTCAGGCAAGTGCAGTAAATGACTTCTGGGGAAGCTTTAGTGAAATGATGGACTCATCTCCTGAAAATGCATGGAAGTATCTCTCACAGGCCCCACAGGGTGCGCTGCAAGCTAAAGCTTTAGTGCAAGACCTCTGATAAATAATGTATGGGGGTTCATCAACGAATCCCCTACAATATAAATATTGCTTGAGTGTTAAAGATGAAATCAAAACCAACTTTAGGAATGAATCCCTTCGCAGAAGAAGCACTGCATCTAGCAGCAAAGGGTCAAGGTACCGATGGAATGTCAAGTACATCAGCAGCAATTGGTCCTAACCTGGCGATGGGTGGGCCGTTAGCTCAACCCGTAATTAATGCTCAGGGATATTCAAATGATGTTAAACGGACACAGAATGTTTCGCAAAATATAAGTACAGCCATTCCACAAGCACAAGCACAGGCTCTTGGAGAATTAAAGACTAATGAAGCTAAGCTATCACAAGCTGAATATCAGGCACAACATCATTTATTAGAAAGGATCTCACAAATGTTCTATGCCAATGATGGTGGCGGGGCAACATTTGCGTTAGGCCTCCCAGAGGTTGCACAACAAGTAAAGCAGCATGTAGCTGAGCAAAAACTTATGGCCTACGGAATCAATCCTCAGGTACCATATACATCAAACAATTTCGCTGCTTGATAGAATTGAGTTAAGTAACTTGATAATCTAAAGTGGCATTACGTAAGGCTGGATGTGCATGCAGCCAAGATGAAAATCCTGAAGTATATCAAGCTATTTGGAAGCATCTTCGTTCCGATGGTATTCCTGATCAAGCTGCAAATCAAATGGCAGCTGAAATGATTACTAATGGTGACGACTTTGAAAGTAGTGTAGAAAAGTATCAGCAATATGAAGAGCTATATAAATCAAAAGGATTTAATGAACATGCTGCACAAGCTATGGCAGTGGAAGCATTAGAAGGTCGAGAAGAACCCCCTGAGCAATCAACAAGGTACGCGAGAGTATTTATGTAAGTAATGATTAGACGAAAATATACGTTGACAAAAGATCATTCAAGCCCCTAGTATTAAGTAATAAGAGTTGCAATTAATATGCAAAAAACTAAAATCTCGGGTGATTCAGTAAGGTCCTACCTGCGTGATATTGGAAGAATCCCTCTTCTTGGTCACGATGAAGAAATCTTGTTAGGACGCAAAGTTCAGCGACTAATGGAAATTAAATCGGTGGAGTCTTTGCTTCAAAATCCATCAAGCGAAGAGTTAGCTCAATCACTAGATATCTCACCAAAGGAACTTAAACGTGAGCTTAGAGAAGGTGAGAAAGCAAAAGATCAGATGGTTACAGCCAACCTTCGGCTCGTCGTTTCAGTTGCCAAAAAATATACCAAACGAAACATGGAACTACTGGATATCATCCAGGAAGGCACCATTGGGCTGGTCCGTGGTGTGGAAAAGTTTGACCCTGGTCGTGGTTACAAGTTTTCTACTTACGCCTACTGGTGGATCCGCCAAGGGATCACTCGCGCTATCGCTGAAAAATCGAGGGCGATTCGTTTACCAATCCATGTTACTGAGAACCTCAACAAACTTAAGAAAGCCCAGCGTGAACTAAGTCAAATTAATGGTGAGATCCCCAATGTATTTCAATTGGCAGAGCATCTATCATTTACCATTGATGAAATTAAAGACTTGATGTGTAAAGCCCGTCAGCCAACATCTCTAGAAATTAAGATAGGTGAGAACAGGGATACAGCACTAATCGATCTGCTTGAGGATGAGGACCAACTACCAGAACGACTGCTTGAACTACAGTTCATTAAAGAAGACATTAGGGAGCTAATAAGTGATCTGCCTGAAATGCAGGCAGCTGTGATTAGCATGAGGTATGGAATTGGGGAAGAAATGCTAGAGCCAATGTCTATGACAGCTATTGGTCAAGTATTGAATATGAGTAGAGACCGTGTTCGAACATTAGAGAATAAAGCTCTTAGATCACTTCGCACTCAATCAAGTTCAATAAACGAATATTTGTAAATTACAATAGTTATATAACCCGTTATCAGCAACATGAATGAGAGTGCTAAGGATGTAACTCAACGAATCCTTGATAGGCACATAATCTATGGGGGCAGTGATAACACGAACCCTAAGTATGCATCGGCTAATAAGTCGTTAAATTATCGTGGTGGTGGATCAATAACCAAACCAGAACAAGATAAAGTATCAATTATTCCATTTACTCTAAATTACAATGACACAGTAGGTTTGTTTGGATCTGAAAATCATTTTGTTAAAGTCACTGTAAATATTGATCGTGATAATGCATATAGATGTTTCGAAGAAATTGATTGGGAATGCGCTGTAATCACTGATGCTGATTTAACTACCGTCAACAGTTATGCCCCAGCAACAATCGATACAACAGCTGATTTGAGTGTAGTCAATACATATGAACCAGCACAGTTGATTCAGAATAATCTTGGCAATCTGTTTGATGCTTTTATTAGCGTAGATCTATCTAACTTNAAGACCAATAATAAATTTATTGATAATTGGTTTGACGTTCGTCTTTATAACAAGAACAGGGAAGAACATCCTTATGACAAGATGTATGTGAGATTAACCGACTATTTTTATATAGGTTTTCATGCACGAAATACAAGACGATTACCTTATAACGTTCAATGTATTATAGGTCAAGAGTATGTTTCAGGATTAGATGAGGAATCAAGAAGATATGAAAATGTCTAAACAGGGGACACTTTAAACGAAGATGTAATTCGTCCATCAGTTACATTTTTATCTGCTGANGTGACTACACACATGATTGTGCTGTCAGTAGTTTTGGTCCAATTAATTTTGACAGTACTATCTGTATTCTTACCCTTGATAGAACCAGCCTTATTGACCGACCAGACATAACTGAGATTACCTGCATCACCACTAACCGACACAGAGTAAGTCTCCGTAGCCCCTTTNTCTGGTGATTGACTACCAGTAATTGTTGCGATACCCATCTTTTTAGGAGTATTAAGGACTGGACGAGTAGCAGCATTTGCGGGAGTGACAACCATAGTTTTACCACCACTAATTGATGGAAAAACGTAATGCTCAATCAGTTCAAAGTCAGATGTAAATAATGCAGCCCTACGAATATTATTCATCCCATAAAATACAAAGTTAAAAGATCCATCGTGATCAACACGAACATTACTTTCTCTAGATGANCCTAAAACAAGTTTGACAGTACCAGCTTCTGTCGTNACATTGAAAACTGTAAACTGACCATAACAAGTATTAGCGCTATTACCTCGCCACCATTCTTTTAATTGGTGCGTTACTCCCCCACGCTTATCGCGTGTCAAAGCCATTTCACTACCAGTATGCTTTTTAACTGTTGATTCACCAGAAAGCACAAGACTATCAGACATGTAATTAATTATCGCTTTCTTCTATTTTAGTCCATTTAAGATTATCAACTCTATTGTTAGTTTTTACACCATCAAGGTGTTGTATTCTGCTACAACCTTTTAATTTACCTGGACTAGCAAGAGGGGTATCAAGAAAAGCAAGTGCTACTAACTTATGAACTGTAGTAGTAATTGTTTGTTTTCTTCCAATACGNTGCGTGAGNTTTACTTGTGCGTAGCCATTTTTATTAACACGCTGCTTTAATATTCGTTCGATAACACCNTTTGTNCTTTTGACTTGACCGGCNTCATTTACATAGTATTCGATGCAACATTCAAACCCAGAAAGAGTATGAATCGGTTTCCATATGTCATCATTAATAAAATCCATACCATAAGATATTAGGGTACATATACATAAGTATAACGTTTAATATTAGTATCTTTATATGTGACTAAGTCGAAGTCACTTATAAACTTTTAGCTTACGGAGTATTAATCCATGTGGATTGATAATGATTTTCCGAAGCTTCTTGGTGCAGAACTTTACCGTCCTCATCCTGCCTACATCATTGAGATGGCAGTTGAGCCAGTAGTTGTACACGATTTTTCTAAGCAGCCCGGCCAGACCGTACAGCTTGATCGTTACCGCTTCTGGGGTAAGCCTGGTACTAAGGAGTCCCGTGAGCGGACTGCTGATCAAACACTTGGATCCGCCTCCGCCCGCAACATCGTCAAGGACAAGGTGCTCGTTACTCTCCGTGAGTACACCGGCCCTGCTGATTCTCGCGATGCTTCACAGCCTTCTACTTTTAAAGTGGCTCGTGAAACCCTGATCACTGCTCAGCGTCTGCTGCTTGATACAGGTAATTTGAATGTCTTCCACCAATCCATCGGTAGCTTGACGCTGCTTGATGACTATCGCCGCTGGCGTGATCGTGTGTTTGCCAACGAACTTCTGAAAGCAGAAGNAGCTGGTCAAGCAACCTCTGATCAAGGTGGTTATTACTTGCCTGGTGACAAAGCCAAAGGCGGAACAGGTGGCACCTTAGGTGTTACTTACGCTGCTGGTGAATCCGGTAAGTTCGATGTCAAGACTGACCTTCTCGAAGTTGTCAAGGACATGCGAAAGCGCAACGTCCCTACCTTCGCTGATGGTTACTACCGTTGCATCGTGGATCCAACCGCAATGATGCACCTGCGTCAGAACTCTGACTTCCGCGAGATTGCTCGCTATCCGGGTACAGGGATGGTTAATCCTATGAACCCTGCGGAAGCTCCTAACGCCAACTTCTATCAAGGAATGGGTCCTGCTTACGGTCAAGCTGGCTTTGTTGCTGGTCAACCCGTGATGCCGACTGGCTTCCTGTTTGAAGGTGTCCGTTGGTTCGAGTCCACCAACCTGCCTGAAACTTCCTACAACTTGNTCATTGCCGATCAAGCTGCTGGTGCTGCTGATTACGGTGCAGCTCAGTTAGTGTTCTTCGGCCCACAAGCTGTCGGTGTTGGTATTGGTGGTAACAACGCTCAAATCNTGTTGAATAACAACGACGACTTCAGTCGTTTCATCATTATGATTTGGAGCTTGTTCGCCGGTTTTGAAACCCTTAATAGGGATTTCATCACGGTTGGTTACTCCTTCGTATATTGAGGTAACTAATCATGAGTACTATTTTTCCCGGTAATTACGTAGCCCACCTGAACGCATATCGCGAACAGGGTGTTGAGGCTCTTCCTGGTATTGAGTTCTATCGCATCGTTGGTGCTTTGGTTCTTAATCCAGACAATGACAGTAATCTGTCAGGTGGTTCTTTGTCCGCCGCTACTTACAATCTGAAGGTGCTGTCTCCTGACATGCGCCAAGATGACAAGCCACGGCTGGATAAAGCGTTTGAGATCCCTGCAAATTCTGTTGTATATCGCACATCTATTTCAGCACCTGGTGTTAAAGCCAATGCTGCTGCAGATACGATCAAAATTAAAGCTCTTGGTGCAAACGCTCCTGGTAATACCGGTAGTGAAATCACCCTGACTGCAGGTTCAGATAAGTTCTACCCTGCTAATGGTGCAACATCACCAATGCTCAGTCTGCTTAACGGTACTGCCATCAGTACTTCTGCAGCTACTGCTGTTCAAGTGATTACTTCTGCTGCTAATACTGCAGAACAGAATCCTTCTGTTGGTGCCGATCGTTTGTCACCTTCTGCCATCTTGGTTGAAGTTTGTTACTATCGCCCCGCCGCCGCTCCAGACATTGAGGACGCACACGTCCCCTTTGCTACTGAAGCTGGTTCAGGCACCTGATAATCAAATATCAGTAACTAAAGCGTCTCTAACGGGACGCTTTTTTTGTGCCTATAATAAAAGAAGTGTACCCTAAAAATATGGCTGATCACAAATTATACCAAGACTCTAAAACAGGTAAACTCGTAGAATTCGTCAGTAAGCATGATAAAGAATTTGCAATGGTAAAAGACGCTGCTGGTCAAGTTACCTTTATGACATTAGATCAGCTCGTACCTTATGACAAAGATAAAGGTCGAATGGCAAAGATTATTGCTCCTGAACTAGAGGTGGCAGAGGAAGAGATCCCAATTGCTGTTGTTCCTATTGAAGATACAAGGCTTAATCTAAATGCAGCNCCTGCTGAACAGATTGCCAAGCGACTACCTGGNGTAGGATTTGCNACAGCNAAAAAGATAGTTGAATTACGAATGTCATTAAGTGGTGAACGTTTCGCNAACCTTAAGCAACTAGAAAATATCCCACGGGTTAACTGGGATCAATTAATTGAAGAAGACTTAATCTTTATTAGTTAAACTAGGAAGAGTAACGATAATAAATTGCAATGGCTCCAAGTATTGAAGATATTCTTTTAGCTAGAGCGCAGCAAAAAGAAGAAGAACGTTTGTCTCCAGAAGCTGCTGCAATTATTGGAGCCGGGTTAGGAAGTTCATTGGGAGTAACAGGAGGACATGTATTACATAAAGGGGGTAATTTCCTAAACAAAATTAAAGACGGCCTTGCAGCAGGACAAGGATTAACTCGTAGTCCAGGGCAGGTATTGCGTACTGCAGTAAAACCGGGTCCACGTTTTGCTGGAGGCTTAGTAGGTGCAATTCTTGGTGGAGCATTAGGCCCAGGAACAAGAGATCTAATGATTCAGGAATCACCTGAGGCAAGAATGCTAGCCAAGATTCAAATGGGTCAAGAATTAAGTAACCCAGAAGTCATGGAATTAGAAAAACTTTTAACTACTGCATACAACAACACCATAGGTTAAAAGAATGGAACTTGATGAAAATCTAAAATCAAAAGTACGTTATCACTTAGGTTTTAATGCAGGTGCTCAAATCCCTGCTGGTGATCGATCACGGGTAGAAGAAGCAATGTCCTTAGTGCCAGATGAACTCTGGTATAACGAAATTGTTTATCACGTAAAACGGTGTGATATCGCATGGAAAGCTAGTGCTGCAATTCCTGATGATTACTTTGAACCTGGAGGCAACCGGGTACTAAACCCATCAAGACTGGAACGGATTAGCGGAGACGTTGAACGAACGATTCTTACGTCAGATCCACTCAAAGGTGACGAGTACTTTAGAGAAATTTATCTTAGAGAATGTGATCGTTTAGCAGAAACANTATATGTCCCTAACTACAGGCGACCTGAAGTACGANGGTATGCTTTTGAANGAGCAGGTGCAGAATTTATACTAGCTGTGCCAGGGCCAGCAGATACAGCTGTCGGAAGTAGAATATTCCTCAACACTAATTGGCGTTAAGTGTAGAATAGTTGTAGAGAATTTTATAGTTAATTATGAGACCAGTAAGTGGTGGAACTCAAAAACTCACCATGGATAGCAAAGAGAGAGATTATCAGCAACTAAGGAAGCAAGCAATTGCTCAAGGTGATGGNAATCCTTCTATCTTTGGTATTCAGGTAATGAATAATGATCCTGCTCAGTATGAAGTAGCTAATAATNCCGCTACTCAAGAGAGTAATGAAACAGGTTCGGTTGTANCAGATNTGCCTCCGACAAGTGCTCCACAAGAGAGTCCAGAAGATATGGAAACCGATGCTNTAGAAAAGCGGTTGGCTTTGTATCAAGAAGCCGGTAATGCTGCTGCTGGTAACAACAATCGTGCACAAACAATGAGGATGGGCTAATGGCTAAAGGAGATAATCACTCGTTAATGGGACCAAACATGCGTTTAGGTAATATCGTTAAATCAACAGCGATGATCCCTGGCGCACCCGGTGGCATGGGTGGAGATTCAAATAATCCTTATCCAGTACAGCAAGCATCAAGTGCACCAGTTAATCCAACAAGCCTTTACGGAGACTTGAGCTTGAATAACCTTCCTCAGGTTGGAACGGGGATTTTAAATCCAGAGAATATTCCCCGTTCGTCATTACAGCAAAATCAGCCACCAGGAAGGCTTAAAAATCAACTTCAATATGGACTTCAGCCACAACAGATCAGTGGNAANANTCCAGACGCAATGGAAAGTAGTCGNTTAGCTACATTGCCANTGGGCAANCAAATGCCTATAGGCCCCATGGGTATGGCAGGTCAACNNGCTATTCCAGGGGGATTACCTGGCAATATGCCNGGGACTACTGGAGGANCANTGATGGCTAATTTAAATATTACACCAGGTAANGATCCAATTAAGACTGGACAAAAAAACCAATCTAAAAAAGGTAAGGCATAATGGCTTCAACATCTACAAATAAACAACCCTTATTAGTTGACCAAGTACTACATTATGTAGTTCAACTAGATAGTTCAACTAACAATGGATTAGACATTGTTGGAACTAACACTGCTTTATTATTAGTTGACGCTGTGTCTACAGATGGAGCAATCATTGAAGACATTTACGCAATTGCAAGAAGTACAACAGCCTATAAGGTCAATCTATACATTAGTTCTGCACGAGATTACTTACGACCTACAGAAGCTAATTATATTGGTAGCTTAACGTCAGCAACAACAATTGGCAACGTTGTGCGTTATGCAGATATGCCAAAGACACTAACACCTGTTCCACAAGTAGGAAGTGATGCACAAAATCGTGCTTTGTATCTTCCAAAAGGTTACGCACTATGGGCAGCACGTGACTCAAATAGTAACGTCACAGACGGACCACTTTTAGGATGCCAAGGCGGCTGGTTCTAGTAAAGCCATGCCACGCAAGCAGAACGGTTTTGGTAATCCAAAGGCGCTCAGTTTCAAAGGAAGTGGAAGAGTAGATAAAGGCAAAGGAGTAGGTGCTCCGGGTACATATCCGAGTAATCGACAATATGGGACGTCAGTCCATAGAACAGTTATTGAAAAATATAACTTGGATAGCGACTGGGTCAAATGGCGCAAAGGATTTGAATACTACATAAATGCAGCATGGTCAAAACTACTGACGTACAACAAAAAAGAAAAAACATATTCTGATACCAAAATAGACACCAAGTTATATCAAGGGACGGACTATGAAATAGACGTGGAGTTCGAAGGTTATAAATTTGCTACTAAGAAAGCAGATAGCAACAACCATTATGTACTAAGGCGTACAACAGTTTCTCAACCAAATATTGGGCATATTAATGCGGTCTACAATGACACTACTCAATATGAACAGCAGAGGCAGAACAAAGAAATATGGGCAAAGCTTACAGCAGGTACAGCTGCTCGTTTATTACTTAGAATGAATGGTGAACGATTAACAGATGGTGAAACTGAAGCAACCTTAAAAAATGTACTCACCTCTGCAAATCATCCTGCGGTATTCGTTGGCAAGAGTGCTAATAGAGCATCGACTGTAAAAGTTACAATACCAAAATCAAGTTTGACATATGGTGCTGATGTAACACCTCTTACATCATATCAATCACTAATTGGCAAAATTGCATATATAAATAATTTTTATAAAGAAAAAAATATTAGCTCAATTAGTAGTTTGAATTGGGTCGATAGTGATTATTTTTTTGAGACAGAAGTAAGTGATACAACTACATCACAGACAGTTGACATACTTAATCCTGGCACAACAGAGCTCACAACAGCTCTTTATGATATTGCCGAGCTCCCAAAGATAGTATCATCATCGAATGGAACGTGTGAATTAAAAGGTAAATACTCTTTTCAAAAAGATGATTATCAGAGATTTTATGGACGTCAATATTTAACAGCGGAGGTGGTTCAAGGGGAAGTAACATCTGCATCATATACAGTATTACCCTTTACAATTCTTGGAGTAGAAGAAACGTCAACAGATATTATATTAATTTCAATACCATTTAAATCTGAGTTTAGGGTTACAGCATCTATCACTAGTGGAACATTAATATTTTCTGATTGGAGTTTTACTAAAAAATCGATTGATTCATATGACGGAAACTATTATCATCCACCAGGTGCACCAGGAACAGCTGAATGGCAAAGAATAGATACTGATGTAAATCCTTGGATGGATGAAGTATTTACAGCAGGCACAGCATTAGTGCCAGCAACGATTTATGCATGTAGTTGTCCTAATCATTCACAAGCTATTATACGAGCACCTCAGTCAACGCAGGATGAAGGGCAGAGAAAAATAAATAGACAACGACAGTATCCATTACCTACTGTGATGGGTAAGGCAGACTATGAAGGTTCAGGGATCTTCACAGCTGCTGGTTTGATAGAAAGTTGGGAATCTAATGAACATAAGATGAGTTTTAAAATGTGCAAACATAGTATTGCAACAATGTTTGTTGAACGAATTAAAATCAAAGAACCAAACAAATATCCGACACTAGAAGCAAGAGAAGCATTTGATGAGAAACTAAAATCAGAGATTAATGATGTAGCTAGTGAGTTCAATATGTCTTATAAACGCAGAGGTATTACAGGATTAGAAATAATATTTGCTTTAGCACAGGGATTAAATTTGGATGATACAGAGCTTGCATACGTTATGTTCAACAACAACTTCTAGCTTGCTTTGTCTAGGCATGGTTCACAATAAAGTGTTTAAAATAATATTATTGAAGTAATACAAAGTAGCATTATGTTTAATTCAGATGATTTTATCATGCCACTAGAGAAAGAATTAAAACTAAAGATTATAAATACTGAAGTCGATGAGTGCTCTGACTTAGATGCATTAAAAGAGAATTTAAAAAGCTGTGCAAAGAGCTTACTTCACTATCAGCATTTGCTGGCAAAGATATGTGAGAGGCAGTTAGAAGATGAAATACTAAAGGCATTCCAAGATCTTGATATAAACCAGAATTAGTTACAATTTAAAAGTGGTTTATTAACCACTATGTGGCTTTTTAGCTGGAGGAAAAAAATTGAAGATTCAACTAAAGCGAAGTAATGTTCTAAATGGTAGTGTTGCAAAAGAACCAACAACAGCCCAAATGGAGTATGGCGAAGTCGCCATTAATTATAGTCAGACTGATCCTGCAATATTTTTAAAAAATTCGAATAACGACATTATTAGAATCGCTGGAGCAGGTCCTAAGATTGGTGATCTGACTGGCAATGTAACTGGTAATGTCACAGGTAATGTAACTGGTAATGTCACAGGTAATGTAACTGGTAATGTAACTGGTGCTTTAACTGGCAATGCAGATACAGCTACAAAATTAGCAACTGGCAGAACAATCGCTATTTCAGGTGATGCTACATATACCTCACCTGCATTTGATGGTTCAAGTAATGTAACTGGTGCATTAACACTAGCAAACAGTGGTGTGACTGCCAGTAATTATGGAAGTAGTACAGCAATCCCAGTTGTAACAGTAGATGCAAAAGGTAGAGTTACAGCAGCAACTACAGCAGCAATTAATACATCATTTACTTTAAGTGATGGTACAAACACTCAAACTATTAATGGTGGTGACACTTTAACAGTGACAGGCGGGAGTAACCTTACTTCAGTAGTAGGAGCAACTGATACAGTAACTTTAAACTTAGATAGCACATTAACTGGCTTGACAAGCATTACTTCAACAAACTTTGTTGGTAATGTAACTGGTGATATTACTGGAAGTATTAACCTAGATTCAGATCTAGACATGAAAACATTTTCTATAATTACATCACAAAGCAATAGAGACGTTAATTTAAACCCTCATGGATCAGGTGTAGTAGTAATCAAAGGTAACGCGACCCGAGGTTCAGGACAATTAGCTTTAAACTGTGAAAATAATAGTCACGGTGTTAAAATCAAGGGACCAGCACATTCAGCTGGAGCAACATATACATTAACTCTCCCGACCGCCCTACCGACCGTGACAGGTCAATCACTTGTTAGTGATACAAGTGGAGTTCTATCATTTAGCACTATTGATACTGGTAACCCAGGCTTTCTGGAAACACCAGCACTTCTCTCAACAAATACAACCATATCTGCAAACGTCAATGCAGGTGGAATGGGAACAATGGCTATTGCCTCTGGAATAGTTTTAACGGTTCCGTCAACATCAACTTATACAGTAATCAAAGGTTAATTCAATGGCTTACGGAAAAATTAAATCAGATGTTATTATCTATGACAATAGTGGAAGTGATGTTGAAGTTGCAGTTAGTGGTATTCCTTCATCTTCAGATGTAGCAGCAAAAGCACCACTTGCTAGTCCTGCTCTTACAGGGACTCCTACTGCGCCTACTGCTGGTAGTGGTACTAATACAACACAAATTGCTACTACGGCATTTGTCGCGACTGCAACCGCTGGAGGCGTTTCTCTAGATACAGCTAATACATGGACTAAAGGACAACGCGCAGAGATTACAGTTTTAACAGATGCCACTGGGATAGATATTGACTTAGATAATAGTAATAATTTCCAAATTACGCTCGGTGGGAATCGTACATTAAATGCTCCTACCCATCAAGTTGCAGGACAGAGTGGATCAATATTTGTTATCCAAGATGGTACAGGTAATAGAACATTGAATTATCACACTGATTGGGATTTTTCTGGTGGATCAGGGCCTAATTTAACGTCTACTGCTAATGCATGTGATCGTATTGATTACATCGTTAAAGCTTCTGGTGATATTCATGCTGTATTTACTGGTAATTACTCATGAGTTTTGTAGGAAGTAATATACTCGCTGGTGCCTCTGGACAAGGTGGTGAATTCACTATTGAACGTAGTCTTAGGTTTAACTCTGGAGATGATTCTAGGCTTGACAATAGTATGTCAACTGCGGGGAATAGAAGTAAATATACATTCTCCTTCTGGGTAAAATTTGCAAGTTATGATTATGCGATTTTAAGT
>PACT01000029.1 GCA_002700285.1 Crocinitomicaceae bacterium | reverse complement strand
CATACAAGACCTTCTTGCTGTGTACGGGAGTCCTTTCTCTCCAGCGGAGATAATGGTTGGGGATACAGCGCTTAGTGAGTGGATACAGTTACTCTCGCAAGCTTTAGAAGATCAGCAATCAGTGATTGAGGCTATGCAAGGGGCTGGTGGGTGTGATTTTAAATATCCTGAAGGATTAAATGGTGATGCTATTGTGTGGGATTTAACTAATGAAAATGATTACGCAGTCCCAGAAGGAAAGAATCTAATAATCACACATGTTTTTTCTGAACACAGTGGGCAACGTTTTCAAATAAATGACAAGAAAATTTTAAGCTTTCTCGCTTATGGTATAGACTCATATCCGTGGGATTTTGGTGCTGCATTACATCTTCCTTTGTATGCTAAGTCAGGAGATGTTGTGAGCTATAAAGTTTCTATCAACGAATCATTTGGCTTTGGATCTTTTTGCGGTATGTTAACTGATCAAATTGTTGAACCTATAACATTTGATTTTGATACTGACAATCCTGAAAATGGAAGTTATTCTGTTCCTATGGGGAAACAATTAATTATCACAAATGCCTTTAAAGGCGCCCAAGGGACTTTTGTAGAAATTAATGGTGTGATTATTCATGCTGATTATTATAATTATAATGAAATGAGTCAACCATTAGAAATACCTTTAATCTTAAAAAATGAATCAATTCTTAGTATTGGTAATATTTCAGATGGAGATAATTATGAATTCTCTTTCAACGGCTACTTAGTAGACAAAGACTACTTCGCTGATTGCGGAGGGGGAGGTTCTTCTGCAACATCAGATTCCCCTGTATCATCAGTTTCATCAACACCTTCAGCCTCGCCACCTTATGTATGGGGCACTAATTATATACAACAAGTTAATCCATCTGATCCTTATTTAGTTGGTAGTTACAAACAAATTAGATCTGCACTATTTATATGGAGCGGCGATGAAGGAATATCATATGGCGTTCCTAATAATACTGCGAATCCTCTTTCCGGACAACTGTCATTGAGCCCCCCTTGTCAAGGAGGAGGAGAATTACTTAAACTAGGAACTCCGAAAATTTGGGATTTACCATCAGTAAATTATTATGCCCCCTATCACACCTTCAGTATTCCAGCTTTAGCATCTAGAACAATGATGACAGTAGAATTAAGTATAGATATTTGGTATGATTCAACAGGTCAAGATAGAGTCAATACTGTACTTTTTTGGTTAGGAAAAAATGGAGGTGCTCAACCAGCTGTAGAGGGTGGAGGAACAGGTCCAATGGCATTTCGTATGGCTACGCACATGCCTTCATATTTCGGGACTAACAATATGGAACCAACTTTTTGTCATACTGCTTCAATAACATTATTAGGATCAGAGGGAAATCCTGTTGGACCGGCTGCACTTTTAAACGATTTTGATTCAGGAGATATATTTTATATAACAGCACAAGCCGTAGGCAGTCCATCATTTCCTCGTTATAAAAATTTGCGCGTTAAAGTAACTTGGGAAGCAGTTAATTAATCTAATTTTTAATTTGATTAGTTTCTAATTTTTTAGAAATACAAACGTGTCACTATTTTTTCTACGTCTTTGTAGATTACATTTTAAATCAAATGAAACACATCTATACGTATCGTTTGTATTGGTTACTTTCCGATACAGAAATGGGAAAAGATATGTCCCAGGATATCGTCAGCATGGACAGCACCTGTGATTGATCCCAGGTGATGTAGTGATTCACGGACATCTATGGCGACGAGATCTGAAGGGATGTCGCCCTTCAATCCAGATTGGACGGCCAGCAAAGATTTCTCGGCTAAAATTAAAGCTTCAAAGTGTCTTTGATTTGTCACAACAAGGGAGGACGATGATGCTTCCAGACCGTGTGATGACTTGAGTAAATCTTGAAGCTCTTTTAATCCAGTACCTTCTGATGCAGAAATTTCTAGGGTATGAGAGGCGCCTGCAACAGGGGGGTGGTTTCCGCCAAGATCACATTTGTTCCAAACCGCGATGACACTGACCTCTTCGGGTAGATTTAACGCTGCGATGGCAGCAGAGGCAGAAGAAGCGGTGTCTTGAGAGGGGTCGAGCAAGTACAGCACTGAGTGTGCGGCGCCCGCTTTTTCTAGCGCTCTGCGGATGCCCTCAGACTCTATGGAGTCAGAAGTTGTGCGAAGACCGGCTGTATCGATAAATCTGAAAAGGGTGCCGCCGATGACGCATGTGTCCTCAATAATATCGCGTGTGGTGCCTGCGATGTCAGAAACGATGGCTCTGTCATCTCCCACGAATGCATTAAGAAGGGTGGATTTACCCGCATTGGGGGCGCCAAGTATGGCAATGGGGATGCCGGATTTGATGGCATTTCCTGCGCGAAACGAAGCGGCAAGCGAAGAGATGCGTGTGAGAAGATCGTGGAGGAGTTCGTTAAATCGCGCACGATCCGCGAACTCGACATCTTCTTCTGAAAAATCGAGTTCCAGTTCCAGAAGTCCAGCAAACCCGATCAGAGCTTCACGTAAAGCACCGATTTCGCGAGAGAACCCACCGCGCAATTGTGAGATGGCAAGTCGATGTGCTCCGCTGTGTTCCGAAGCGATGAGGTCGGCGACGGCTTCAGCTTGGGTGAGGTCTAGACGGCCATTTAAAAAGGCGCGTTGCGTAAACTCTCCTGGTCCCGCAAGACGACAACCCGCCAGAACGAGCAGTCGAACAACTTCAGATTGTATAAATGTCGAGCCGTGGATGTTGAATTCTATCGTATCCTCTCCGGTATACGAGCGCGGTCCGCAAAGTACCAAAGCGAGGCCTTCGTCAATCATCTCACCAGTTTCAGATAGGATACGTCCGAAGACGACCTTCCTTTCGTTTTCAGAACTTATGGTCTTTGAAAAAACAGCAGATCCGAGGCGGAAAGCATCTGGGCCTGAGATTCTGACCACGGCAATACCGCCCGCACCGGGAGTGGTGGAAATGGCGACGATTGTTGAACCATCAAGGGCTTGCGGAAGAGAATTTTTCAAATCATTTGTTTAGAGTGCAAAAGTGCGGAAAAAAAGTGGAGTAAAGAGATGGTTTGGTCTAAATTTGCCGCGCGATACAACCAAGACGTAAAAACCATTACCACATGAGTGTTCTAGTAAATAAAGATTCAAAGATTATTGTTCAAGGATTTACAGGTGGTGAGGGCACTTTCCACGCAGGCCAAATGATTGATTACGGCACCAACGTGGTAGGGGGAGTGACACCTGGGAAAGGCGGTAAAACCCATCTCGGAAAACCCGTTTTTAACACGGTTCAAGACGCAGTTCAAGAAACTGGCGCGGATGTGAGCATCCTTTTCGTTCCTCCCGCATTCGCAGCTGACGCGATTATGGAGGCCGCCGATGGAGGCATTAAAGTCATTATATGCATTACTGAGGGGATTCCCGTATCGGATATGGTCGTCGTGAAGCAATACATCGATCAGAAAGCGTGTAGGTTAATCGGCCCCAATTGTCCAGGCGTGATGACCGCAGGTGAGGCGAAGGTCGGGATTATGCCAGGCTTTATTTTCGAGAAAGGAAAAGTAGGAATCGTGTCAAAGTCTGGCACCCTCACGTATGAGGCGGTGGATCAGTGTACGAAAGCGGGTCTAGGCCAAACCACAGCGATCGGCATCGGAGGTGACCCGATTATCGGCACCACGACACTTGACGCAGTGCAGCTCCTGATGGGAGACGATGACACGAAAGGCATTGTGATGATAGGCGAAATCGGGGGAGACCTTGAAGTGAACGCCGCACGTTGGATTAAAGCACACGGCACGAAGCCAGTTGTCGGATTCATCGCAGGCGTTACCGCTCCGAAAGGACGTACAATGGGTCACGCTGGAGCGATCGTTTCAGGCGAGGACGAAACCGCAGAAGCGAAGAAGCGCGTCATGAGAGAATGTGGNATCCACGTGGTGGATAGCCCAGCGCATATCGGTTCGAAGATGGCTGAGCTGATCGGCTAAAACTCCCTGAAGACGGGGTGTACCCTTGGCGTTTTCCACGCGCCGTTTGTGATGTCTGGAATAATGACTTTNTCGTTGCCCTGTNCGACACTTTCTTCGCTTAAGGCCCCTACGAGAGACCAAAGCACGCCGTCATACACNTTCAAGTCGAGAGAAACGCCTTTGTTCAGTGATCGAATCAGCCTGTAGATCATCACGAAGTCCATNCCNCCATGNCCNTGTTCGTTTTCTGAAATCTGAGCTTGAAGTTTACTCCACATGGGATGCGCGAATTGTTCCTGAGCTTCTTTGTACCCCGCTTCATCTTGCCATTTGTGCCAATCCCACGTAGGGCCATGGTCTTTGTACAATCTCGAAGGATAGCCATAGTGCGTGGCGCCCGATCCGCAGAGTTTGTTCAACCTGTTGTATGGACGTCCTGTATGCACATCAAATTGCAGCATGATGCTTTTTCCTTGCTCGGTTTTGATGAGGGTCGTATTGACGTCCCCACATTTTACTTTGTCCGCGATGGAATTTAAATAGGTGTCGTCAGATTCTCTGAGGGCTTTTGACAAAGCCGCCTCATTCGAACTCATTGACACCAGGTGACTCAAATTATCGCCTCTGAGGATGTCCATATACATACACACAGGACCGAGTCCATGGGTGGTATACAGGTTTCCGTCTCTCTCGAGATGGTGTTGCAAACGCCAACGGTTGTGGTAGTAATCTTCGTCAATAAGCAGCTGTCTCAGATCGTGTATGTACGCACATTCTGCATGGGTGAGTTCGCCGAAAGCGCCCTCTTTCACCATATTTAAAACAAACAACTCTTCGCCATTGTAACAACAGTTCTCGAGCATAATACAATGCCTCTTCGTTCTTTCTGCGGTTTTGAGAAGTTCTAAGTTTTGGTCTACGGTATAGGCAATGGGGACTTCGGTGGCGACGTGCAAACCTTGCGCCATCGCATACATCGCCATCGGGGCATGCCACCTCCAGGGTGTGGCAATAATGACCAAATCGGCTTCCTCTGAATTGCAGGCCTTTTTCCATGCATTTTCATCCGAGCTGCCATCGATTCGCCTTGGAGCCGCACTCTGGAATTTTGCAATTCGCGCTTCGGCGCGATCTAAAAAGGCAGGTTGAACATCACAAATAGACACGATTTCTGCATGACCATTCTTGACCAGCCAGCTTAACATTTCTGTCAATGTGCTCCCCCGATTTCCCAAACCGACCATCGCCACCCTGACTTTATCTATAGGCACATCGGCGTAGTCGAACATGCTTCCTTCAAGGCCTGCATTGGAAATACGCTCACCGATGGACGCCTCGGAAACACGCTTATTTCCAGGACCTCCAAACGATGCGCCTGAAAAGATCCCTCCACCAAAGATGGCACCCAATTTTAAAAAATCTTTTCTACGCATGTGTTCTTTGTGTTTTTCTCATCAAGGCTTGATCTCGTAAACGCCAGGCTTGCGAGGGGTAGTGATACAGTTCACGATTTTTTCGTAATCTTCAGGATTCGCCACGAAATCCAGCTCCGAGGTGTCTATGAGAAGGATTCTTGAACCTCGGTGGTGCTTGTAATAGGAGAGATAGCCTTTGTCGATTTTCTCGAGGTATCCCTCCGGAAGGTCTTGTTCGAAGCTACGCCCACGTTCTTTAATCTGTGTTTTCACCTTCTCTATCCCGGGATTCAGAATCGCCACCACTTCCGGGGAAGGGATTTGGGCTTCCATGAGGCGGAACATCGTCTTAAAAAGTGTGAACTCATTGTGCGGGAGATTCGCCTTGGCAAAAATAAGAGACTTGGNAAAATTATAATCTGCGATGACATTTTGGCGAAACAGATTGCGGCTACCCAGAACTTCGCCCAGTTGCTTAAACCGATCTGCGACAAACGCCAGCTCGACAGAAAACCCGTGACTTTCAGGGTCATCGTAGAACCTTTCCAGGAAAGGATTTTCCGCAAACCTTTCGAGAATAAGCTTGCTGTCCGTCCTTTCGGCCATCAGTTTGCTGAACGAGGTTTTTCCAGCACCTATATTTCCTTCTATCGCGATGTATGCGTATGGACCCATCTTCTTACTTCTGGTTTTTGAGGACAAATTTTTAATGCTTCCCCTACGGTACAATTGTAGCCAGGAATTGTCATTTCCGAATCTAAGTCACATAACGGTTGTAATACGAATCTACGCACCACCATTTTCGGATGAGGAATAATCAGTGTCTTCGTTTTCAAGATCAGATCANGGTCTAACAAAATGTCAAGGTCAATCGTTCGATTAGAATATCCCTCTCCGCGTCTTGTTCGTCCCAAATCATTTTCGATGTTCAGAAGCACCTTCAACAGAAGCTGAACATCCATGTCGGTTTCCAGTGCGATGACTTGATTGAGAAACAGGGGTGTTTCTGGAGGCATTCCCCACGCTTCTGTTTCATAGATGGGTGAAGTGGTGAGCGATTTAATCGCTTTTCGTTCTACAAGCTCAATCTCTAAAGCGTTTATTCCTGCTTGGA
Source organism: Crocinitomicaceae bacterium (assembly GCA_002700285.1). Classification (GTDB taxonomy): domain Bacteria; phylum Bacteroidota; class Bacteroidia; order Flavobacteriales_D; family Sanyastnellaceae; genus UBA974. The sequence continues at coordinate 100,329 of PACT01000029.1, read as the reverse complement.
TTTCGTCCTCCCGATTCCCCAAATTTGAACCGACCCCTATATATACTGTCCGGAATAACATGTTTTTTCAATTACTCGCAATTTACATTCGTATTATTGCAGAATGAACTTTATCAAAAACATCGCGAGCTCCACCGTAGGCTCAATCATCGGTTTGTTAGTCGCAGGCACAATATTAATTTTCATCTTCGTGGGCGCCCTGGTAGGGGGGATTGTAGGTGCCATTACAGAACTGGAGGAAGCGGAGACAGAAGTGTATTCTGGAGATGCGAATGTGCTTGTGATGAATCTGGACGCGAACATTGTAGAGCGGGGTGGCGTTGAGCCCTTTGCGTTAGATTTTGCGAGTCTGACACCTTCTCCACAAATGGGTTTGGACCAAATCCTTGATGGCTTAAACAGGGCCGCTGAGGACGATAAAATCAAGGGTATTTACTTAAATATCTCTGGAGTTGCAGCTGCTCCTTCCACACTTGAAGATATACGCGATGGCATTGACGCGTTCCGCGAGTCTGGAAAATGGGTGGTCGCTTGGAGTGAAACCATGAGTCAGGGAGGATACTATCTCAATTCAGTGGCTGACGAAGTCTACCTCCATCCAGCTGGTGGTATGTCGCTTTTGGGTCTCCGATCTCAATCGATGTTTTACCCTGGATTAATGGAAAAACTGGGTGTTGATGTGACTGTCCTTCGTGGGCCAAACAACAAATACAAGTCTGCAGTTGAGCCTTTACTTCGCAGAAACTTCAGTGAGGCGAACAAAGAGCAATTGGGCGCATTGCTGGGTGAGTTTTGGACGACAATCAGTTCAGATATCGCCGAGAGTAGAAATATTCCTGTTGCGCAAGTGGATGCAGTGGCGGACAACATTCTCGTCCGTCTTCCTGCTGACGCGGTAAACCAAGGTCTCATTGACGGAATGCTGTACCAAGACGAGTTGGATGATCTTTTAGAAAGCCGTTTGGACAGTCTCGAATTAGAAACCATTTCCTTCAGCGAGTATACCTTGCCGGAGACCATGTTTGGCTTAGATATGTCAGAGGAGTCTATGACGGAACTTATCGTGACACTTACTGATGAAGGTGAAGACAGTGATGCGAGTGACGATGAGTCAAGTCCTTTGGGTGGAGAGATTGCGGTTGTGTATGCAGTAGGAGCGATTGAATCTGGAGAAGGAGATGCAACGACGATTGGGTCGGTGACCACCGCTGAAGCACTTCGTAAAGCGCGTTTGGCCTCTGATGTTAAAGCGGTCGTTCTCAGGGTGAATTCACCCGGAGGAAGTGCCCTTGCAAGTGATGTGATTTGGAGAGAAACGATGCTTTTAAAGGAAGCAGGCAAAACCCTTGTCGTAAGCATGGGTGACCTGGCTGCATCTGGCGGATACTACATCAGCTGTGCAGCCGATCGCATTTTTGCAAACCCGACGACCATCACGGGATCGATTGGTGTTTTTGGTGTGATTACTAATGTAGGAGGGATGTATGAAAAACATCTGGGAGTCGCATTCGATGAGATTGCGACGCATAGCCACGCCGGGAAACCGGATGGTGTTTTTTCGATGTCTGAATTTGAAATTGAGGCTTACAATGAAACCATTTCTGATATATATTACTCATTTACTTCCAAAGTAGCTGAGGGCAGAGGGATGAATGCAGAACAAGTGGAGGAGGTCGCAAGAGGAAGGGTGTGGTCTGGAAATGATGCACTCGATATCGGTTTGGTGGATGAAATCGGCAATTTGGAAACAGCGCTGAATTATACAAAGACCTTAATAGAATCTCCCGATGCTGAAACTGTTTTCCTTCCGGAGATTGGTGATCCATTTGAGATGTTAATCGAGGATTTGACAGGTGTAAAGTCTAGTTTCGATGCACTTGCTTTGCTTGGTGAAGACAATTCTACATTCCTCGAAATACTTTCTGTGAAGCGTATGTTGGAGTCGAATGACATCTACCAAACCCGTCTTCCTTTCATGCTTCACTTTAACGATTAAATCGTCGTTTTTAAGAGCCCATTCAAGTGGAACCCGAAGATTATAAGAGCGAAAACAACCTTCCGGTTGTCTTTATTCTTGAGGATATCAGAAGCGGAAACAATGTAGGTGCGTTCTTCAGAACAGGCGATGCCTTCTGTATTGCTGGCGTTGAGCTTTGCGGGATTACCTGCCATCCGCCTCACCGCGACATCTTAAAAACAGCTTTGGGGGCCAGCGATCATATTCCATGGCGGGGTCACACAAATGCGGAGGAGGCGATCGCTGTGTTGCGTTCTGAAGGATTTAAGATCGCCGTTGTTGAGCAGCACGCCGAAAGTGTGTCCTTAAGCGAATGGACGCCTTTAAAAGGGGAGAGGTGGGCGCTTGTATTCGGCAACGAAGTTCGTGGGGTGCAATCCACCACTTGCGACTCAGCAGATGTCATCCTAGAGATCCCTCAGTTGGGCGTCAAGAAAAGCATGAACGTCAGTGTATGTGCGGGAATTGTGCTTTGGCATACAGCCAGCCTTTTAAAGGCTTAGAAGTTCTCGCAAATCTATTGGACTCAAAAAAGAGGCTGTCTCCGAAATGAGACAGCCTCTTTTTAATGTGTTGCTTAATTTATGGACTACGTTCCGAGCGAACGCTTACCCATACTATAGTCCCAATTCAGATCTGTAGTTCTGAAACTCTAAATCTGATTTCGCTTTCTCTCTGAGGGTTCCGTCTTTAGTGAGGGCATCAGTGATGTTTCGTTTCACGCCTTCTCCATCTCCAAGACGTGCCGAGCATATTGCAAGGAGGTAGCTCGATACTGCAGAATCGTCGTTTGCGTTTTCAAGGGTGGTCTTCGCGCCATTTGCATCTCCGTTAAGAAGTTTGGCAAGCGCAAGGTTGGCTGTTGTCGCGCCACTCATGGTAGATATCGCCGCACCGTAGTTTCCTTGTGTGATCGCAACGAGTCCTTTGTTGTAGCTCACCTCTGGTCCAGAACCAGCTTTTCCGAAGAGTGAAGCGGCCTCATCTGTTTTGCCTTTTTGGCGTGCAATCGCTCCGAGGTTGTTTAGAACAGCCTGGTTGTTTGGGTCAAGCGAGCGCGCTGAGTTAAACGCTTCTTCCGCTTGGTTGCGTCGGCCCATTTCCATAAGACAAACGCCAGCGTTGTTGTGTCCTCTTGGGTCTGAGCTGTAGGTGTCAGCACATGCTGCATAGATGGTGTACTTCATGTTTACGTCATCAAACAATGTCGCTGAGAACAACAACTCCTCAACAGTGAGTGTCGCTGGAGTACTCGAAGCATACGTGATGAGTTCTTCATCGGTATAGCCTTCTACAGTGTACGCTATCGCAATTTCAGAGCGACGAAGAGAGGGAAGGATTTGGTCTTCAATCTCTGAATACGTCTTTGCAATATTGCGTATCTCTTCCTCACGCTTCGTTTTGTCAGAGTACATCTCTAGCACACGAAGGATGAGATCTTTGTCGGCGATGTCAGACGCTTTCATCAGGCGCTTGAAACCATTCCAATCCTCTCCCTTAGCCATCAGTGTGTAAAAGCCTTCAGCGGTCTCAATCTTTTTGCGTTTAAGCTCTTTCATAAGGGCTTTTTGCGCAGATTCAGTTCGGTTCGTTGCAAGGTCCTCGTTAAGTGTAATCTCTCCTTCTGGAGAAGCGTAAGCTTCGATCGTTACCCCGGTGAGTGAAACGCTGTCTGCAGAAGCGGCCAGAACGAAGAGCTCCTTCATTGCCTTCCAACCATCTGTGCGTGTTTCAGCTGTGGTCACTCGAGAACTGTTGTATGCATAGCTGATGCTCACAGCATTTTTAGCGTTGGTTGCTTCTTTAGTGGTCACTTCAGTTGTGTTGTCCTCAACCAATTCGTAAGACATCGTACGCTTGAAACGGTCAGGTGTCATCGCAAACTTGTCGTCTGGCTGAACGAGGCTAGGTGTAGTAATCACACCGTTGCATAGAACATACGGGTCAAAGTCGACCGCCTTGTCTCCTTTTAGGCCACGTAGCCTTAATTCAAGACGGCTTCCATCTTCCATTGCAGCATCGTATGGAATGCTTGCAGTGTAGGTAAATGACTTACCTGCTTCAAAAGGGACTACGGTGTAGTTGCCAGCGGCATCCTCACCTTGAAACCCTTCCATTGCAAATGCGGCTTCTCCACCATCCCAAACCAGGACAGGAGTCGCTTCGAGTCTTACTTTCTTTGCGAAGTATTTTGCAGGGAAGTTCCCCGTAATCTCAACTTCGACGATGTCGCCTCGAAGAATGAGTGTTTCTGGGTTTACTTTTAAGTTGAGCGTTTCAATGGCTTTTTCCATTGATCCCAGTCCGGCACAGCCAGCTAGGAAAAGAGCAGTAGCGATGGCTACAATATATGCTTGGGTACGTAGCATTTTAATGATAGGATTTGTGAATTATAAAGACAAAATTAGGTCAAATCAGCCGTGTCTTTTGGATTATTTTAGGAAGCAGTCACCACTCCCATGTTAGAAAACTTACGTATTCTAATGTCGATACGTTTGTCGGCATCCATGGGCATTAATTTCTTTAAATGCAGGTTGATTTCAGCCTTTAACGTGGCGTACATCTCTTCCCTGTTATTATGAGCCCCGCCTGATGGTTCCGGGATGATTCCGTCGATGAGTTGGTTGCTTAACATGTCCTCTCCAGTAAGCTTCAATGCCTCCGCCGCTTTCACCTTGTGGTCCCATGATTTCCATAGAATTGACGAGCATGACTCGGGAGAAATGACGCTGTACCATGTATTTTCTAACATAAGCACCTTGTCGCCAATGCCGATTCCCAATGCGCCTCCAGAAGCACCCTCTCCGATGATCACACAGATGATAGGGACGCGAAGTTGAACCATCTCAATCAGATTTCTTGCAATCGCTTCTCCTTGTCCGCGTTCTTCGGCTTCAAGTCCAGGATAAGCGCCTGGTGTATCGATGAGCGTAACGACAGGAATATTGAACTTCTCTGCAAGTTTCATAAGGCGAAGCGCCTTTCTATACCCTTCAGGGTTTGCCATTCCGAAGTTGCGGTATTGTCGCATCTTCGTGTTGTAACCTTTCTGTTGACCGATGAGCATCACAGGCTGTCCGTCAATCTCGCCTAATCCACCAACCATGGCTTTGTCATCTTTGACATTTCTGTCGCCATGAAGTTCCATAAACTCCCCACCTGTGAGGGCCTCCATGTAATCAAGTGTATATGGCCTATCTGGATGACGGCTTACGAGTACCCGTTGCCAAGCGGTAAGTTTCCCGTAAATTTCTTTTGTCACTTCTGCGATCTTCTCCTCAAGTTCCACAATGGTCGTGGTCATGTCAAGATCGTTTTTTGACTCAATTTCTTTTGCCTGTACCAGTTGCTCTCGCAACGTTTTTATCGGCTCTTCGAATTCTAAATAATTCATACCGCAAATATGAGAAAAACCATATCATTTCTCACACTTTGCCCTGTTATTTACACGCCCAACCATTCAGTCATTTTTCGGATTGCTTTTCCCCGGTGACTTATGGCATTTTTTTCGTCTGCATTCATCTCCGAGAATGTCCTTGTTTCACCCTCAGGAATAAAGATGGGGTCGTAACCGAAACCTTCAGTTCCAGAGCGTTTTTGAGCAATTTCACCTTTGCAAATACCTTCAAGAGAAATCACTTCGCCCTTGACAATAAGGTGAATTGCCGTTTTGAATTGTGCTTGTCTGTCCATGCTTTCTTTCGCGCCTGCTGAATGAAGTTCACTCAGCAAGTGATTCATGTTCTGCATGGCATCTTTTTGAGGCCCACCAAACCGTGCTGTGAATACGCCTGGAGCCCCATTGAGCGCATGGACTTCCAGTCCAGTATCGTCGGCAAAACAATCGAACCCATATTTATGCTTCACGTAATCTGCTTTCTGTTTTGCATTTCCTGCCAAAGTGAGCGCAGTCTCCGGAATGTCTTCAAAACAACCGATATCTACAAGAGATTTCACCTCGAATCGATCCTCTAAAAGTCGACGCACTTCAGATACTTTGTTTTCGTTTGCCGTAGCAAAAACTAGGGTAGGTTTCATTTTATTCGGGATTTATAATCTTTGGATCTTCCCCACAATCGATGTTTTTATAGTCCCGTATTCTATTCCACGTGGGTTGTGATAGGCGGGGAGGGTTTCTAAGGATGCAATCTTACGAAGCAGCGCATCTTCGTCTTCTGGATTTAGTTTTTTTGAATCGATTCTAAGCATAACCTTTTCGCCGAGACCTTCATCTTCTATCCCTCGAATGAGATACGCGCAATCCAGTGGTCGCATGATGCTTCGAATTTTTTGTTCGACAACTTCGGGGATGACTTTCAATCCGCCCGAATTGATCACAGAACTCTGGCGTCCGAGCCATATGAAATTTTGCGCGTCGATGAGTTCCACCAAATCGTCAGTCACCAGATGAACCACGCCTCTGTTTGGGGCATTGATCACAAGGGCTCCGTCAGGTCTTGTGTTGAAATCGACGCCGGGAAGCGCTGTAAATGGTGGGTTATCTTTTCCACTGATGACCCGTCTCGCGGCGATGTGTGTGAGGGTTTCTGTCATCCCGAATCCCTCCCAAAATTCAATCCCTTCTGGAAGTTTGTTTTTCAAACTGTCACGAAGGACGCCTCCGCCCAAGAGCACTTTGCTAACCACAGGAAAATCGGGCAGGAGGGAAGCGCATTGAAGTGGGGTTAAGGCTATGAAATCTATATCGTTTGTGCAAGCAGGGCGAGATGAGGGTTCAATGATTTCGAGATTCCAGCGACCCACAATCGCCCTCACGAGCATTAATTTCCCGGCCACGAAATCAATCGGCAATGCGAGAACAGCGCGTGTTCCTGGATTTAGTTTAAAGAATGTAAGGCTGTCTTTTGCACTAGAAATGACCGAATCCCGAGTATGTAGGATGTTCCTTGGCGGTCCACTTGATCCAGATGTTTTAAATAATATCGGACTTTCGGAATCCTGAAACCAATCTACGAGTGTTCTCGCAATGCCATCCGTCCAACTTGGTCTTCCTTTGTGAGCTTTGAAGTCGTTGGCACCAGCACGAGAAAATGGGAAGGTTTGGCCATGAAGGACAATCGATCCTAGCCTTTGTTGCTGCGCGTACAATTTGCCATTCTCAATAAACATGGTCGAAGCCGTGTTGTTTGTAAATAAGCCACCTGTTCCCAGACCTTGTGCAAGTCCTTGAAGATTGGGGTTGTTTTCTAAAATCCCCGCGATCCATTCAGCGATGGCTGACAATCCCACGTTAGACTCCAGTGCAGATGTTACCCACCAGCGGATGCCCAATTCATGTGCGAGTTCTATCCATTTTTCTGATTCGGCCAATCCCCCAATTAGACTGGGTTTTAAGATCAGGTATTTGGGTTTTGTTTTTTCCAAGAGCGCCTTTCTTTCGGATTGAGAATGTACCCCTATTAATTCCTCATCGAGTGCAATTGGAATGGGAGAAGTCGCGCACAATATTGCCATTTTATCATATTGACCCGCAGGTATCGGTTGTTCAATACTGTGAATATTTAGATCAGCATTTGACAACGCCTCTAGTTTTTCAAGGGCAGTCATGCCATCTCCCGCGTCTTTTCCAAAGGCACCATTTGCATCTATTCGAAGGGTAAATTCTTCAGAAGGACATTTTCTTCGAATCTCTCGAAGCATTTCGAGTTCTTCATGAAATGGGAGGGTTCCCACCTTGAGTTTGATGGTCTTAAATCCCTTGTTAACAAGGACATCTACCTGTTCAAGCATGCCTTTCACACAGTCCATCCAGACCAGGCCATTGATCGTAATCCCGCCAGACCAATGGGCCTCACCGTCTCTTTTGAGGCTTCTTAACGCTGTTTCTACGGCAAATTTAATGGAGGGAAGCGTCAGAGGTATGTCCTCCACATTGACTACCCGTTTCGTCTTGAGTGTGTCTAAATATGAACGTACTTCTTCCTCGGATTCAATGCTTAGGCCAGGAATGAGACTGATCTCTCCGACTCCCTTGCGTCCACTTTTGTCACAAATGGTGATGAAAAAACTGGGTTTGTGATAAAGAACATCTCGAGAGGTCTGAGCGGGTTTATTAAACGTCAAAGGATGTGCTCGGTATGTAATATCTAATGCTATGTTTTCAGGCGTGTCCAAAATCAAGCTGTGACGCTAAGGATCATAAATAGCGCAACCACAAAAGCGCTTAATGCGATCTTTTTTAATTCCTGATCGAACAGTTTGGGGTCTTGATTTTGCATCACAAAAACAAGATGTTTGAGGTGGATGAGTGCGATGATCACATACCAAATTCCACCTTTCCACGCTTCGAGTTCTCCTAGGCCCAAAAGAAAGGCAAGCATGCACGCCCATCCTCCAATCATTAAGATGAGGTGATATCTTTTTGCGCTCTTGAATCCCATGCGAACTACGAGGGTGTTTTTGCCTGAAAGGGCGTCATTCTCATGGTCGCGTAAGTTGTTTAAATTCAAGACTGCGGCAGCCATCGCTCCAGAAAATGTGGCGGGCAAGAGCCAGCTTATTTGAAAGCCATGTGAAAATAAATACGCCACACCTAACACGCCTATATAGCCAAAAAATAACATTACATAAGAATCTCCAAGTCCCTTATAACCATATGCTTTGTGGCCTATTGTATAACGTAATGCTGCAAGGATAGAGAACACACCCAATCCACCCAGTATTAACACGCCGTACACCATGGAGAAATCAAAATTGAACGCAAACCCCAGCGTCACACATCCCACAACAAATGCCTTGATGGATATTGCCGTCAACGCTCTTTTCATTTCACGTTCAGTGATGTCTCCAGATGCCATTGCTCTGTCTGACCGCTCGGGTCCATCCGTCCCCTTTTTAAAATCTCCGTAATCGTTTGCAAAGTTTGCAAGCACCTGCAGATAAATCACGGTCAGTAGAGCGAAACCTAACACTGCATAAAACTGTGTGTCTGGTTGCGTATGCTGAGCTTCTCCGAATCGAGCGACAGACGCTCCGATAAGGACACATGTGACCGCAAGCGGGAGTGTGCGAAGCCTTGCGGCTTTAATCCATGCTCCGAATGATGCCATCTTGAGCGTTATGGGAACTTTGGATATTGCTGGAAGTTGGGGTCTCGCTTTTCTAAGAACGCNCGCTTTCCTTCCTGAGCTTCCTCCATGAGGTAGTACATTAGTGTTGCATCTCCTGCAAAATCCATCAGTCCTCGTTGTCCATCCAGTTCAGCATTTAGGCCTCGTTTGATCATACGGATGGCCATCGGAGATCGCTTCATTATTTTTTGACACCATGCCACGGTCGTGTCCTCCAGTTCTGACATAGGTACAACCTTGTTGACCATTCCCATCTTCTCTGCCTCTTCTGCGGTGTATTGGTCGCATAGGAACCAGATTTCACGGGCCTTTTTTTGGCCCACCATATCTGCCAAATAACTTGAGCCAAACCCTGCATCGAAACTGCCAACCTTAGGTCCCGTCTGTCCAAACTTTGCGTGTTGGGCCGCAATGGTTAAATCACAAACCACATGCAACACGTGGCCGCCCCCAATGGCATATCCATTGACCATTGCAATTACTGGCTTAGGAAGGGATCTTATTCTCTTCTGAAGGTCGAGAACATTTAAACGAGGAACCCCATCTTCACCGATATATCCACCCACACCTTTCACGTTTTGGTCTCCTCCGCTACAGAAAGCGACCTCTCCCTCACCGGTCAACACCACCACGCCTATATCTCCTCTTTCGCGGGCGATATCCATGGCATCTATCATTTCGATATTCGTCTCAGGTCGGAACGCATTAAGGACCTTAGGTCTACATATTGTAATCTTAGATATTCCGTCAAAGTACTCAAAACGAATGTCTTTGTATTCTTTAATTGAAGTCCAACTATAATTGCTCATTATCTTAATTTATCTCTTTAAAACGTCTGTTACTCGTTGTGAAACGCTGCGATATACGACTTGTAAACATCAGAACTCATTTTCGAATCCGTCACGATTTCTATGACTGCGGGGCCAGTAAATGTCATGAATTCAGACAACTTTTCTTTTGTACTTTCAGCATCGTCTGCACAAAAGTACGTCAGCCCACAGAAGTGCGATGCATCTTTAATGTTTGTTTTTGGTTTGGCTTCAAAATGGGACGACAACAGTCCGACTTCATTTGGTCCTTCGAGCCACCTGAAAATGCCTCCCCCGCCATTATTCACCACAATGACCTTGATGTTGTCAGGCAGTTCCTGAACAGAAGCAAGACCATTTATATCATAAAGAAAGGCAACGTCACCGCTCACTAAGATGACATTCTCTTGTGTCGTTAAAGCATGCCCGACTGCTGTTGACGTGCAGCCATCGATCCCTGCCACTCCTCTGTTAGCGTGAAGTTTAATATCTCCTTTCGCGCTATTGATGGTCTCAAAAAGCATGGCATACCTGGCCGAAGTGCTGTTCGCGAAATGAATAAATCCCTTGTTGATTGCTTTGAAAACCTCTTGATAAGCAGCTAAATCACTCCATTTGACAGCTTCTATTGCATGTTCATGAATCGCTTTGATTCGCGACTTCTCTTGCGCAAAAAACGCAAAAAACGCATCAGACTTTTTGACTTCGTGTTCATAAAATGACAGCCATTCACATGGGTCAGCATTTACGCTTTCAACGAGGGATCCAAATGTGTCAAGCCCTGTGCCGTCGTCTCCAACATGAACATGTGGCACATGTAATGCTGAGAGTTGTTTTCTGAGAGATTTACTCATGAGAGGTTGGCCCACTGTGATAATTGCAGAGGGAGCGATGCGATGTTGTGTGCTGTTTCCTAAATCTAAACTTTGACCTGAGGCGAGCAGATCGCCAGAAGCAATGAGTGCATCTCCCTTGATCCCGGAAAATGTCTCTGAAACGCCAGGAAGGTTTGTTTTGATGCCCCGCTTCCATAGACCTCTGGGGCCAGCAATCAGTATTGCACGATGCCCATTTTCTCTCAGAATGCGGGGGATTGTAAGTGCTGGTTTCGATGTTGGATTCGGAGCTGATATGGCGATTTCGGGACACAAGGCCTTCCCATACAAAGGCTCTTCAAAAGGTACATTTAAGTGTGAAGGCCCGCCACAACATGCCTTCGACCAGGCTTCTTGTGCCATTTTAATGATTTCATTGTCGGCGTGCTTGCTTTCGTCAATCGTTGCGCAATACAATGTGTGGTTTGAGAAGAGGTCTGTTTGAAAGACGGTTTGGCCATGGCCTTTTCCGATCACATCTACAGGCCTGTCGGCAGTAATACTGATGAGAGGGACCCGTTGATGAAATGCCTCGGCAATGGCTGGACCATGATTCACAGCGGCAGTACCTGAGGTGCAGACCACCGCAGCAGGTGTGCCGTTTTTGAGGGCGATGCCCAGGGCGACGTGTGCAGCTGACCTTTCATCGATGACGACGTGTGTTTTGATATGCGGATGGCTCGCCAATGAAATGATAAGTGGCGCATTCCGAGATCCCGGACTGATGACAGCATCCCTCAGTCCCAATTGAGCCAATGTCGAAACAATGACAGACGCCCCTCGGTGGTCGGAAGTCATCTGTTGTAAATGCGTTTTGGGGTTGGCAATCTTAGGCATATCACGAAGGTAGTGAGTGAGGATTAAGGAGCCTCTATTTTATGCAAGAGTCGCCATTATCGCGTCAATTTTGGCTTCGGTTTCCATCCATTCTGCCTCAGGTTCTGACCCCTCTACAATTCCACCACCTGCAAAAAGCCTTACGCCACCGATCATCCATTGTGATGTGCGAAGATTGACGTAATACGCGCTACCTGATGCTGTTTCCACACCTAGAAATCCAGCATAGAAAGCGCGATCTATCCGTTCGTTGGCCTTGATGAATTTGCACGCTTCCAATAGTGGCCTGCCGCCAACTGCTGGAGTAGGATGGAGATCTTTAGCAATCTCAGAGATGTCCCCCTTGATTGCGCAACTGAACCTTGTTTCGAGATGCAGTAGATTTCCGTATTGTCTGTCGTGACGTGGCTCGATGTGCATGTCCGTCGCGCCGTGATTCTCCAGCACGGATTTGATATATTCAGTCACTTGAGATTGTTCGTTGCGTTCTTTTTCTGTCCACGCGTCAAACGCTTTTCCATTTGTGACCCGTGTTCCAGCCAATGATACCGTCTCTATGCGATTGTCACTCGCCGATATTAATAACTCAGGTGTGGCGCCACACCAAACCCCACATTCTGGATGATCAATCAAATACACAAAGGCATCGGGATGTTTTTGACATTTTAGCTTAAATGTTGCCTCTGGTGAACCATCAGATTCCATCGATTTTACACGAGCGACCACGACTTTATCGAGATGTCCAGCTTCAATTTCAGAGATAGCACAAGCAACAGCAGCGAGATGTTCTGTTTTATTTGTAGAAGAACGATCGAAGGGAGTCTTGACCACAATATTCCCAGGCAAAGGTGCAGAAGAAGCCAGCACGTGTCCTCGAATCTCTACGATGGGATAATGCTTGGATTTCTCAAAAGGAGTGAAGCGGAAGCATGATGTGCCGCTTTCAGAGGGTTCTATCGTATAAATCTCTGGGGTCCCTGGCGGACTCCACCATACATTCGATTCACTCATGCCTTTATGATCATCACTGTTAATCTTGAGGTGCATATTTTATCACCCGCTTCATTTTTGATATCGATCGACCAAACATGAAGCTTTCCTCCACGATGCACGATGTTTGCTTCGCCATATACCCATCCTTTCCGTATGCTTTTAAGATGGTTTGCATTAACCTCAATTCCCACCGCAGCTTTTCCTTCATCTTTAACGAGGAAATGCGACCCTACAGAGCCCAGTGTTTCCGCGAGAACGACACTCGCTCCGCCATGAAGCATGCCATAGGGCTGGTGCGTTCTTGAATCGACGGGCATTTTCCCCTTCACACAATCATCCGTGATTTCAATGATTTCAATTCCGAGTACTTCGCCGATTGTGCCTTTTCCGAATTCTTTTCCGATGTCTTCTGGATTTGTCATCTATTCACTTTGTAAATTTGCGGTGTTTTGTTCTACAAATCTAATTAGCAAATGTCTATTAATTCAAAACGAATTCTTGTTGTAGAAGACGATCCATCTTTGCAGAAAATGTTAGGGATGAATCTCGAAGCTGATGGTTACCATGTTGTCTGTGTAGGCGATGGTGTAGATGCTCTTGAAGTTATTAGAAACCAAAGGATTGATGCTGTTGTCTTAGATGTAATGCTTCCCGTTTTAGATGGGTTTCAAGTGTGCACGACGATGCGTCTTGAAGGGCATAAAATGCCCATTCTCTTTTTAACATCAAAAAATTCAGGGCCCGAACGCGTTGAAGGATTAAAATTAGGTGCTGATGATTATCTGGGTAAACCTTTCAATGTAGAGGAGTTACTCCTTCGTTTGGCCAGATTAATTGAGCAATCTCGAAGAAGTATTGAAAAAGGTTCAGCGGGATCTTTAGGGGTTGCCCTAGACATTGAAGTNTACAAAATAGGGGCTGGAGAAGTCCGGTTCAATAAATTTCAGATTAAAAACCACGAAGGTTTTATTAAACAAATCTCAAAGCGAGAGTCGATGCTTCTCAAATTGCTTACATCAAGAGTGGGGGATGTTGTGAGTCGAGAAGAAATTCTAGAATCAGTTTGGGGCTATTCAGTCTATCCAAGTACGCGAACCATTGATAATTATTTGCTGGGATTCAGAAAATACTTTGAGCCAAATCCGAAAAACCCAATATATTTTCACTCTGTAAGGGGCGTGGGATATAGGTTTGAGGAGATGTGTTGAGTCCATCTGTATTTTTTATTTTTAAATAGGCAACCCTCGTTAAACTTTTACGTCTTTAAGGCAACATGGTCAATGACTATGTTGGTTTCAATTTTCTTGCAGGTATAGAAAAGGTCCCCTTGCGGTGGCCTTTTCTTGTTTTAGAGCACTTTTAAGACAACTACAAAGTGACGTATACGACCGACTTCGTCTCAAAATATTCTTCTGCAAACCATTGAGAGATATGTAAAGTCTCAGTGGGGTGATTGATTTCTTCAAGTTCTTCTCTCAAATCTCCTCCTTTAAGGTATAAAATACCGTTTGGCCATGCATTGATTGCTCTGTTGTCGATTTTCCCTTCGACCCATGGGATAAATTTATCAAGTCTGCTTACCGCTCGGCTGACAATAAAATCAAAAGTGCCTTCAATATCTTCTGCACGTGCATGCATGGGTTCGACATTTTTTAGGTCGAGCGCTTTGACCAACTCATTCACCACCTTGATTTTCTTTCCTCTGCTGTCGCAAAGAACGAAATTCACGTCTGGCATGAGGATGGCAAGAGGAAGTCCCGGAAGTCCTCCGCCTGTTCCTACGTCGAGGATGCGAGAACCAGAAGCAAACTTCATGGCTTTATAAATTGCGAGGCTGTGTAAGACATGGTGTTCCAGAAATCCATCCATGTCTTTTCTTGAGACCAAGTTAATTTTCTCGTTCCAGCTTTTAAAATGCGTCACGAGATTTTCGAACTGTGTGCTTTGTGTCGCACTTAATTCGGGAAAGTATTTTGTGAGCGCAGCAATCATGGTTCAAATCTAATTTTAGATTCTCTGGGCTTAAAGGTGCTCTTTTGAGCCCTCCATCACAGACGCAAGGATATCTCTGGCGCGATACAATTGAGCCTTTACAGTGCCCAAAGGCAGGTCCAGCGCTTTAGCGATTTCGTCATAGCTTAACTCCTCAAAATAGCGCAATTCTACCAGTCTGCGGTATCGTGGTTTTAGTTTTGAAACGACCAGTCTCATTCTCTCTACACGCTGCTTTTTCTCAAGCGTTTCAAAAGGATCTGGAGATTCATCCTCCACCGTTATTTGCATTTGATCTCCATCAGATGTTGTGAATCCTTTGTCAAGAGACAGGGCTTTGATGCGCTTTTTTCGAATAAAATCGATGCTGTGATTTGACGCGATTTTAAAGAGCCATGTAGAGAATGCAAAGGCCGGTGTGTATTGCTTGAGTCTTTGAAATGCTTTCCCAAATGTTTCTATGGTTAAGTCATCGGCATCATCGTCGTTGAATACCATTCTCCGGCACAGATGAAATATTGCATCTCGGTACCTCTCCATGAGCTCAGCATAAGCTTGCTGGTCGCTTTCTTTCGTTGCTCTGAGCACAAGTGCGTAGTCATACTGCGCTTTCTCTGAGAGGTTTGGGTTTACTTCCATCTTTTTGGTTTGGCAATCAACACCTGCAATGCCAACACTTGTCGAATCAAGCCCATCAAAGGTTCTGAAATGAGCCAGAACGCTTCATGGCCTGGACGTCCTATGCGGCGCAGGAATGCCCTAAAGATAAGGCCGCGAACCAATGCATTTGTGAGTAAGATGCATGTCGCTATCCAAACCCCAGTGTGAATAACGTCAGTTTTTTGACTCTCTGAATAGAAGAGCAATACACATCCAGAATACAACATTATATCGGCGATTACGGGAGCGATTAAGACGCTCATTATAAGCGTCTTGTACCTCTTGCCTGTGGTGAGATGCCGTCTCATTTGCCTCATCCATCCGTTCCATGTATGGGGCCAAATAGAGTGGATTTGACCTTCCCACCTGGCTTCTGTCCCAATTCTCATCCCTGCTTCAAAGACATCTTGAACGAAAAGATCATCATCTCCTGACGCAAGATCAAGATGTCCTTCAAAGCCTCCAACTTCTTCCCAGCACGATTTGGTGAATGCCATGTTTCTCCCCACACCCATATATGGGTATCCCGACTCCGCCATGCCAATATAGTTTTGTGCAATTCTCGTCGTTTCGAACATTTGAAGGCGCCCGAGCAATCCCGATCCGTTGAATGGTAAGCTTATCCCCACCTTTAAATCGTATGTCGTGTCGATGTCATTGACCATCGTCGACGCCCAACCCTTGTGCTCCGGAATACAGTCAGCATCTGTACAGAGTATAATAGGAAAGCGTGCAGCTTTGATCGCTTTTGCCAAAGGCGTTTTCTTTCCCTTTCCCCCTTTCGTTAATCCGAGCACATTGACAAGGGCACTCTTTTCTTCCCATTTTTTCAGCAGATTCATCGTCTCATCTGTACTGCCGTCGTCGATGAATAGAATTTCAGGTGGAGGAGGGGTTTGGTCCAAAAGGGCTTGTGCCAAACCATCGACACGGCTTTCTTCATTATGTAGGCAAACGATAATGGTGTAATCACGACGTATTTTTGATTCAGGAGAAAGGGGTTTGCGCCAGGCACCCACATGCCAAGCCCAAACCCCTCTCAATATCAAACCTACAAGTGCGAAAGCCGTTGCAATCTCGAACATTCGCACTGCGATATTTTAGTGTGTAATTGTAATTTTACGTGTCATAATCTCATCATCTTCCCCCATCCATGTGACGATGTAAAGGCCTTCTTCCCAAGCACTAACGTCAATTGTTGTATTTGGCTCTCTGTCATAAGAAACGTCCATAATTGAGCGGCCTGTGACATCAGAAATAAAGATGTGTCCCTCTAATTTAGGGAATTCGATATTCATTGTTTCATTTGCAGGATTGGGGTAAATAAGCCCACTTAACGCATTGTCAATAAACTCAACAGATGCCTCATCCGTACAAAATTGATCTGTTTCAGAATCACCAAATTCGCCATTTCCATATGAAACGACATCTCCCTGGCCATCATAGATTGACCAGCTTCCTTCGCCGTATTCACAGCAAAGTCCATCTCCATAAGAGTCGTCGATTGTGAAAATATAGCAGCCTTCCTCTAAGCACAGGTCCACTGTCACAAGTTCGCCGTCAGCATCATCTTCATAGGGCCCCCCATTGTAAATGACAGTTCCCAATCGCTTGATTTCCCATGAGATTTCAGATCCGTAGTCATCGAGTATGATGGCCAATTGAAAATCAAATGTGTCGCCTGAAAAAGTATTGAAGTTTACCTCTGTTGTGTTGTTCAAATTGTTTTCATCTGCAGCGCCATTTGGGTTTGATACTGTCGCTGTAATTGTATTTTCTCCTCCGATAGCGTTAAAAGCAGGTATAGATATTTGATCAGATTCATATTGCGCGAGATTGCCACTCCAGTTGACTTGCTGTGAGCTTGCGCCATTAACATTGTAAGTGATCACGGCAGAATTTAAAATCTCGGTTCCGGTGTTGGTGATCACGACATTCAATTGCACAGTTGTTTCGCCACATAGAAGCTCCTCTGGAGCCCCTTCGATGGTGACACCTGCATCATTTGCATAAGAGACTGCGCCGTCGGGAAAACCATCCCAAACTGTGACGCCAGTTCCCATAGGGTCCAGGTATTCAGAAGCCCCCAGATCCCAACTTTCATTAAATCTGCCGTAATAATCGAGCTGACCATTGTTCACATTTCCAGAACATGCTGCGGCACCGCCATACAGTTGGCCTATGATGCGGTGGTTTTGATCGAAAAGAGGAGAGCCTGATGATCCAGGTTCAGTCACCCCAAGTTCCCATTGATCAATCATCCAAATTGCTGCCCCACCTTGGTTTGCAAAGTATGGGCTGTCATCTTCGAAGCAAATCTTTTTCACATCTCCTGAAGGATGATGGATTCCAACGGCCGATGTCGGCGAGTTGCCTGTGGCATCCCACCCTGCATATTGTACGTTAAACGAGGCAGGGGGTGTTTGACTGAGTTCTAAGATTGCAAAGTCAGATCCGCCATTTTGAACCACTGTAGATGCGCCACTTATACTTTGGTTTGTAGGTCCTGTATTTCCATTACAGGTCGCACTTTCATGGTTGAAGTAAAANACCCAATTTCCTGGATTCCCAAGGCAGTGATTTGCAGTCAAGAAATACGGTGTGCCGTCGTTGGACGTATTGTTAATCAAAGCGCCAGTACATGCGCTGAATCCACCCTGTACAATAATCGCAACCGAACGTGACTCAGTGGCCCAGGTCGCGCCTTCTGGGCAGTTAACGTTGATGTTACATGCTCCGGAATTTCCGAACGGCCCTCTTTCTGTGTGTGATAATTCATCAGCATGTTGCAATAGGCTGCGGTATCCGTGAACAATTTGATCTATTTCTAATGGCGCTGTAAACCCCCAGTCTGATGGCTGATGTAACTCGACAATGACTTCTGATCCAGAGAGCAATCCTGTCGCTAAGCCTCCCCAGTCTTTCAAGCTACGATGGTCGAATTTCCCTAAGAATTCATGGGAGTCTTTTGCCCAAATAAACATATGGCTTCCTTTCTCCAATCCAAATTCTGAGAAACGCAACGAAACAGATGTCGCGCCTGGACACTTGACAGAAAGGCGCCATACATTTTCCGCGCCTTCGACTGTCCAGACTCCCTCATTTAAAGGCGAATAAGCAACGTCGTGTTCTACGCCAAACCTCCAAGGAACCTCCTTGATTTGATCGGTCACTGCATCAGCTTGAGCAAGCGACTCACGATTGATTGGGGGGGTCACGACACTTCTTTCAGAGAGCAGTTCTAGGTCGGTGAGGAATGAAGGTGTTCCGCCGTAGTTGATTTGGGCGAGAGAAGAAAAGGAAATAGAGATACTTATCAGTATCGCTATGACAGTGTAAATTTTATTCATTTTTCTAAAAAAAAAACAAGATTAATAACTATATATAATTTGTTGGGGCCAATTTTCTAAAAGCAGCACAGTTGTTCCATTCGGTGTTCCTTTGAAATCACCAATGTAAAACTTTAATTCTTGTAGAATCAGCGCTCGACAAGGATCTGTGTCTGAACGATGTGTAATCTGAATAGGTTGCTTAGGGGGTAAACTTTTCATCAAAAACCCATTTTTTGCGATCTCAAATGTGTGATTTCCGCATCCACCCGAGTATTGAACTTGTGTAATTAATGTGTCTCCTTCCAGAACGACGTCTTTAATTGTGAATGGGGTCTGTGTGAATGGGACCGTCTCTTGTGCCTCAGTTTCCTTGACATCTTCTGCATCCAAACGCGTCAGTGGCTCGGTGTTACAACTGGACAAGGATGTGAAGGCCAAAAGAAAATAGATATAAATAAACTTTCCCATGTCGCAATCTACTCAGCGAACCATTAAAATCATCCTTGAACTTCCAAAAGATTCATAATCGCAAAGTATTCGTCTCGAAGTCGAGCGGCTTCCATAAAGTCCATGTCTTTTGCAGCCTTGTCCATTGATTTCTTTCTTCTTTCTGCCATCGTTGTAAGCTGTTCTTTTGACATGGATAGCAGTACAGGATCATTGCTGGGAGCGAGCATTCTTTGGTCAGGTTCGGCTGCGACATGGACGGTTCGGTTTTTCAGTAGATTATTCTTAGGTCCTGTGGTCCTTTTTATTTGCGCGGGAACGATGTTGTTTTCCTTGTTAAATTTCTCCTGTTTCTCCCTCCGACGTGTTGTTTCATCAATCGTGATGCGCATGCTGTTCGTAATCTTGTCAGCATACATAATGACTCTGCCATTGATGTTTCGAGCTGCTCTGCCGGCTGTCTGTGTAAGGGACCGCACACTTCTTAAAAATCCTTCTTTGTCAGCATCCATAATCGCGACCAAAGCAACTTCAGGCAAATCCAGACCTTCTCGCAGTAAATTCACACCCACGAGAACATCGAATACTCCGTCTCTTAGATCCTGCAAGATACTGACACGATCTAACGTCTTTACTTCTGAATGGATGTATCGTGTTGCGATGTTAATGCGCTCTAAATATTTTGTGAGTTCTTCGGACATTCTCTTGGTGAGCGTTGTCACGAGAACTCTGTCACCAGTCGCAATCACCTTCCTGATTTCCTCCACCAAATCGTCCACTTGATTTGTGCATGGCCGGATTTCGATCGGCGGGTCCAGAAGACCTGTTGGTCGAATCACCTGCTCAACAATGATGCCTTCACTTCGTTCTAATTCTAGGTCTGCGGGTGTCGCGCTAACATATATGGCTTGGTTCAGCATGCCTGTGAACTCTTCTGAGGTGAGGGGTCTATTGTCCAAAGCGGAGGGCAATCGAAATCCGTGTTCGACCAGGTTTGTTTTTCTGGACCGGTCTCCTCCAAACATGGCGCCTACTTGAGGCAGTGTAACATGGCTTTCATCTACAACAAGTAGAAAGTCATCATCGAAATAATCAAGAAGGCAGAAGGGTCTCTCACCAGGTTTTCTCTTGTCAAAATATCTCGAATAATTTTCAATTCCGGAACAGTATCCCAGTTCCTTAATCATTTCCAAATCATAGAGCGTTCTTTCCTCAAGTCTTTTGGCTTCTACAACCCTCATATTTTCGGTAAAATATGCCTTTTGCTTTTCCAAATCCTGTTGAATAGCCCACACCGATTCATCCGTATTTTCTTTGCTACTGACAAACAGATTGGCCGGATAGATAAGGTATTTGTCAAACGCATGTAGTCTTTGTCCCGTCTCAGGTTCTATTGTATGTAAAGATTCAATTTCATCTCCCCAAAATGAGATTCTCAAAGCGTAATCAGCATACGCAAGAAAAACATCGACGGTATCCCCTTGCACCCTGAATGTTCCTCTCGTAAGTTCTAATTGTGTCCTGCTATACAGACTCGATACAAGCTTGTGCAGCATCGCATTTCGTGTTATTTTCATCCCTTTTTCAAGGGAAATCACACTCTTGTGAAATTCAGTGGGATTGCCAATCCCATAAATACAACTAATACTTGCCACCACGATCACGTCTCGTCTTCCGCTCAACAATGCGGATGTTGCACTCAGCCGGAGTTTCTCAATCTCCTCGTTGATTTGTAAGTCCTTTTCGATGTATGTGTTCGACGCAGGTAAAAATGCTTCGGGCTGATAGTAGTCATAATAACTGACGAAATACTCTACAAGGTTGTTTGGGAAAAAGGTTTTAAACTCACTAAATAACTGAGCTGCTAAGGTTTTGTTGTGAGACAGTACCAGTGTAGGCCTTTTCGTCTGAGCGATCATATTCGCAACTGTGAATGTCTTGCCCGAGCCAGTGACACCAAGCAATACTTGGTGTTCGACGCCATCCTCAACCCCCATGACTAATTGATTAATAGCTTCTGGTTGGTCTCCTCTGGGAGTGTAATCGCTTATGAGTTCAAATTCAGGCATTCAGATTGTCAGTAGTCCAAAGGTAATCTCTATGTGTTTGCTATTTTGGCGATCATGATGCATAAAAAAGGCCCACTAACACGTGAGCCTTTCAGTTGACATATCGTCAAATATTTTTGTATCGCTTA
This sequence comes from Crocinitomicaceae bacterium, assembly GCA_002700285.1. GTDB lineage: Bacteria > Bacteroidota > Bacteroidia > Flavobacteriales_D > Sanyastnellaceae > UBA974. The sequence goes on along the minus strand of PACT01000029.1, from coordinate 79,079 downwards.
ATCAGCGACGACATCGAACTTCACAGTCGCAAAAATGTCTTTGTAGACTTTTACTTTTGCTTCGTATGAACCGAGTTCTTTAATTGTATCGTCAGATAATGTAATCTGCTTACGTTCTACATCATGACCTGCTGCTTGAATTGCTTCTGCAAGTTGAATGCTGTTTACAGATCCGAAAATCTTTCCAGTTTCTCCAGCTTTAGCACCAATCTTAACGGTAAGTTTGTTAAGCTTGTCTACAAGAACTTGAGCTGCCTCCATTGCTTTTACAGCTTTATGAGATTGTTGACGTATGACTTCGCCTACAACTTTACGCGCTGACTCTGTTGCAACAACTGCTAATCCTCGTGGAATTAAGTAATTGCGCGCAAATCCGGTTTTCACAGAAACGATGTCGTTTTTGTTTCCTACGTTTTCGCAGTCTTCTCTAAGTATAATATCCATGGCTATTATTCTTAATTAAGGTTGTCAGCTACATAAGGCATCAACGCGAGATGACGGGCTTTTTTAATGGCCTGTGAAGCTTTGCGTTGGTACTTTAAGCTAGTTCCTGTTAAACGACGTGGTAAGATTTTGCCTTGCGGATTGCAAAGCATCAGAAGGAAATCTGGGTCCTTATAATCGATGTACTTAAATCCTTTTTTACGGAAACGACAGTAGCGTTCAGCTTTGGTGTCAATTTCAATGGACTTTAGGTAGCGTACTTTTTTATCTGCCATAATTCAGTTCTTTATGCTTTTTCTTCTGGAGTAGAATCCTCTTTTGAAGGTATTTCTACAACAACCTCAGCCTCTTGCTTGGGCTCAGCTTTGCGGTTAGACTTATCGCGGCGAGATTCCGCGTAGGCAATGTGGTGTTTTTCCATAGCTGTCGTGAGGAATCGTAAGATTCTCTCATCGCGGCGGAATTCAGTTTCGAAGGGTAGAACTGCGGATCCTTCTGCTTCCCACTCTATCAGATGATAAAAGCCCGTAGACTTTTTCTGAATTGGGTAAGCAAGTTTCCGAAGTCCCCATGCATCCTCATGGACAGTCTTACCACCATTGGCGATGATAAGCGCACGGTACTTCTCTACTGTTTCCGTCACCTGATCAGCAGATAACACGGGAGTCATAATGAAAACAGTTTCGTAACGATTCATTTTTTTTCAATTAAAATGGGGCGCAAAAGTACGTCAGATGTAAAGGAAAGACAAGGCTTTGAGTATAAATTATTACACACCCTCAAAAGATTGTGTAAAACTACGCTTGTTATGCGATCTCTTGCTCCCGATATTCGCAGAATGAGTGAGACCCCGTATTTAGTTTCTGCACGTAAGTACCGTCCCCAAGATTGGGAATCTGTGGTGGGGCAAGATGGCATCACTCAGACGCTACAACAAGCGATTTCTTCAAACCAAATCGCACAGGCGTATCTGTTTTGTGGTCCTCGAGGTGTTGGTAAAACCACGAGTGCAAGAATCTTTGCTCGGGCAATCAATCAATTCGCCCCTGACGACGATGCGATGGCATTTAATGTTTTTGAGCTAGATGCTGCTTCAAATAACAAAGTCGAGGATATCAGAAGTATTGTCGAACAAGTGCGCATTCCTCCCCAGCATGGAACTTATAAAGTATACATCATTGATGAGGTCCATATGCTTAGTCAGGCGGCATTTAATGCGTTTCTGAAAACGCTTGAGGAACCGCCTCCACATGCAGTCTTTATTTTGGCGACGACTGAAAAGCATAAAATCCTGCCCACGATCCTGTCTCGTTGCCAAATTTTTGATTTTCATAGAATAACGGTCCCTGATATTGTAGCACATCTTCAGGAAATCGCAGTAAAAGAAGAAGTTGAAACGACTGAGGCGGCCCTTCATGTCATTGCCTCAAAGGCGGATGGAGCATTAAGGGATGCGCTGAGTATGTTTGACCAACTTGTTGCATTTGCTGGAAAGAAACTTACTTACGAAGTTGTGACAGAGCAGCTGCATGTTTTAGATCACGATACTTTTTTCGAGTTCATTGATTTTGCACTTCAGTCAAATATTTCAGAATCGTTGCTTCTCTTTGATGGTGTTCTTGCAAGGGGCTTTGACGCACATCATTTCCTCTCGGGTCTTGGGGACCACATTCGAAACCTCATGGTGTGTAGGGATGTCAGTACACTTAAACTCATGGAGGCGACTCCGGAAGTGAAAACCCGCTTTTCTGAACAATCCGCTCAAACCGACTTGCACTTTATTATCGACGCTTTGTCTGTCGTCAATGAAGCGGATGTTCAGTATCGGACGAGTCAGCACCAACGATTGCTGGTTGAACTTGCTGTCATGAAAATCTGTTCTTTGAAGGGAGGTTTTGACAGTGCTCTGCCTTCGGCGGAGAAAAAAAAAAGAACTGACGCGTTAATTTCACCTGCCTCAGCACCTGCTAAACCTCCTGCCGCCGCCCCTAAACCATTGTCTGCGCAAGTTTCCGAGTCAGCACCTGTTCCTGAGCCAGCACCCGTTCCTGAGCCAGCACCTGTTTCAACGCCTGCATCTAGGCCATTGGTCGCCGGGAAGCTCAGAGGAGGAGGTGTGAAATTGGCAGGCAAGTCTAAGCACTTTGCAGAAGCAACGGTTTCATCTGTAAACATTGAAGAAATTAACATTGATCAAGCTTGGAAAGAAAAAGTGACTGAGGAAGGATTGAAATTGGCTTGGGATTTGTTTGTGGAAAAGCAAAGTGTCAACAAAAGAGTTAGTCTTGTTTCTACANTTAAGATGTGCGCATATGAATTGAAAGGGAATGTCGTTTGTTTTCGTGTTGTTAATGCTCTTCAAGAGGCACAGTTAGATGGAGAAAGAACAGATTTGTTGAATCATCTTAGGAAAGAATTAAGAAATGCTGCATTGGAACTGTCGATTGAAATAACGGCGAGCAATGAGGGAGAGAGGGATGCTGTCACGTACTTTAGTGAAAAGGAACGGTATCAGAAAATGGTGGAGAAGAACCCCACCTTGGATGAGCTTAGAAAACGACTAGATCTAGATTTGGACTAAACCTCTTTTGAAAATGAGAGTAGATAAATTTATATGGGCGATTCGGGTTTTAAAAACCAGGTCGCAAGCGAGTATCCACTGCAAAGAAGGGAAGGTCAGCGTAGGGCAGGTGAGAGTCAAGCCCTCTAAAATCCTTAAGGTAGGGGATACAGTTGTTGTGAGAAAAGGTGCTGTTTATTTTTCATTTAAAGTGTTAGAGTTTCCAAAGAGTAGAGTGGGTGCGTCATTGGTGGAGCATTATGGAGAAAATGTGACAACAAAGGAGGAAATGGAAAAGTTTGAGCAGATCAAGCTTGCCGAGAAAAGTCAATTCAGAGTCCCAGGGAGGCCCACAAAACGTGACAGGAGAGATTGGGAGAAAGCCTTTTACGAATGACAAGGGTAAAGACTGTTCAATGGGAGGTGCTTAAGGAGGTCAGATATGCCGTGCTTTGGCCACACTTGAAAAGCGCAGAAGACGCGCGAATAGATATTGACGAGCGTGAAGGGGCGATTCATTTGGCGGGCATCATGGGTGAGGAAGTCGTTGGGGTAGCGTCTCTGTTTTTACAGAAATGTGATCGGTTCTCAGGTTTTTTTGAGGGCGAGAAAGTGTATCGCCTCAGAGCCATGGGCGTGCTTGCTCATGTGCGGAGGAATGGCGTCGGAGAGGCCATCATCAATGAAGCTGTAAACATTTTAAAAGCGGAAGACGTAGAGGTGATTTGGTGCGATGCGAGAGAAGTCGCCTGGGGATTCTATAAGAGATGCGGTTTTGCATTTTGCGCTGACAAAGAAGGGGTTGAATGTGAAGCGTACACAGTGCCAAACATCGGATTGCATAAAATGATGTACCGGCGTCTATAAATTGATGAAACATAGTATTTTTGTCTGATTACTTTATTAGACATTATGCCGAAAATATCCAAAGTCGGGCAAGCGATGCCCAGCAGTCCCATTCGTAAGTTGATGCCCTATGCTGTGTCAGCACAAAAGGAAGGTAAGCGGATCATTCATCTCAATATCGGTCAACCGGACATTGACTCTCCAGAAGTCTCTTTCAAGGCGTTAAAGGAAGACCCTAGGACGGTCATAGAATATAGTCCGAGTGAGGGGTATGAATCTTATCGCAAAAACCTTGCTGCCTACTACAGGCGGGGTGGCGTAGATGTCAATACAGAGGATGTGATTATTACTACCGGCGGGTCTGAAGCGCTAATATTTGGACTTATGTCATCGATGGATCCCGGAGATGAGGTCATTATTCCAGAACCATTTTATGCGAACTATAACAGTTTTGCGCATATGGCGGGGTTGAAAGTCGTGCCAGTAAGAGCGGTCATAGAGGACGGTTTTTCCCTTCCTCAGATGGAAGACTTTGAAGGGGTCATTACATCGAAAACCAAGGCAATATTAATTTGCAATCCAGGAAACCCTACAGGCAAGGTATACGCGCCAGAAGCCATAGATGAACTCGCAAAGTTATGCTTGAAGCACGATTTGTACTTGATGGCAGATGAGGTCTACCGAGAGTTTTGTTATGGAGATAAAATAGCGGGGTCGGTGATGAATTTAAAAGGTCTAGAACAGAATGCAATCATGATTGATTCTGTATCGAAGAGATTCAGTATGTGTGGTGCCCGAGTGGGTGCGTTGGTGACAAAGAATGAGCCATTGCGTGCGGCTGTAATGAAGTTTGCGATGGCCCGTCTTTCACCGCCCACGCTAGGTCAAATTGCTTCTGAAGCGGCGCTTCTTAGCCCTGACTCATACTTTGAAGACGTGAGAAGCAGATATGTCGCCAGAAGAAATTTTTTGATCAAAGGATTAAATGAAATTCCACACGTTTTGTGTCCAGAGCCTGGAGGTGCATTTTATGCAATTTGTAGACTTCCCATTGACAGTGGTGATAAATTCTGTCAGTGGATGCTGGAGGAGTTTGATCTTGATGGCGATACCGTGATGATGGCGCCAGCTTCGGGCTTCTATTCAACACCTGGGGCAGGTGAAGATGAAGTGCGTTTGGCATATGTCTTAGATATTCCCGTTCTTGAGAAGGCAATCGCCTGCATTCGAAGGGCGCTAGAAATTTATCCTGGTAGAACATTCTAACTATATTCAAATGAAAAATCAATTGCACTTCATCATTGCTCTTAGTGTTGTTTTATTTGTTCTCGAGCTGATTCCGACATGGGCAACTGCACAAGGTGATACCACATGGGTTTCTACCTACACCTGGGAAGCACAAAACAATCCTGAGACAAACTATGACAGTCCTGGTAGAAGGTGGTTTGATTTCCCGGCGTCGGACAATGGTGAGGACTATCGAAAAGTGTTGATGTACCACAAGCTCAAGTGTTTCGATCAAGGAACAGCAGGAGGTTTGGGGTATGCATGTGGAGAGTGGGATTACCTCTCCTATAACTACCTGTTTGACCATACGGGGTTGCTGGATTCAGCGAATTTGACGCACCCATTGTATCGCATTAATAACTTGGATTTCGACATAGATTCTCTTGTTTTTATGCCTTCGGAAGGTGTGCCTTTTGATACGGTATTGACGGAATATTCTCGAACTGTTCTAAGTGAAGTGGGTCCGTTCACAACCAGTGTTTTAAATGGTGCGGTTTCTTCTGAGCTGTTTGTGTCAAGTTCTGAAGGCAAGCGGGTTGAAATGGTTTGGTCTGCTGAAGAATTAATCGAAATGGGTGTAGAGACCGACGTAAGCATTCGGAGAATCTCATTGCCTGTGGGGATGATTGAGGCTGATTTGTTGACGCTGGAATGTCGGTGGTCTGACAATGACTGGATGACTGTCTATGAATTCCCAACCAATGCTTCAGGAATGTTAATCATGGATTTGAGTGAAGTACTTGTTTTTGATGGAATCTCTGATTTGAGTGTGAGCATGTCTTTTGAGGGGCTTGTGGGCGATGTTTGTGATGCGGTTACGTCTCCGGGAAATGTTGTCTTGTACCATTCGATGGGTGGGTATATTGAATTTGATGGCGGAGATAAAATGGAGGTTGCTGTGGATTCTTTAAGTGAGATTTCCTCTGAAGTGACATTAGAGTGCTGGCTTAATGGAGATTCGGATTGGTTGCCCGCAAACACAACAATATTTGAGGGTGTCAATTCAAATAATCAAAGAGAGGTGAATGTGCACATGCCTTGGAGCAACTCTAGAATCTATTGGGATGCGGGGTATGATGGCGGGTACGACAGAATAGATAAGTTATCTAATGAGGATGAGTTTGAGGGATCATGGTCACACTGGGCGTTCACAAAAAATGCTGAAACGGGTATCATGAGGATTTACAGAAATGGCGAAGTTTGGCATGAAGGAATAGACAAGGATAATACGTTTGGAGATATTTCAGAAATGTTTTTAGGCGCAGCTTTTAATGGCAATAACAGCTACAGAGGTGGGGTCGATGATTTCAGAATATGGCGTGTGGCACTCACAGAGGAGGAAATCTCTGACTGGATGTATTTTTCTGATGTGCAAAACCACCCCCAACTTTCAAATTTGGCGGCCGTTTTTAATTTTGATGGTGTGAATGGTGCGTTTGAGGATTCCGAAAACAATTCCCCTTATGGTGGGTATTGCTTCGGCAATGCCGGCAGGGTGAAGTATCGCGCAAAAGATCTGTTCTTGAACCCTGAAGTTCCAGGTGGCGATGCAGGATCGCTCAAGCCTGCCTTACAATTTACACAAGGGGATGAAGATGCATTTGAGAGTACATCGGAATTTGTGACACACACTTATGCCCAGCCGATACCGCCTGTAAGTGTGAGTACTTGGAGTGTCGCCGGGAACGATGTTGAATGGTTAGATATTGCATATGGATGGCCCCATGATCTTCTTCAGGTGACCTACAATGCGTTGGGTGATACACTTACGACTTATGCGATTGAAGGAGAGTCAGTGGTGTACACAAATGTTGAGCTTAATTATTTCGGTGTCCCTTTTGAGGTGATCGACAGGGTCGAATTGGGAAGATATATTACGCCATATGGCATCAATCTCTCTTTGGGAAATGATGGGTGGACTTGGATATATGATGTGACAGATTATTTGCCGCTTTTAAGAGACAGCGTAGAGCTTGAATGTGGAAACTGGCAAGAACTTCTGGACTTGAAATTCGCGTTTATTGAAGGGACTCCACCGAGAGATGTGATCAACGTCGAGGCCTTTTGGAATGGGACGTATTATCTAAATTCATGGAATGACAATGTTCAAAGTCATCAATATACCGTCGCGCCAAATGAAGAAATGTTCAGACTTGTCACTAGGGCGAGTGGCCATGGTTTTGGTCAAGGAAATAATTGTGGAGAATTCTGTTATAATACCCACAGCGTTCTTGTCGATTCTACCGAGCATTGGAGTTGGGAAATTATGCAGGAATGTGCTGACAACCCTCTTTATCCTCAAGGCGGAACTTGGATTTATGATCGTGCTGCGTGGTGTCCGGGTGCTCCTGTAGCCACACAACATTTTGAACTTACGCCATGGGTTGTGGGGCAGAGTACGTTTGAAGTTGAATATGATGTCACAGATGATCCATTTGGGAATTACCGAATGGAAGGTCAAATCATTTCTTATTCAGCACCCAATATGTCTCACGATGTAGAACTCATGGATATTCTCTCCCCCAACGATCGTAAAGTACTTTCAAGATGGAATCCTGTATGTGAAAATCCAGTTGTATTGATTAGAAATAATGGTTCCGAGCCACTTGAGCAATGCCTCTTTACTTATGGTGTTGCTGGAGAGGAGCCTCAGACATATGAGTACATTCCTGAAGTTCCCCTTCAGTTTTTAGAATCAGTTCAAGTCAGTCTGCCTTATGATGATGTTGCTTATACTCAGGGAGATGATGAGTACCTCATGGCGTTTCAAGTATCAGTGGATTTGGTGTTGGACGACGATCAGGAGCCCTCAAATGGAACGGCTCATACTTTATTTCGCCGTCCACCGACATGGGCTTACAATGACTTAGATGACAACAGAATTATCGTTTGGACCAAAACAAACAACGCCCCCTATGAAACGACGGTCGAACTCACAGATCGGAATCAAAATGTCATTTGGGAACGGGGGTATACCGAGGCAAATACAATATACCGTGACACCATCGAACTCAATTCTGGATGTTACAGATTTACAGTTCTTGACTATGGTGACGATGGATTGTCGTTCTGGGCAAACAGTGACGGCAGCGGATATGTCAGATTTAAAAAAGTGGCTGGCGGAAATTTCGCCACGCTTGAGGACGATTTTGGCAAGTCAATATCACAGGCATTTCGTTTCGAAACAAATTTGATTTCAGACGTTGAGGATCTGGTTCCTGTTTTCGACACTGCCGAAGTCACAGTCTTTCCAAATCCAGCTCAGGGATCTGTTCGTGCAAGACTTGAAGGATTCGATTCTGAAGTGAAATGGGTTCTGAGAAATGCAATGGCAAAAGAGCTTCAGTCGGGTACTTTTAGACCGTCAAATGGGATGCTTTTGTCTTTTGACATGTCTGACTATGCGGTGGGGATGTACAGTTTAGAGGTTTACGATCGTGAAAACAGAATAATTAGTTGGGTTATTCGGGAATAGAGGGGGGCTTTGTTGAGAAAATAAGAATATTAAGTTATCACCCCCGTTGTTGAGGGGGTGTGAATTACTTTTAAGCTCTTTTTTAATTAGCACCTTCTTTATTGGTTTAAATTTGTGAATTGTTTTTATAGATTTCAATTCTACACGCTTTAAACATTTTTAGATGAGCCTCAATCGCCAACAGGTCATGCACGATGTGCTTGATCGCAAGCCGAAACTTCCCAAACGTCCTGATAATAAAATTTCCACCTATTACGGAGAGAATGTGTTCAACAAGTTTGTCATGCGTTCCTACCTTCCTGATGAGGCCTATGAAGGGATATTAAGGGCAATGGAAGATGGTACTCCTGTAGACAGGAAGGTTGCGGATCAAACCGCTTCAGCAATGAAAGAGTGGGCTATTTCACGTGGCGCTACACATTATACACACTGGTTTCAACCCTTAACTGGAACGACAGCAGAAAAGCATGACAGTTTCATCGCGCCCACCGGTGATGGACGTGCAATTGAAAAATTTGATGGGTCTCTTTTGGTTCAACAAGAACCAGATGCATCGTCATTTCCGAGTGGGGGAATTAGAAATACGTTCGAGGCGCGGGGTTACACGCTTTGGGATCCAACATCTCCGGCATTTGTGTGGGGAGAGACGTTATGTATTCCTACTATTTTCATTAGTTACACGGGTTTCGCGCTCGATAACAAAACACCGCTGTTAAAGGCGCTTTCTGCGGTCGACAATGCAGCCACATCTGTTTGCCAGTATTTTGACAAAAACATTACAAAAGTGAATGCTTCCTTGGGATGGGAGCAAGAGTATTTTTTAGTTGACAAAGCATTGTTTGCTGCGCGACAAGATCTATCGATGACAGGGCGTGCCTTATTTGGCGCACAGCCTGCAAAGGGCCAGCAATTAGATGACCACTACTTTGGATCTATTCCTCAAAGAATTAGTGCCTTTATGAAGGACTTTGAACTTGAAGCTCATCTTCTGGGAATCCCCGTCACAACAAGACACAACGAGGTCGCACCCAATCAATTCGAACTTGCACCTGTGTATGAAGAGGCAAACCTTGCAAATGACCATAATCTGCTGTTAATGGAACTTCTTGAGGTTGTTGCACAACGTCATGATTTCCGAGTGATGCTCCATGAAAAGCCTTTCGGTGGTCTGAATGGATCCGGCAAACATAACAACTGGTCCTTGGGTACGAATACTGGCGTGAATCTTTTGCAGCCTGGGAAGAATCCCAAATCGAATATGCGATTCTTGACCTTTTTTGTAAACACACTCGCAGCGCTCCATACACATGCAGACATTGTAAGGGCAAGTTTTGCTGGCGTTGGAAATGATCATCGTTTGGGTGCACAAGAAGCACCTCCTGCAATCATTTCTGCTTTCATAGGCTCTCAGTTAAGTCAATTGCTCGATGATTTAGAGGTGAACATCAAGCACGGGAAATTAACGCCTGCTGACAAAACAGCACTCAAGTTAGAAATAGGAAGGATTCCAGAAGCATTGCTCGACAATACGGATCGGAACAGAACCTCACCATTTGCTTTTACGGGAAATAAATTTGAGTTAAGAGCGGTGGGATCTTCTGCCAATTGTGCGTTGCCGATGACTGTATTAAATACAATTGTTGCAGAACAACTTGAGAAGTTTAAAGTGTCAGTCGATCAAAGAATAAGCAAAGGTGTCGGAAAAGACGAGTCCATTTTAAAAGAGCTACAATTGCTTATTACACAGAGTAAAAACATCCGATTTGAAGGCAATGGCTATGGAGATGACTGGTTAAAAGAAGCAAAGAAGCGAGGCTTGTCTAATTTAAAAACAACACCCGAAGCATTAACTGTTTGGGGGAGGAAAGAAGTCATCGATCTATTTGATCAAATGAAAGTTCTTCATCCAGCAGAGATGGAAGCAAGGCAAGAAGTAGAGTACGAAAAATATGTGATGCATCGTCAGATTGAAGCGAACATCTTAATTGATATGGCGCGCAACACGATCCTTCCAGCTGCGATTTCATACCAAAACTTTCTTCTTGAAAATATCATTGGGGTTGAAGAGGTTTTCGGTAAAAAAGGCAACAAGATGACCGTTCCTCAACGTGACATTCTCGAAAAAACCTCGAATCTGGTCAACGAACTATATGAGACTTTGTCAAACCTAAAAGAAAATAAAGTTGAGGTCAATGGCAGAAAAAATCCGCATAAAATTGCAGATGGATATGCTCATGTAGTTATGCCTCTCATAGAAGAGCTAGGAGACATATGTACGCAGCTTGAAGGCCTGATAGACAATGAGTTATGGCCTCTGCCTAAATTCCAGGAGTTGTTGTTTACGCGCTGATTTTTCGACTTTTAAGATGGCAGTTGACATTGAGTTGTTATGGTATTGTGAAAATTCTCGCAATTCAATGCTCCTTTTTCAGTACTTTCGAACCTTAGAAATCTTAGAATAAATTAGAATGCAAAGTTACCTGCAAGTAATGATCACACGTTTTGTTGTGTCTTTTGTCTTTTTATTTGGCGCTTTGAGCGGAAACTTCGCTCAAGAGCTACATGAAGAAGCTGATATCGCTTTTAACAGACGTGGCTATTTTGAAGCGTCAAGTGACTATGTCGCTGCCTACGCAAAAGTCAAATCAGATTTGATGCTGAAAGCATATTGTGCTTTCCAAGCTGGAGAATGTTTTCGTTTGATGCACGACCCTCGTGGTGCTACGGAGTGGTATGACAAAGCTTTGGGCTTACGTTACGCAAAAACGAATCCAAGAATTTATCTTCTTTATGGTGATGCACTTCGTGACCAAGAAGATTATTACACCGCGATGGAGTGGTACGAAAAGTTTGGTGAGAATGGTGACAGATCCCTCGCAGACGCTAGAATTGAAGCGGCAGACATCGCCGCAATTGCGATGGAAGAGCCGCCGAGTCGTTTTATTGTTGAGCCGATGATCATTGTGAATTCACCGTCGTATGATTTTGCCCCAGTCTATGCTTCAAAAAAATCGAATGTACTCGTTTTTGCATCTTCAAGGTTGGGGTCTACAGGATCTGGTGAAGATCCCATAACTGGAGAAAGATATATGGATTTGTTCACGACAACTCAAGATAAGAAAGGAGATTGGAAAACACCTGAACCACTTTCTAATCTATGCTCAGATGACAACGAAGGTTCCGCTTCTTTTGACAAGAGATTTAAGACCATATACTTCACAAGATGTGTCGATCAGGATGGTTCAAACCTCGCGTGTGACATTTATTATGCGCCGGTTGTAGGAAACAATTTTGGAGCTTCTCAGCCACTATTTCTTGTCGATAGAGAACAGGATGACTCTACTCAAATAGGCCATCCAGCATTGTCTTTGGATGACAATTACATGGTTTTTGCTTCTGATCTGCCGGGAGGCTTTGGCGGTAAAGACCTTTGGTTTTCGGCTTTCAATGATGACAATGACACATGGGGCTTACCTCAGAATCTCGGTCCATCAATCAATACAGCTGGTGACGAAATGTTCCCGTCTTTTAGGGCAAATGGGGCATTGTATTTCTCATCGAATGGCCACGGTGGTTTAGGTGGGTTTGACCTGTGTTATGCAGACGAACGTGAGGGAGTGATGGCTTTCTCAGATGTTGATGTCTTGCCATATCCACTCAATTCTTCAAACGATGAGCTGGGTATCATTTTTAAAGGCCAAACCAACACGGGTGTTTTCTCATCAAATCGCAATGGTGGTAAAGGGCAGGACGATCTCTATGAATTCAGACTCCCCCCGATGGAATTTTGTTACAGAGCTTATGTATATGACTACGATACTGGAATGCCAGTTAGCGGCGCGTCTATTACATTGGAAAGTTCTGAAGGAAAGATTTCTTCTGAAACCTCAAATGAGGATGGTTCACTTGAACTTTGTGATGGAGAAATCGAAGAGGGTGTCTCTTATGATGTTGATGTTAAAAACGATGGTTTTATTGGTACTGGAGATAGATTCTCAAGTATCGGACTTACCGAGTCTACCACTTTTGCTCGAGAATACTTTTTAAAGGAAATTGTCTTAGAGAAAGAGTACGATATGCCTCTTGTACTGTATCCAACTGCAAGTGCTGAGTTATTGATTAATGACGAAGTTAATTCTGCAGATTCACTTGAATTTCTTTTAGATCTTCTGGTACGTAATGAGAATTTAGTCATACAACTGGAAGCCCACACGGACAGTCGTGGCACAGGATCTTCAAACAAGAAGCTCAGCCAAAAGCGTGCTGAGACTTGTGTTAACTTCTTGTTGGATAAAGGCATATCTGGTGACAGACTAGTTCCTTTCGGACATGGTGAAGAAATGCTCATCATTGATGACGCTCAGATTGCCAAACTCCCTGAGTCAGAAAGAGAAGCCGCACACCAAGTAAATAGACGTACTGTATTTAGAATCATACGTTTTGATTACGTTCCAACTGAGGAGTAACGAATAAACTTTACAATTGACAGACGCAAGTAGGTACGCAGCACGCGGAGTAAGTGCAGGGAAAGAGGATGTTCATGCAGCAATTAAAAACGTAGATAAGGGTTTGTTCCCTCAAGCGTTTTGTAAAATCATACCTGACTATTTAACGGGCAGTGTCGAACATTGTGTCATCATGCACGCAGATGGTGCGGGGACCAAATCTGCTTTGGCCTATATGTACTGGAAGGAAACTGGAGATATCTCTGTGTGGAAAGGGATTGCACAAGACGCTTTAATTATGAATGTTGATGACTTGATTTGCGTAGGGGCTACTGGTCCTATGCTCTTGTCTTCTACAATCGGAAGGAACAAACATCTCATACCTGGAGAAGTGATCTCTGCAATCATTCAAGGCACAGAAGAACTTCTGGTTGATCTCAGAAAAGAAGGCGTTGATATTATCTCAACTGGTGGTGAGACGGCTGATGTGGGAGATTTGGTCCGAACAATTATTGTGGACTCGACTGTGGTTGCGCGAATGAGAAGAGATCAAGTCATTGACAACGCTAACATCGTCCCAGGAGATGTCGTTGTAGGACTCTCAAGTTCAGGTCAGGCATCCTACGAAACCCAATTTAATGGTGGTATGGGGAGCAATGGGCTTACATCTGCACGTCACGATGTGTTTGATAAAACTTTGTTAGAACGTTTCCCAGAAAGCTATGATCCGGGGACTGATTCAAAATACATATATACTGGAGATTGTGGTCTGACAGATCGCATTGAAGGGGTTCCGCTTGATGCAGGAAAGTTGGTGCTTTCTCCAACACGCACTTACGCCCCAATTATTAAAGACTTTTTGACAGATTGGCGTGACAGTGTTCACGGCATGGTTCATTGTTCGGGAGGTGCGCAAACAAAAGTCTTACACTTTGTCAATAATGTTCATGTCATCAAGGACAACTTGTTTCCTACGCCAGTTTTATTCAAGAAAATACAATCTGCCTCAGGGACGTCTTGGGAAGAGATGTACAAAGTGTTCAATATGGGGCACAGACTCGAAGTGTATACTTCTGAAGCGGCTGCAAAGGCCTTGATCTCTATCGCTGCAGACCGTGGTGTTGACGCCAAAATCATTGGTCGTTGTGAAGCATGTTCGCATGGCAGTGTCACGGTCTCTGGAGAACATGGTGCATTTAAGTATTCCAATTAATCATGGAAGATTTACTCGCAAAACTGGAGGCGATTAGCGACAGATTTCGAGAGGTCGAAAAATCAATCGGTGACCCTGATTTAATTGCCAACAACAATGCGTATCGAGATGCGATGCGTGAGTACAAAAGATTGGAGCCCATAGCTGAACACGCCAAGTTGTTTCGTGCCGTTTGGGATGACCTCACACAAGCAAAAGAATGGGCAAAATCGGATGATGCCGATTACCGTGAAATGGGGAGTGAAGAGATTCCTCAATTGCAATCAAAACTTGAAGAAATTGTATTAACTGCAAGAGAGATGCTGCTGCCACGTGACGAAGCCGATGACCGAGATGTTGTTCTCGAGGTCAGAGCTGGAACTGGGGGTGATGAAGCGGCAATCTTTGCGGGTGAGTTGGTCAGGATGTATTTGCGTCATGTAGAATCTAAAGGGTGGAAACATACTTTTGTTTCATCTTCTGAAGGCACCGTGGGCGGGGTTAAGGAGGCTGTTATCAATCTGAGTGGAGAGGGCGTTTATGGATGGTTGAAATTTGAAAGTGGCGTCCACAGAGTACAAAGGGTGCCTGCAACAGAATCTCAAGGAAGGGTTCATACTTCAGCTGCAACTGTCGTCATTCTACCTGTCGCTGAAGAAGTTGATGTTGAATTGAAAGTGTCTGATTTGAGACGAGATACCTATAGAGCGAGTGGGGCAGGAGGTCAGCACGTAAATAAAACAGAAAGCGCTGTGCGTTTAACCCACCTCCCTACAGGTCTTGTTGTCGAATGTCAAGATGGGCGCTCTCAACACAAGAATCTGGAGCACGCAATGCAGGTGATGCGGACACGTCTTTTTGAAAAAGAACGTCAGAAGCAGGAAGACGAACGCTCGGAAAACAGAAAGGTTCTTGTGTCATCAGGAGACCGTAGCGCAAAAATTAGAACCTATAATTTCCCCCAAGGAAGAGTTACAGATCATCGGATTGGCTTTACGTCTCATGCGCTTCCATCAATTATAGCGGGTGACTTAACGGAAGTCATTGAAGCGTTGCATCTCGCAGAAAAAGCAGAACTCTTAAAGAATTTATAAAGACGTAAAATAACCAAGTTTTGTCACGAATAAGAACACTAAATACTCGCTCTAAACTCTACGAAGCGATACTTGCGAAAAAATCTTACTTATGTGTAGGGCTTGATCCCGATCCCAATCTGATTCCAGATTGCTTTGGCTCAGGAATTGAAGCGGTTGAAGCTTTCTGTATGTCTATTGTTGACTGTACGCATCATGTCGCTGTTGCATATAAGCCAAACCTTGCGTTTTTCGAACCCTACGGTGCAGATGGTTTTTCTGCGCTTGAGAGAATCATTCAAGCGATACCAGGTGATTGTCTCGTGATTGCAGATGCCAAGCGAGGTGACATTGGAAACACCTCTCGCAAGTACGCTACAGCCATGTTTGATACCCTTGGGGCCGATGCAGTGACTGTCGCACCCTACATGGGTGAGGATTCTGTGAGGCCATTCACTGACAGAAAGGATCGATGGACCATTCTACTTGCTCTCACATCCAATCCTGGCGCCGATGATTTTGAGTTCCATGGATCACCTCCATTGTTTGAGAAAGTACTGACCAAAGCATCTGATTGGGGTACGCCTGACAACCTGATGTTTGTCGTAGGAGCAACAAGGCCAGAAGTTTTATCTCGTGTAAGAGCCCTCGTCCCAGATGCATTTCTTCTTGTACCTGGAGTTGGTGCGCAAGGAGGCGATCTCAACACTGTTGCTTCTGCGGGTCTTAATGATCAATGTGGCCTTCTTGTGAACTCTTCACGTGGAATATTGTACGCCTCAAAGTCCCCCAAGACCAGGTCAGATTCTTCAGTCGCATCGCGAATTGAAGCTGAGAAACTTGCTTCCAAGATGGCCGTCACTCTGGGATTGTAAATCAAATCACCTCGTGTGCAAAACCTCTGCAAAAAGCTTAGGCAGATTAATGTGGAATACGTAGTTTAGGGCGTGCTTTTTAAATTCAAAACTTTCAAGAGACTTTACCTTGCCTTAAGCGCGGTAACCATCGTCGTCTTTCTAGGCAGTTTGGGTTATGTATATATCGTAGGTGGATACACCTGGATTGAGGCCTTCTACATGACGGTCATTACGATCTCTACGGTTGGTTTTCGAGAAGTACATGAACTAAGTCCTGGAGGGATGCTTTTTACTTCCTTCCTGATTATTTCAAGTATTAGTGCTTTTGCCTATTCAATTTCTGTGCTTACGACGTATTTTGTCGACGGGGAATATCGTAACACATTTAAAGTGGCTAGATTGAAGAAAGATATGGATAAATTAGAAAACCACGTGATTGTATGTGGGTACGGTAGAGTTGGAGAAATGGCCGTTTCAGAACTCCAGGATCATGCCACAACTGTTGTCGTCATTGAAAAGGACGAGGCGCGTTCTGAAATCTTGCGTACAGAAGGGTTTTTTGTTATTTCTGGTGATGCTACAAGAGACGAAAATCTAGAAAAAGCTGGTATTATGAAGGCAAAGGCATTAATTGCAACGATGCCAGTGGACGCACATAATCTTTACGTCATTCTGTCCTCACGAGAGTTAAATAACAAACTGCTTCTCATTAGCCGAGCGTCTCAAATAAATTCAGTGCACAAGCTTAAAGTGGCCGGTGCAGACAATGTCATCATGCCAGACAAAGTCGGTGGTGCCCATATGGCTTCACTTGTTGCGATGCCTGATGTCGTTGAATTTTTAGATCACATCAGTATACAGGGCGGCGACTCTATCAATCTAGAAGAGATCTCGATGGATCAATTGCCGATAGAAATGAATTCATCCACTTTAGGCGATATTGTTAAGCATGATACATTAGGGATTAATATCGTGGGCCTGAAACGGGCTAACGGTGAATATGAAATTAATCCAGGACCTGCCACTGTGCTCGATGGCGCTTGTAAGCTTTTTGTACTTGGGAATGCTAAGCAAATCAGATCATTTAACAGTATACTTAAATACACGCATCCGTATCCTTGATACATTTCAAAGCCTTAACTTTCTCACAATTAAAATAATTATTCTAAACGTATGTCTTTATTAAAAACCGCATTCCTCGGCCTGATTGCATTCATATCACCTGTTGTATCAATCGCTCAAAGTGGATCTATAGATAGTGTCATAGATCAATATATGGGCCCCATAACTAAGACTGTTGAGGATGTGATTTTTTTCACCATCCCAGTGGGCTTTGAGATTCAAGTC
Organism: Crocinitomicaceae bacterium; assembly: GCA_002700285.1. Lineage (GTDB taxonomy): Bacteria > Bacteroidota > Bacteroidia > Flavobacteriales_D > Sanyastnellaceae > UBA974. The sequence continues at coordinate 61,553 of PACT01000029.1, read as the reverse complement.
CCATTTGTCTTGATTTGGTTGTTATTCGGTGCAATATTCTTCACGTTTTATTTTAATTTCATTTCCATTCGTGGCTTTAAGCACGCCCTAGATGTCGTTAGTGGAAAATTTGACAATCCCAATAAAAGTGAAAAGGGAGAGGTAAGTCACTTTCAAGCATTGACTGCTGCACTCTCCGGTACAGTAGGCGTTGGAAATATCGCGGGTGTTGCCATTGCCGTTTCTATTGGTGGTCCCGGGGCAACATTCTGGATGATTGTCGCCGGTCTATTAGGAATGAGTGCAAAGTTTATTGAGTGTACTCTGGGAACCAAGTATCGGGTTGAAAATGCAGATGGTTCTGTCTCAGGAGGGCCTGCTTATTATTTGAGCAGGGGGCTCGCGAAAAAAGGCGAGGGCTTTGGTCAACTTGGTAAAGTGCTTGCAATTATGTTTTCTGTCGCGTGTATCGGTGGTTCGCTTGGTGGAGGTAACATGGTCCAAATCAATCAAGCTACAAAACAACTTATTCATGCCACTGGTGGCGCGGATTCTTTTTTCTATGGCCAATCTTGGATTTTTGGAACAGTAATGGCTGTTTTGGTCGGTTTAATTATTATTGGAGGTATTAAGAGTATTGCCAAGGTCACTGACAAAGTTGTCCCTCTGATGGTCGGTGTATATGTAGTGAGTGCGTTGGTGGTTTTGGGTGTGAACTTCTCCTATATTCCAAATGCCTTCGGACAGATATTTAATGGTGCATTTAGCTCATCGGCGATGTATGGCGGTATTATTGGCGTTATGATCCAAGGTTTCAAACGTGCGGCTTTCTCTAACGAGGCAGGTATCGGTTCAGCCTCTATTGCACATTCAGCGGCGAAGACTGAGGAGCCTGTGTCTGAAGGTATGGTGAGTCTTTTGGAGCCGTTTATCGACACTGTTGTCATATGTACCATGACAGCTCTTGTTATCGTTATTTCAGGCTACGGAGGAGATGGAGCAGCGCTGGCTCATTCACTAGCAGATTCTGGAGAATTAAAAGCAATTGAGTTAACATCTTCAGCATTCAGTCAAACAATCTCATGGTTTCCTATCGTGCTGTCGATATCAGTCATCCTGTTTGCGCTTTCCACGATGTTAAGTTGGAGTTATTATGGCCTTAAATCGTGGACTTATATCTTCGGAGAATCCAAAGTTGCAGACATCAGCTATAAGGTCTTATTCTGTGCTTTTGTCGTCATCGGTTCTGCCATTTCTGCAAAAAGTGTTTTTGGGTTTGGAGACGCCATGATTTTTGCCATGTGTTTCCCTAATGTCTTAGGACTGTATCTCCTTGCCCCAGAGGTGAAGTCAGATTTAAAAGACTATTTGAAAAGGGTGAAGTCTGGTGAAATCGTTCAGTATAAAAAATAACTCAGATTCGTTATCTCGCCGTGACGATGCCTTTCATTTAACTTCTATCATCATTGTTATTTTATTGTCCTTGCTTGCATGGGGAGTAGAATCAAAGAGGTCTTCTTCACCGAGAGTTGATGTGTCAACCTTTCTTGATTTGCTGGACACATGGCCTGTCGCGGTGTGTTTAAATGTCTCCTCAACGTCATTGTCAAATGTGACAAATGACCATGCCTCAAGCAATTCTTCTTACTCAAGACCTTATTCTCTTCAGAATCAATCCTACAATTCAAATGCGCTCTATGCTCCAGTGGCTATGCCTGAGCCTCTTTCTCTTAATATTAATGACATAGACAGTATCTCATTAGAACGTTTGCCTGTATTTGGTCCTGTTCTCTCTGGACGAACTGTAAAATATAGAAATTTGCTTGGAGGTTTCGTTGATGTGGGCCAGCTTCAGGAGGTGTATGGATTTAGTGATGAATCTTATCATGATGTATCAGGATGGTTTAAAGTCGATTTAAAAAAAGTGACTCAGATTTGTGTTGATACGGCCTCCTGGTCACAAATGCGTAAACATCCATATTTAGGTTTTGAAGGAGCGCGAATGATTGAGAGATATAGAAGGCATCATGAAATTAATACAATTGATGATTTTAGAAAAATGCCTTTAATGAATGACAGTACATGGAATAATTGGTTGCCTTACATAAAGGTTGTCACAATAAATGATCATTTGTAGCTATTCAGACATTTATCTACCGACATTTGTAAAATGAATTTTAATTTGACAGCCGATCAATTAATGATAAAGGAGACGGTGAGTGAATTTGCGCGTCGTCGAATTTTACCAAATCGTATGATTTGGGATGAATCACAGATATTTCCTGTTGATGTTTTTCGAGAAATGGGACAGATTGGTCTCATGGGAATGCTTGTGCCTGAAGAATATGGAGGAGCAGGCTTGGGATATATAGAGTATAAGATTGCACTCGAAGAAATTTCTCGTGTGTGCGGATCTGTCGGTCTCAGTATGGCGGCCCACAATAGTTTATGTACCGGTCACATCTTGCAGTTTGGAACTGAAGAACAAAAAAAGAAATACTTACCTAATCTTGCTTCTGCAGAATGGATCGGGGCATGGGGGTTGACAGAAGCAAATACAGGTTCAGATGCGTTGAGAATGCAATGCGTTGCAGAGAAGGAAGGCGAGTACTGGGTGATCAATGGCACAAAGAATTTCATCACTCACGGTACGAGTGGCAATGTTGCTGTTGTATTGGTTCGTACTGGAGATCTTTTGGACAGTCACGGAATCACGACATTTGTGGTGGAACGTTCTACTCCAGGGTTTTCTGGAGGTAAAAAAGAAAACAAACTTGGCATGCGATGTAGTGAGACTTCGGAAATGGTTTTCGATAACTGCAGGGTGCATGAATCTCAAATACTGGGTGAAGTTGGAGAAGGGTTTATACAAGCGATGAAAGTGCTTGATGGTGGGCGGATAAGTATTGGCGCGATGAGCCTAGGCATTGCTCAGGGCGCTTATGATACTGCGTTGTCATATTCAAAAGAAAGAAAACAATTTGGTCAGGCTATATCAAGCTTTCAAGCCATTGCATTCAAATTAGCAGATATGGCAGTGGCCATTGAGATCTCAGACTTGTTGTTGTTGAAAGCGTGTGAATTAAAGAATGTCGGCAAGTCCTGTACTTTGGCCAGTGCCATGGCAAAGTATGAGTCAAGCGAAGTCGCGGTAAAAGTTTCAACGGAAGCTGTTCAAATTCTGGGAGGGTATGGTTACACTAAAGATTTTCCCGCTGAAAAGTACTACAGAGATTCTAAGCTTTGTACCATAGGAGAGGGGACTTCTGAAATTCAGAAATTAGTAATTGCAAGAGAATTGGTTCGGTAAATAGTTTAATCTATCTTTGCACCTCAATTTTTTTTGATTATGCTTAGTATCCCAGTAAAAGAAAACGACAACATTGAACGTTGTTTAAAGCGATTTAAGAAGAAATTCGATCGCACTAAAAAAATGAAGGAACTTAGAACTCGTCGTGAGTTTGTCAAGCCAAGCCTCTTAAACCGTGAGGCCCGCAAGAAAGCGGTCTACAAAAATCTTAAGTCTGTCACCCCAGATTAAGTGAATTTTCACACTGTTTTAGTGTGTAATAATTATATAATCGACGAATCGCTTGTTTTTGTCGATAAAAATAGCGAGATTGCAGCGCCTTCTCGCTATTTTTATGTTCAGACATTTTCGCCTTGAAACAAACCACTACCACATTAGCTGATTTTCTTGACTTTCTTCAAAAGGAAAAGCGAGGGTCTGAACATACCCTGAGATGCTATCGTTCTGATCTAAATCAGATTATGAGGTACATGACTAGTCATTATGACGAAGATGACTTGTGTAATATAAAAGGTGATTGGGTAAGATCCTGGGTGGTCGAGATGATGAAACAAGGCAAAGCGCCTCGAACCATACACAGAAAAGTTTCTGCTTATCGGACATTTTCTAAATACGCCAGAAGAAAAGGTATTATGGATTCTAATCCTGTCGAATCTGTCATTCTTCCCAAATTGCAAACACGACTTCCAGAAGTAGTTACTGAATATGCAATGAGAGATCTCTTTAATGAAGATCTCTTTGCTGATGATTGGAAAGGAAGAAGGGATAGATCGATGATGGCGCTCCTTTATGAAACGGGTATTCGGTTAAGTGAGCTGATAGGGTTGCGCGTTTCTGATGTTGATGGAAGTAGAAAGACATTGAAGGTTATTGGGAAAGGATCAAAAGAAAGGCTTCTGCCCCTGATGCCTCATACTTTAGAGAGTATCATGATGCATGTCATGGATCGACCTGTTGGTGGTGAAGAGTTATTTGTGACTGATGCCGGTAAATCTCTTTATCCATCATTTGTTTATCGTCGTGTAAATTATTACCTTGGTGAAGTGAGTACGCTCCAGAAATGTAGCCCTCACGTTTTACGACACACCTTTGCTACTCATTTATTGAATCGCGGTGCAGAACTTGCAGCTGTTAAAGAATTACTAGGTCATGCTAGTCTTGCTTCAACTCAAATTTACACGCATCACACGACAGCAAAGTTGAAGGAGTTTCACCGTGCGAGCCCTTTGGACAAACGTCCAAAATAATGCACTTAACAATTTACGTTCACCATGCAGGTGCAAATCAATTCCATTCACTTTGACGCTGATAAGGCGTTATTAGCTTTTATCGAAGCGAAAATTCAAAAGCTTACCACTTTTAACAACTCAATTATTTCTGGCGAAGTTTTTTTACGCATTGAGAAAAGCAATGACAGAGAGAATAAACTTGTTGAGATTAAACTTCATTTGCCAGGAAAAGATCTTTTTGCGAAGCGCAACTCAACAACTTTTGAAGGTGCGACTGACGAAGTAACAGAGGCATTAAGAAGACAGATTTTAAAGCAACATGCTTAACTGATTTTTCGAGAAATTATCTTGATATAATTTTAGGCACAACTATTGCTTGTTTGGACCAAATTATATCGTACATTTGCCCTCCTGAAATTCAGGAGGGCTTTTTTGTGTTTTGTTCTTTGCTTTATTGCCGGTGTAGCTCAGTGGCCAGAGCAGTTGATTTGTAATCAACTGGCCGGGGGTTCGAATCCCTCCACCGGCTCACCAATAAAATATCCTGTTCATGATAAATGTTACAGAATGTTTTGGGGGTACGCCGGAGTTGGAGAGCCGGGGCAGACTGTAACTCTGTTGTCTTAGACTGAATAGGTTCGATTCCTATTACCCCCACATTTTCACAAGCATTAAACTGTTTGAGGAAATTACCAAGCGGAAGTAGCTCAGTTGGTAGAGCATCAGCCTTCCAAGCTGAATGTCGCGAGTTCGAACCTCGTCTTCCGCTCGATTCAAGCCGATGTAGCTCAGGGGTAGAGCGCGTCCTTGGTAAGGACGAGGTCATGGGTTCAATTCCCATCATTGGCTCATATCATTAAAGAGAAATAAAAATTAATAATAATATATAAATCATAAAAACGTTGAGATTATGGCAAAAGAAAAATTTGACCGATCAAAACCACACGTTAACATTGGCACAATTGGCCACGTTGACCACGGAAAGACTACTTTAACAGCAGCGATCACTAAGGTGATGGCTGATGCTGGGTATAGCGAGGCTAGCTCGTTTGACCAAATTGACAACGCACCTGAGGAAAAGGAGCGTGGAATTACGATTAACTCTTCACACGTTGAGTATTCAACGGCAGCGCGTCACTATGCTCACGTTGATTGTCCAGGTCACGCTGACTATGTAAAGAATATGGTAACTGGTGCTGCCCAAATGGACGGTGCTATTCTTGTTGTTGCTGCAACTGATGGCCCAATGCCACAGACACGTGAGCACATTCTACTTGGACGCCAAGTTGGTATCCCTCGTATTGTTGTATTCATGAACAAAGCGGACATGGTAGACGACGAAGAATTGCTTGAATTGGTTGAGATGGAAGTGCGTGAACTTCTATCTTTCTATGACTATGATGGCGATAACTCTCCTGTAATTACTGGTTCTGCTCTTGGTGGTCTTAATGGCGACGCGAAGTGGGTAGATTCAATTAAGGAGCTCATGACTGCTGTAGACGCGTGGATTGAAATTCCACCACGTGACAACGAGAAGCCGTTCCTTATGTCTATTGAGGATGTTTTCACAATCACTGGTCGTGGAACAGTTGCAACCGGACGAATTGAAACAGGTATCATCAATACAGGTGATGAAGTTGATATTATCGGTATGCAAGATGAAAAAATCAAGTCTACAATTACTGGAGTAGAGATGTTCCGTAAGATTCTAGATAGAGGTGAAGCTGGAGACAACGTTGGTCTTTTACTTCGTGGTATCGATAAGTCTGATATTAAGCGTGGTATGGTTATAGCACGTCCTGGAACCATCACTCCACACAAAAAGTTTAAGGCAGAGGTCTACATTCTTAAGAAAGAAGAGGGTGGACGTCATACACCATTCCACAACAAGTACCGTCCTCAGTTCTACTTCAGAACAACTGACGTTACTGGTGAGATCTCTCTAGAAGCAGGTCGCGAAATGGTAATGCCTGGTGACAACGTTACGATCGATGTAGATTTAATCGCTTCTGTTGCTATGGACAAGGGACTTCGTTTTGCTATCCGTGAGGGTGGACGAACTGTAGGTGCTGGTCAGGTAACTGAAATAGTCGGTTAATTTAATGAGGGTTCTCCTCTATACAAATCTTCGAGAAGAAGGTGCCTTTTTAAGGTGCCTTCTTCCCGTATTTACGGGCGTAGCTCAATTGGCAGAGTAGTGGTCTCCAAAACCATTGGTTGTAGGTTCGAGTCCTACCGCCCGTGCAAATAAAGAAACAATGTCTCAAATAACGAATTATATTAAAGAATCCTACAGTGAACTTGTAACCAAGGTTACTTGGCCTACTTGGAAAGAACTTCAGGAGTCTTCAGTTCTAGTATTTGTTGCATCCTTACTTATTGCGGGTGTAGTATTTGTTATGGACTGGGCATTTGGAGTAAACACATCAGACTCAATCTGGAAAGGTGTTGTCGGTACTATTTATGATTTATTTTAGAACGATTTGGAAACGATGAGTGAAATAGAGAAAAAGTGGTATGTAGTTCGGGCTGTTAGTGGTCAGGAAAAGCGAGTAAAAGAGACTATCGAAACAGAAGTCGCTGCTGCTGGTTTACAAGACTATGTAGGTCAAGTACTTATTCCTATTGAGAAAGTATTTCAAATTCGTAAGGGTAAAAAAGTCAGTAAGGAAAAGAATTTATTTCCAGGGTATGTATATATCCAAGCTGCTCTTGTCGGAGAAATCCCGCACCTTGTCAAAAATGTAACTAATGTGATTGGATTTCTTGGTGCTGAAAAGAGAGGTGATCCTATGCCTATCCGCCAGCATGAAGTCAATCGAATTTTAGGTGTTGTCGATGAAATGGCAGCTGCTGAAGAAGAAATCAACATACCATATAAAGCTGGCGAACTGGTGAAGGTTATTGATGGACCATTTAATGGATTCCTCGGTAACATCGAAGAAGTAAACGAAGATAAAAAGAAATTAAAAGTGATGGTAAAGATCTTTGGTCGTAAGACACCTGTAGAGCTTGGCTATTTACAAGTTGAAAAAGATAATTAAACGGAACAGACAGTAAGAGACGTTCGCATGTCCCCTAGAATGCTTCCCATTCGCGCGAAACTCAAGACTGTTCATTATATATAAATAAAATGGCGAAAGAAGTAGCTGGACTAATAAAGCTGCAAATACGTGGTGGAGCAGCCAACCCTGCACCTCCTGTCGGACCGGCTCTCGGTGCGAAAGGAGTAAATATCATGGAGTTCTGTAAGCAATTTAATGCTAGAACCCAAGATAAAGCTGGTAAGGTACTCCCCGCAATTATCACTGTCTATGTTGATAAGTCGTTTGACTTTGTCATTAAGACACCCCCTGCTGCCATCCAATTGTTGGAAGCAGCAAAACTTAAAAGTGGTTCTCCGGAATCTAATAGAGTTAAGGTGGGACGTGTTAATTGGGATCAAATCCGCGTTATAGCAGAAGACAAAATGCCTGATCTGAATTGCTTTTCCATTGAGTCTGCCATGAAAGTGGTTGCAGGAACAGCACGAAGTATGGGTATTAATGTCACTGGAAATTTTCCTTCTTAAGTCACAAACCGCGCAAAAATGGGACGATTAACAAAACACCAGAAGGCGGTTGCCGAGAAATTCGACGCCGAAAAGCCTTATACGCTTGATAAAGCATCTTCACTTGTGAAAGATTGCTCAACGACGAAATTCGATGCCTCGGTCGACCTTGCCGTGCGACTTGGAGTAGATCCTCGTAAAGCGAATCAAATGGTTCGTGGCACCGTTTCCTTACCTCACGGAACAGGAAAAGATGTCAAAGTACTAGTACTTTGCCCACCTGACAAAGATCAGGAGGCTTTAGATGCTGGTGCTGATTACGTAGGTCTCGACGAGTATGTGGCTAAAATTAAGGGGGGATGGACCGATGTGGATGTAATTATCACCACACCCCAAGTTATGGGCAAGGTAGGAGCTCTAGGCCGTGTACTCGGACCTCGTGGCCTCATGCCTAACCCTAAGTCGGGAACTGTAACTATGGATGTGGCAAAAGCTGTTACTGATGTAAAAGCAGGTAAGATTGACTTTAAAGTAGACAAGTTTGGAATTATTCATGCTTCAGTAGGAAAGGTCTCTTTTGAGGCTTCTAAAATTGAAGAGAATGCAAATGAACTTATCTCCACTTTAGTTAAGCTAAAGCCTGCTTCTGCAAAAGGGTCTTATATCAAGAGCATTATTATGAGCTCTACAATGGGGCCTGGTATTAAAATTGATTATAAATCTTTGGTTTAACCCCTAAACGCATCAAATATGACACGTCAAGAAAAAGATTTACAGATCAACGAGATAAAGCAATTATTACAAGACAACAGTGTTGTTTATCTAACAGATGCCTCCGGGTTAAATTCTGAAGAGACTACAACATTGCGTCGTGCTTGTTATAAGAAAGATGTAACTGTGCGCGTTGTGAAAAACACGCTACTGCGAAGAGCAATGGATTCGTCTGAAGAAGCCGATTACAGTGAACTGTATGAAGTTTTAACAGGACAGACAGCGCTACTCCTAGGCAATGTAGGAAATGTTCCTGCGAAGTTGCTTAAGGATTTTCGTAAGAAACACAGCATGCCTCTTCTTAAAGCGGCTTATGTTGAAGAATCTTGTTACCTAGGTGACAATCAAATAGATGTATTAACAAATGTCAAGTCGAAGGACGAGCTCATTGCGGAAGTAATCGCATTGCTCCAATCTCCGATGAAGAACGTTGTTGGTGCATTAAAATCAAGTGGAAACACAGTTTCTGGTCTGGTCAAGGCGCTGCAAGAACGCGGCTGAGCTTGACATTATTAATTATATGAAAACCAATCAATAAAAATAAATATGGCTGATTTAAAAGTTATGGCCGAAGAGCTCGTTAATCTTACTGTCAAAGAAGTAAACGAACTTGCTACCATCCTTAAGGATGATCACGGCATCGAACCAGCTGCTGCTGCTGTTGCAGTTGCAGGACCCGCTGCTGGCGGTAGTGAAGGTGGTGGTGATGAGAAAACGGAATTCGACGTTATTCTCAAAGCTGCTGGTGGATCAAAGCTAGCTGTTGTTAAACTAGTAAAAGAGTTAACAGGCCTCGGCCTTAAAGATGCAAAAGGCATCGTTGACTCTGCACCAGCTCCCCTTAAGGAAGGAATTCCTAAGGATGAAGCAGAAAGTCTCAAGTCACAACTTGAGGAAGCTGGAGCTGAGGTTGAGCTTAAGTAAGCACACAACCCCAACTATTTAAGGTTCAGGGCGAAGAGCAGGTCTTCGCCCTTGAGCTTTTTTTGCCTGTTATGACTTTTCGTAAGTTAAATAGGTTTAGGTGCCTGCATTGTCTAAGTCTGAAATTAATTTGACCCCACCTCCATGTCTTTGGTCAATACCACCCCAGTCGCTACCCGGAAAAACTTTGCCTCAGTGGCACTCCCACTTGAGCATCCGGATTTTCTTGACATCCAACTACGCTCTTTTCAGGAGTTTTTTCAACTCGAAACAAAACCTGAAAATCGTGAATCAGAAGGACTATTTAAAGTATTCAGTGAAAACTTTCCTATCACAGATACTAGGAATCAGTTTGTACTTGAATTCTTAGATTACTTTATAGATCCTCCCCGCTATTGCATTACTGAATGTATCGAGCGTGGTCTTACTCACAGTGTTCCACTTAAAGCCAAACTAAAGCTTTACTGTACGGATCCTGAACATGAGGATTTTGAGACCATCGTTCAAGATGTTTATTTGGGTACAATCCCATATATGACGCCCCAAGGCTCATTTGTAGTAAATGGCGCAGAACGTGTCATTGTCAATCAACTCCACCGTTCACCTGGTGTGTTTTTTGGCCAAAGTCGTCACGCAAATGGCACCAAACTTTATTCTGCAAGAATTATTCCTTTTAAAGGATCTTGGATTGAATTTGCGACCGATATAAATGGTGTCATGTATGCCTATATCGATCGGAAGAAAAAGCTTCCAGTCACGACATTGTTGCGAAGTATTGGATATGAAACTGACCGAGATATACTAGATATCTTTGACTTGGCTGACGAAGTAAAAGTGAGTAAGGCAGGTCTGAAACGCGCTGTAGGTAGAAAGCTTGCTGCACGTGTATTGAAAGTATGGGTTGAAGATTTTGTGGATGAGGATACTGGCGAAGTTGTCTCAATTGAAAGAAATGAGGTCATTCTCGACAGAGAAACGATTCTTGAAAAAGAACATGTTGCGCTTATTATGGAAAGCGGAACCAAATCTATTATTCTTCACAAGGAGAGTATAAATCAGGCTGATTACGCAATTATTTACAATACACTACAGAAGGATAGCTCAAATTCTGAGAAGGAAGCTGTAGAGTATATCTACCGTCAACTTCGAAATGCTGAGCCACCAGATTTAGACACAGCGAGAGGCGTAATCGATAAGCTTTTCTTCTCAGAAATGCGTTACGATTTAGGTGAAGTAGGACGTTTCCGTATTAACAGGAAATTGGGATTGGATGACGATGTCGTGAGCAGAACGCTTACAAAGGATGACATCTTACTTATCATAAAGTACCTCATTGATTTGGTGAACTCTAACGCAGATGTTGACGATATTGATCACTTAAGTAACAGACGTATTCGTACTGTTGGTGAACAGCTTTACTCTCAGTTTGGCGTCGGTCTTGCACGTATGGCACGTACAATTCGTGAGCGTATGAACGTACGCGACAACGAGGTGTTTACGCCGACGGATCTGATTAATGCAAAAACATTAAGTTCTGTGATTAATAGCTTTTTTGGCACAAATCAGCTGTCGCAGTTTATGGACCAAACCAACCCTCTAAGTGAGGTGACGCACAAACGACGTATATCAGCCCTAGGGCCTGGTGGACTCTCTCGTGAACGTGCTGGATTTGAGGTTCGTGATGTACACTATACGCACTACGGACGTCTTTGTACCATTGAAACGCCAGAGGGGCCTAACATTGGTCTTATTAGTTCTCTGTGTGTCTATGCAAAAGTGAACAGACTTGGATTTATTGAAACACCATATCGTAAGGTGATTGATGGTAAAGCAGCAACCTCATCAGAGGATGTTACTTACTTATCAGCTGAAGATGAAGCACTGTCTTTAATTGCCCAAGCAAATGCGAAGATTGACAAAGACGGAAATTTCCTAGATCCATTAATTAAGTCTAGGTTACAGGCCGATTATCCACTTGTACAACCCAAAGAATTGGAGTACATGGATGTGGCTCCAAACCAGATTGCCTCTATTGCGGCGTCATTGATCCCATTTTTGGAGCATGATGATGCGAACCGTGCGCTGATGGGATCGAACATGATGCGTCAGGCTGTTCCATTAATGATTCCTGACTCTCCTATCGTAGGTACAGGAGTTGAATCAGCTGTTGCACGAGATTCAAGAATTCTCATGCGTGCGGAGTCTGACGGTGTGGTTGAGTATGTTGATTCAGACGTGATTCATATTCGTCACAAAATGGATGAGAGCGATCTCCTCGTTTCATTTGATGATGATTTAAAGTTATATAATCTCGTTAAATTTTCTCGGACGAACCAAGGTACATGCATGAATCTTCGTCCCATCGTATCAAAAGGCGATCGGGTTTCAAAAGGTCAGATTCTTGTAGAAGGATACAGTACGGACAACGGAGAGCTTGCGCTTGGCCAAAACATGAAGGTTGCCTTTATGCCTTGGCAGGGATATAATTTTGAGGATGCGATTGTAATCTCAGAACGTGTCGTTAGAGATGATGTATTTACATCTTTACACGTGGATTCATATACGCTCGAAGTAAGAGATACCAAGCGTGGTATTGAGGAGTTAACAAATGATATTCCGAACGTAAGTGAGGAAGCTACTGCGAACCTCGATGAGAACGGTTTAATTCGAATTGGTGCAAATGTGAGTGGTGGTGACATCCTCATTGGAAAGATTACACCTAAGGGTGAGTCAGACCCTAGCCCTGAAGAGAAATTACTTAGAGCCATTTTCGGCGACAAGGCTGGAGATGTAAAAGATGCTTCGTTAAAAATGCCACCATCTAGTAAAGGTGTCGTGATTGAAAAGAAGTTATTCAGTCGTGCTGTAAAAGACAGAAAAGCCAAAGCTGCAGATAAGGCAGTTATTGAATCAATCGATATTGAATTCGATAAGGAGGCTGCTTCACTTAAGAAAATTTTAGTCGACAAGCTTATGAAGCTCGTTGCTGGAAAAGTGAGCCAAGGTGTTTTCAATTACTACAAGGAAGAGCAGGTTAAGAAGGGAATCAAGTTCACACAAAAAATTCTATTGAGTTTGGACTTCCTTATTATCAACTCTGAATCTTGGGTAAGAGATGCTGAAGTGAGTGACCTTGTAAATCGTGTGGTACACAACTACACGATGAAGTACAATGATCTTCTTGGTGCTTATAAGCGCAAAAAATTCCAGGTTACTGTAGGTGATGAACTTCCAAATGGAATTGTCAAACTGGCTAAAGTTTACGTCGCTAAAAAACGTAAATTAAAAGTAGGTGACAAGATGGCGGGACGTCATGGTAACAAGGGAATTGTTGCAAGGATTGTTCGTCAGGAGGATATGCCTTTCCTTAAAGATGGAACGCCGGTGGACATTGTTTTAAACCCACTTGGTGTACCGTCTCGAATGAACCTGGGACAGATTTACGAAACCGTACTCGGGTGGGCAGGCCAAAACTTAGGAATGAAGTTTTCTACGCCGATCTTCGATGGTGCTTCCTTAGAAGAGATTACTGAGTTGACAGAAAAAGCAGGTGTTCCTGATTGTGGTGTGACTCACCTATATGACGGAGGAACTGGTGAACGCTTTGATCAACCTGCGACAGTAGGTGTCATATATATGATTAAGCTAAGTCACATGGTTGATGACAAGATGCACGCGCGTTCGATTGGACCTTACTCACTGATTACACAACAACCATTGGGCGGAAAGGCTCAGTTTGGTGGTCAGCGTTTTGGCGAGATGGAAGTGTGGGCTCTTGAGGCCTTTGGAGCTGCGAACATTCTACAAGAGATTTTGACTGTCAAGTCGGATGATGTTATAGGACGTGCAAAAGCATACGAAGCCATTGTTAAAGGTGACCTCATGCCCAAACCTGGAATTCCAGAGTCGTTTAATGTACTTCTTCACGAGCTGAAAGGTCTCGGATTAAGTATTTCACTAGATTGATACCCCTCATTGAAAACTGATATGTTCCAACAAAAGACCCCCCAACAGACCTCGGGCGATTTTTCGACAATAACGATTTCGTTATCATCGCCAGAGACTATTCTTGAGCAGTCACACGGTGAAGTGCTTAAGCCAGAAACCATCAATTACCGAACCTATAAGCCGGAACGTGATGGATTGTTTTGTGAAAGAATATTTGGACCTGTAAAAGACTTTGAATGTCATTGCGGCAAATACAAGCGTATCCGCTATAAGGGAATCGTTTGTGACCGTTGTGGTGTTGAGGTGACAGAGAAAAAAGTACGTCGTGAGAGAATGGGACACATTTCACTTGTTGTTCCTGTGGCTCATATTTGGTACTTTAAAAGTTTGCCAAATAAAATTGGATATCTCCTAGGTCTGCCTTCGAAAAAGTTAGATCAGATTATTTACTACGAACGCTACGCAGTCATTAATCCTGGTATTGCAAAAAATGCTGAAGGAGAGGATTTGCAAATCAACGATTTCCTTACTGAGGATGAGTATTTCGATATTCAAGATACCCTTCCGAAAGAAAATCAATATTTAGACGACAAAGACCCAAACAAATTTGTTGCAAAAATGGGTGCTGAGGCCGTTCATGATCTTCTTGCAAATCTTGATTTGGATGAGTTGTCATTTAAACTTCGACATGCAGCTGATACTGAAACCTCTCAACAAAGAAAGAGTGAAGCGTTAAAGCGTCTTCAAGTCGTTGAGTACATGCGTGATTCTCATAAGAGAATTGAGAATCGTCCTGAGTGGATGATTATTAAAGTTGTTCCAATTATTCCCCCTGAACTTCGTCCCCTTGTTCCCTTGGACGGTGGTCGTTTTGCAACTTCTGATTTAAATGATTTATACCGTCGTGTCATTATTCGTAACAACCGCTTAAAGCGTCTTGTTGAGATAAAGGCTCCAGAGGTCATTCTAAGAAACGAGAAGCGTATGCTTCAAGAAGCCGTAGATAGTTTATTCGATAACAGTCGGAAATCAAGTGCTGTTAAGACAGAAAGCAACCGTCCTCTAAAATCTTTAAGTGACAGCTTAAAAGGTAAGCAAGGTCGTTTCCGTCAGAATCTACTCGGTAAGCGTGTTGATTATTCTGCACGTTCGGTGATTGTTGTCGGTCCTAAGCTGAAAATGCACGAATGTGGTATGCCTAAGCATATGGCAGCCGAGCTTTATAAGCCGTTCATTATTCGTAAGATGCTTGAGCGTGGAATCGTGAAGACCGTCAAGTCTGCAAAGAAGATTGTTGATGCAAAAGAAGCGATTGTATGGGATATTCTTGAAAATGTCATGAAGGGACACCCGGTGCTTCTAAATCGTGCGCCAACACTCCACAGACTTGGTATTCAGGCATTCCAACCTAAATTAATTGAAGGTAAAGCACTACAACTTCATCCACTTGCTTGTACTGCGTTTAACGCTGACTTTGATGGTGACCAAATGGCTGTACACTTGCCACTAGGTCATGCAGCAGTGTTAGAAGCGCAGTTGTTAATGCTGGCGTCACATAACATTTTGAACCCTGCCAATGGCGCCCCAATTACGGTTCCTTCTCAGGATATGGTCTTGGGTTTATATTACATTACAAAAGAACGTAAGAGCACACCTGAATGGCCTGTTAAAGGTGAAGGTACAGTGTGTTACTCTCCTCAAGAGGTGAGTATTATGCACCAAGAGGGTAAGCTTGATTTACACGCTGCTATTAAAATGCGTTTTATTGATATCAACGGTGATTCTTCAATTATCGAAACGACGTGTGGTCGTGTATTGTTCAATGAGCATGTTCCGTTAGAAGCAGGTTATATCAATGAGCTTTTAACGAAGAAATCTCTTCGTGATATTATTGCAAAAGTATTAGAAACAGTAGGTGTTGCGAGAACAGCTGAATTCCTAGATGACATTAAGCATCTCGGTTTCCATATGGCTTTTAAAGGTGGTCTTTCATTCAACTTGAATGATGTCATTATCCCGCCAGAAAAAGAAAAGCTTGTTACAAAAGCGACATCTGAAGTTGCTGAAGTGATGGAGAACTACAACATGGGTCTTATCACCAATAACGAGCGTTACAACCAGATCATCGATATTTGGACACATACAAATTCTCGTCTTACAAATATCCTTATGGATAGGCTTGAGACTGACAAGCAAGGGTTTAATTCTATTTACATGATGATGCACTCTGGTGCACGTGGATCTAAAGAACAAATTAGACAGCTTTCGGGTATGCGTGGTCTTATGGCGAAACCACAGAAATCTTCTACCTCAGGTGGTCAAGATATTATTGAGAATCCAATTCTCTCTAACTTTAAAGAGGGTCTTTCTATCCTAGAGTACTTTATTTCTACGCACGGTGCGCGAAAAGGTCTGGCGGATACCGCTTTGAAAACAGCGGATGCTGGTTACTTGACACGTCGTCTTGTTGATGTGGCTCAAGATGTCATTGTCACAGAAGAGGATTGCGGAACGTTACGTGGAATCATGGTGAGTCCACTTCGTAAAAATGATGAAATTGTTGAGGGTATTGCTGACAGAATTGATGGACGTGTTCCAGCGATTGATGTCTACCATCCACAAACAGGAGAAGTCCTTGCAAAGGAAGGAGAAGAAATCACTGCGAAAATGTCTCGTGCGATTGAAGCTGCTGGTGTTGATGAAGTTGAAGTCCGTTCTGTACTTACATGTGAGTCTGCGAGAGGTATCTGTGCCAAATGTTACGGTCGAAATCTCTCTGATGCAAGAATGGTTCAGAAAGGAGTCGCAGTGGGTGTTATCGCAGCTCAGTCTATTGGTGAGCCGGGTACTCAGCTTACACTTCGTACGTTCCACGTAGGTGGTACAGCGTCAAAAATATCTGATGATAATGAGTTGCGCACGAAGTTTGAAGGTGTTGCTGAGATTGAAGATTTACGTACTGTTGATCGCAAAAATGAGAACGGAGAAAAGGAAACTGTGATTGTTTCTCGTTCGAGTGAATTCAAAGTTGTTGACCCGAAAACAGGCGTTGCTTTTTCTACAACTATTTTACCATATGGATCTTTGCTTTTTGTAAAATCTGGAGACAAAATAAAGAAGAACGACTCTGTCTGTAAGTGGGATCCATATAACAGTGCAATTATCTGTGAAGCGTTGGGTACTGTGAAGTTTGAGAATATTGAGGAAGGTTTAACCTACCGTGAGGAACTTGACGAGCAAACTGGCTTCCGTGAGGTTGTTATTACTGAAACAAAAGACAAAAAGAAGAACCCTGCTATTTTAATTGTAGATAAGAAAGGCGAAGCTTTACGTACTTATTCATTGCCCGTGGGTGCCCACATTATGGTGAAGAATGGCAGTACTTCAACACTTGGTCAGATTTTGTGTAAGATTCCTCGTGTTGCTGGTAAGTCTGGTGATATTACTGGAGGTCTTCCAAGAGTCACTGAGCTATTTGAAGCACGTAACCCATCTAACCCTGCTGTTGTTTCTGAGGTGGATGGAATCGTTACATATGGGAAAATTAAGAGAGGTAATCGCGAGGTCATAGTTGAATCTCGTGTTGGAGATAAGTACAAGTACATGGTGCCTCTCTCCAAGCACATCTTGGTTCAAGATAATGATTTTGTGAGAGCTGGTATGCCTCTTTCTGACGGTGCGATTACACCGAAGGATATCCTTAACATTAAAGGCCCTACTGCTGTTCAAGAATACATTGTGAATGAGATTCAAGATGTTTACCGTCTTCAAGGTGTGAAGATTAATGACAAACACTTTGAGGTGATTGTTCGTCAAATGATGAAGAAGGTCGTTATCGAAGATTCTGGTGACACGAGGTTCTTAGAAAAGCAGAACGCTGAAAAAGCTGACTTCTTGGTTGAGAACAACAGAATATTTGGTATGGTTGTGATTTCTAATGCTGGTGACAGCGAAGAGCTTTCAGAAGGCCAAATGATCACGGCGCGTCGTCTTCGTGATGAGAACGGATCTTTAAAGCGCAGAGATCTTGCACTTGTTGAAGCGAGAGATGCTATTCCAGCGACTTCTCGTCCACTTTTACAAGGAATCACACGTGCATCATTGCAGACAAAATCCTTTATATCTGCGGCATCTTTCCAAGAGACAACGAAAGTCTTGAATGAAGCTGCTGTAAGCGGAAAGCAAGATCACTTGTTAGGTCTTAAGGAGAATGTCATTGTAGGACACCTGATTCCTGCAGGAACTGGATCGAGAGATTTCCAAGATTTAACTGTTGGCTCTCAGGATGAATTCGATGCTGCTTTGAAAGCGACTGAAACGGATGATGTTGTTATAGAATCATCGAGTGAAATCACTGAATCATAGGTTTTTCTGATATATCTGAATAAAAAAGGCCTCCCAAATGGGAGGCCTTTTTTGTGCCATGTGCCATCAATAATTACGTGATGCTGCTTAATCGCTGGTGCCTTGTTCGATTGCTTTTGCAGCAGCTTCTGCAGGATCCTCAGTATGGCTTGTTTTTGGTTTTACACCACAATACCCGAAAAGACATTTTTCTTTAATGATTTGGTCTACAAATGTGGGTACCATATTCTCCCAGTTCTTGTCACCATTCTTGATCATCTTGAAAGCTTCCGTTGAGAAGATAGATAGAACTTCTTCATCATAATCTTCAATATCTATGATTTTCTTATTGAAAGTGAGATAGTTGTAAAGGGGCTTCAAGCGTGGGTGAATAGGGGTTGTTTTGGAACTCCAAAGGGTCCCTGTCTTCGAATCTTTCCATGGATATAGAAGAATCTTTAGGTCTCGAGAAAAGAGGATTCCGAATGCTTCTAAAATTCCTCCGTTCAGATTACGATAGTACTTTTCATCAAAAATTTCAACAAGTGTCGAGGCCCCCATAATGACGCCCATGCGTTTTTTCGAGTGTCGAGAAAAGAATTCAACCAGCTTGTAGTATTTCTTGTAATTTGAAATGAGAACAGTCTGTCCTATTGAACAAAGGATGTCTGCCCTATCTAAGAAATCTTGCTCGTCTATATCTCCTTGTGCTTTTAGGTTGTTAAGTGTAATTTCGAATAAAACCTGAATGTTTTCAGGGTCAACCTTAGGTTCCTCTTTGAATTTTTTGAGGCCTTTCGCAATCATATCAATATTTACTTTCGTCACTGGACGGAAACTACCTCTGATTGCGAGGATGTTCTTTTTGTAAAGAATATCTGCAGCTTGAAGATTTCGTCCGTCAGGTGAGAAAATGACAGCATCTGTCATGCCATTTTTAACCAATTGCAAAGAAAGCAGGCGATTGTCTACATTGGCGAAATCGGGCCCATTCATATGAATCATGTCAATCTCGATCTGACTTCGATCTAAGTTGTCATACAGTGACTTTAGTAATTCTTTAGGGTCCTTATAAAAGAAGTAACAACCATAAATGAGATTTGTGCCCAGAATCCCAGTCGAAATCTGTTGTTGTAACGCATCCGATTCGTGAAGTCTGGCATGTAGAATCACCTCTGATGCTTCCTTTCCAGGTTCTGTTTGGAATTTGAGGCCAAACCATCCGTGTCCCTGACTTGACTTGTGAAAATTGATTGTTGCAACCGTGTTGGCGAAGGCAAAGAATTGTTTGGAGGGATGGTTCTCTCTATTAATTCGCTCTTCAATGAGTTGGTACTCATGCTTGAGCATTTTCTCAAGCCTGTGTTTACAGACATACCTGTCTTTCTTCTCTTTGCCATAGATCGCATCAGAGAAATCTTTGTCATAAGCGCTGATGGCTTTCGCGATTGTTCCAGACGCTCCACCAGCTCTGAAAAAATGTCTTACAACTTCCTGACCAGCCCCGACTTCCGCAAAAGTCCCGTATATATCTTGATTCAGATTTATACGAAGCGCTTTCTGCTTTGCAGATAATATGACGCGTTCTAAGTCCACTATTGTAAAGGTAGGGTATCTTTGCAGGGTGAATCACATAATTCAACATGATTTAGGTGTTAAAACTATGAAAATAACACTGTTAGGAACTGGCACATCTCAGGGTGTGCCGGTAATAGCTTGTAAATGTGATGTTTGTCGCTCTTCGGATCCCAAAGACAAGCGGTTGAGGTCCTCGATTTTGGTGCAAGTAAATGACATATGTGTGGTTGTTGATACCGGCCCTGATTTCAGAATGCAGATGCTTAGAAATGATGTCAATCATTTGGATGCGATCGTATATACACATGAGCATAAGGATCATGTGGCAGGTATGGATGACGTGAGGGCGTTCAATCAGAAGCATTCAAAAGCAATGCCAATTTGGGCAAACAAGGCCGTTGAACGGGCGCTTCGTCGTGATTTCTTTTATGCCTTCGGTGAAAACACACACGGGGGATTACCTCAAATTGATATTCATAGATTAGGTGAACATGAGTTGATCAATGGTTTTGAGATACAAGGCATGAAATGGACGATTTTGCCAGTCATGCATGGTAGAATGGAAGTGTACGGTTTTCGAGTAGGGGATTTTGCTTACATCACGGATGTTAACCTCATATCTGACGAAACTTTTGCAAAACTTACTGGTACCAAAGTTCTGGTCATCAGCGCCTTAAGGAAAACACATCACCCAAGTCACTATTCACTAGATCAAGTTTTAGATGTGATAGAAAGAGTGGGGTCTGAATCAGCCTATCTAACTCACTTAAGTCATCTTATCGGTAGACACGAAGATTTACAAGCGCAATTGCCACAGGGTGTTTTTGTCGGATGGGACGGGTGTGTCATTCAAAATAATTGAAATGAATACAATCAAATCAAGAATATTGTTGCGATTGATGCAGGTTTTTGGAATGCAGCCATGGTGGATGTTGCACCTTGAGGCTTCTGTCATTTCTGGTTTTATGGCCATTGTAGGAGGATATCGGAAGGAGATCGTTCTTGGAAACTTGAAAAAAGTATTTGGGCGGGAAAATATTCAATCACTTTCAAAAGGTTTTTACAAAAACTTTTGTGACATCACTTTAGAATCGATGAAGCTTTTTTCTGCAAAAGATCATTCAGTCTATACCAGGGTAGAATATTCCGAGGAAGGTGTAAGTCTCATGAATCGTCTTCATAAAGAAGGGAGACATGTCATTCTTGTAGGTGCCCATATGGCAAATTGGGAAATGTATGCGATGACACTCTCAGGAGCTATAGACCATAAAACAATGGCGCTATATAAGAGGTTAAGTGATCCAATCATGGATGATGCGATGCTGAAATCTCGTCAAAGAAAGGGTCTTAAAATGATTGAAATTGAAGAGTGTAAGACGTGGATGGACACTCATGTCAAAGAAGGGGGAGAGCCTGTCGCCGTTGGTTTTGGTTTTGATCAAAGCCCTCATGATCCAAAGAAAGCGTGGTGGACCACTTTTCTGGGTTTAGAAACGCCTGTTTATTTCGGTGCCGAGAAGTGGGCGCATACTTATGATGCGGCTGTGGTCTATGGCGCTGTTCGCAGAACAGGTAGAGGCCGATATAAAGTTGAATTTCGTTTGGTTGAGGAAAATGTAAAAACACTAAACAAAGGACATGTTATCGACAAATGTTTGGGTGAATTGGAGATGGAGATTTTGAACGCGCCAAGTGATTGGCTTTGGTCTCATAAAAGATGGAAACATCAGATTCCAGAGGGAATGAAGGTTCAAAAGAGAATGTTTGAGCGTACCTTAGAATCGTGAATAATATTGTTAATTCTGATGTGATGCCTCTTGCAGAGCGGATGCGCCCAAAAACATTGGATCACTATTTGGGCCAAACACATTTGGTGGGGCCAGGCGCTGTTTTGAGAAATGCGGCGGATGCTGGCACTTTACCTTCAATGATTCTTTGGGGCCCTCCGGGGGTAGGGAAGACCACTCTGGCAAGGATTTTAGCGGATAAAGTAGGATTGCCTTTTCATCAACTTTCGGCCATTAATAGTGGTGTTAAGGAGGTGAGAGAAGTGATTGCGCGTGCAAAAAGTGGTGGGATGTTCGCCGGGAAATCTATTCTCTTTATTGATGAAATTCATCGGTTCTCAAAATCACAGCAGGATAGTTTGTTAGGAGCTGTAGAGCAAGGGTGGGTTACATTAATTGGTGCCACGACTGAAAACCCATCTTTTGAGGTTATCCCTGCTTTGAGGTCTCGCTGTCAAATTTATATTCTTGAGCACTTGAGTCTAGAAGAGCTTGATTCCCTGATTAAGCAAGCGATAGAAGAAGATGTTCTTTTAAGTTCTCGTGACATTGAGATTGTCGAGAAAGAAGCATTGATGAGAGCAAGTGGGGGAGATGCACGAAGATTGTTAAATGTTCTTGAAATGGTCGTTCAGAGTATTCCTTCGGGTGCCGTGCAAGTCACGAATGAAATTGTGAAAGATCTCATAGGCTCTACAGCTGCCGGATACGACAAAGGGGGCGAGGCGCATTACGACATCATCAGTGCCTTTATAAAAAGCATACGATCAAGTGATCCCAATGCCGCTGTTTATTATCTCGCAAGGATGATTGAAGGAGGTGAAGATGCGAAGTTCATTGCACGCAGACTTCTCATAAGCGCCTCAGAAGACATCGGAAATGCAAATCCTACTGCGCTTGTGTTGGCGACTTCTACTTTCCAAGCCGTAGAGAGAATCGGTATGCCTGAGTCACGTATTTTACTTTCCCAGTGTGTCGTTTATCTTGCTTCTAGTCCCAAAAGCAATGCTTCATACATGGCGATCAAAGATGCGCAAGCTTTGGTGCAAGAAACGGGCGACTTGCCCGTACCTCTTCATCTTAGAAATGCACCTACCGAACTCATGTCTAAGCTGGGTTATGGAGAGGGATATGCGTACGACCATGATGCGCCTTCTGGATTTAGTGAACAAGAGTGTATGCCTGTTGGATTGGAGGGTAAGCAGTTATACAATCCAGGGGACAATCCGCGAGAAAAGTCAATGAGCGTTTACCTGAAGTCACTTTGGAAGAACAAGTATGGGTTTTAGTCTATATTTAGAAGTTCGCCCGCACGATAATGTTCAGTTTTCGTCATCTTTCCTTCTTCACTGTAATAGTATATAGGGCCATTAAGTTTGCCCTTAACGTATTCTCCCTCGCTTGAGACTTGCGTGCCTACGAGGACTTGGCGTTGAAGCATTTCGCCAGTTTCAGGATCTGTAAAGTTTTCAATCGCATATCCTCCAAGGTCATACCAAATCCTAAAAGGGCCATCTCTCAGTTTGTTTCTGTATGTGTATTCTTCTTTAGAACGACCATCTGCGAAAGCCTCTTCAAAAGAGCCATTTACCCTGATTTCTTTCACTCTATTTCCGTATGAGTAATGTGTTATTTGTTCTAGTACCCCGTCTTCATGATATGTTTTCCAAATTAAATTCTCCTTTCCGTCAATATAATTCCCTTCAATTTTTGGGATTCCACTGATATAAAACACTTGGAAATCCCCTTCTAACTCGTCAGCGACATAATTGATTCTTTGGCGAACTGTTCCAGTGTCGTAATACGTTGTTTTCAATCCATCGAGTTTTCCATTGACATACCCACCTTCTTCTACCAAACTCCCCTTTTTTGTTTTTATCCAATAGGAACCATTGAGGATACCTGCAGAGTAGCTTTCTTGTTTGATCTGCTTGGATCCTTCATCATAAAATCCCCAACTGCCATCTTTTACAGGTATTTCTTGGTCATCGACAGAGATATAGAATCCCGAAGATTGAACAGATGAATTTGTGCGATAGTGAATCGCTGAGATCTTGGCGGCCAAATTTGAGGCGGATGGGTGTTCGATTTTTGACATAAGTTCTCCGGTCTCGAAGAAATATAGGAACTGGCCTTCGGGCTGTCCACTGTTGAATGCGCCCACATAATACAGTGATCCATCTGCGTATACTCGTATCCAAACCCCGTGCTTTTCCCCAGCATTGTCATAGAGGTTGTAATCTATTCCAGCTTCACCAGCGGGCTTTGATGCTATTGCTTTCGGAAGGGATTGAGTCAGCGCGGTTGTACAAACAAAGGCGAGTGAAAGTGTGATGATTAATGTTTTAAGTTTCATGTCTCTTTATAAGTACAACGAAAGTAGGGACTCTTTTCTTTTTTCCGTAGTCCATCCGGCTGTACTTTTGCACTCCGAACTAAAATAACTTCTTATGAAAGTAACTGTAGTAGGTGCCGGAAATGTAGGTGCCACTTGTGCAAATGTTCTCGCAACACGTGAGGTATGCAATGAAGTCGTCTTATTAGATATTAAAGAAGGTTTTGCAGAAGGCAAAGCACTTGATATCTGGGAAACTTCTCCGATTAATCTGTACGACACCCGTACTGTGGGGTCAACAAATGACTACACAAAGACCGCAGGGTCTGACGTCGTTGTGATTACATCAGGACTTCCTCGCAAACCAGGCATGAGCCGTGACGATTTAATTGCAACAAATGCTGGGATCGTGAAATCTGTGACTGCGCAGATCATGGTGCATAGCCCAGACGCTATTCTTGTGATTGTATCTAATCCTTTAGATGTGATGACTTACTGTGCTTATCTCACCGCTGACGTAGATTCTACCAAAGTAATTGGAATGGCTGGTATTCTGGATACTGCACGTTACCGTTCATTTCTTGCAGAAGAACTCAACGTGAGTCCCAAGGATATTCAAGCTGTCCTTATGGGTGGTCATGGTGACACAATGGTTCCACTTCCCCGTTACACAACTGTAGGCGGGATTCCAGTCACTGAAATGATTGCTGATGATAAGTTAGAGGCCATTGTAAATCGCACAAAGAAAGGGGGAGGTGAGATCGTCAATCTTCTTGGCACATCAGCTTGGTATGCACCAGGTGCAGCAGCAGCTCAGATGGTGGAGGCAATTGTTAAAGACCAAAGACGTGTATTCCCAGCATGCGTTTGGATGCAAGGAGAATATGGCATTTCAGACATGTATTTAGGCGTCCCTGTGATTCTCGGAAAAAATGGCGTAGAGAAAGTGATAGAGCTAGATCTTAACGAAGGCGAAAAAGCGATGCTTGCGGATAGCGAGAAAGCAGTCCGTGAAGTCAAGGCCATCCTCGATGGGATGAATGCCTAAACAGTTTCACATTCCTTTCTAGTCAATTTTAACCCAACGAAGAGGAGGTCCCAACAGGCCTCCTTTTTTCGTGCCTGAAAGTTCCACTAACGCTAAAACATACACGCCACCTGGCCAATTGTTGGTTGAAATCGTCCCCCTTATTATCCCCGCGTTGGAAGAAAGTGTTGGAGATTGAAAAATTGTTTGACCAAGTTCATTTCGGACTTCAATTGCTACATGAGATCGCGATGTCAAGAGGTTTATCGATGAGGTAAATTCCCAATTCAGGATGTCTTTTCCCGGATTAGGAAACACATTCAGACTCGGGGCTGCATCATTTGTGTCAATCTCTGTGACATCGGTTGTGATTGTTTCAGCCGAGATGTAGCATTTCACGCCACCATTTTGAATTCCGATGAGACAATCAACGACAGAATCGCCGTTGAGGTCTGCAAAAGCAGCACCTGCTCTGAGTCCTGTCCCGCCAGTTCCATTTGCAATAACTTCTGTGTTCACTTCTTCAAGTGCGAGTTCATAATCACTGTTGACCAAACCAAACGACTGAACAGTACCCGTTTCATTTGCAACTAAGACATGGATGCCTAAAGTGTCTGCATAAAGCGCAGGTGTGCTGTATCCATTGATTCCCAAGGTATTTGTGACGTGTATGTCGCCCCAATTTTCTCCAAATGCTTCACTTTCCACGCGACACCACGAATGGTTAAAGTTATCACCACAATTGAGGAAGAGTGTGAGCGTTCCGTTTTTCTCACCAACGACAAGGTCAAGTAAGTCATCGGCATCAATGTCAATAAGTTGAGGTGCCGCGAATTGGCCAACGTCGATCACTTCTTGTTCACTGTCTGAAATGGACAATTCGGAAACCACAAATGCAGGCCAGTTTCCTTCTCCTGCATTGTTTTCAAATCGGTGCAGTCTTCCCAGTTCATCTCCCACGAGTAAGTCGACATCACCATCTCCGTCAAGATCACCCAGTGCTGGGAAAACACTTTCGATACCGTATGTTGAGATGTCTACTGTGTCTTGCCATTGATGACTGAATACGGGAGATGAAAGTGTGCCTGTATTTTTAAAAAGCAAGATGGATGTGGGGGTGTTATCGACACCTTGATATTGTTCTTTATTTGCTAAGACCAGGTCAAGAAGACCGTCTGAGTCGAGATCGGTTAAAACGGGATATGAACCACGACCGAGATCGATCATGCCTTCTTGGATGAAGTCATTTTGGATATATTCCCATGAAGGAGAAGACTCGTTTCCCGTATTTTTTAAATAATGAACACTGGCATCATCGTCGGTTTCTAAGTAAGTATTCGGGCTGAAAAGCAAATCCCGTACCCCATCTTCGTCAATGTCAATATGATATGAGGCGGGGAATCGTTGGCAACTTAGTGCTTCCGTTCCGCCTGTGAGTAGGGGAAAAGATTGGTCTATAAAGATGGCGGAGTCCTGCCCATCAACGGCATCTTCCATGAGTATCGCCAAGGAAAGCGGAAACGTAACATCCCCGATGATAAGGTCAAGAGGACCTGAATTATCCAATTGTAAACTTGTAATTGATCCTCCGGCATGCATTTCGTGCCTTGGATCTGCGACATTGAAGGCACAGTCAAAATCATCTCCAATAAAAAGCGCATTGTTTTCTGAAGCTTCAGCGAGCATGCCATAACATCTATTTGTGCATGTCAATTCCAATCCACACTCTGTATTTCCAAAAAAACGATACAGTGTGCTTGAGTTTTCTGTGAAGGATATGATGTCAAGATCACCATCTCCATCGTGGTCGAGAATGGCGGGGAGATCTATGCCCAAGCAAACGACCGGTAGCGTGTCTGCGCCTTGTCCCAAATCGTAAGAAGCCATGAGCGGAGTCGCCACGGGTTCGAATTGAGGATTGTTGGGGTCTTCTGTCAAATTTCGATACACGTAAATCCCGTTCTGGTAGCTTGTGAAAATATCAGGACGCCCATCACAATCATAGTCACGAAGTAGGCACCAGTCAACAATCTCAGGCCATCCCTGTACCCATTCCGGTCGGTAAATCCATCCACTGTCTGTTCTTTCAAATGCGAGGAGTCTCGCCCCATCTCTATCAAATGCGAACAGATCTTCATCTTCATCAAAATCAAAGTCTATCGGCGACCATTGAGGTGCAGTTAATCCTCCCACCCACGGATTTTGAAGTGTATCTCCATCTATAACAACTGGGATGACGCCTTGTTCGAAATCATGTGACCACTGCGCTGAAATCTCAGCAACGAATATGAGACTTGCAATAAGAAGGGTATTTGAAATACCGATTGATTGTTTGGATATTTTCATTGATTCAATATCAAGCTAGTAAGTATATAGTTTTTAATAGTAGTAGTATTGATTGTCATAAGATAATACCAAAGTTTCACTTTGTGTGTGACAATGATTTTAAGAAAAGTTAAGGGGCGAGCCCATCGCTTATACGCATTGGTAGTTAACATCACGGTCAAAGGAGAATAGGCACCCTAACAACCTGATGAAGTACTTGTATCGCCTTCTAAATCTATTTTGTGATTTTTGGATAGAAAATGAGATCATCCATGCCTATAATACTTCCTAGATTGGTATTGATGCTTCCTGATCTCACGTGCGCGCCATTAAAGTGAATGCCATTTTTATTCGTGAGTGCGAAACTTTCTCCAGCATGAACTGTTAATTCTGTGTTGGCCGTAAATTCTTTATAGTCATAGGCCATATTAACAACATGGTAGCTGATAAACGCATCTAATAATTCTTTATTTTCCTCACGGAGAAGTTTTTTATATTCTGGAAAGATGTCAAATGCTTTGTCCACAGGCGCTAAGACTGTCACATTTTGGCTATGGATATGTTTTGCAATGGCAGACTTGCTCATGAGTGCTGTAAAGATGGGGTATTCATCTGAAGTGGTGAGGTATTTATACACACTGCTCATGTTTTTCTCTTGTGCTTGAGCTGTGTTGTTTTTGTCCTCCAAACGTCTTTTTATGAGGTTCATCCCTCTCTTTTCAGCTTCAGATAAATTCTTTAGTCCTTCTGGTATTTCCTTTTTATCCGAGCTGGGTAAAGGAGTGTCTTTATCTTTGGAATCTATTGAACTGCATGAGGACAATATGCATGCGCAAAATGTTAGGGTAGTCATAATTCTTGTCATTTCGTAAAGATAATTCCATTCGATTAAGGTCGTGAATAGGTTGTGAACAAAATTGTAATATTGGCGTCTCAAGTTACATACCTTTGTAGAAGGAATCTCAATGATTAATTCCTCAACAACATGAAGCACATTGGCAATACCCCCTTTAGGGCCTCGCTAGAAGCTATTGGATTAGAAGGTGTGGCTGGCGCCCACTGGAATCTGCCCCCCTCGAAACTTATTTTACAGACCTTACTTCGTGGTGAAGGCGTCCTTGCTGATTCCGGAGCGCTGGCAATTAAGACAGGTAAGTTCACAGGCCGTTCTCCCAAGGACAGGTTTATCGTAGATGACAGCAAAACTGTTTCAAGAGTAGATTGGGGTGAGATCAACCAAAAGATGACAACATCACATTTCGGAACGCTGTTATCAGATGTTCAGGAATACATGAATGGCAAAAATGTGTACGTCAGAGACGCTGCTGTAGGAGCTGATCCTGCGACGCGCATAAACGTGCGTGTCGTCACCGAGAAGTCGTGGTCAAATCTATTTGTTCACAACATGTTCTTGCGCTTGGATGCAGAACAGGTTTGGCTTGCGGATCCTGCATGGCACATCATCTGCGCTCCTGGTTACCAAGCGGATCCAGAACGTCATGGATGTAGACAGGGCAATGTGAGTGCGATCGACTTTTCACGTAAAATCATTGTTGTTGCTGGCAGTGGCTATACTGGTGAAATCAAGAAAGGAATGTTCTCTGTGATGAATTTTGAATTGCCAGAATTACACAATGTCTTGCCGATGCACTGCTCTTCAAACGTAAGTTCTGAGGGCGACGTCGCGGTTTTCTTTGGTCTAAGTGGAACAGGAAAAACAACTTTGAGTTCAGATCCCAATCGCAACCTCATTGGAGATGATGAGCACGGATGGTCTGATGATGGTGTCTTTAATATGGAGGGAGGTTGCTATGCAAAAACCATAGATCTGAGCGCTGAGGGAGAACCACAAATTTTCAATTCAATAAAATACGGTGCGCTGTTAGAGAACATCGGTTTTGAAGACGACGGAGTGACACCCAATTACAAGGATGACTCAATCACCCCAAATACACGTGTTTCTTATCCAGTAGATTTTATTCCTGGCGCTGTAGAAAACGGCATGGGGGGGCATCCAACGGATATTTTCTTTTTGACTTGTGATTCTTTTGGCGTTTTGCCTCCCATCAGTAAGTTAGATTCAAACCAAGCGATGTTCCATTTCATAAGTGGATACACAGCTAAGGTGGCAGGTACGGAGGCAGGAGTGGAGGAGCCGCAAACAACTTTTTCAGCTTGTTTCGGAGCGCCTTTCCTTCCACTCGCCCCTACCGATTATGCGCAGATGTTAGGTGAACGTATTGAGCGTCACGGTGCCAGAATGTGGCTTGTGAATACGGGCTGGACTGGCGGAGGATATGGCGTGGGGTCAAGAATGAAGCTTTCGCATACCCGTGCGATGATCACAGCTGCGCTTAAGGGTGATTTACACGATGTTGAGATGCGCACAGATGAGGTGTTTGGTTTAAATGTACCTACTTCTTGTCCTGGGGTTCCCGATGAATTGTTAACGCCTCGTGAGACTTGGGCTGATCAAAATGAATTCGACAGGGTAGCGAATCATTTGGCGAAAAGCTTTGTGGAGAATTTTGCGCAATTTGACGATACTGCAACTGACGCCATGCGTTCTGGAGGTCCTCAAGTTGCTGTGAAAAGCTAAATGGTGTTTCATTAATGCGCTCTCTTTATGTGCCAAATCTTAAAGAGGGTCTGTTCAATCTTTCTGAAGACGAATCGCATCATGCGGTGAAAGTTTTGCGCGCAAAGGTCGGCTATTCTTATACTTTGATGAATGGAATTGGTGGGTCTGCTGAGGGAGAAATTCTTGAGATCACGAAAAGTTCATGTTTGCTTAAAGTGGGTGAGATCTCAGTGGAAGACCGACCATTGTTTGGTTTGACGATGATTGTGGCACCTACGAAAAAAACAGAACGTTTTGAGTGGTTTTTAGAGAAAGCAACCGAGATAGGAGTCGACAGAATCTATCCGGTTTTTACATCAAGATCTGAATTTAAGGTGGAGAAATTTGAGAGGTGGAATAAGATTCTTATTTCCGCCATGAAGCAAAGTAAACGGAAATGGCTTCCTGAGCTTATGGCGACTGATGAGCTAGAGAATACGATTGCTCATGTCAGAAGCGATGTGTCACCTCATTTTTTCATCGCACATTGTTTGGATCCGATTCAAGAAAATGAAAAGGCGCATCTGCTCAACAAGCTATCCAAAAATCAATCTGCGGTGATTGCGATTGGACCTGAAGGGGACTTTACTTTAGAGGAAGTCAAAATGATGTTGTCACACAATGGTTCGGAAGTCACGCTAGGAGATATGCGCTTGAGGACAGAAACAGCAGCACTAACTGCAGTCACCTTTTACAATGCAGTCCAAGTGAAGGGCTAGAGTTTTCTCTAAGCTAAGGGACCTTCTGGAATGGCTCTCCAGTGTGTCACGTCGTGATAATAGTGATTGCTATTCCCTTCTCCAGACCAAAAATGCAATCCATGTTTGTTTCTCTTTTCCGCGTTGTCTGCAAAGAAGTTTTTTCGGAAGTGAAGGATGACCACTTCTCTCATGGCAAAATCCAACTGCATGCCAGGTAAGAATACTTTGTTGTTTGGTATATATGCGAGAATCCTTTGGTTGTCTTGGGGGATTTCTTTTTTGATGTCGATCCAACCACTCATTTTCCGATAAATTTAGGTGCCCTTTTTTCTAAGAACGACGCGACTCCTTCTGCGTAATCTTGTGATTCAGCAGCTCGGAATTGGTAGTCTAGTTCCAAATCCAATTGTTCATCTAAATCTGAATTCATGCCTTTGTGAAATGCTGATTTTGTAAGCCCCAAAGCATAAGTGGGCATTTCAGATAGCCTTGTCGCTGTCGCTTCAATTTCTGTAAGGAACGCATCTTCACTGACAGCTTTATAGATTAACCCCATATTCATGGCGTCCTGCGCTGTGAGTTTGTCTCCAAAGAATGCGAGGGCCTTGGCTCTTTGCATGCCAACCAAACGAGGAAGCCACCAGGTGCCACCACTGTCTGGGATAAGTCCGATTTTTGAAAACGCTTGAATAAAAGATGCTTTTTCGCTTGCAATCGTGAGGTCGCACGCAAGCGCAATATTTGCTCCAGCTCCTGCAGCGACACCATTTACCGCTGCTAAAATTGGCTTTTTCATTGCGCAAATCCGTCGAATACTCGCATTGTATGTTTCTTCAACAATGACCTTAAAGTTGGGCGCATCTGGTGCGGTCACTTCTTTTAAGTCTTGCCCCGCACAAAATGCACGTCCCTCACCCGTAATCACAATACATCTCACTGAATCATCTGTAGCGGCCTTGTCAAGCTCTTCTTGGAATGCACGTCCCATGACTCTGTCAAAGCTATTGAATGCTTGAGGTCTGTTCAGGGTAATGTACCTCACAGAACCTTTATTGTTTATTTGGATGGATTCAGACATATCGCAAAGTTAAGCATGAAAAAGCCCGACGAGTTGACGATCGTCGGGCTTATTATTTAAGATATAAACGCTTAGGATTTAATTCTGAATAACTATTCTTGAATTTCCAGAACCTTCGTTTGTGCGAATCACAAGCACATATGTTCCATTCTCTAAGCCTTGTATGTCGAGCGCAATATTTCCTGAGTGCGTTAATCTCTCACGATTGAAAACCAATCTTCCCTGCATGTCATAGATGTCTATGCTTGCATTGTGGCTGTGTTGTGAAAGCGTCACATTTAACGCCCCATTTGTCGGGTTGGGATAAACGCCAAAGGCAAGTTGATTCGGGTTGTTCACCTCATCGATAATTACTGAAACAACAAGTGAATCCACACATCCCAATTCATCAGTTACGGTTATCATATAATCTCCAGAATCCATTGTAGTGAAAATGAGCTCAGAATTCATAGGGAGTTCGCTGCTATCCGTAAGCGACATCCATTCAATCAGATTGATATCAAATGACCCTTCAGCTGAAACTTGGACCGTGGCCCCTAGAGTGTCAAATGAAATGCTGTCTAAAGAAAGCTCAAGGTCACACACCAAGCAAGGTGGTAGGGGAGTAGGGTTAAGTTCAATTGGTGCTCCAGGAACAAGTTCTATACCCGCTAATCCTGGGTAATCTGCAGGATATCTGGAGGCTCTAAATGTCAAATTCTGAGTTGGCAAAAGGACTGTGCCTTGACTCACTGGGGAACTCACGCCAGACGTATTTAACAAGGGTGTTTTATAATGCCAAACGAGATCTCCATCTTGAGTGTACTCTCGAGTGTCCCCAGGTCTTCCCGAACAAATGAGACTATTTCCATTTTCTAAACGTTGGAATGAAGAAACAATGTTCGAGTATATTGTGTTAGGATCAGGTGATTCAAATGTCCAGTCGAAATCAGTTGGGAGGTATGTTCCTGTCTCACTGTTAACGATGTATTCATTTTCATATTCGTCATAAATTGGCAAAAGTGTGTGAACAGTGCTATACTCACTGCTGTCGCCTTG
This sequence comes from Crocinitomicaceae bacterium, assembly GCA_002700285.1. GTDB lineage: Bacteria > Bacteroidota > Bacteroidia > Flavobacteriales_D > Sanyastnellaceae > UBA974. The sequence goes on along the minus strand of PACT01000029.1, from coordinate 29,009 downwards.
CACTCTATTGTTAAAAACACCTACTTTTCCGTAATCAGGACTGTTGGTGCTTAAAGCAAGATCTAGCCAGTGGGTATGATGTTGGTACCCCAACTTCATGTCTGTACTGTCACCTCTGTCGTAAGCCATGGGATTGCCCCAGCGCCATTTCAGTTCACCAGGTGTTGTATTTCCGTAATCAACTACCCATATCTCATTAAATGTTGGAACGCTCAACATAATGTGTTGACTAAACTCATCAAAATCAATGGCATTAATATGCAACCAGTCAGCAACAGCATTTGACACAGAACCAAAATTAATGTCGATTTTATCGATGTTATCTGCAATGACCCCATAGTTCTCCTTGGTAGCGTCAAAATCCTGTACCAAGTGGTCCCAAACAGCCCATTCCCAGACAACTTCTCCCAATCCATCATCACCTGGCGCGATTACCCAAACAACTTCTGACCACATACCTGCACCTGTTAAGTTTTCAGGATTACGTCCAGCTTCGATGCACTCTAGAGAGTCTCGCTGTTCCCAAGCAGTGACAAGAACGTTGCCATTTGCCATTGGTTGAATGTCGTGATGCAATCGGTACTCGGCATCATTGCGTGTGAATGACCAAATGGGCTCGTTGTCCCATGTTCTGCGTTCAATTGTAGCTCCACCTCCACCGGCCCAAATGGCATCATTTTGAAAACTAGCTGGACGGTAAGTTGTCATCACATCACTATTTTCAAGAATGTAAATGACATTTGCTGGTCTAAGAGAATCAGCATTCTCCCATTTGTGAACGACATTTCCACACATATCTAAGAGGAAGGCATCAGGTTGATTGTGGGGATAAATTAAGTTGTATCCCCCATCTGAAGCTGACTCGTCGTAAACGATTGTGCCTACTGTGTTTTCTTGAGCGATGCTGAAATTGATGAACATTAGAAGGATGAGACCAATTGTGTATTGCAGTTTCATGAGATTGTGTATTCTATAATTTGATAATTCTTTTTGAGAAGGAATCACCTACAAACTTAGGTGAGAATTCAAGAATGTAAAAACCTGAATTAAGTTTCTTCCCTATTTTAACAGTTTCCCCACACTTCGCTTCTCCCATTTCTAGCAAGACTCCGCTGGGTGAGTAAATGATCCATGTGCCTTTTTCTTTGAAATCTACTGCCATAACATCTCTAAAGGGGTTTGGGTATGCTTCCCAAGAAGACCGTTCCAAGTCCATGATTTCACTGTCACACCCTGTAATCCAGCTGTTGGCTTCAAGGACGTCCCCAGGTGTCATGTCTTTCCCCAGAAATCCTGGGTAATCGGATGCATATCTGGGGAATCTGAAGATGCCATTGTTGCCAGGGTCATTCCCTTGAGTGGTGGCCCCGAAAACCGTGATGGGGTTGACATATCTGAACACGATTTCTGCTTCAGAATTAATCTCAAATGCGATACCGTTTTGACCATTTGCAATGAGTGTATTTCCATTGGGTTGTCTCTCTGCACCAGAAACATTAGAGGAATAAAATGTATCATCTAATGTCTCAGGGTATCTCCAGGAATAGGTTGCAGGACCAAATGGCTGTGTTTCATCAATTGGATATGTTCCGTTTGCCATTTCAGGGAGTGTGATTTCTTCTACAGATGAAGCTTCTATGCCTGGCCTGTTGCGCCCGTTGTTATATACCAACACATTGCCCCCTCCAGGATGATCTTCATTTATCCAATGTGCATTGTGCTGAAAAAACAGCGTACGATCTGCAATTGTGCCCCTATCGTAGACCATGGGGTTTCCGTATCTCCACAAAAGATCACCTGCAGGCCCCGCCGCTTCTTCTGTTGTTGTAGAATGATCGACAATGAAGATTTCGTTAAATTTCCCTGCGCTTATGATGATTTGATCTAATGATTCATTGTATGCGATAGAATTTGAATGCATCCAGTCTGGGTTTAAACCATTGGCACCATTGTTCGCTGTGTAATTGATGTTTATACGTCTAGGCTCATTTGAAATTTCAGCATAATTTGGAAGAGATGCATCGGTGTCTTGCACCAAATGATGCCATGCGCACCACTGCCACACAACCTCTCCTCCAAAAATGCCAGTAGGTTGAATTTCTGTGATTTGAGTACACCACATATCGTTTTCGGTAGCATTGGGCGTTTTCCCCATGTCCAATGCTTCCTGGTAGGAATGTCTTTCCCATCCTAAGATTAAGAGGTTTCCATTGGGCATCCATTCAATATCGTGATGCTGGTGTTGTAATGTGTCTGCCCAGTTCATGGACCAAATTAATTCACCTTCCCAACTGAATCTTTCAACTCTTCCTCCTGTGCCACCTCCAGAAAAAGGAGGGGTTGCAGATGAGCTGAGTTGTGCAGTTCTTAGCAAACTTCCGTCCTCAAGGATGTATGCAGAAAGACCGGTGCGGTATTCACTCTCCCATTGATTGATCACTTGACCACAATTATCAACCAAATAAGTGTAGTCGGAGCTATTTGGTGCCAGCAAGTTGTATCCTTCAAAGGCCTCGCTGTTGTTAAGGAATGTGCCCACAGTCTGAGTTTGGGAATGAAGATTAGATGCCATTAAGCATATGGCTGAAGCACATATGAGTAACGTCTTGTTCGTTGATCTTTTATTTCTTCCAAACATGGTCCTTCTTTTTCTGAGGTATAAAAGAAACTTCAGCGGCCCAGGAATTACAGCGCTTTAATTCATCAATACTCATTCCTAATGTCTTGTGAGCGATGTGGTATTCATCCATGAGCGTGATGCCCATCACTCCTGGGTCGTCACTATTGACTGTGGTTTTAATACCTAAGTCCATTAATTGTTTAAGTGGATGTGATGCTAAGTCAGGTACAGCTTGGGTTAACCAATTGCTGGTAGGACACATTTCAAGAGGTATTTTTTCATCCACGAGTCTTGTGATTACCTTTTCATCGTGAATGGCTTGAACCCCATGCCCTATTCTGTCGGCATGTAAATAATCGATAGAAGCCAGGATGTTGTTTGGGGATCCAGGCAAAGCTGGTTCACCTGCATGTATTGTAATACCTAGTCCAGCTGCCTTGGCCTTGTTGAACATGGGCGCAAACTGTTTGGGAGGGTAGTCCACTTCATTGTCTGCAAGATCAACGGCGATAAATTCTCCCTTATGTGCAATTGCAAAGTCACACCAGTACATATTCTCTTTGTGGGATTTTATTCTTTGCAACAAGCAAATAAGTCCCACAGCCATGGGGTACATCTTTTCTGCCCGTATACACCCCTTCATGATTGCACCGTGTAAATTCTCAGCGCCCAGGTATGGAAATGTATCTAGTGTAAAACTTGGTGCATATCGAAGTTCAAGCAATCGGACATTGCTCTTCAGATACATGTCTTCACACGCTTCAAATGCGAGTCGTTCAATTCTTTCTAGGGATGACAAGCGATCTCTGGTATGCAGAAATTTATTTAATACCGTTGGGAGATCTGCCATCGGTTCTAAAATCAAAAATTCCCTTGCGAAATCTTCTTTGGATTTTATCTTCAAACCGTCCTCTATCGCCCATTCTATCATCGTTGAGGGCCTGAAAGCAAGCTCCAAATGACAATGTAACTCAACCTTAGGTATGTTGAATAACTGTTCGTTTATCTCATCCAAATTCATCTTGACAAGTTAGTGCTTATTCCTCCCCCGCAAAATAAGTTTACCTTTGTGTCGTGGCTGTCGAAATAAAAAATAAAAAAGCATCTTACACTTATTTCCTAGAGGATGAGTTTACTGCTGGCATTCAATTGAATGGCGCAGAAATAAAATCCATTCGAAACGGAAAGGCCAGTATTGGTGAATCCTATTGTCGTTTCGATAAGGGCGAACTTTATGTGTTTAACATGTATGTGTCGGAGTATAAAAATGCAGGTTATTCAATTCAGATACCTCGTCGCCAGAGAAAATTACTCCTTCAAAAGAAGGAATTGAAAAAGCTCGATAAAAAACTTAAGAATACGGGTGTCACTTTGGTTCCCACCCTTATGTTTATTGCGCCTTCAGGGTATGCAAAACTACGTTTCCGTGTTGCAAAGGGAAAGAAGATGCATGATAAGAGGGCTACGTTAAAGGAAAAAGATATCGCCCGTGATTTAGATAGACTTATATGACAGATTCCATCTCGTTCGAAACGGTGACTCTATAGTTGTCGCTGATGTCTTCCCATTCCCATGCAAAATGCTCCATCACATCTCTAAGGCTCTTCATGATGATCGGGTTAGGTACATTCATGTCCCTGAAGTAGGCGTCTTGTTTGTTAATCAATCCGTATTTATAGAAAACAGCCCGCGTCATTGCTGTGACATTGTTTTTTGAAGGGTGATTGATTTTCTTCATAAAATCTCTGTACGCTTTTACTTTAAATGCAAAGTCGTTTTTCGGGACGCCTAGGGCAAGTCCAAACTTCGCGCAACATCTTTTAATGATGGATCGATCTACACCGGGTTCAAAGTACTTGGGGACCAGACTCAGATTAGCTGAGACGACAATCATTAAGAATCGGCCATAGTCATCTTCATCTAAATCAGGGGCCGTTTCAAAACCGGGAGATGCATTTAGCATCGCTGCAACTTCAGGCCATCCTTTCTCAACAGTCTCGAAAGATGAGTTGACGAAGATGTTGGCCACCTTTTCATCGGTAAGCTTCTTTTTAGATAGCCAGCTGAGTAGTCCCTTGTTTATCATCCTTGGGATTCAAAGTTAATAATGAGAAATCATGATTTATCGTCCACTTTTATAATCGCTATTAACAGGGTTATCCACAATAATGTTCAATTCGTTGCCATATCCTTACCTTTGTATCATGTATCAGAATGTCCTGAAACCCTTGTTATTCCTGTTGTCTCCGGAAAAAGCCCATCACTTTTCTATGAAGATGTTGAGTTTTGCAATTGCGATTCCGGGGGTGACTTGGGTGTTAAAGCAATGCTTTAACTCAGGCATCTCTGATTCCACTGTAATCATCTGTGGTATTGCGTTCCCAAATTCGGTAGGTGTCGCTGCCGGATTTGACAAGGATGCGCGATATCTTAGAGAACTTCAAGTTCTTGGTTTCGGACATGTCGAAGTAGGTACACTTACGCCCATTGCCCAATCAGGTAATCCCCGCCCAAGACTTTTTCGTTTAAAAAGAGATGTGGCTCTTCTCAATCGTATGGGGTTTAATAATGGGGGTGTAAATGACGCAGTTTCAAGACTTAAACGACGTCCTGATGGATTAATTGTTGGAGGGAACATAGGTCGGAATAAAATCACTTCTAATGAGGATGCAACATCAGATTACATAACGTGTTTTGACGCCCTTCATCCGTACGTGGATTATTTTGTAGTGAATGTAAGCTCCCCCAATACGCCTGGTCTTAGAGAACTTCAGGACAAAGCGCCCCTTTCAGCATTACTTAAGGCTGTTGTCAAGCGCAATAATGATGCGCAACTCCCCCCAGATGCTAAGCGTAGACCTGTTTTCTTAAAGATTGCACCCGATATGACAGATGCCCAATTAGATGATGTCATAGATATTGTCATTTCGGAAAAGGTGGATGGAGTCATCGCAACCAACACGACCATATCACGTGCTAAGTTGAAAACCAAATCAATAGATGATTTAGGAAGTGGTGGCGTATCTGGTGCGCCTCTGTGTTCTCGCTCTACCGAAGTCATCGCTTACTTATCTCAAAAATCCGCTGGGGCGTTTCCTATCATTGGTGTAGGAGGCATAGACTCGCTCTCTTCTGCACAAGAGAAAATGGATGCAGGAGCTTCTTTGGTCCAGATTTATAGCGGTTTTATATACAGAGGCCCTGGCTTGGTGAGAGAGATTAGGAAAGGATTGAAGGGATAGTCTCTACCCCAATTCACTTAACTTCATGACGCGATCGAGTCGAGGCCCTTTTTCTGTCTGAGTTAATGTACACACTTCATGTGCGGCATCGTGTTCTAAGAAAAGGTGATACCCCTTGTTTGCAGCTTCGTTAAAAATCCGAGTGCGTTCCTCGAGTGTTAAAAGTGGACGCGTATCGTATCCCATGACATAAGGTATCGGGATATGCCCTACTGAGGGAAGAAGGTCGGCCATGAATACGATTGTGTTTTCTCCTAACTTGATGATGGGGCACATTTGAGCATCAGTGTGACCGTTCACGATAAAAGCATCGAAACCCAGTCCTGTTTTAATGCGCAGATCATCATCGGATGCATCTACAAACTTGAGCTGTCCAGATTCTTGTAGGGGTTTTATGTTTTCAGAAAGAAAGCTTGCACGTTCGCGGGGGTTCGGTTCAGTGGCCCATTTCCAGTGTCTTGAGTTGCTCCAGAAAGTCGCATTTTTAAAAGCGGGACGGTAGCCGTTGCGGGAGTCATTCCATTCTACGGCGCCACCGACGTGATCGAAATGCAAATGGGTGAGGAAAACGTCTGTAATGTCGTCACGTGAAAACCCAGCTTTTGAAAGTGATTTGTCCAATGAGTCGTNACCGTGCGGGTGATAATGTCCAAAGAACTTCTCACTTTGTTTGTCGCCTAATCCACAATCGATTAATGTTAATTTGTCGCCGTCTTCGATTAGCAATGAGCGCATCGCCCAAGGGCATAGATTATTCGCATCAGCAGGGTTCGTCCTTGACCATAGTTTTTTTGGGACAACGCCGAACATGGCTCCCCCGTCCAATTTAAAATTACCGTTGTGAATAGTATGAAGTTGCATGCGTCTAAGGTAGTATCTTTGTCTTTTGATATAAGAACTGAATAATATTTCCCTATGCAGCTTTCTTCTTTGAATGCCATTTCTCCAGTTGACGGACGATATCACAGACATACTCATATCCTTGGATCATTGCTTTCTGAGTTTGGGCTCATTAAGCATAGAGTGGAGGTGGAGGTAAAGTACTTTATTGATTTGGTGTGTTTACCGCTTCCTCAGCTCGATGGTTTTCCCAAGGAAAAGCTTGAAGACATGAGGGGGTTGTATCTCCAGTTCTCTGAAGCAGATGCGCAAAGGATTAAAGATCTTGAGGCCACGACGAACCATGATGTTAAGGCGGTTGAATATTGGATTAAGGAAGAGATGTTGAAGTTGGGGGTAAGCCAGTGGAGTGAGTTCGTTCACTTTGGATTGACATCACAGGACGTCAACAACACAGCCATTCCTTTGTCGCTTAAGCGTGCTACGGAAGAGGTTTATTTGCCNNTAATNGATGAGGTTCTCGCCAAATTAANTNGNCTNGCAAACNATTGGAAGTCNGTNCCNATGCTNGCNAGNACNCATGGNCAGTCAGCTTCTCCTGTGACTNTGGGGAANGAGGTNAGTGTTTTTGAAANCNGACTTANGNTACAACGNGANGCTATTTCAAATGCTGTTTATGCAGCCAAATTTGGCGGTGCAACAGGTGGNTTTAACGCCCACAAAGTNGCCTATCCAGACATAGATTGGCCNGCCTTTGGGACGAAGTTTGTNGANGANAATTTGGGGCTNTNTCGGAGCAAGGTNACNACTCAGATNGANCATTACGATCACCTNGCNGCGTGGTGTGATGCGATGNGGCGTGCAAATACTGTNATGATGGATTTGGACAAAGANATTTGGACNTATGTATCNATGGATTACTTCAAGCAAAGGATTGTGGAGGGGGAGGTCGGATCCTCCGCAATGCCTCATAAGGTAAATCCCATAGATTTCGAAAACAGCGAGGGGAACTTTGGGTTGGCAAACGCAGTTTTGGGACATTTTTCTGAAAAACTCCCTATTTCTAGGATGCAACGGGATTTAACAGATTCTACAGTGCTTCGGAATGTTGGCGTTCCGATGAGTCATGGTCTTATCGCATTGAGGTCGTTGTTAAAAGGATTGGACAAACTGGTCCTGAATCAACCTGCATTGGAAGCAGCTTTGGAAGACAACTGGGCTGTAGTCTCTGAGGGAATTCAAACAATTCTACGTCGTGAAAACTACCCCAAACCCTATGAGGCCTTAAAAGATCTTACGCGAACTGGCGAAAAAATCAATGCGTCATCGATGCGTGCTTTTATAGATACTTTAAATGTATCCGATGCCGTTAAAGATGAGTTAAGGCAGATTACACCTTCGACTTACATCGGATTTTCGGAGGAGTTGGTCTCGTGATTTGCTGTTAGACTGAACATGAAGCGATTATCTGTCTTATTCCCTCTATTCAGAGCCTACCGTTGGAATCTTGTGTCCAACGCAGTGTTGAATGCAATAGGTGCTGTATTGTCTCTTTTCTCGTTTCTCAGTGTTGTGCCATTTCTACGCATTTTATTCTCTGGCAAATCCACACCAACCAAGGTTGAAGTTGTCCCTATGGCGGATGATATTCCTGGTAAAATAGGTGCGTGGTTTGATGGCTATGTTCTTCAAGAGGGCGATTCTCATGCCTTAATTATGGTGTGTATTGCCGTTGTGGTATTGGCTGTTCTGAAGAATTTGGTGTCATACCTTGCCATGTATAGTCTCGCGACGATTCGTACGGGCGTCAGTAGAGACTTGAGAGATAAAATGTATGGCCGTGTCTTAGGAATGAATATGGGGTGGTTTACAGATTCACGTAAGGGAGATGTTTTGAGTCGACTCACCGTCGACCTAAATGAAGTTGAAGTCAGTATTGTGGGGTCGATAGAGGTGATGTTTAAATCTCCCCTTATTGTGTTGATTTCAATCTCTGCCCTCTTTGCACTCAGCTGGGAGCTTACAGTTTTTGCATTGGTATTTTTGCCCGTCAGCGGAATCCTTATAAGTCGAATTGCAAAAAAACTAAAGCATTCAGCAAAGCGAGGGAAAGAGGAACTGGGATCTTTGGTTAATATTCTGGATGAAACATTAAGTGGTGTTCGAATCATTAAGGCATTTGGGGTAGAAAAGTTCTTTTCAAACCGATTTAATGCGCGCAACCAAACGCATTTTAAGGCGATGCGTAAGATGTATAGACGTGAGTACCTTAGTTCACCCGTCAGTGAAGTTATTTCATTAACGGTGATGGCTATTCTTCTCGGTTATGGAGGTCACATTGTGCTTGATGGCAGTACGGGGCTCACCGGGGATTGGTTTATCGGATACCTGGTTGTCTTTTCACAGATTATTCCGCCTGCCCGTGCGTTCAGTGATGGTTGGTTTAGGATAAATAAAGGAGTGGCATCTCTAGACCGATTGGAAGACATGCTTGTGGTTTCTCACCCTGTGGCAAATGTCGCTGAAGACGCCCTTCCTTTTGTTGCACTTGAAACAGGGATTTCGTTTAAAAATGTGAGTTATTTTTATGGTGACCAAGCTGTGCTTTCTTCGCTCTCACTAGAGATTAATAAAGGGGAAGTTGTCGCTCTTGTCGGGGCTTCTGGGTCTGGTAAAACGACCCTTTCTAACTTGCTCATCAGGTTTGATGATCCTACAAAAGGTTCCGTTGAAATTGATGGTCGTGACCTGCGCGACATCCCCGTGTCATCATGGCGTCAGAAATTAGGCGTCGTTACCCAAGAGTCGATTTTATTTCACGGTACGATTGCATCGAATATTTCTCTTGGTGAAAAGGAGGTGGATCAAGAACGGTTGCTACAATCCGCGAAGGCCGCTCAAGTGATGGAGTTTGCGAGCAAAATGTCTGAGGGCCTTCAAACGTCAGTCGGCGATGGTGGAGGACGTCTTTCGGGCGGACAAAGGCAAAGGGTGGCGCTTGCGCGTGCACTTTACCGCAATCCGTCAATACTCGTTCTAGATGAAGCCACTTCTGCGCTCGATGCTGCTTCTGAGCACGAAGTCCAAAAAGCGTTAGATGCTGCAATGAAAAACAGAACAGTTCTGGTCATTGCGCATCGACTCTCTACAATATCAAAAGCAGATAGAATCGTCCTCCTTTCTGAAGGTCGCATTCAGGAGATTGGAACACATGATGAGCTTATTGCATTAAATGGAGGGTATGCAGAATTAGTTCATCTTCAGTCTTTCTCTTCATAACTTCACAACGTGACTAATAATTTAAAAAATACCAGACCTATTGTCATTGCGGGCCCATGTAGTGCAGAGTCAAGAATTCAGGTCCTTGCTATAGCAACTGCCCTGAAGGGGCATGCGCATTATTTCCGTGCGGGCTTGTGGAAGCCTCGAACACGTCCGAATTCTTTTGAAGGCGTAGGTGAGGAGGGACTGAAATGGCTTGTGGATGTCCAGAAAGAGGTCGGTCTTCCTGTGATGACAGAGGTTGCAGATGCCAAACATGTGGAGCTTGCGCTTAAGCATGGCTTAGATGCGGTGTGGATAGGAGCGCGAACAACTGTAAGTCCATTTGCTGTCCAAAACATCGCGGATGCACTTAAAGGAACAGGCACCCCCGTTTTGGTTAAAAACCCCATGCATGCAGACTTAAAGCTTTGGATGGGGGCGATAGAAAGGGTGAGTCATTCGACAAAAGGGGAGGTGTATGCCCTTCACAGGGGCTTTTCAAGCTATGGTTTAAAAAAATACAGGAATGCTCCCATGTGGGAAGTTCCCATAGGCCTCAAAGCCGAAATGCCAGACATACAATTGTTTTGTGATCCAAGTCATATCTCGGGCAAACGAGAATTGATACAATCGGTGTCTCAAAAAGCCATGGATCTGGGGATGTCAGGGTTAATGCTAGAAACGCATCACAACCCCAGCGAAGCATTGAGCGATGCAGCACAGCAATTGTTGCCGTCTGATTTAATTCAATTGCTAGACAATCTCACAATCAGAGATCTTAACTTAGATCTGTCTCAGACTTCAGATATTCGAGACCTAAGGCTCAAAATGGATTCTATCGATGAACAACTTGTTGAGCTTTTAAGTGGGAGAATGAATGTCGCTCGAGCGATAGGTGACTATAAAAAGGAACATGGACTTACAGTCCTTCAATTGGCGCGTTGGAAAGAAATCATTAAAACAAGAAGGGTGTGGTCAGAGGAGGTGGGTTTAGAAGAGGAATTTTTAAAACTTGTATTGGAGCAAGTTCATAAGGAGAGTATTCGGATACAAACTGAAATATTAAATTCCGAGCACTAGTAAGGGTTGTAAGGGTTGTGTGAGTTTTTTTTTATAAAAAAAATGACTCTTTTTGTAACCTAATAAGAACAAGACACGTAATAGGTTTAGGTTTTGGTTAACCGCGTCTTAAATGACGCTAGAATCAGGCGATTTGGTTTAAAAAGGGCACCTCAAACGTGAGGGCCCTTTTTTTTATCAAACAAATGTACTTACTTGATGATTCGTTTTGTAAATATCGAAAGCCAAATTGACCTTGATACCCTATAAATTATAGGAAGAAGGGTCAATAGCATACTTACTCCGCAGATGATAAATGTGCCTGGATGCGTAAGGAATCCAAACTCAATCAATTGCAAAGCGTCAAAGGTTATTAGCGCGACCAAGAGTGCAACCCATAAGCCTACTGTAATGCCATAGCTTACATATGCGGCGCCAAAATAAAATCCAGGTTCTTTGACAAAGTCGGCATCACAGTTTGGGCACGCTTTGTGCATCTTTGTAAACGACCTGAGTTTATAAGGATTCTTAACCTCAAAAAGCCCTGCCTCACCACAACTGGGGCATTTGCAACTCAGTATTGTCATTAAATGCGAGGTCTCTAAGCCCATTATTTTAATGTTGAAGGGCACACTTTGTCTGTGACAGGTATTTCTGTTTTTGTGATTTTGTTGTATCCACCCAGCACATCGATTCCATTGTGAATCCCTTGCTTTTTCAAGATAGAATTCGCGATCACAGATCGGTAGCCTCCAGCGCAATGAATATAAAAATCACCCTTGTTGGGGAATGTGCTTATGTATTCGTTGATGAAGTCAAGAGGTGTCGATTCCGCAAATTCGATATGTCCAGCCGAATACTCTCCCGTCTTTCTGACATCGAATACAGGAGGTGTGCCTAAGCCTTCTAGGTCACTTGCTTCAATGGTGTCTATGCGGTCGATTTCTTTGCCAGAATCAATCCAGTTCTTAAATCCACCTTGAAGAATACCGATGACATTGTCGAACCCCACTCTAGAGAGCCTGATGACAGCCTCTTCCTCCATACCTTCTTCAACGACAAGTAAAATGGGCTGCTTCACATCCACCAATAATGCGCCGACCCAGGGTGCAAATCCTCCCGCCAATCCGATGAATACAGAACGGGGGATAAATCCTTTTACAAATGCTGATTGATGCCTCACATCCAGTATTACAGCATCGGTATCATTTGCCGCAATCTCAAACTGATCAGGTGCAAGCAAGTTTGTTCCACTTTTGATGACTTCGTCAATAGACACATAACCCTGTTTGTTCATTTGGATGTTAAACCCGAAATATTCAAGTGGTGGCAATAGCCCCTCAAGCACTTCATGGACAAACTCCTCACGTGTCATGCCCGGTCTCAGCGCATAGTTGTTTGCTTTTTCATGCCCGACCGTTCCGACTGTTTCTTTGCTCATATTCTTACCGCACGCTGATCCCGCGCCATGCCCTGGATAAATGATCACATCATCGTTAAGAGGCATAATTTTTTTTTGTATGCTGTCAAAGAGCATTCCTGCAAGATCTTCTTGCGTCATGTTTTCTGCCTTTTGGGCCAAATCAGGACGTCCTACATCTCCAAGAAATACAGTGTCTCCAGAAAACAATGCGTGTTGGCTGCCATGTTTGTCATACACTAAAAAACAAACACTTTCCATGGTGTGGCCAGGTGTGTGTAAGACTTCAATCTCTAATTTACCTACTTTAAAACGTTGACCATCTGTCGCTTTGATAGATTCGAACGCTGTTTGTGCAGTAGGACCATAAACAATTTGAGCGCCAGTTTTTTCAGCCAAAGTCACGTGTCCCGAAACGAAATCAGCATGAAAATGTGTTTCGAAGATGTATTTTATTTTCACATTGTCTTTTTCAGCCAAATCAATATAATGCTGTACTTCCCTCAGTGGATCTATAATGACCGCTTCTCCACTACATTTTACGTAATATGAACCTTGCGCAAGGCAGCCTGTATATATCTGTTTAATTTCCATAATCTACATTATTCATTGTCGTCTAACTCGGGATGGTCTACTTGAGTGGCAATTCTCTTTAAATCTACATCAATAGATCCAGGTTTGAAAATGTCTTCAACTGCCTTTTCAATGCTTGTGAAACACCTTGTTTTGCCTATGCGTGTAATGAGTTTGGATGATTCAATGACATCTCTTACAGGACCTATCGCGGCAGCCAGGCGGAAGCTTGTTCCTCTTTCTTCCAAATCATCGATGATGTTTTCAAGGGCTGTAATGCCTGACGCGTCAATGTATCCCATTGATTCGGCACACAAAATGATGGTCTGAATTTTATCTGTTCTCTGAGTGATCTTATCTTCTATTGAGGCCACCATGAATCTATGATTTGCAAAATGCAACGCAGCATCAAATCGGACGATTAATACTCCGGGTTTGATTTTCGCTTCTGGAAACCGATTAATATTTCGGTAAATACCTGCTATTTCTCCGAGTTCAGCAAAATGTGGTCGCATTTGCTTATAGACCAAAACAACAATTGATAATCCGACGCCTGATGCGATACCCTCAATCATGCCCACAGTTGCTGTGACTGTAAATGTTACAAAGAGGAGTCCTGCTTCACCTTTGTGACTCTTCCAAAGTGAAATGGGGAGTTTGATATCAATTAACCCGATCACGGATACAATAATGATTGCTGACAAAACTGCTTTCGGTAAGAAGTAAAATAGAGGCGTAAGAAACAGCAGTGAAAGGGCTATTAATAAGGCAGCAACTACTGATGCCATTGGTGTTACGGCCCCAGCTTTGTCGTTGACTGCTGATCGAGAGAAGCCTCCTGTAGTGGGGTATGACAGGAACAGCGAGCCGATTATATTTGAGAGACCCAAGGCTCTTAGTTCCTGATTGGGATTGATTTTATATCCGTGTTTTTCTTCGAGTGTTTTCGCAATTGAATATGCTTCCACAAAAGAAACCAATGCGAGCGTGATGGCTATTGGAAGCAATTCGTAAAAACCAGAGTGATTTAATGTAGGAATTTGAAACGTAGGGAGTCCTGCAGGGACAGAACCAACGATCGCGACTCCAGTTTGCTCCAGTTCCAAGCCGAATACGGTGATAATACCAAGTGCCACGACGATAAGTGCTGCTGGAATCTTTATTTTATTTCGGTATTTCGATACAAGAAAGAAAAGGGCAATGGACACGATACCTATTTCGAACGTTGTCAAGTGTATGTCCGTAATTGTATGGCTTGCAGAAAAAAAGAAATTTTGAATGTGACTGTTTCTCGGAATCTCTATGCCTAAAAGATTTGATATTTGGTTCAGTCCTATAATGAATGCAGCTGCAGATGTAAATCCACTTATAATGGGGCGTGACAAGAAATTCACAACAAACCCTGCTCTAAGAAAACCCAGCAACAATTGGATGCTCCCAATCATTAATGCAAGACCTATTGCCAATTCGAGGTATCTGTCTGAGCCAATTGCAGCGATGGCACTTAAGCCCACTGCGACGAGGAGCGAGTCCATCGCGACTGGTCCGACGGATAACTGTCTTGATGTCCCTGTTAACGCGTAAATGATTTGAGGGACCAAAGATGCATACAATCCATACTCTATGGGGAGTCCCGCAATAAGTGCATATGCCATCCCCTGTGGGATAAGGAGTATGCCGACTGTAATCCCGGCGGAAAGATCATGGAAGAAATACTTTTTTGAATATCGAGGCAGCCAAGAAAGTATCGGGAATAACTGTTTTAGCACAAGCCAAAGATATAAATAGATGCCGAGAAAGGTATAATAAAAAAACGAGCTGCTTCTTGCAACTCGTCTAGGTGCCCAGAGCGGGAGTCGAACCCGCACGCCCTAACGGACACATGGCCCTCAACCATGCCTGTCTACCAATTTCAGCACCTGGGCGATGCGTTTTTACAGTGACCTGGCTGGGACTCGAACCCAGGACCCTCTCATTAAAAGTGAGATGCTCTAACCAGCTGAGCTACCAAGTCATATTCCCTATTTGGGGGGGCAAAGATAGTCAGAATCTCTATTCTGCAAAAAACTTTTGATAGAATTAATTTATTCCTTTTAAATGTCCGGCTTTAGTTGATTATATTGCGTATTCATTACCTGCATTATGAAACAAATTTTTTCTGTGTTTTCGAGCATTTTACTGCTCATGATTTTGGTGCCAAACCTTTCTGCTCAGGCAGATTTCCCGGGCAGCGATGTCGTTCTTAAGGTGTTCGGTCAGGAGGTCTTAGACTCGGATTCTGCATCCAAACTTTGCTGTTTTGCCGCTTATGGCTGGCATCAGAGTCCGGTGTTAAAATCGAGTCAAATCTCCCAAGAACTTCCCAATACTGGTGATGGAATTGCTGAACGCCTTTTATTGGCGGAAATCACATCTCAGCCTGAGGCGCAATTTTTCTCTTTAGAAGATGGAAGCTATGTCGTGGTCTCATCTGAGGATACTTTCAATAAAGTTTACGAACGCTTCCTGATTAATTATCACGTTACAACAAAGAATAAATAATCATGAGAAAATTTTTATTTGTCCTTTCACTTTTAGCAAGTACTGCTTTTGTTCAAATCACCGCGCAAGAAATCAGTATAGCATCTTCTGATTCGTATACTTCATGCGAAGGAGCAATTGTTGATTCAGGTTTGAGCGCTGCAGATTATGGAGCCAATGAAAATCAAACCATGACGTGGTGTCCAGAAGCTCCAGAAACCATCCTCAATTTTTATTGGGTTGTTTTCGACTTAGACGCGGCGTCATCAATCACATTGTATGATGGGGATGACAACACAGCCCCACTTATCGGAACATATTCAGGAGATGAGCTTCAAGGGCAAGATGTTTTCTCAGGCGTGGACAATGTCACTGGTTGTATCACCGTAGAATTTACGTCAGGGCCAGGAAGTGCTGGTAATTTTGGAGCGTATGCTTCTTGCGGTTTTCCCTGTGACCGTCCTTTTGCCATTGTCAACCCCACAGAACTTCAGCCTCATTATGCGTGTTTGAATGAACCCGTTTATCTTGAAGCGACATCATCAACTGTTGCTGATGGTCAGGAGCTTGTCAGTTGGGTATGGGATTTGGGGGATGGGACGATAGATTCTGAGTCAGGTCCAATTGTGTCACATTCCTATTCGGAACCAGGTTTGTATACGATGAATCTTGAGCTTACGGACGACAATGATTGCCAAAACAACAACCTTCTAGATTATCAAATCTTGGTTTCCACCAATCCAGACTTTTCTGGCACATCTTCAGATGTAACGATGTGCGTGGGTGATGAAATCGATTTGACAGGTGCTGTTGTGGGTGTGTTGTACAATGCTGAGCCATCCGTGGATTTGGGAGGTGGACTATTCATTCCAGATGATCAGTCTGGTTGTTTTTCAAGCCAGCTTACTTTTACTAACTTCTACCCAGGGGCAGTTGTAAATGATGCTAACGTCGATATTATTAATACATTCATCAATTTTGAGCACAGCTATATGGGGGATATAACCATCACTTTTATTTGTCCTAATAATCAAAGTCTTCTTGTGCATCAACAAGGGGGGTTTGGTACGTTTCTTGGTGTCCCCATTGACAACGACGCCGATTTAAATCCTGGGACGGGTTGGGATTACTACTGGGAGCCAGGAGCGACCAATGGCACTTGGGTAGATAACGCTGGCGGTGCAACACTTCCATCTGGTACTTATGAATCAATTCAGCCTTTTACAAACTTAAACGGATGTCCACTGAATGGCACTTGGGAAATAGAAGTATGTGATCTCTTTGCGCAAGATAATGGCTTTATTTTCGATTGGTCGATTGAATTTGCGCCTGAACTTTACCCAGAAGCAATATCGTTCACACCCACTTTTGGGCCTGAATGTGATTCTACGTATTGGGAAGGACCGTCAATTGTTGATGACGGAGATGATTGTAATGTGGTTGCTATTTCTCCGGACCTTATCGGTGTTGAGTCATACACATACAGGGCACAGAATGATTTTGGATGTTATTATGAAAGAAATTTAGATGTAACGGTTGTCGGGACAATTCCAACAGTGACTGCCAACCAAACACAATTTTGTGGTTCACCAGTCACGTTAATGGCAAACGTCGGCGATGTCGATGCCGATGATTGTGATTTTGATTGGACCCCACCAAGCTTCTTGGATGATGCTTCCATTCAAAGCCCTACCATCGATTTGCTAGAGAATACAGAGATATTTACAGTGACTGTGAGCTATGCGACGTCGGGATTGACTTGCACAAGTGAAGCTGCCATCGAGATCGAGACCTGTGAAATCACAATCCCTAATGTTTTTACGCCAGATAACCTTAATAATGGTGGGAACAATACATGGAGAGTAGATGGGCTTGAGGCGTTTGATGGGGTGGCTTGTTACATCTATAACAGATGGGGAACGCTTGTGTACACAAGCATAGACTTCGGAAATTCAGGAGGATGGGATCCGGGGATAGATGGCGCAGAAGTCGGCGTGTACTATTACGTACTTGAAATTCCGTGTAATGAAGGGGATGAGCTCATCACAGACCAGAATGGCGTCATCACGGAATTCTCTTGTGATGGGATGGTTCCATTCACAGGTACGATCAACCTCTTTCGTTAATTTTTTCCTGCGTTGTTTTTCGCTAGGCGATAATTTCGCCAGTGTGCACGTCGACGACTTCTTGCGGACTTGAGTCCTCGCGGATCATTGATGTTGTAGCGGGCGTCCATTCTTCTAACGGGAAGACTTCAGAGATTTTTTGGTATACAACAGAAGGAATGATGTATCCCACTTTCACGGCATTCATATGTCCAGAGGCTTTGTCGTAGGCATCTCGAACATCTGTCGCAGAGACAAGGATGTATTGATTTGCTTCCTTCTCAACACCCTTCGATTCATCGACAGTCGAGAGGGATATTTTAACACGGAACCACTTGTCACATTCTGCAAACCGAATCACTTCGATCAGTGTGGTCTTTGTGATTTGGGTGATTTCAAAGGGTCTAATGCCCTCACTTTCAAGAACCTCAACCATGCGTGTCTCCGCCTCGGTGTAGGTGTATGCATCAAGCACAAATTGCTCCGTTTTCTTAGTTTCCGTCCCCTCAGAGTCGGGTTTCATATAACTTACCTTACAATTAAACCAATGCTTTTTCATGTGATAAAATTAGGGGGCTTTTCAACAAATTGATTATTGAGAATTCCCACAAACTATTCACAATTTAAAATATCAGTGCATTATCTTTCTGTTGTGAAATCAGAGGATAATTACAGGCACAAAGGGCTTCGAAAGAAGTTGGTGGAACAACTCAGAGCTTTGGATATTTGCAATGAGGACATCTTATCTGCCATTGGAAATGTACCCCGCCATTTTTTTTTAGATTCCTCTTTCGAGCAATTTGCGTACACAAATAAGGCATTTCCGATTGCTTCAGGCCAAACCATATCTCAGCCACAAACCGTCGCCCAGCAAACGGAACTGCTTCAGTGTAAATCGGGTGACAAAGTCCTCGAAATAGGCACAGGTTCAGGATATCAATGTGCTGTGCTTTGTGAGCTTGGAATGAAAGTATATTCAATAGAAAGGCAGAAAGATCTTCATGACCTCTCTGGACCTTTGTTGAAGAGAATGGGCTATGCGCCTACACTCTATTATGGAGATGGCTATAAAGGGAAGGAAGTGTTTGCACCGTACGATGGGATTATTGTCACCTGTGGGGCTCCCTTTGTTCCCAAGGCACTTTTAAGTCAGCTTGCGATAGGTGGAAGGTTGGTCATTCCTGTTGGGGAGGGTGAAACACAACGCATGCTTACAATTGACAGGGTTGGAGAGTCAGAGTTTAATAAGAAAGATCACGGCGTAGCCGCATTTGTTCCAATGTTAGAAGCGAAAGCCAGAGACTAGATCAATCCACTTACATCACCTCGACCTTCTCTTATTATTTCGGGTATGCCGGATGTGCAATCTATAATTGTAGATGCGTACAATTCTCCATACCCTCCATTGATTACGGCATCCACAGCGTGACCTTGACGTTCTTCGATGAGCTCGGGGTCTGTCGTATATTCCAGAACCTGGTCCTCATCGTGAACAGATGACACAATAAGTGGTTTGCCTATTTCGAGCATGATTGCACGGGCGATATTGTTGTCTGGAACCCGTATCCCTATGGTTTTTTTCGAACTTCGGAATAGCTTTGGGACATTCCCTCCAGACTCTAAAATAAAAGTAAACGGACCAGGTAGTGCTCTCTTCATCAACTTGAAAACCTCATTCGGCAAGGGCCGTGTGTATTGCGCCAAATCACTTAAGTCTGAGCACAGCAAAGAAAAGTGAGCCTTGTTGGGACGAAGGCCCTTGATGCGGGCGATCCGGTCAAACCCCTTGCTGTTTCCAAGAACACTGGCAAAACTGTAAACGGTATCTGTAGGAATGACAATGACCCCATCTCGATTCAGTATTTTAACAGCTTCCCGTATGCCTCTCGGGTCGGGGTTGTCGGGATGAATGTTGATGATCAAAATGAGGCTGAATAATTTAAAACGAATCCGTTCGTTTTAACCATTCGCTTTTGCATGGTCAGCTAAAAACTGTGCGAGACCTGCATCGGTTAATGGGTGCTTCAGCAGTCCTAGTATGGCACTAAGTGGTCCTGTCATGACGTCAGCGCCAATCTGTGCACAATTGATGATATGCATTGTGTGGCGTACGCTAGCGGCTAGGATTTGCGTTGAAAATTCGTAATTGTCGTAAATCTCTCGGATGGATTCAATTAAATCCAGTCCATCAGTGCTTATATCGTCTAGTCTTCCTATAAAAGGGCTCACATATGTTGCGCCAGCTTTCGCTGCAAGCAAAGCTTGTCCGGCTGAGAATACAAGCGTACAGTTTGTTCTAATTCCTTTGTCGGTGAAATATGAAATGGCACGAATTCCGTCCTTGATCATTGGGATTTTTACGACAATGTTTTCGTGAAGCGCAGCCAATGCTTCGCCTTCTTTAATCATGCCTTCATAATCCGTTGCAATGACTTCAGCAGAAACATCCCCATCTACAATGTCACAAATTGCTTTATAATGAGCAATGACATTCTCTTTTCCAGAGATTCCTTCTTTCGCCATGAGAGACGGGTTGGTGGTGACTCCGTCAAGAACACCAAATTCCGAAGCTTCACGGATTTGTTCTAGGTTAGCTGTATCGATAAAAAACTTCATATTCTCTGAAATTGTTTAGTTAATTGGGTTGTAATAAGTGCAAAATTAGCCATCTTGTGCTCATGTTGACCGACAAAGAGAAGATAGATATCCTCAATCGCATTAATCGCAAGATTATCAACATTGATGAACGTATTTTAGAGTACAGAGAATTAACCAAGCCCATCCCGCCATCAGTAGCAATAGGTAGGGTTAGCCGCATGGACGCCATTAATAATCGCAGTATAAATGAGGCAGCATTAAGGCAGTTAGAGGTTCAGCGTAAAGGCTTAGAATCGGCCCTTGCGAGACTAAATGATGATAAGTTTGGTCGTTGTATTGGCTGTGGAGATGTAATTCCGGTGGGAAGGATACTTATTATGCCTGGTGCGATAAAGTGCGTTCGTTGTCCATGATTGACTCCGTGTCTAGGTCTGTACATTTGTCAAAAGAAACCGACCCAAGTGAATTTCAACTATAAAATTCTATTTTCATTTGCACTGACAGCGATGTTTGCAGGATGTGGTCTTTGGTCTGACAAGCCAGGTGATCCATATGAAGTCATCATTTCGTCCTTTGATTTGGTCACAACTGCGGATCAGGGAACGTCTTCAAATAACATCAATGAAGTTTGGGTGTACACTGAAACGGACGTCTTAGGCGTGTTCCCCCTTCCTGCGAGTATCCCCTATATCACGGATCCAAATGTTGATGTGTCAAATCTCGTAATTCAAGCAGGAATAAGAGTCAATGGGATCTCTGCGACGCGCAAGCCCTATCCATTTTATAAGGCGATGGAATTGGAAGTAGAGAATATTCCTGGTGGGACGAAGACAGTTGAATTTAATTCAAATTATATAGAAAGTGCACAAATTATATTGGCAGAGGATTTTGAAAGTGCAAATAGATTTGAAGCGAACAATACAAGTACAGCAGAAGTGGTGAGAACTTTAGACCCAGACCTTGTGTATGAAGGAAACGGAAGTGGATTGATCTTGCTCTCCCCAGAACAGAGTCAGGTTACATCAACCACTCAGGAACAACTTTATAACCTTCCCCAATCGGGTCCGATCTATTTGGAGTTTAATTATCGTTGTGACAACACATTTGCCGTAGGTCTTGAAGCGATCGGAGGGGGGGATCCTCAGAGAACACCGATTATTGTGCTTAATCCCACTGGGGAAGAATGGAAGAAAATGTACTTGGATTTGGGGCCATTTGTCTTTTCCACCCCTTCGGCATTTGGGTATGAATTGACGTTAGATGCCATCTTGGATATCGGAGAAACGTCGGGGTATGTTGTGGTTGATAATTTTAAATTGGTGTATTACAAATGAGGTCGGGGAGGCACGTAGATAGAATATTGCCTTGGCATTATGTACTCTCGGATATTATTTCCGCTGCAATCGCATGGGCGACTTTGTTCATCCATCGCAAAATTGAGGTAGAAAAGGTTTGGTCCTGGGATTTTGACTCATGGGAATTCGATACGAATTACACCTACGGAATCATACTGGTGCCTGTTTTTTGGGTGGGATTATATGCTGTGCTGGGAATGTATCATGCGCCCCGTAGAAGGCACAAAGCCCTTGAGTTAACCCAAACTTTAATTGCAACAGGATTGGGGTCAATTGTGTTGTTTTTTGTGTTGTTGTTAGATGATTTTGTCAACAGTTACCAGCAGTATTACTATACGTTTGGGGTGTTGGTGTTAAGTCATTTGATCCTCACCACTATGGGGAGGTGGGTCATTGTGTCGCGGACGTTACGAATGATTAGAAAGGGTGATTGGGCATTTAGAACGCTTGTTTTAGGGGGTGCAGAAACAGCCCTACAATTAACAAATGATCTTCAAAATGAATACTTATCTTCTGGTTTTAACCTTTTGGGTTTTATTCAGGTGAATCAAGAAGCGCCTGCGATGACAAGCAAGCTAAAACGTCTCGGGGGTGTAAATGACATTAATTTGGTCATAGACAAGTATCACATTGAGGATGTCATTGTGGCTGTTGAGCCCTCTGACAGAGAAAAGACGGTTAAATTACTTACCATTCTTGAAGGTCGCAACCTCTCAGTGAAAGTTGTTCCTGGTCTTTACGATATTCTCAGCGGCAATGTGCATTCAGGTGCTGTATACGGAACACCACTCATTCATGTCGACAGATTCGTGATGTCACATTGGCAAATGGTTCTGAAGCGGATCATTGATATCGTTTCTGCATGCATCGCATTGGTGCTGATCTCTCCTTTGTTCATATTGTTGTCCATTTTTGTCAAGACGTCCTCATCAGGTCCAGTCTTTTATCTTCAAGAGCGTATTGGCAGGTTTGGTGTCCCCTTCAAAATAATTAAATTCCGCACCATGGTCGTGAACGCTGAATCTGGGACTCCCCAGTTGAGCTCCGGTTCTGACCCTCGTATCACTTCAGCAGGGAAGTGGATGCGTAAGATGCGTTTTGATGAATTGCCTCAATTTCTGAATGTTTTAAAAGGGGAGATGTCGCTTGTGGGTCCACGTCCTGAACGTCAGTATTTTATTGATAAAATCAAAGAAAAAGCACCTCATTTCGCCCATCTCCAAAAGGTGAGGCCAGGGATTACTTCATGGGGCCAAGTCAAGTTTGGGTATGCTGAAAATGTATCCCAAATGCTTCAGCGTCTTCGCTACGATATCATGTACATTGAGAACATGTCTCTCGCCTTGGATTTTAAGATTTTGGTCTATACTGTACGTACAGTATTGCGCGGTCAGGGAAAGTAGAATATTGCCGATTTAATAAGGTTCGTTTTTTTACATAATATTCCCGAACTTAGAGTTATGTTAAGTTTGATCTCTAACCAAACTCGTAACCACCTGATTTACGCATACTTTTTGCTGTTAGGGCTAGTCTTTGCGTCGTTTAACGCACATTCGCAATCAAATGACTCACGACTTGTAGGCTCAAAGGAAGGAACATTAATCGTGAATTATTGGAGTTCAGCACCGGATCCTGAAGTGGAGCAGCTAAGATCAGTCATGGTTGAAGCCTTAGAAATGTACCTTAATGGCGCTGTTCATATTCAAGATGGAGAAGTGAATTGGCATTCAAATCTAAGAACGATTAAGAAGGATATGGAGCGGCTTGTGAAGGATTTAATGGTGTTAAGAAAGTTCAAAGAAAAAGTCCCCTTTGAGGGATTCTCAGATGAAATTCATGCCTTACTTAATGATGTGAATGAATTGGATGAGCGTGATGTTGCAAGAATGCGCGGTGCTTCCAATATTCCTTATGAAGACAGGTTTTATTTCCTTATACAGTCACGTTTGCAGGAAGTGGTCCTTCAAGCGGGTTTGGAACTGGGTTGGTATGTCAACAAAGGGCTTCTCGCACTCGTAGGCCAAACCTTTGAGCCGGTTCCCACTCAGTCTCTAGAAGATTGGCAAAATTTTGATCCCAATGCCCCTTTGAATCCTCTCGAAGTCGATTTTTCTATAGAAACCATGAATCTTATTGAGGATGATGACAACAGTAGTTTGCCTCCCACCACTTCGCCAACCTCCACAGAATCAGATCTTATGCAGAGAATCATCGTTTTGCTGGAGGACCATAACCGTCGACTCGAAGTTGTGGAGCAAAATCAATCAACTTCAAATGTTCCTGTAAATACCATTGATATCGCAAGAAATGGACTAAACAATGGTGACCGATCTTCACCCTCGTCAGATCCTGCGCTTAAGGCTTTAAACATTCCCGACAACTTTGATGTTAGATTTTATACGGGCAGTTCGAATCTGACCTTAAATGCCCAACTTCAGATTAATGAATTGGTAGGTCTTATGGTGAGATATCCCCAGTTGCGTCTGATGTGTACGGGACATGCTGATATGTCTGGAGACCGGGTGTTAAACCTTAACCTTTCTAGAGCTCGGGCAACGACCGTGAGAAACTATATCTTAGACAGTGGTGTGAATTCAGAGCGGGTTGTCATGAATTTTTTCGGAGAAGAAAGAGCAGAAACACGAGGGGCGAAGGATAGAAGGGTAATCGTGACGTTCTTTGTAGCACCATGAAGATAATTTGTATAGGACGTAATTACCTCGACCACGCCAAAGAGCTAGGCAACGCTGTTCCCTCTGAACCTATGTTTTTCCTCAAGCCAGACAGTTCCGTTTTGCACAAACGCCATGCTTTCTATATTCCCGATTGGACGGATGAGGTTCATTACGAAGTGGAGTTGGTTGTAAAGATTCTTAAACTGGGCAAGGCAATTCAAACTAAATATGCGTCTCGCTATTATGCTGAGGTAGGTCTCGGGATTGACTTCACTGCGCGAGATGTTCAACGCAAACTTAAAGCGGCGGGGCATCCTTGGGAAAAAGCCAAATCGTTTGATGGTTCTGCGGTTGTCTCAGAACAATTTATGTCATTGGATCGTTTGGGTAAAAGTATTCAGAACCTAGATTTTGATTTGAGCATCAACGGAACGAAAGTGCAAATGGGCTCAACCTCGGATATGATTTTCAAAGTCGATGATCTTATATCGTATGTCTCCCAGTTTATGACACTTAAAACAGGGGATCTGATATTTACAGGGACTCCATCTGGGGTAGGGCCCGTCAAATCAGGTGATAAAATCACAGGAACTTTAGAAGGTTTTCAAATGCTAAACGTTAATGTTAAATGATCCAACTTGTTTTTGTTCTGAATAATCTGTAGTACACTTGTGTGAATTGTATAAACATATTTGATTGATGCATTTGATTTTGGTAGGATTTATGGGCAGTGGGAAATCTACACTTGGCAAACGTCTCTCAGAGCAGATGTCCAGACCATTTATAGATATGGATTCGCGCATAGAGGACAATTTGGGGTGTTCAATAAGTGAGTATGTCGCTGAGTTTGGCATAGAGGCCTTTCGCATTGAAGAATCAGAACTCTTAAGAACAATTGTTGAAGAACCTGAATCAGTCATCGCTACAGGTGGAGGAACGCCTTGTGCGGATGGCGCGATGGCTTGGATGAGAAGACACGGTGTAGTCGTTCATCTTTCAGTGCCAGTGCCGGAACTTGCAAATCGATTGAAAAACAACCTTGCGACGCGACCGCTTCTCGCAAACGTGAAGCCTGAAGATCTAGAACGTGTGATCGGACGTCACCTCCTGGTAAGGGCCAGTTGTTATGGCACTGCAGATGTCAAGTGGGACGAGATAGAATACACGGATGAAGAACTGGCAAACAGATTGAGTTCTATCGGATGGCGTTTGCGAGAAGCGCTCTAGATTTCCTTTCTGAGGTTAAAGTTCGAGAAAAACAGCATCAGATTTCGCTTTCACTTTACTCAATTTGACGGAGATATGTTCATTCAGGTGCGTTGAGAGGGAGAGCCCGCAATAGTCAGCTCTTACTGGGAACGACCGATGTATTCTATCCACTAGTACAGTTGTATACACGCCTTTTGGACCTGAGTCTAGAATGTGTTTTACAGCATAAATTAATGTTTTTCCAGAATTTAAAACATCGTCCACGATGACCACAACTTTTGATTGAATGTCCGCTTCAGAAGCATTGCAGACAATTTCTTTAGAAAGTGGATTTTCTTTGTCGAGCTTGATGTTTTTAATGTGGATTTCCAGATCCCCGATTTTGGAAAGAATGGAGTGAAGTCGTATCGCCACTTCTTGACCTTGGCCTTCGACTCCCATCAATATAATCTCTGACTCTGAGTGGTGAGCTTCGAGCAGTTGTCTGGCCATACGTTGGAACTTTCGTTCTATTTGGTCTGAATCAAGAATCTTGTTATTCTTCATAATCTCTTTATTTCATATCAATGATGGGGATAAATCCCGGGATGCGTTCAAACAATGCCACAGATTCTACGTGAGCCGTATGGGGGAATTGATCGACAAGCTTAAATTGAACAAGTTTATATCCGTTTTCTGCCAAGGTAGCCATATCTCGGGCTTGTGTCGCGGGATTGCATGAGACGTAAACCATTCTGTCGGCTTGCAGTCTGATGACCTTCCTGAGTGTTTTTGGAGAAATTCCCGCTCGCGGTGGATCCATCACCAGTGTTCTTATGCACCCTTTGTATTCCGGATATTCCAGTAGGAATTTACCCACATCGGCTGCAAAGAAGGTGGTGTTTTTGGAGCCATTGCGTTCAGCAGATATCCGCGCATCTTCAATGGCAGTTTCGACGATATCTACGCCGATGATTTGGCCATCATGGTGTTGTGCGAGCAATTGTGAAATGGTGCCTGTTCCACAAAACAAATCAAGGACCACATCGTCTTTTCCTCCCATCCCTTTTTCTATGGCCATGGAGATTACTTCACTGTAGAGTCTCTCCGCGCTAAGTGGGTTTGTTTGAAAAAAGCTACTTAAACTGATGTCAAATTGAAGTCCATGTAGAACCTCCGTAATGCGGTCTTGTCCGAAGATCAATGCGCTGCTACCTTCTCTGGCTTCCACCCTTTCTCCGATGTCATCGTTGATGGTGTGCAGAATTCCTGCCACTCGATCTCCCCAAAGGCCCAGAATAAATTCCGTGAATTCCGACGCAATAAATTTTCCTTCTCCTCCAGAAGTCGTCACCAAATTGATGAGAATCTCATTGCTTGCTTCACTGCGTCTGATCACAAAAAACCGAAAGAAACCCTTTCTTTGTGGGGGGTGCCAAGCTGGAAGCCCCGTTTTTTCACACCACTCACGGACTTTATAAATGTCATCCTCAATTTGTTTGTCAAACAATCCGGAATCTCGATCTAAATTTTCAACAGCCCACCACGTCCCACGGTGCTTAAATCCCAAACCGAAATCGTCCATTTTCTCTCCGCTATCCAAATCGTGACGAATTTCGGAAAAGCTATATTCCATTTTGTTTCTGTAATGCCACACGCTTGGTGAGCTTACTATCCCTTGATAAATCTCTTTTGCATTTGATATCCCCCCGATTCTTTCAAATAAATTTATCGCGGTTTCCTCCTTGTATTTGTGCTGAATTTCTATTGGAAATGAGGCGTATGGTGCCCCTGGTATTGTCTGGTATGGCGTCTGAATCTCATCAAGTGAAGGTGTTATAATGTCTTTTAAACGGCATTCTGCATATCTGTTTTTACATTTAATGACCTGAGCACTAACGTGTTGTCCTGGGAACGTGTTTTGTACAAAAACTGTGAAATCTCCGCGCTCAGTTTTAATTTTCGCTATTCCCTTTCCTCCGAAAGCTGAATCAGTGATTGTGACTTGTATAACTTCACCTTTTCGATACATTTTTTGTTTTCCCATATCGTGGCAAAGGTAAAGCCCGTTTTGCACCTCTGTACACCTAAATTGCAGGTACATTTGTAAGATGATCACAAGAACTACACTTTTCTCTCTTTGCCTCGTGTTCTTTTCGATGTTTTCTGCTGTGCTGTCCGCCCAAACAACTCTTGAGGTTTCACTCATGACGTTTAATATTAGGTATGACAACCCCGCTGATCCATTGCTTTGGGACACACGGAAAGAAGAGGTCACAAAAGCCATTGCATTCTTTGATATTGTAGGGCTTCAGGAGGCTTTGCCCAATCAGCTCGAAGACCTTAAATCAAAAATGCCTTGGATGAGCGTTTATTCTGAAACGCGTTTCGGAAATGGGGAAGGAGAGGCGTGTCCTATTATGTGGCAGACGAAGCATTTTGATCTTTTGCATACAGAAACCAGATGGCTCTCTGAATCGTGGTCGGATACGGCTTCAATAGGTTGGGATGCGGCCATGCCTCGCATCGCATCAATTGTTTCTCTTCATCACAAAGAATCAGGTCAAATCATTCGTGTGATAAATTCACATTGGTCTCACGTGGGGGAGGAAGCGCGACAAGCGTCAGCAGCTTTAATCCGAAGTTGGGCCATGAAGGGTGGGGCAGATGTTGTCATCGTACTCGGAGATTTTAACGCGGAACCTCAATCCGAAGAAATCTCGTTTTTACTCTCCACGAATCTGAAAGATTCTTACGATGTTGCAAAAACGAGATGCAGAAAAAGCTTCGGCACGTATACCGGATTCGACCCCGTGGGCTTTGCTGGTCCCAGGATAGATTATATCCTGGTTGACGGTGCAGAAGTATCATGGGTGTGTGCAGATGAATATATCAAGCATGGGTTTTATATTTCCGACCACTTGCCAGTTCATGCATTTGTTTCATTAAAAAGTCAATAGTCCCTTTCAATGTCACGCTTCCAAATTCTTCTACTTAACGGACCCAATCTGAATCTACTCGGTACCCGAGAACCGGAGGTTTATGGGGATTCTACCCTCGACGACTTGGTGTCTGATCTCCGAATGCGCTTCCCTGACATTGAGATTGCGGATGTTCAATCAAACGATGAAGGGGCCCTCATTGATGCCATTCAAGATTTCGGCTCAAGATTTAATGGCATCGTTTTCAATCCTGGTGGTTATGCGCATACCTCTGTCGCAATTCGCGATGCGGTATCCTCGATTTCCGCACCCGTGATAGAAGTACATATCTCCAACATACACGCCAGGGAAGAATTCCGAAACATCTCAATCGTAGGGGGCGCATGTAAGGCCGTTATTTCCGGATTGGGTTTAAGCGGGTATGCCGTAGCGATAGCGCATCTTAAATCACTTAGCTAAATTCCGCCGTCCAGGCATTATGAAATAGCCCCCTGCTACTCTATGATTTCAAAAAACCTTGTTGTCAGATTCGAACCCCCTACGGGCTACGCTTTATATCCGTCAATAATCTTGTTTAAGACCTGAGAGAGTTGTTTAGCGTCTTGTGA